>JAKSIU010000017.1 GCA_024398615.1 Bacteroidaceae bacterium
CTGTGCGTGCTTTTGCCGCAAACTGTAAGATTCTTACAGTTCTTACAGCTTACAGTCTTCTGGAGATGGATACTGTCATTCCCCGCGGTGAGTGGATGACTGCCAAACGTTCACGGAACGGTAATCCGGAGGGTACCCTGCACGGAATCCGAGATAACCCATTGAATTTAGGGGAGTCGGTCATATATTTGCACTGTGAATCAGTTCGTGATTCACATTCGTGTATTAAGAAGCTGTTTTGAAATCATTTCATGAAAAGGTCGATTGTTTTTCCTCTAATCTACTTCATCAGTCAAGTATTATGCTATGGACAGAGTGATAATTCACAGATGATGATAGCCGTGTGCGACATTGAAGATGCAAAGTTGCTGGAAAACAGTATTATCGAGCAGAGGAAGGTAAATGATATTGAGTATCTGTCTGCAACTTATGATGTTTTTCTGCTGAAGTGCAAAGTACGTCAAGTGCTGTCAGGTGAATATCATGCAGACACCATCTCCATGGTGGCATACCGAAAACCGTATCGTGACAGAAAACTTCTTGTCGAGTCACAGTATAGCCATGCTTTGCTTTTGATAAAGCCATCAGCTCAAGGATATATTTTGCTTGGCGAAGGCTACAATTCTGAAGTCTTTGAAACCACTGACAGACGATGGTTTGCAGCCTCCAAAGAAGCAAAGAAGTTACCTTACGTTCTATTACCCCGTGACAGCATACATTCTGTCAAGTTAATGGATGGTCAAAACACGCCATTTGATGGAGTTGATGCTTCTTTGATGGCTGACGCATGGATGAAATTCTTTCTCCACCGTCCAAACAACTGTAATATGCGGGATTCTGCATTCTATGCTGGAATCTGCTATGAACCGGTAGATATGGGGCTGTCTGTCAATTGGGCGTCATGTAATGTGGGTGCGTCCTGTCCTGAAGAGCCTGGAGGATATTTTGCATGGGGCGAGATTTCAGAGAAAGAATATTATTCTGAGGATAACTACAAATGGTATGAACGCGGCACTGTTGACAATAAAGCTGTTCTTGATTTTGAGGATGATGCAGCAGCGGTCCTCTCCAACGGGGAATGGCGTATGCCTACTGCCAGCGAGTGCAACGAGTTGCGAAGGAACTGCACAATTGAGTTTATCGAACAGAACGGTACGTTTGGGTATCGTCTCACCAGCAAGCTTAATGGGAACAGCATCTTCCTGCCATCTTCCGGTTGGTGCGATGATGACGGTTCAGTATATGATGATTGTGTCAGAATCTGGACTTCATCAATGGGAGATGGCGCTCCACCAGCTGAGTCATATTGTTTTGAGATAGTATTACGTGGAAGAGAACCGCAGAATCCTTATCCGATGGTTAATGGCGATAAACGATACAGAGGTTATCCTATCCGTCCAGTTTGCAGCATTCGGAACATCTCAGGCATCGGACAATAGTGTCAGCGTCTGACAAGGATAGCCAGCAGGGCGCTGAGGCCCAGTGCCATAGGGTAGTACAGGTTTGGAATGATGTCAATTGCTCCGACTCCGCTCAGTGACGATGCCATGAGCAGCTGGGCTCCATAGGGAATGAGTCCCTGAACCATGCATGAGAAAGTATCAAGTATGCTGGCTGTACGGCGCGGGCTCAGATTGAACCGTTCGGATATGTTCCTTGCAAGTTCTCCTGTCGTGATGATGGCTATGGTGTTGTTGGCTGTACACAGGTTTGCCAGACTGACTGTGGCTGCGATTGAAAGTTCGGCTCCTCTTTTCCCTTTCATTTTGCCGGACAGGCTGCTCATGATGAAATCAAGTGCTCCGGCTTCACGCATGAGTGCCAGCATGCCTCCGGCAAGAAGGGTCACTATTATCAGTTCTGACATGCCGGCTATTCCGCTTCCGATAGCGCTCAGAAAACCTCCCCAGCCGAAACCACCGCATGAAATGCCTATCACTGCATTGGCAAAAAGGCCGATGGAAAGGACAATAATCACGTTACATCCCAGCAGGGCAAGCACGATTACTGCCAGATAAGGTATGAGTCTTATCCAACTTACCGGACCGGTCTGGAAATCTGTTCCGGCACCGGTCCCCTTGAACAGGTAAATGCCTATGACGACAATGAAGGCCGGCAGTACAATTCCGAGATTCGACTTGAACTTGTCACGCATGCGGCAGCCCAAGGCCTGTGTGGCTGCAATCGTGGTGTCCGAAATGAATGAAAGATTGTCTCCGAAGAATGCGCCGCCTACAACTACTGCCGCCATCACTGCGGTGTCCAGTCCGGTCTGCTGGGCAATGCCTGCTGCAATTGGCATCAGGGCCACAATGGTGCCTACGCTTGTGCCTATTGAAAACGATACGATATTGGCTGCCAGGAACAGACCTGCAAAGGCAAAGCGGCTTGGGATAACGCTAAGAGTGGCGTTGACTGCCGCGTCAATCGCTCCCATTTCCTTGGCGGTCGATGCAAAAGCTCCTGCAAGTACGAAAATCCATATCATCAGGAGTACGTTCCTGTCGCCTGCCCCTTGCGAAAACACTTCAATCCTATGCTGCAGAGTTCCCTTGGAAATCATCATCGCATAAGCCGATGCAAGGACGAACGCAGCGCTCACGGGTACAGCGTAAAAGTCGTGCAGGGCAATGGAGCTGATAAGGTAAATACCCAGAAACACCATCATGGGACTGAGTGCCAGCAGTCCGTTCTTTTTTGAATTGGCATTCATACTGGATGCAAAAGTAGTGATTATTTTGTTCTTCCGCATTTTTCGGTATCTTTACCACATCTTTTTAAAAGGGACTGTTGAGGAGAACGTATAACATATTGTTTCTGGCGCTTGCCTTCTGTCTGTCAGCCACTTCTTCCTTTGCCCATGTCATTGGGGAGGATGAGGCCAGACTGATTGCAGCCGGTTTTTTCAACAATGGTTCCAATCAGGGGGAATATGCGGTCCAGAGTCGTGACAAAGGAATGGAACTGGAACTGGCCGATGAACCCGATGGGAAAATTTACGTCTTCAACAGGGAAGACGGCCAAGGCTGGGTGATAGTGTCAGGGGAAAGCCAGGGACCCGAGATTCTGGCATACTCTTACCATGGATCGTTCAATCCCGACCCGCGCATGGCGTCATCGGTCTTTCTGGAATCATACCGTTCTGCGATTGACAGCATTAGATGTGGTGTCTTTGATGGCGTGCCTGACACTAAGGCGGGTATCGGCTGGTCAAAATGCCTTGAAACTGCCAAATTCAATCAGAACGGAGACAGTTTCAATACTTCTGTTGCCCCTAAAGTTTTCGGTCGTCCCTGCATGGCTGGTTGTACGGCAACAGCTATGGCAATTATCATGAAGTACTATGAATGGCCGGAAAGTAATACCGGAAGTTTCAGTTACACGACAACGACAAGAAAACTTCATCAGGAGTATGATTTTGCGGCAAATCCGTTTCGGTGGAAGGAGATGGAAAATGTGCCATCAACCTTGTCAAGCGCTGCAGTATCAGAACTTATAAGGGCTTGTGGCGTGTCTGTGGCTATGGATTATGATAATGATGTAAGTTCTGCATATCTGACTACCGTCCAGTATGCATTACGTCACTATTTTCATTATGATTATGCCATGTATCTGTATCGTGAGCTCTATGATACGGAGGACTGGAATGCAATTCTTCGTGTCGAAATTGCTGCTGATCGGCCCGTTGCCGTTTTAGGTGGTGGTTCAAGGGGATGGCATACGTTTGTGCTTGACGGTTATGATGACCGTGGGCTGTTTCACTACAATCTTGGCTGGGGAGGGTCCAATGACGGATTCTATTCAGACGGGATGATTTCGCCTGATCATTACTCGGTGTCAAACGCTCTGGTAGGAATCAAACCGGGCAGGATGGATGTTGAGGATTTTGCTTCTCCATTTCTCTATAACCGGATTTATACCACAGTCGATGGAAATCTTGCTCCAGGATACGTGTTTGATGTTGATGTTTTCAATCTGACTAATATGTCGAATCAGGATTTTGAAGGAAGCATCAGGGTGGATGTCTATTCATCGGACAACAAGTATCGTTTTACAGTGCATCCGGGTTATTCAGCAGGCCCATGTCCGCCCGGATCATTTTGGAAACAATTTCCCCTGGAATATTGTCAGATTGATCCGATGAACAGAATACAGCCGTCAGACAGGATTGCAATCAGTACATCGGCCGATGGTGAAAAGACATGGCAGCCGGTGTACAGCAGCTCATCGCTTTTTCATGACATTCCAGTATCCGGATACGGTACGGATGCCATTCTGTATTCACAACTGTCATTTTATGGAAATGATCAGTGCATCAGCGTGAGCGGACAGGTTGGGTTCAGTCCTTTTTACACGAATACATCGGCAATTATTAATTTTTCGAGGACAACAGCTTTCAGCGGAACTTTGGATCTGATGGTGTGCGATACTCTGGACTGGTCGATAGTGGACAGGCTGTCTACAAACAAATTTGATCATGTCGGTTATTCCAATGGCATATATGGAAAGTTTGGAAGGGTGTCAATAGCCAAGGATATTGTTCTGAAACCGACATATGCGATAGCTGTCTATTCAAAACTGTCCGGAATGTCCGAACATGCACTTGTTTGTTCCTCTTCCCGAGACCCCATATATATCAGGCTTGAGGATTTCATAGACATTCCCAATACGGTTGATGCACCTCCAAACGGGTATCTTTCCGGTTTGGCACGGATTTATTCTCTTGATGGCAAGGCGGCTGGTTCATTTGAGGTAAAAGAACCGGGTGTTGTGCCGGAAAGGGCTGTTCAAAGTCTTGAATCGGGAATATGGCTTGTCAAATTTCCGGGAGGTGAGGCTCATCTGATTTCAATTGAATAAAAAATGCTGATAAAATGACAATAGACGATTGTAGAATAATTGACCTTCCCCGAATCGTGGACGAACGGGGGAATCTGTCGTTCGCACAGAATGGAGACCAGGTTCCATTCGATATCAGACGCGTGTATTGGCTTTATGACGTACCGGGCGGTGAGAGCCGCGGTTCACATGCACACCGTACCCTTGAGCAGGTCATCATTGCTGCAGGCGGTTCGTTTTCAGTCACGCTGGATGACGGACGACAGCGCAAGACATTCTTTCTGAACCATCCCTATCAGGGACTTTATGTGGGCTCCGGCATCTGGAGGGATATATTCGATTTCTCCTCCGGTTCGGTCTGCATGGTGCTTGCATCGGATAAGTATGTCGAAGAAGATTACATACGCGAATATCCCGAGTTCCTTGAGTACAAGGGCGTGAAATAGAATTCATGTAATGAACGGAATAATGGGTGCCGGTGACCGTTGGTTTGTCCTTCTGGGTGAGAATCCCCTGCTTTGGGGGCAGGTGTGTCATTTGCGCGAGTTGGGATACAGGGTTGCCGTGGTGGCATGGAACGACTGCCCGCGCATTGAAGGTGACAGGTATTTCCAGATTGATATCAAGGACAGCGCCGCAATAATCGCTGCATTGAAGCAGGCTGGTTTGGAAGGACATGTCCATGGCGCCCTTTCCAGCATAGATCTGGCTGCTCCGTCCGTCAATGCCATCAACGCATGGTGCGGATGCTGCACCATGCCCGAGCGTTTCAACCGTGTCCTTTCCAAACGTGACATGCGTGACTTGTGGACCAAGGCCGGGCTTTTCGGGCGTTTTTCTGAAACTGATGACTGTTTTACCCCGGAGAGCATTCATGAACTTAACCGTGAGAAAAAACTGATATGCAAGCCCGATGTTTCGGCCAGTTCGCGTGGAATAACCATACTGGAGCCGGGCAGGTCTCTGGATGTAATCTGTGAGGCTATTGAAAAAGCCAGGTCAGAATCATTCAATGGCCATTGTCTTATAGAGGAGTTTGTTGAAGGTCAGGAGTTTACTGTAGATTTGCTTGGAGACAGCTATGGTAATGTGAACTGCTATGGCAGTTCCATCCAATACCATTCCAAGTATGCCCGGAACAATCATGTCACGGTTATCCATCATTGGAATTCCACATTATATGACACTTCAACATGGGACAGAATCGCTCAGTTCGGCATTGAATGTTACAAAGCTCTGGGACTTGACAGCATGTTCGGTCATCTGGAAGTGATAATGAAGCCCGATGGTACTATTGTTCCTGTTGAGATGGGGGCCCGCAGCAGCGGATTCATCTGCAGTCATACGGTCTGGGAGGCATCGGGCCACGATTATCTGGCCGATTACATAAGCGTACTGCATGGCGGTCTGGTTGAGCCGGGCAATTATCTGAATGGACCGGTCTCAAGCATGTGGTTCGGTTACGATATTCCTTCCGGTACCCGTTCAAAAAACGGTGACATCAGTATAGTCCGTTATCTTGACCCCCGTATCAAGGTGCTGTTCGAACGCCATGACGGTCTGAAACAAGGTATGGATTTCGGTATGTATATCAATGACGGTGACCGTGATAAATTCGGATACGCCATTCTCAGCGGTGACAGAAATGTGTTGACATATGAAAGCATTCAGGCTGCAAACGAACGCTTTCTGAACGATTTTCTAATGGATTGATATGAAAAAGGTATTTGTAAGCGGATGTTATGACCTGCTGCACAGCGGGCATGTGGAGTTTTTCCGTCAGGCTTCACAGTATGGTGAACTGTATGTCGGAATAGGATCCGATGCCACCATCCTGGAACTGAAGCATCATCATACGGTATATAGTGAGCAGGAACGTCTGTTCATGGTACAGAGCATCAGGTACGTAAAACAGGCTTTCATAAATCGGGGGAGCGGAATCCTTGATTTCGTTCCGACGTTGGATATTGTGCAGCCGGACATTCTTCTGGTCAATTCCGATGGTTCGTCACCGCTCAAGGAGCAGCTGTGCCGCGAACGCGGGATGGAGTACGTCGTACTGGACCGCGTGCCGCAGACCGGACTTGAGGCCCGTTCCTCAACCAGTCTGAAGCAGACGCCATGTCAGTTGCCGACCCGTCTTGACCTGGCGGGAACATGGATAGACCAGCCATATGTGAGCCAGTATGCTCCGGGCTGGGCCATTACCATAAGTCTTGAACCGACTTTTGAAATTCGCGAGCGTTGTGGGCTTTCAACCTCTACCCGTAATATCATCAAGCGTATCTGGCCGTATCAGCTTCCGAATATGGACCCTGAGACTCTTGCCCGCCTGGTGTTCTGTTTCGAGAATCATCCCGAGCGTGAGGACGGTATCGTGAGCGGTGCTCAGGATGCCATAGGAATTTGTGTTCCGGGACTGTGCCGTCACTGGTATGACAATCATTTCTGGCCGTCAAGGATAGAGACATGTCAGGACCCTGTCATTCTGGAGTGGCTGGAGCAGCACCTTGTGATGATTCCCATGGATCCACGTCCTGCAGGTTGCAGTGTGGTGACAGGCAAGGACATCACCCCAGTCAAGGTCCGTGCTTTGGCCGATGCTGCCGAACGTTGCTGGAAAGCCATTATGGAACGTGATCTGACCGCTTTTGCCAGTTCATATCTTGATTCATTCCATGCACAGACTGCCATGTTCCCTGCAATGATACAGGGAAGTGTGCAGTCATATATTGACAGGTACAGTGTTATGGAACAGGTGCTGGCATGGAAAATGCCGGGAGCCGGAGCCGGTGGGTATCTGGCACTGGTAGTATCCGATGCTGCTGGGTTTGCAGCTGCCGACACCCAGGCAATCCGGCTTACAATCCGTCGTGGAGGGTTATGATGCCCCGTCTGTTTTCACGCTGACGGTGCGTACCGGCCGCAGGTGGTAGTTCGCGGTTTTTGCACCTGCATTTGTGACATTGAGTGAGGCACTTTTGAAACAGAATGTGCGTGTGGCCCGTTCGCACAGATATCGTACGTTGTCACTTCCGTCAACGGTTTCAATTCCAACTCCTCCGGCCTTTACGATAGCTGCGTTCAGAATGGACAGGGATGTGCTGCCTGTTCCGTTGCTGTCATCATTATATGCCGCCTTGAGCTGCCGGGCCTGGGTTTCTGTCGGAATGTCCCATCCGTCCATTCCGTATTCTATATAGCCATGTGCCGCTTCGGCGGCCATATCCGGTGTCGACTCATTGCCCGCCGATGTCATCTTGTCCCAGTCATCGAGGCTTATCAACAGCAGTGTGGCCTGTTTCATTCCGGCAATCTCCGACTCATCAGATACAGGATTACCGTCTGCATCATAGACCAGAGCGACTATATGACCGTTCCATTCACTTGTCGGAGTGGGTATCCGGTTGACGGAAACGGGGTTGTCATCTCCGGTATCGGAGTCTCCGCCTTCATCAGTTCCGATAATTCCGCTTTCTGATATTCTTGGGCCGAACTGGAATGTCATGTTTTCCGGAGTGTTCCATGATGCCTGTCCGATATGCCCTTCAATCAGGAAATCCCCATCGGCAAAAGTTCCGGTTATGTGATACGGAGTGCCTGCCTTGAATGGCTGGTTCGTGCTGACTGCAGTGATGCATTCCGTGTCCCCCTTTATCAGACGCACATTGAATTCCTGCTTGTCTTTGGTGCCGGGAAATACATGAAACGGGTCACAGGTCCAGACCTCTCCTCTTTTTTCAAGTCCGATGGAGACTGTACCGCCGGTTTCAATGTTGCCTGACATTGACAGTCCTGTCCCCATGTCGGGAAAGGACAGCATGACGGAGTCATATTCTTCCGGGATGCCTGTCAGTTCAACTGTCAGACATGTTACGGCGAACTGCATCTGCAGTGACAGAGTCGAAGTGGATTTTGAAGTGGTGACATCGGTCCGGGCCATTTCCAACGGTGAAATGGCCCATCCTTCGTTTCCTGTCATTCTGATGACGGATTCATGTGAAACATCCTTTGGAATGGAGTAGCAGGTTCCACTGGTTGCAATGGCAGTAATATGGTACTGTTTCCCCAGTTCAAGATTGAGGCGGTAATCGCTGTCCGCATCAGTACGGGCTACGCATGTGCCGTCCATGTCAAATGCGAACACCTGTGTCTGAAGGTCTTTACTGCCAGTGGCGCTTCTGGTAATGACGTTCAGGCACGATGTTTCTGATTCCGTTTCCGTAATGTCAAATGTGCTGTTGTCGCACGAACTCATAAATACCGATAATAAGGCTGCGGTCGGAAGGAGCGTCTTCACGGTTCGGCATGTTTTCATAGGCTTGTGTTATGATATTGAATTGATGAATGTGTTTTCGGGCGCTAAGCTACCGTTTTACCGTATTAGCCATTATATGCAAACCGCAAATTTTCAGGTTCAGATAACAGTTTGCCATTTATTTGACCTACTTTTACAACCAATCATGAGACAAGTGCCTTTTTTAAGTCTTAAGGATGTGACGGCTCTGCATGAGGCCGACATCAACGCTGCCGTCACTCGTGTCACCAACAGCGGATGGTATCTGCGCGGTGCTGAGAACGAACGTTTTGAAAGCGATTTCTCTTCATATGTGGGAACCGCTTTTACTGTCGGGTGCGCAAACGGTCTGGATGCTTTGACGCTGATTTTCCGTGCATACATTGAAATGGGGCTGATGAAACGGGGTGACGAGGTCATCGTGCCGGCTAACACTTTCATTGCTACGGTTCTTGCCATTACTGAAAACGGTCTTGTGCCTGTCCTTGTCGAACCGAAGGCCGATACACTTGAAATTGACGAAGACAGAATAGAAGAGGCGATCACCGGACGTACCGTGGCAATTGCAATTGTCCATCTTTACGGAAGGAACGCATATACTTCAAAAATAGGGGAGATCTGCAGCAGGTACAATCTTAAGCTTGTTGAAGACTGTGCCCAGAGCCATGGTTGCAGAACGGTATATACTGACTGTTCGGGCAATAAGCTAGAAAAGGTTACGGGCTCGATAGGTCATGCTGCTGCACACAGCTTTTATCCGGGAAAGAATCTTGGAGCATTGGGTGATGGCGGTGCCGTAACTACCGATGACCCTGAACTGGCTTCGGTTGTCCGTTCTCTTGCCAATTACGGGAGCAGCCGGAAATATGTGTCTGATTTCTGTGGACGTAACTCCCGTCTTGATGAAATTCAGGCAGCAGTGCTTGATGTAAAATTGAAATACCTTGATGAGGACAATGCACATCGTCAGACAATTGCAGGTTTCTATTATGACAATTTGCCCGGTGGTCTGATAAGACTTCCTCTCCGAATGCCTGACGAATCAAATGTCTATCACCTGTTTCCTATCCTGGTTGGCGGTGGCCGGCGTGATGCATTGGCCGAATACCTGAAACGCAATGGTGTGGAAACGCTGGTGCATTACCCCATTCCTCCTCATCTTCAGGAATGCTATAGAGGCAGGGGCATATTGAAAATACCATATCATGATGGGCTTCCGATAACCGAATCAATTGCCGTAGAAGAACTCAGTCTGCCAATAGGGCCTGCCATTACCGTTGATGATGCGGAATATGTAGCTGGACTGATACGTTCATTCGTGTAATTGTCAAGTTCTTGTCATGTTTTCAAAATATTGAGGAAATAAATTGCCAAGCTTGACAATATTGCCGAACTTTGCAGTATTATTTCTAAGGTATGAAAGATTCTGCAATTATCGAAAATCTCAAGCAGATAATGTCCCAAAGGGGAATTTCCCAGCGTGATCTGGCTAAAATGCTTGACAAGGACGAGACGGCTGTCAGCCGTTGGTTTAATGGTAAAGTAGGCATAAGTGAAGCGAGTTTGGCTCAAATCGAGTCTGTACTTGCTGTCAAACTTGACAAAAAGAGCGCTTCGTCAAAGACTAAAGTGGCTCTGATTTCGGGTATTACAGGTCAGGATGGAAGCTTCCTTGCCGAGTTCCTGCTTGAGAAGGGATATGAGGTCCACGGAATAATGCGCCGCAGTTCCAGTTTCAATACCGGTCGTATAGAGCATCTGTATCTTGACGAGTGGGTACGTGACATGAAACGCAAGCGTACCATCAATCTTCATTACGGAGATATGACCGACTCGTCCAGTCTGGTCAGGATAATCCAGATGGTCCAACCCGATGAGATATACAATCTGGCGGCGCAGAGTCACGTGAAGGTGTCTTTTGATTGTCCTGAATATACAGCCGAAGCCGATGCGGTTGGTACGCTTCGACTTCTTGAGGCTGTCCGTATTCTCGGAATGGAGAAGAAGACAAGAATCTACCAGGCATCGACTTCTGAACTGTTCGGCAAGGTGCAGGAGGTTCCGCAGAAGGAAACCACACCGTTCTATCCGCGCAGTCCGTACGGAGTGGCAAAGCAGTACGCCTTCTGGATATGTAAGAATTACCGTGAGGCATACGGCATGTATGCAGTGAATGGAATACTTTTCAATCATGAGAGCGAACGCCGCGGTGAGACATTCGTAACGCGAAAGATTACAATAGCTGCATCGCGCATTGCACAGGGTCTTCAGGACAAACTGTATCTTGGTAATCTCAACGCACTGCGTGACTGGGGTTACGCGAAGGATTACGTAGAGTGCATGTGGCTCATAATGCAGCAGGACAAGCCCGATGACTTTGTGATTGCGACCGGCGAATACCATACCGTCCGTGAATTTGCAGGACTGGCGTTTGCTGAAATCGGAATCAGGATAGGATGGGAAGGCCAGGGGGTAAACGAGAAGGGCGTATGCGTCGGCATTGATGCCGATGCCGCCCGTAAGGCAGGCGTTCTCAACGCGAAATCGCTTATCGGAAAGACACTGGTGGAGGTCGATCCGAAATATTTCCGTCCATCGGAAGTCGAACAGCTTCTTGGCGATCCGACTAAGGCACGTACCGTCCTTGGCTGGAATCCGCAGAAGACATCGTTCAATGAACTGGTTGGAATAATGATGCGTCATGATATGAGATTCGTGCGCAAACTCAAGGTGAAATCCGATATTGACAGTCTGGAATGATGGAAAAGACATCGAAGATTTTTGTTGCAGGGCACCGCGGAATGGTAGGCAGTGCCATAGTACGTGAACTTCAGCGTCAGGGCTATGGGAATATTGTAACCCGTACGCACAAGGAACTTGATCTGACCTGCCAGGCGGCTGTTAATGATTTCTTTGCAACGGAAAAGCCGGAATATGTTTTCATGCCGGCCGGCAAGGTGGGTGGAATAGTGGCGAACCGCAATGATAAGGCAGGTTTTCTTTATGAAAACGAAATGATGGCACTCAATACCATACATGCCGCATGGGTGAATGGTGTCAGGAAGTTCGAGTATCTTGGGTCATCATGCATCTATCCACGTATGGCTGAACAGCCCATGACCGAGGACTGCCTTCTGACCAGTGCGCTTGAGGAAACGAATGAAGGTTACGCTCTTGCCAAGATAAGCGGTCTCAAGTATTGTGAATATCTGAACCGCCAGTATGGTGTACCCTACATCTCGCTCATGCCGACGAACCTGTATGGTCCGAATGACAATTACCATCCGGAGCACAGTCATGTATTGCCGGCTCTGATACGTCGCTTCCATGAGGCCAAGGAAGCAGGTCTTGAGTCAGTTACCTGTTGGGGTGACGGTTCTCCGTTGCGTGAATTCCTTTATGTTGACGATCTGGCCAATCTTTGCGTATTCCTCATGAACAGCTATGATGGCGCTGAGACCGTTAATGCAGGTACAGGCAAAGAACTGACAATAAAGGAGCTGACGGAGATGGTTGCCCGTGTCATCGGCTATGAGGGAAGGATAGAGTGGGACACTTCCCGTCCGAACGGGACTCCCCGGAAACTGCTTGATGTAAGCAAGGCGGCCGGACTGGGATGGACGTATAGGACTGAACTTGAAGACGGAATCCGTCTTGCCTATCAGGATTTCCTGAATAATCCTATCAGGGCCGAGAGATAAAAACAAAAATCTTATTGATAAAATGCCATGAACCGATTATTATTCCCATATTTGCACACGGATATATAGTAAACGCATATACAATATCAGCACACACAATTATAAACAGATAAAAAATGAAGACAAGAAAATCAGCACTAGTTGCACTGTTTGTCCTGGCATCGGCCAACATGCTGGGCGGAGGACTGTTTACTAACACCAATCAGAATCCTATTTTCTTCCGTCAGCCCGCACAGAACGCCATAATCGGTGTGCAGGGAGCATATTATGATCCCGCCGGTCTGGTGTTCATGAACGAGGGACTGCATTTCGGACTTGGCGAACAGATGGCGTTCCAGACGCGCACCATCACATCGTCATACGCTCCATTTGCGCTTAACCGTGAAAGCCTTGGACAGTCGGTCAATGAATACAAGGGCAGTACTTTTGCTCCGGTAATTCCGAGTCTGGACCTTGCCTACAATAAGAACAGGTGGGCTGCTTCTTTGCATTTCGGTGTTGTTTCCGGAGGCGGTTCGTGTGCATTTGATGACGGTCTCGGTTCGTTCGAAGCACCAATGGCTTTGCTCCCTGCAGCAGTCAATACCCTTGCCGGCAGTCAGATTATGGGAGGATATCAGGCCGATATCAACTTCACCGGAAAGTCTTTCGGCTTTGGCGGTCAGTTCAACTATTCGTACAAGGTATTCGATGATGATTTTCTTAAATTGTCAGTTGCTGCAGGTATCAGACTGAACTATCTCAAGAACCAGTATGACGGAGGTATTTTCAATTATCAGCTGTACATGAATCAGATGCAGTCCCTTTTGCCGGCAGGCACTGCCCTGCAGGCTGTCCTCTCACAGATTCTTTCAGCTCAGATGCCCGCTCAGATGGCACAGCAGACGGCTCAGGGTATTGCACAGCAACTTGGCGCTGACAAGGAGGTTTCCTGCACTCAGACCGGTTTCGCATATACACCCGTTCTGAACGCCCATCTGCAGGCAGGAATAGTCGATCTGGCTGTCAAGTATGAGTTCCGTACCAATGTTACTCTCAAAAATGAGACAGACATCAACTCTACCGGCATAGCAGCTTACGAGGACGGAGTGGAGTCCAGAGCCGATATGCCTGCTCTTCTGTCAACCGGCATTAATGTAAATTTCCTGCCGACTCTGCGTCTGGCAGCAGCCATGAACGTTTATTTTGACAAGGATGCCGATTATAACGGCCGTCAGGAACTGCTTGGTGGCAATACTCTTGAGTGGACTGCCGGTCTGGAATATGATCTTACTGACAAGCTGACGATGAGTCTCGGTACTCAGATTACCCGCTTTGACTTCGGTGAAAATAACGGCTATCTGACTGATTCCAGTTTCTCACTTCCGTCATGGTGCCTGGGTGGTGGTTTCCGCTACTGGTTCACTGACCGTCTGGCTATAGATCTTTCTGCATTCAACACCTTCTATGATGAAGCTGAAAAGTCATACACCGATTATGGCAATGCAGGAGCAACATACGCTCAGAAGCTTGAGGGAATACTTCCGGCACAGGCACTTGCAGCTCTGAAGGTTCCGGGAAATGACTCGTTCAAACGTACATCACTGAACTTCGCTCTGGGTATTGTCTGGGATTTCTGATAAATCCAACACTCCGGTACACAGATTGAGAACACCTTTCCGATGGGTAATGAAGATCACGGTCTGGCCGTGTTCATGAGCCCTGTCGGAAAGGTTTTTCAGTAACTGTTCCTCAGTTTCCATATCAAGGGCCGATGTGACTTCGTCCAGGAGCATGATTTTCCTTTCCCTGAGCAGGGAGCGTGCTATGGCAATGCGCTGTGCCTGGCCTTCGCTTAGTCCTGCACCGTCCTCTCCGCAGATGGTATCCAGCCCTTCTTCCCTTTCCAGAACAAAGTCCGCGCAGGCAGTATGCAGGGCCGCTTTCATCTGTTCCTCGCTGGCGTTCATATTGCCTAGCATAAGGTTGTATCGGACAGTACCGCTGAGCAGTGTATTTCCCTGAGGGACATATTCTATGTTACAGCGCGTTTCCGGGCCAGCCTGAACCTCCCTTCCATCCGGTTCGTAAAAGACAATCTTTCCGCTGTCGGGATGCAGCAGTGCCATGATGAGCCTGGTCATGGTTGTCTTGCCGGCCCCGGTTTCTCCGAGAACGGCAGTGAGTGAACCCGGCTTGAAATCAACATTCAGATTATTAAGAACAGGGGAATCGCCTTGGGCATATCTGAAAGTGACGTTGTCGAATCTGACACCCACGGGAACGGAGTCTGAACCCAGCATTATGGAGTGTTCATCGGATTCAAGCGGCACCTGTTCCAGTTCGCGGATACGGTCGGTGGATACAAGTGCGCTGATAATCACAGGCAGAAGATTGGCAATGGAGCGGAACGGGCCCTGTATCTGCCCTACCAACTGTACGAAAGCCATCATGGTTCCGTATGTGATGGCATGTGCATTGAGACTGTACACGCCCCATACGAAAGTCACCAGATAACCTAATGCGAAACCAATTCCGGCGATGAGTGAACTTACGCTTGAGAATCTGGTCTTGCGACGTACCTTTTCAACCTGGATGTCCTGTGTGCTGGACAGATTGTCTACAATGAAATCAGTCTGTTCAAGAGACTTGATGAGCATGCGGTTCTGTATGTTCTCCTGCATGATCATCTGTATGCGGCTCTCCGCATCGCGTATGTCACGCGACAGGGACATCATACGGCGGGCATAGAACCGGCTGAGAAGCAGGAAGACCGGTGCAATGAACACCATAATCAGCGCCAGACGGGGCTGGAGAGTGTAAAGATATATGAATGCTCCGACAAGACGGAACAGAACGCATAACAGCTGGGGAAGTGTGTCTGTTATTACGGTCGTAATCTGATTGGCATCCTGGATAAGGCGGTTCATGGTATCGCCTGAATGAAGGCTCTCACGTCCGGTCCAGGCACTTTTCATAATGCGGGTGAACGTTTTGAGTGTCATAAGGTTCTGGCTCTTGGCTCCAAGAAGCGACCGGACCCAGTTGCGTGCGTATCCAAGCAGGGAACCGCCAAGGACCGATGCCACCAGAAATGCCACAGCTCTTGACAGGGCCATATCCCTGACTCCGGTTGCAACATCGACGCACAGTTTGGTGGACCAGATGAAACAGAAGTCAAGGAGTACCTGAACCAGTCCCATGAGGGTGTTCAGAACCGCCTTGGTCCGAATGCCTTCAGATGACTTCCATAGCCATTTCAGTCTTGGTATGAGCTTGTCCCGTTCAATCTTCATGCTGTGACTCCAATTGGTATTTACATATTGCTGATTCTCAATACGGTTCCTGACCTGCTTACCGGATATCGGTATAATGGCCGGGAATCGCTGTCAGTGGGGAAACCGCTATTGTTGAGATCCCAGCTGTTCCCGCATTTCGGGCATGTTGCCATCCCGTTTATTCCAGCCTTGAGCCGTATGTCCGATTTCTCGCATTGTGGACAGGCCATATCGTACGCCCAGACTTCCTGACTGTCATTGTTGAAGCAGGGCGTTCCCAACAGCAGCCCTCCCAGTCCAAGACTGTATGCCGAACCTTGTGCGTAGCTGAGCTCAAAGACAGTCTCGTGCCCGTCCGGATCTGATACACTCAGTTTCTCAAAAGTTCTGGAAACTGACAGGAAACGTCCCGGAGTGCCCAACTGATTGTATGGTGCAATCTGGCAGTCACAAGAGAACAGTACAGGATATTTTTTTGAGAAGACCTTGTATGATCTGGCTTCGCATCCTTGTAACATGAACATGGGCAGCATACCGGCCATTATTGTGAGCAGTATTGCTGACAATGTGTATCCTGTTCCAAAAATGGGCCTTTTCATCGGTTTTTTCCAGTTTATCAGGCATTCCCGGTAAGTTCCGAAATGGCCTTGTCTATGTCTGCGAACGGGAATGCGCCGACAAGTTCCTCCATACGTGCCGATATACGGTCATTGCATAAGTTGCCGATACTTCCCTCGTGCGTGTGGCTTATGTCGTGACATGCCTTGAACGTGCCGTTCTCAATATCCGAAGCGACTGTCCGGTAGGCTTCACGGAAAGGCATTCCCTGAAGGGCCAGGCGGTTGACTTCCTCTACGCTGAAAATGGTATCGTATTTGGGATCATCGAGAATGTCGGTGCGTACTTTGATGTGGTCCATCATGTATGCTGTCATGGTGATGATCTGTTCCAGCTGTTCGAAAGCCGGCAGGAACAGTTCCTTGACAAGCTGCATGTCGCGGAAATATCCGCTTGGCAGGTTGTTTGTCATAAGTATGATGTCCTGAGGAAGTGCCTGCAGACGGTTGCAGCGGGCGCGTGTCAGTTCAAACACATCGGGATTCTTCTTGTGAGGCATTATGCTTGAGCCGGTGGTACAGTCATCGGGCAGCTTGATGAATGCGAAGTTCTGACTGTTGAACATGCATGCATCGAATGCCAGACGGCTTATCGTACCTGCCACGCTTGCAAGAGCGAATGCTACGGTGCGTTCCAGCTTGCCTCTGGTCATCTGTGCATAGACCACGTTATAGTCCATTGATTCAAAGCCCAGAAGATCTGTGGTCATCTGCCTGTTCAGCGGAAACGATGAACCGTATCCGGCTGCACTTCCCAGAGGATTGCGGTTTGCCTGATCAAAGGCGGCGCGCAGCACAAGCATGTCATCGGTGAGCGATTCGGCGTAAGCCCCGAACCAGAGACCGAACGATGACGGCATTGCTATCTGCAGATGCGTGTATCCGGGCATGAGCACATCCTTATAGGTGTCGCTTTGGCGGACCAGTATGTCGAACAGTCCCTTGACCTGCTCCACAATATGACGCAGCCGGTCACGTGTGAAAAGTTTCAGATCTACCAGAACCTGGTCATTACGGGAACGGCCGCTGTGAATTTTCTTTCCCATATCACCGAACTGTCGGGTAAGCATAAGCTCAATTTGGGAATGCACATCCTCCACACCGTCTTCTATGACGAAATTCCCTGATTTGACTACTTCCAGCAGTTCTCTGAGTCCGGATGTGAGCGTTTTCAGTTCATCGGGCTCCAGAAGTCCGATGGATTCGAGCATTCTGATATGCGCCATGGATCCTTGGATGTCATATTCGGCCAGCATCAGGTCCATTTCGCGGTCACGTCCTACGGTGTAGTCCTGGATGAGTGAGTTCACGGGTTTCCCCTTATCCCAGATAGGTTTCATTCGTTGTAAGGAATATTTGATAATAAATCGGCAATTTTCCCAATGGCCTGAGTCAGCGGTTTCTCTACCATTTTTGCCATGAACATGTTCAGATCGGCATCCACGGTTATCTTGAATTTGCTGCTTTCTGCTGTAGTGGGCAGAATCTGAATCCACATGGTCATCCTGATGGGCGACTGCAGGGTTTCGAACTTGATGCACTTGAACGGTTCGCGTGAAACGATACCCAGTGCAAGACGTCCAAGCGGTGAGACCTCACAACTGACCTGGTCCCTTGTGGCCTGAAGGTCCTTGATGCTGATCTTTTCGGATTCACTTTGCGGAATGGCTCCGGCCAGTGACTGAAGGTTGCTCAGATCAGACAGCCTGTTATAGACATTTTCCTGTGGCCAGGCCACGAACTTTATCTGACTTTCGTATCTCTTCATATCACTTTCCCCATTCTGAAGGGTTCTTTCTCCATTCTTCCAGGGTCTGGAGACTCTCGTTTCCTATGTATCCGCTTCCGATTGCCGCCTGAAGCATGGCGGGATAATCCGTGAGGGTTACCAGTTTGACTCCGGCCTCTTCAAATGCCTTTTCGGCCTGTGGGAATCCGTATGTGAACGATGCCACCATGCCCATGACCTTACAGCCGGCATCGCGGAGTGCCTGAACGGCTTTGAGACTGCTTCCTCCTGTTGAAATCAGGTCTTCGATGACAAGGACTGTACTGCCCGGCTCAAGCTGGCCTTCGATTAAGTTGGCCATTCCGTGGTCTTTGGGAGCGGAACGTACATATACGAATGGCTTTCCAAGACGGTCGGCAACGAGTGCCCCCTGGGCTATGGCACCGGTAGCAACTCCGGCAATAACCTGACAATCAGGGAACTGGGTTGTTGCAATGTGGCATAGAGAGTCACGCACCAGATTTCTGACTTCGGGATAGGAAAGGGCTTTACGATTATCGCAGTAGAAAGGTGAAAGCCATCCCGATGCCCATGTGAACGGTTGTGAAGGACGCACCTTCACGGCTTCGATTCTGAGAAGTTCCTTTGCTACCTGCTGGCTGATGTTGTCCATAATATTTGCAGTTTTTTTTGAATAACCGCTGCGAAGTTAAGAAGAAGTAAGGAAATAATGGGTCTAAGGCACGTTTCTTTAATATAAAACAACACCTTTATATGCCGCGCGAGTGAAATATATTGACTAATTTTGCGCGGTACACAATTATATAGAATGAGAAAACTGCTTTTTCCACTGCTGACACTGTTTTCAGGCGCTCTGTGCGTGTCATGTTTCAGCACTGCCAAAGAGGAAACATATCCACAGGCTGCAATCACTTCATTCACCCTGGGCTATTTCAATGTAAGTACTCCCGATGTCAATTACCACGGGAATGACACCACGGTCATGGTGCGTGAGGGTGGAGTCATGTACCCCATGACGATAGATCAGACAAACAACATGATATATAACAAGGATTCTCTGGCATACGGTTCCCAGCTCAATGGGGTCACATGTACGGTAGGATCAACGGGAACGGTCGCGTACAGATACCTTGATGAACCGGAACAGTTCTTTGCGTACGAGCCGAAGGATTCCATTGATTTCACCCGTCCTCTTTCGTTTGTCGTCGTTTCAACTGACGGATCCTACTCTCGGACATATGGTTTCAAACTGAATGTAAGACAGGTATTCCCCGATTCTGTCATCTGGAAGAACTGTCAGGTTCCGGAACTTGAGAATCCGGTCATGGCTGTCCGCTCTGATTCGGCATATCTCATCGGAATGAAGTCCGATGCCATATACATGAGTTCCTGTGATATCAGGAAAGGCGAGTTTTCAAGCCCCGGACAGGTGTCAGGCATGGGTGGTGTTCCCGGTGCCATGATGGTCGCCTTCGGGAAACTGTTCGTCCAGTCCGATGGAAGTCTTTATGAATCGGCAGACGGTCTGAACTGGTCAGAGGCGTGCGGTGGAATAGCCGTCCTGTTCGCATCGGAACAGAAGCAGTACAATCCTGAACTTGAAGTATGGGCAGTGGGAACAGACGGAATGCTGATGAGCAGTGTTGACATGCATGAGTGGACTGCACGGCAGACACTGCAGGACAATTTCCCTGCCATGGGAGGTACCGTGGTGAGCAGCGCTCTCAAGACCAATCCTTCAATAACACGTTATGTCCTTGCCGGCCGTTCGGCCTGTGATACTCCGTCAGTCGGGCTGTGGACAAGACTTTCAACCGAGGACGGATGGACGTCGGTCGTTCCCTCATCGGTCTGCGACCAGGTACTTCCCGCTTGGGAGAAGTCATTCATGTTCCCATACGACGGCAGTCTGTTTGCCATTGGGGATGGTCTGGAATGCATGTATCAGTCTATGGATAACGGTATAACATGGTATGCCTGCAACAGATATGCTGACGAATGGTCAACATTCAACAGGTTCATGCAGCTGCCTGTATCGCTTGTCGGTTACCGGGGCCGTTTTGCCGCAGCGACTGACAGCCGCGGGGGAATCTGGATAGCGGATTCCAACGGTCACGCCTACCGTGGTGCCATAAGGCGTATTGACAGTCTTAACTCTGAAAACCGATATTAACTGACCGATGTCTGTATCTGGAATTGGAAAGCTGGCGGTCATGACCATTCTGACAGTAATGGTCAGCGGACTCAGGGCGCAGGACGAAACCACCTGGCTCATGGAAGTGGGTCTTGGCGGTGGCGGCAGTTTCTATATGGGCGATGCCAACCAGAGCCTGTACAGGAACACCAACGGGGCTGCATCGGTTATTGCCAGGTACAATTTCAATCCCAGGTTTTCGGTCAAGGGAATAATGGGGGCTGCCGGTATTTCGGGTTCTCCAGACGGTTCCTTCGGCGAATTGCCTCAGCAGGACATCCCGGATTTCAGCCGTACCGTCTATGGGTTCTCCCTGCAGGCCGAATGGGGCTTCCTGGGTTATATGGCCAATGAATGGGCAGGAGGGTCACGGCTGGCACCATACGGTCTGGCCGGATTGGGACTGGATTTCATTCCGGCACCGGCTGCAAATGATTTTGCATTAAGCATTCCGTTGGGACTGGGTTTACGGTATAAACTGTCGGACCGTACGAACATCGGCTTTGAATGGAGCATGCATTTCACAGGATCCGACAGGCTTGATGTGGGCGGCTCCAGCCGTGGAAACGGATTGGAGAATCCGCTTCTCATAAACGGAAAGGGTTTGAAGAACAAGGACAGCTATTGTGTTACAATGCTCTATCTGACTTTTGATGTGTTCAGGAAACCATGTCATTGCAACGATGAATAATATGGAAAACAAAACATACAGGGAACAGCTTGATCTGAACCGCATACCGCAACATGTGGCAATCATCATGGACGGAAACGGCCGTTGGGCACAACAGCGCGGCCTTGACCGTACAAAAGGCCACATTGAAGGTGTGGAAGTGGTTCGCAGATCTCTTGATACGGTTGTCAGTCTTGGAATAAAGTATCTTACCCTCTATACGTTCTCGACCGAGAACTGGAACCGTCCGCAGTATGAGGTGAGTGCTCTGATGGATCTTCTGCTGAACAACATTGAAGAGGAAATGTTCTTTGAGAATCATGTACGTCTGAAAGTCATAGGCGACATGGAACGTCTTCCAAAGGATGTTCAGAAACGCCTGAACCAGTGCATTGATGACACCAAGGATTTTGACCGCTGCACCCTGGTGCTTGCTTTGAGCTATTCTTCGCGCTGGGAAATTACCGATGCAGTGAAAAATATCGCGAAACGGATTGAAAATGGGGAACTGAAAGCATCGGACATCAATGAGAGTCTGCTGTCACAGTCTCTTTCGACTTCATTCATGCCCGATCCTGATCTGCTGGTCCGCACCGGTGGAGAACTGCGTCTGAGCAATTATCTGCTGTGGCAGTCGGCTTATACCGAATTGTATTTTACTGACACATATTGGCCTGATTTTGATGAGGATGAGCTTTGCAAGGCTCTGCTGTCATATCAGCGCAGACAACGCCGTTTTGGCCTTACCGGTGCCCAGGTCGAAAAGACTGATGGAACCACACAAAAATGATGATGATGAAGAAAAGACTTATACTGACTGTTATCCTGCCTCTGCTCGCTTTCCTGCCGGTGGTGGCACAGACAGAGATTGAGCAGACTCAGGAGAATCCGGTCATCCTGTATTCCGGTACTCCAAAGAGATATGAGATAGCCCAGATTGATGTGAGCGGAATAGAAGAGAATAATCACAAGACTCTTCTGCGACTCTCCGGTCTGAGTGTGGGGCAGAGAGTTACGGTACCCGGACCGGATATCACAGGTGCCATGAAGAAGCTCTGGCAGACCGGTCTGTTCGGAAATGTCGGTATCAGTGCCAAGAAGATTGTCGGTGACAGGATATGGTTGGAACTGGCTGTGGAGCAGAATCCCAAGGTCAAGGAACTGGTGTTCCATGGAGCCAAGAAAGGACAGATATCGGAACTGGAAGAGAAGGTCGGCCTGTTCCCCGGAAGCCAGATTACCCAGAACGCGCTTGACAGGACTGAAAAGCTGGTCCGCAACTATTTTGATGAAAAGGGTTTCAAGAATGCCGAAATCAGAGTGCAGCAGCGGGCTGCCGATGAGGACGGACTGGCATACGTTGACGTATATGTCGATGCCAAGGACAAGGTCAAGGTGAATGCCATACATCTGGAAGGCAACAGCGCACTTTCTGACAAGGAGATACGCAAGATCATGAAGAAAACCAACGAGAAGGGCTATCTTCCTGATTTCTTTCACAGCAAGAAGTTCATCAACGATGAATATCTGGCCGATCTGGACCGCATTTACGAGCGCTATGGTGAAAAGGGTTACCGTGATGCTTATATCGTAAGTGACAGTATCTCGCAGAATCCTGCAGATGGTACGGTCGATGTCTGGCTCAAGTTCGATGAAGGCAATCCGTATTATATCCGCAGTGTGGAATGGGTGGGCAACTCGGTCTTCGACAGCGATGAGCTCAATGCGTTTCTCACTCTTAAACCGGGTGACGTCTATAACCAGAAGAAGATGAAGGAACGTACCAAGGATGATGAGGATGCCATAGGAAAGATGTACTACAACAAGGGATATGTGGGATTCCAGATCAATCCGGTGGAATCGAACATAGACGGTGATTCAATTGACCTTGAGATACGTATTGCCGAAGGTCCCCAGGCTTCAATCAACCGTGTTACCATTACCGGAAATGACCGTCTGTATGAGAACGTGATTCGGCGCGAGCTTTATACCCGTCCGGGAGATATCTTCTCATACGATGCCATAGAGCGCACATACCG
The DNA here is from genome assembly GCA_024398615.1 of Bacteroidaceae bacterium. Classification (GTDB taxonomy): domain Bacteria; phylum Bacteroidota; class Bacteroidia; order Bacteroidales; family Bacteroidaceae; genus Colenecus. Next base: position 23,365 of record JAKSIU010000017.1, read on the forward strand.
TACTTTGGGACAGATGGGACACTTTGATCCGCAGACAATCAACCCCAACATAGTGCCTGACCAGGTTAACGGAACAGTTGACATTGACTGGCAGCTTGATAGCAAGCCCAACGACCAGATTGAACTGTCAGCCGGTTGGGGACAGACAGGTGTGATTGGACGTCTGTCACTCAAGTTCACGAACTTTTCCATGTACAATCTGTTCCATAAGAGTGACAACTACCGCATGTTCATTCCTCAGGGTGACGGACAGACTTTCTCCATAAGCGGTCAGACCAACGGCAAGTTCTATCATTCGTACAGCATTTCGTTCCTTGAGCCGTGGCTGGGAGGAAAGAGACCTAATTCTCTTTCAATGGGGGCATTCTATTCCAAGCAGAGTGACATAAGCAGCAACTACTACAATTCCGCCTATTACCAGAACATGTACAACTACATGTACGGTTACGGCAGCTACAACTACGGCGGATACGGCAGTTACTACAACAACTACGAGTCATATTACGATCCGGACAAGTACATATCGATGCTTGGAGCCAGTGTGGGCTGGGGTAAGCGTCTCCACTGGCCCGATGATTATTTCCAGGTTTATGCCGAGCTGTCCTACACCCGTTATGATCTGAAGCAGTGGGATTACTTCCTTATCCATAACGGTACATGTAACAACATCAATCTGGGCTTTACGGTAAGCCGTAATTCGACAAACAATTCACTGTTCCCGACCATGGGCAGCGAGTTTGCGGCATCGGTCTATCTTACCCCTCCTTATTCTCTGTTTGACGATGTTGATTACAGGAATCTGGCAGCGGACAGGACATTGTCCACATACCAGGATGAACTGCAGCGCAAGCACAAGTGGATTGAGTACAACAAATGGAAGTTCCGCAGCCGTACATACACTTCTCTTACGCATGGCATAAAGCGTAATCTGGTTCTTATGACCCGCTTCGATTTCGGTCTTCTGGGTCATTACAACAAGTATAAGAAGTCGCCGTTTGAAACATTCTTCATGGGTGGTGACGGCATGAGCGGCGGCAGTTACACCTATGCGACAGAAACCGTGGGACTGCGTGGTTATGACAATGGCGCGCTGACACCTTATGAAGATGGTTACGCCTATACGCGCATGGCGGCCGAGCTGCGCTATCCTCTGATGATGGAGAACAGCACCATCATCTATGCGCTGGCGTTTGTTGAAGGTGGTAACTGCTGGAATTCCATATCGAAGTTCAATCCGTTTGACCTGAAGCGTTCAGCGGGTGTCGGTGCCAGAATATTCCTTCCCATGGTCGGTCTGATGGGCATTGACTGGGCGTACGGTTTTGATCCTGTCATGGGTTCACGTCAGTACGGCGGAAGTCAGGTGCATTTCATTCTTGGCCAGGAATTTTAACAATGAATCGGGAGATGATATATTAATTATGAAGTATGACCTAAAATCTTGAATATTATGATTAAAAGAATTCTCACAGTAATGGTAATGGCAATGGTGTTGCCTCTTGCCGCAAGCGCACAGAAGTTCGCTTTTGTTGATATGGAGTACATTCTTGACCGCATACCTGCATATGAAAGGGCCACAGAACAGTTGAACCAGCTTTCCAAACGCTGGAATGCCGAAATTGACGCTTTGGCACTTGAAGCTCAGAATATGTATAAGAGCTATCAGAACGAATCCCTTTTCCTCAGTGAAGAGCAGAAGTCAAAACGTGAAAACGAAATCATCGAGAAGGAAAAGCAGGCCACTGAACTGAGACGTCAGTATTTCGGAGTTGACGGTGAGCTGCAGAAGAAGCAGGAAAGTCTCATGGCCCCGATCCAGGATGAAATCTACGAGGCTGTAAAGCAGATCAGCGAGAAGGACGGTTATCAGGTCGTGGTTGACCGTTCATCGGCCCAAAGTGTTATCTTTGCTTCACCGAAGATTGATATCAGCAGGCAGGTGCTGGCAAAACTCGGCTATTCTGAGTGATATGATTTTGAATATTAACAAAACAAAATAATGATGATTATGAAAAAGTTCATTGCAGCGATGCTGGTTGCCATTGTTCCGACCATGGCTTTCTCTCAGAAGTTCGGAAATCTCAATTCAAGTGAAATCATCCCTCTTATGCCGGAGTATAAGGATGCCCAGACGGAACTTGAGACATTGTCAAAGCAGTATGAGGAAGAGCTCAAATATATGAGCGACGAGTACACAAAGAAGGTTGAAGATTATGAGAAGCAGCGTGAGACGCTTCCTGAGAACATACGTCAGCGCCGCGAGGAGGAGATCATGAGCAGTCGTGAGAAAGCCGATGAATATTATAACAGCTGCCGTGTCAATCTTGATGCCAAGCAGAATGAACTGATGGCTGCCATCAATACCAAGCTTCTGAAGGCCATTCAGGCAGTTGGCGAAGAGGGTCAGTTCATCTGTGTCTTTGACATGGCTGCAGGTGTGATTCCTTTTGTAAATGCCACTCTTACAACCGATGTGACAGAACAGGTAAAGGCCAAGCTCGGCATTAAATGATGAGACGTACAGTTGCAGTCCTGGCAGTTCTGCTGTCTGTTTTGCTCGGGGCGCACGCCCAGACAGGGCATTTTGGCTATATTGACCGCGATTTTGCGATCAAGGCCATGCCGCAGTATGTAGCTGACAGCATTTCACTTGACAGCATACAGAAGGAATATTCCATGGAAATGGAGCGCTCAAGCGAGATGTTTGAGCGCATGTATGTTGATTTCATGGTAGAACAGGACAAGCTTGCCGCCCCGATAGTCGCTAAAAGGCAGAAGGAACTTCAGCTGCTTCTTGAGGAGGATTCAAAGCTTAGGGACAGCCTGCAGAAGGATCTTGAACAGCGTCGCCGTTCGATGCTGGATGCACTTGACGAACATCTGGCATCAGTGGTAAACAAGGTGGCTGTGGAACTGGATCTGGATTATGTGGTGGATATTTCCAACAGGACATTCATGTTCATGAATCCGGAACGTTCAGTTGACATTACGGAAAAGGTATTCCAGAAACTGGGAATCAAAATGCCTCAGCCCAAGGATGCTGGGAATACCGGAAAATAAAACATAAACAGGACACACGAATGGGCAGTATGTCAAAGTCAGTCACATGCGGACCGATAGGTATTTTTGATTCGGGTTACGGAGGTCTTACAATACTGAAACATATTAGGGAAACACTTCCTGATTATGATTTTCTGTATTTTGGGGATAATGCAAGAACTCCATACGGTACCCGATCCTTTCAGGTAGTCTACGAATATACCCTTCAGTGTGTAACCCGACTGTTTGAAATGGGCTGTCCGCTGGTTATTCTTGCCTGCAATACGGCAAGTGCCAAGGCACTCAGAACCATTCAGCAGATAGATCTTCCAAAAATTGATGCAAGCCGCAGGGTACTGGGAATAATACGGCCAACAGTCGAATCCATAGGTGAGCTGAGCAGTTCACGTCATGTCGGTCTGCTGGCCACTCCGGGAACCGTCAAATCCCTGTCATATCCGTTGGAAATCAACAAACTGTATCCTGATATCCGTGTGACAGGCGAGTCGTGTCCCATCTGGGTGCCGCTTGTCGAGAACGGGGAGTCCCAGTCTCCCGGTGCCGATTTCTTTGTGCGTCGTCACATTGACAACCTGCTTCAGAAGGATCCTTTGATTGATACGATTATTCTTGGCTGTACGCATTATCCGCTTCTGTTGGACAAGATAAGACAGTATGTTCCGGAAGGGATTAAGATTGTCTGTCAGGGTGAATATGTGGCAAGGAGCCTGGGAGATTATCTGCAGCGCCATCCTGAGATAGATTCACGCTGTACCCGGAATTACGCCTGCAGTTTCCTCACTACCGAATCGGTCGAAACATTCCTGCCCGCAGCAAGCGTCTTCCTGGACAGCAGTCGGGAACTTGACGTGAAGAGCGTCACTCTTTAGCCTTTCCTATAAACTTTTTGGAAATCGGCCCGATGGGGCGTACTGCAAGAAAACTGACCGCCAGAACGGTGGCCAGTACAATGGCCACATCTGTCAGTTTCAGATGAACCGGATAGGCATCCACTACAAAGCTGCCGGCCTGTCCCAATCTTATGAATCCGAACTTCTGCTGCAGCAGGACGGCTATTATGCCCAATGCCAGTCCTGCCAGCGCGCCAATCAGTGAGATCAGCATTCCGTTGGTGATGAAAATCTTTTCCACGGTTGGAGTCGTTGCGCCCATGCTTTCCAGCAGCCATGCATCGGACTGTTTGTCAATGATCAGCATTATCAGTGACGAAATGATGTTGAAACAGGCAATAAGGAGTATGAACGAAAGGAAAAGGTAGGAGATGAATTTCTCAAGTTTGACTACCTTGAATACGTCCATCTGCTGTTCCACACGATCCTGCACAAGGTACTCCGGGCCCAGCAGACCGGTCAGTTCGCGTTTGGCCTTTCTGATGGATATGCTTCCGTCCAACGCTATCTCCAGATCCGATGCCTGCTCGCTCCGGCCGGTAAGGCGTCTGGCAAGGTCAAGTGAAACCAACAGGTAGTTGTCATCATACTTCTCCTGATTGACCATGAATACCACTCCCGGTGAATATGCCTGTGCCTGATTGAATGCCCCTCCGGGATTCAGCGGGCTGATGGCACCGTTGCCGGGACGCGGTATGTAGATTGACAGCGGCTTGACCGGATTGATTCCGCATTCGAGACGGCTCATCAGACCTACTCCGGGTATGGCATAATCACAGACATCGTCTTCAAGCATGTAGATGCCATTGCCGCGCAGCAGATTTTCTATGCCGGTCAGTTCATGGAATGCATCGTCTACGCCTTTTATCATGCAGATCTGCTGGTTACCCTGATATTGGACAAGTGCCTGTTCCTCAAGACTGAAACTGCTTTCCCGGACAAAACCAAGATTCCTTGCATTCAGAATGAGACTGTCCCGGCAGTCAATGACACCGCCATCGGCCCTGACCACCTTCAGTTCCGGATCAAAATCGCTCAGGAGTGTTTCCACCAGACTGTGGAAGCCGTTGAACACAGACAGCGTACAGATCAGGGCAAATGCAGCCAATGCTATTCCCGCCATGGAAATGCCGGAAATCACGTTTATCACGTTATGGCTCTTCTTCGCGAAAAGGTAACGCCGTGCTATGAAGAACGGAAAGTTCATTTCTTGAGCAGTTCGTCAATATGGGCCATGTAGTCAATGGTCGTGTCAAGGAAGAATCTCAGTTCGGGAATGATACGAAGCTGATGGCGTACCCTCTGTCCGAAATCATATCTGATGTCCTTTACGTTGTCATTGATGTTCTTGACTGTTTCAGGTCCCTTTTCTGAGGGGAAGACACTCAGATAGACCGTGGCAATGCCCAGATCAGGACTGACCTTGACTTCGCTTACGGTTACCATAAGTCCGTGGGTAAGTCTGGTCTGTGAAAGAATCAGTTCGCTCAGTTCCTTCTGTATGAGTCTTGCAATTTTCTGTTGTCTTGTGGTGTTCATATTTCAGTTATGGTCATTTTTTTCTGATGATTGTGATACCGTCACGAATGGGAATCATGGCTACAGTGACACGTGGATCAGCTGCTGCAATGTCATTGAAACGGCGTATGGCTATGGTCTGGGCATCATTGTCGTAGCCACTGTCTGCCACATGACCGTCCCAGAGAGTATTGTCGGCAAGTATCCATCCGCCAGGTCTGACGTAATCCAGCAGCATTCCATAATAGTCCGGATACTGTCTTTTCTCGCCGTCCATGAAAACCATGTCGAACTGGATGCCAAGTTCAGGAACAATCTTCATGGCGTCGCCTATGTGCAGTTCTATCAGGTCTCTGACATCGGATTTTGAAATCCATTTCCGTATGAAATCCTCAAGTTCGTCATTGATTTCAACGGTGTGCAGCTTTGCACCCGGTTCCAGCCCCTGTGCAATGCAGATTGATGCATAGCCGGTAAAGGTACCTATCTCCAGAACCTGTTGCGGGCGTATCATGCTGACAAGCATCTTGAGCAGACGTCCCTGGATATGGCCCGATGCCATTCTCGGGTTGAGAAGTCTCAGGTTCGTGTCACGGTACAGGGCTTCCAGAAGCTCGCCTTCGGGTTCAATGTGGCATGCGATGTACTCTTCCAGTGCATCTTCGCCTGTGTATCCTATTCCGTGATTCGCAATTGTCATTAATTTCTTACCTTAGCGGTCTGCAAAGTTAATGTCTTTTATAGAACCTGTTTTGAAATGTTCCAATTAATCTTTTATAAAATCTTTCCGGCTGAAAAGTCCGTTTCTTTTCAGTCACAATGGAACCCCATTGACTACGTCTTCCTCCTTCGCACCTCGGACATTCAAACAAGTTTGATGTCGCTCGGTTTGGCGTCGGTTGCTCCTTCAAATAAACGGATTTTCATCTCGAAAATCTTTCATAAAATTTTTAATCGAACATTTCAAAACAGGTTCTAAGAGTCAATTAAAATGGAGGTTCCAAACGGAAAAGGATCCGGCGGACACGGAATGACTGAACGTTTTGCGCAGTATCTGATGCTTGAAAAATCCATGTCGCGCAACTCAGTTGATGCCTATGTCTGTGATGTCTGCAAACTCGTGGATTATGCTGATGACTGTGGCGTGGACCTGTTGGACATCAGTCTTGATTTCCTGCAGGAGTTCCTGGCGTCGCTGGCCGATCTTGGCATTTCCGCCCGCTCTCAAGCCCGAATACTGTCGGGAATAAGGGCGTTCTTCCGTTTCCTTGTCCTTGACGGATACCGCAGCGATGACCCGACAATGCTGCTCGAATCCCCAAAACTGGGAGAACATCTGCCTCAGGTCCTTTCTGTTCAGGAGGTCGATGCGCTCATCGGTGCCTGTGACCTTTCACAGCGTGAAGGGCAGCGTAACAGGGCTATGATGGAGACTCTGTACAGTTGCGGATTGCGTGTCAGTGAACTCTGCAATCTGAAAATGAACGACATCTATCCTGAGCAGGGTTTTATGAGAATAAAGGGAAAAGGCAGCAAGGAACGTCTGGTTCCTGTTTCAGGACGTGCACTTCATGAAATTGAACTGTATATGCCGGACCGTGCCATGATTGACATCAAGCCCGGTTCCGAATCTTTCCTGTTTCTCAGCCTGCGTCGTGGAAGACCGTTGTCCAGAGTAATGGTTTTTGATATTGTGAAGGATCTTGCCGCAAAAGCAGGTATAACAAAGACGGTCAGTCCTCATACTTTACGACATTCCTTTGCAACTCATCTGCTTGAAGGCGGTGCGAATCTCAGGGCAATCCAGTGCATGCTTGGCCATGAAAAGATTACAACCACACAGATTTACACGCATATAGACAGCACCCGTCTGCGTGAGGAAATAGAAATGCATCATCCAAGGAATATGCGCTGAATTCCAGCCTGCAGATTTAGCATTTCTTATATTGTACCATGAGAATAATTTGGTAAGTTTGCGCTATAAAAGCATGATGCGGACTATAGTAACCATAAAATATCAGTAATAATTATGTCAAAATCATTACGTTTTGCGCTTCTTGGCGCAGGTCTCCTGGTTCTTGCAGGATGCAAGTCAGGAATGGACATGTCAAAGGATTATTACACCGTTACTCCTCAGATCCTTCAGGCAGTAGGCGGTGAGGTTCCTTACACTGTAACCGGTACTTTCCCTGCCAAGTTCTTTCCTAAGAAGGTAGTATGCACTGCAATACCTGAACTCCGTTGGGATGGCGGTTCAGTCAAGGGTGAACCTTTTACCCTTCAGGGAGAAAAGGTCGCCGGCAACAATAAGGTTGTCAGTTACAGTGACGGTGGTTCATTCACATACAACGGCAGTTTTGCCTATCAGCCCGAAATGGAATCATCGGAGCTTTTTGTCACTTTCATTGCAAACAAGAAGGGAAAACCCGTTGAAATCGCACCGGTCAAGATCGCTGATGGTGTAATTGCAACCGAACAGCTCTATAAGCAGACCGCTATGTCTGCAAATATGGCTCCGTCAGTCGATTCATACCAGCGTATCATCAGACAGGCTCAGGATGCAAACATCATGTTCGTTATCCAGCAGGCAAATGTCCGTTCGTCAGAGACCGGAAGTGATGCCGTCAAGGCCCTCAAGGAATCAATGAAGAAGTATGCATCGGACACCAAGAACTATGCCATCGAGAACGTTGAAGTATCAGCATACGCATCACCGGATGGCGGTCTTTCTCTGAATGACAAGCTTGCTGCCCAGCGTGAGGATAATGCCGCCAAATACATGAAGGGTGAGATTAACAAGGCAAAGATTGACGCTCAGGTCGAATCCAAGTACACCGCACAGGACTGGGAAGGATTCAAGGAACTGGTCGAGAAGTCGAATATTCAGGACAAGGACCTGATTCTGCGTGTTCTTTCAATGTATGATGACCCGGAACGTCGTGAATCGGAAATCAAGAACATTTCAGCTGTTTATCAGGATCTGGCTACTGACATTCTGCCACAGTTGCGCCGTGCACGTCTGACTCTGAATTATCAGATCATCGGTCGCAGTGATGAGGAAATCATGGATGCCTTCAAGACCGATGCAAAGGTCCTGAGTGTTGACGAGCTTCTTTATGCTGCTACCCTGACACAGGATAATGCCCAGAAGAAGGCCATCTACACCACTGCATCACGTTATTTCCCGAACGATCACCGTGCATTCAACAACCTTGGCGAACTTGCCATGATTGAAGGTGATCTTGCCACTGCACAGCAGCAGTTCAAGAAGGCCATGTCACTGAACGCCCAGGCACCTGAAGCAAACACCAACATGGGTCTTCTCCTGTTGGCCCAGGGTAATCCTGAACAGGCACAGTCATATTTTGCCAAGGGTGGTGAAAGTCAGGAGAACAAGCAGGCACTGGGCAACTTGTATATCGCTCAGGGCCAGTACGAACGTGCTCTTGCAGCTCTCAAGGGCAGCAACACCAATGCCGAGGCTCTGGCCATGATCATGACCGAAGACTATGCAGGTGCCAAGAAGATTCTGTCGGCTGTCAAGAATGCCGATGCATACACATCATACCTTGCCGCTGTTGCAGCAGCCCGTACCAATGATTCAGCCGCTGTGGCTCAGAATCTGAAGAAGGCTGTAGGTCTGGATTCATCAATCAAGGCCAAGGCACTCAAGGACCTCGAATTTGCAAAGTATCTTGACGCTGTAAGAAGTCTGTAATCAATAAGGAATGGAAGTAATGCCTGACAGTGAACTGCGGGCATTGCTCTTTCTGGACAGAATAGAAGGAATTGGGCTTGCAGGAGCAAGACTCCTGTACAGCCAGTTTGGGAGTGCCAGTGAAATACTGAGGCACCTCAAGGAAATAAAAGACATCATACCCGGAGCCGAACAGGGCCTGAACAAGGCTTTGAACGACTCCGGGTATGATGTTTCCGTTTCCAATGAGCTTGAGTTTATCCGGAAGCATGACATCCGATGTGTTACGATTGGCGATGACGATTATCCGTCACGTCTTCTGGATTGCAACGATGCACCTCTATTCCTGTTCAGTATGGGCAATGTCAACTTGAATGCGAAACGGATTGTTGGAGTGGTTGGAACCAGAAAGGCCACCGGCTACGGTCTGCGGATGTGTCGCACTTTTGTGAGTGAATTGGGACAGCTCTGTCCCGATGCTGTAATTATCAGTGGTCTGGCCAGTGGCATAGATGTCGAAGCGCACCGTCAGGCCATTGCAAGCGGAATGTCCACATATGGAGTGCTGGCCCATGGCCTGGACCGTATCTATCCGGCAGCAAATCGTAGCACTGCGTGCGGAATGCTGCAGAAAGGAGGACTCATTACCGAGTTCCAAACGGGAACCGTGCCGATCAAGAGCAATTTTGTGCGTCGAAACCGCATTATTGCAGGGCTTAGCGATGCAGTGGTAGTTGTGGAATCGGCAGCGAAAGGCGGTTCGCTTCTGACCGCCGAGATGGCTGAGAGTTATAACAGGGAATGTTTTGCATTTCCTGGGAGCGTTGGCGATCCGTATTCAGTAGGTTGCAACGAACTGATCCGTGACAATCGTGCCGGACTGATATGTTCGGCACTGGATTTTGTAACGGCTATGGGATGGGATTCCGTTAGCAGGTCATGCAACCCAATTGATAAGCAGTCGTATCCGCAATTGACTGAACTTGAAGCCAAAGTGCTTGGACGTATTATGCAGAAAGCCCATGGTGTCCATATCAATACTCTGATTGTGGAGTTGAACGTACCATATCAGAAACTGGTAACTGTGATGTTTTCTCTTGAAATGAAGAGGCTGGCGATGATGACGGCTGGTTCCGTCTGCCGGCTGATTTAGAGTATATGGAAAGAGACAGTTTTATAGGATGAAAAAGGACAGGTCCCATTTGCGCACTTGCGCGAACGGAACCTGTCCCCTGTTCGTCTCGTCTTATTAGAGGTTAGGATTAACCTTGTTCCAGTCAGCGATAGCCGGGATGATTTCCAGAGTTACCAGTTCATCGCGCATCTTCTGCAGATGTTCGTATGAAGCCTGGAGAGCTGCCATTTCATCGGCGGTACCTTCAGGAGCGGTGAAATGAACACCGGTCTTGTCGATAACGGTCGGCATTGCCATCATGACGTTCTTGAAACCGCACTTGTCGCAGTTTACGTAGCAACCTGCAGGCAGAGTGAAAGGTTCACCGCCCATGGCGCCTTCAATCATCTTGACAGCCTGATAGGCAGGGCTCTGGAATGAGCTGCGGCCACGGAGCTTGATGATGTTTGAGCCACCCTGGATGGTATTGTGCTTGATCTCTTCGAACTTTTCAGCTGAAAGATTCATTTCTGACAGAGGCTTGCCGTCAATCTTGACCTTTGATGCAAATACTGCCATCTGCTCGCCGTGACCACCGTATGTGTGGGCTCCGGTAACCTTGTCCTGCTGAACACCGAATTCAGCGGCGAGAGCCTGCTGCAGACGTGTTGAGTCAAGAGCTGCAAGTGAAGTGAGCTGGTTTGGTTTCAGACCTGAGTGAATCAGAGCGGTAAGAGCGGTCACATCGGCCGGGTTGAAAATTACAACGACATGCTTTACATCGGGGCAGTACTTCTTGATGAAATCACCGAATTCAGCGGCGATTTTGCAGTTACCCTTGAGCAGATCTTCGCGGGTCATGCCTTCCTTACGGGGAGCACCGCCTGAAGAGATGATGAACTTTGCACCTGTGAATGCCTTCTCAGGATCGGTTGTCCAAGTGATGTTTGCGCCTGGGAATGCGCAATGAGCCATTTCATCGGCAACGCCGTGAACACCCGGTTCGAAAATGTCATACAGACAAACGTTTGGTGTAAGACCAAGCATAAGAACACTCTGAACCATGTTTGAACCGATCATACCACCGGCTCCGACAATAAGAAGCTTTTCGTCAGTTAGAAATTTCATATTATTTGAATTGAAAGGTTTAATGTCTTGTCTGCGAAGTTAGTCAAAAGAATAATGAATCGTAATGGAATATGCGTTTTTTATTCTTTCCCATCTTCATCCTGACTGTACCAGCTTGCGTACATGTGATAGTCACGTGCAATCCGCTGGTTCATTTCAGCACTCTGGGCAGGATCGACCTTCTTGATGAATTTGGCGGGAACGCCAGCCCAAAGTTCTCCATCTCCTACAACAGTCTTTCCTGTCACCACGCTGCCTGCAGCAACAATGGCTCCCTTGCCGACTACTGCATGGTCCAGAACTACGCTGCCCATACCGATCAGGGCATTGTCCTGTATTTCTGCACCGTGGATAGTGACGTTATGTCCTATGCTGACATTGTCACCGATAGTGGTTGTCGAACGCTGATAGAGAGTATGTATTACGGCTCCGTCCTGAATGTTGGTGCCGTTTCCTATACGGATTGAATTTACATCACCGCGTAGAACGGTCCCGAACCAGATGCTGCATCCGGATCCCATTTCAACATCGCCTATAATTGTGCAGTTTTCAGCCAGGAAACAGTCCTGACCGATCTTTGGGGTAAAGCCCCGAACTGATTTGATGAGTGCCATGAATGATTTTGCTTTTAAAGATTGAGACTCGCAACTATCCTTTCGGATACGCCGTTGTTTGACATTACGTAATCACCGGCTGCCTTGCCGCTCTGTTCAAGGAATGCAGGATCGCTGATGAACTTGTCAACAGTCATTCTCAGAGAGTGGGAATCGGTTATCTCAAAACCACCACCCTGTTCAATGAGCTGGAGCGCCTCGCGGAAACGTTTGTTGTTCGGACCGAATATGACAGGAATTCCGTAGACAGCCGCTTCAAGGGTGTTGTGGATGCCGGCACCGAATCCGCCTCCTATGTAGGCAATGTTACCGTAGCGGTAGATTGATGAAAGCAATCCGAAACAGTCAATGATCAGGCAGTCAAGGTTCTGTGTGTCGCTGTCAGCGGTCAGACCGGAATAGCGGGCAAAGCGTCGGCCTTCAAGCATTCCTTCAATCATTTTCAGATGGTTTTCGTCAATGACGTGGGGTGCAATTATCATTTTCCAGCCCTGGCGTTGGTTCATGAGCGGGATGAACAGCTCTTCATCGGCCGGCCATGAACTGCCTGCAATGAAGACCTTGCAGTCCGATGCGAACTTTTCCACAAGCGGCAGTTCTGCGGCCTGTCCGGCAATCTGTATGACGCGGTCAGCACGGGTGTCGCCTACTATAGTCACGCGGTTGATTCCAATGCTCTCCAGCAGTTCCTTTGAATTGCTGTCCTGAACATAGAAATGTGTGAAGGTCTTGAGCGCACGGCGCATGAACCGTCCGGTCTTTTTGAAAATGTACTGATCCTTTCTGAAGATTGATGATACGCTGTATGTCTGAATGCTGCGTTTTGACAGTTCTCTCAGAAAATTGGGCCAGAACTCATATTTAATGAAGAACGCCTTTTCAATATTGCACAGGTTGAGGAATCTGCGCGCATTGAATTTCAGGTCGAAAGGCATGTAACAGACAATGTCGGCTCCATCGTAATTCTTCCTTACCTCATAACCCGATGGCGAATAGAATGTCAGCAGGATCCTGTACTGCGGATAGTCGCGCCTGATGGTTTCCATGATGATACGTCCCTGCTCGAATTCTCCAAGAGACGAAGCATGGAACCAAAGGTATCGGTCTCCCTGTACGACTTGATTCTTCAGCGTTTTGAAAATGCTGTTGTGACCCTTGATCTGAAGTCGTGCCTTCCTGTTGAACAGGGCGGCGACACGGGTGCCTGCATTGAGGAGCGCAATTCCGATGGAATATATCAGCATGACTCCTGACTGCTAATGACCTGAAGTGCCTTGCGTGCGCGTCTGAGCGTCTCTTCCTTGCCAAGGAAGTCTGTGATGGCAAAGATATGCGGCCCGACAGCTGCACCTACCAGGGTAACGCGGAATGCATTCATGACTTTGCCGGTGGCATAACCCTTTGAGGCTATCCATTCCATGACCTTAGGTTCAAGGACAGCTCCGTCAAATTCAGGCTGGTTTTCAATGAAATCACATAACTCGGCTGTTGTCTGGGCTGCCTGATCCTTCCACCATTTCTTAAGTGACTTTTCGTCATATGAGTCCGGTGCCTGGAAAAGGAAACCGCAGTTGTCCCAAAGTTCGTGTATGAAATTGACACGGTTCTTGACAAGTCCTACGGCTGTCTGAATGCGGTCCATATCTGCTTCAATCCCCCGTTTGGCGAGTTCAGGAGCAAAAAGGGCGGCTACCTGCGCATCGTCCATCCGCATTATGTATTCGTGGTTGAACCACACAAGTTTCTGATAGTTGAAACGCGCGCCGGCCTTGGAGCATTTTTCAAGGTTGAAGAGTCCGACCATCTCGTCAAGGTCCATCAGCTCGCGGTCGTCACCGGGATTCCATCCGAGCAGAGCCAGGAAATTGATGACAGCCTGCGGCAGATAGTCTTTTTCACGATAGCCCGATGAAATTTCTCCGCTTTTCGGATCATGCCATTCCAATGGGAAGACCGGGAATCCCAGGCGGTCACCATCGCGCTTGGAAAGTTTTCCGTTGCCTTCGGGCTTGAGAAGAAGCGGCAGGTGGGCGAAATGCGGCATGGTATCTTCCCATCCGAACGCACGGTAAAGGAGAACGTGCAACGGGGCGGACGGAAGCCATTCTTCTCCACGAATGACGTGGGTTATCTCCATCAGATGGTCATCGACTATATTGGCCAGATGGTAAGTAGGCAGTCCGTCAGCTGATTTGAACAGCACCTTGTCATCAAGGACTGACGAATTGATGACCACTTTCCCACGGATTATGTCGTTGACTTCGACGTCCTGACCCGGTTCGATGAGTATACGTACAACGTACTGGTGTCCCTGCTCAATCAACGATCTGACTTCCTCGGCCGGAAGAGAGAGGGAATTGCGCATGCTCATTCGGGTTGAAGCGTCATACTGGAAATTGGGAATTTCAGCACGCTTGGTTTCAAGTTCCTGAGGAGTGTCGAAGGCCAGATATGCACGTCCGGATTCCAGAAGCTGATCTACATACTTCCTGTAAATCCCTTTCCTTTCAGACTGACGGTAGGGACCGTAGTTTCCACCGAAGGAGACTCCTTCATCAAACTTTATTCCAAGCCAGTCAAAGGCTTCAAGAATATATTGTTCGGCTCCAGGAACGAAGCGCCCGGAATCGGTATCTTCAATGCGGAATACCAGATCACCGCCGTGCTGGCGGGCAAACAGATAGTTATACAGTGCGGTGCGCACACCTCCTATGTGGAGCGGACCGGTGGGACTTGGGGCGAAACGTACCCTGACCCTGCGTCCATTGATATTTTCAGCCATTTCTATTCCAAATTCGTATAATTGCCGCAAAAGTACGCATTTTACTTTGAATAATAGTGTGCTGATTCCACGTCTCTCATCCAAATTGTAGTATTTTTGCATCAGTCAGCAATTATCAAGACACATGAACACCAGAAGAAAACTGATCCAGGACAACAGGCATCTGTTGTATGTGCTGTCATTACTGGCCGTAATGCTCACAGTATATTTTCTCCCCAAGAAAAAGAGTGAACAATATGTCTTTTCAATAGGCAAGCCATGGGCATACAATGTTCTTATTGCTCCATTCAGTTTTTCAGTCGAGAAGGATGAGGCCAGCTTCGAGGCGGAAAAGGATAGTGTCGCCAATCGTTTCGCTCCGTTCTTTGACAGCAGGGAAAGCATTGCCGCTGCCTCTTTGGCGGAACTGGAACAGCTGTATGCTGACAGCCTTGCCGGCAACGTAAGTCCGGAGTCATGGCGAGCCTTCACTGCACGTGTGCGTCAGGCATACCGTTTCGGAATAGTTTCAAAGGACGATGAAAATGTCATGACCCAAAGGCCCATGCTGAGAATCCGCTCCGGCAATTCGAATGTCCTTACTTTGACGGACAGCATAATGGGAGTCCAGAGTGCATGCAGTTACATCATGCAGGCACCGGTTGATCCCGAAGATCGCGGGTACTTTGAAGCAATAGCGCTTGACCGATATGTGCATCCTAATCTTTCGTATGACAGGGAGGCCAGTGAAAAGGCCCTTCAGGAGCAGCTGGATCAGGTTTCCCGGACTGCTGGAACGGTTCTTGCCGACCAGAAGATCATAGGTCAGGGGGAAATGGTCGATCTGGAGAAAAGCAGAGCCATAAGGTCGTATCTTGAGATTGTGAATGAAAAGGTAAGTTCCCGGCGTTTCCAGCTGTTTACCTGGGGTGGCCAGAGCCTGTATGTGGTTGGCTGTTTCCTTTTCCTCATGCTTTATCTCATGCTTTACAGGATAGATGACATCCAGAACCGTAACATATTGTATTTCCTGTTTGCTTCCGTAACGTTGTTCAATGTGGGTCTGGGGCTGTATATGCAGTATGTCCCTTGGAATGTCATGATTGTGCCCTGTACTATTCTGGCAATAGTCCTGCGCATATTCCTGGATTCAAGAACGGCATTTGCCGGTTATCTGGTATTCGTTCTGACAACATCGGTCTGCGTCCCCATGCAATATGAGTATGTCATACTGCAGATTGCTGCCGGACTGACTGGAATTTTCAGTCTGAAGGAACTGTCACAGCGTTCCCAGATACTGCGTTCATGTCTGTTCATATTCCTTACCTACAGTCTTGTATGGTTCTCTCTTCAGATTATCAAGCTTGAGAACTTCAGGGATATTGATCCTACGTTCTTCCTGTTATTTGCAGTCAACTGCATACTTGTTCTTCTGGTATATCCATTGCTTTTCCTTATTGAGAAAACATTCGGATTTACATCGAATGTAACCCTGATAGAATTGTCAAATCTGAACAGTCCTCTGCTTAGGGAACTTGCAGAAAAGGCCCCGGGTACCTTCCAGCATTCAATGCAGGTCTCCACATTGGCTTCCGATGCAGCCACTGCCGTTAAGGCTAATGCTGCCCTGGTACGTACTGCCGCACTTTATCATGATATAGGTAAGATTGAAAGCGCTCCGTTCTTCACCGAGAATCAGAATGGAGTGAATCCACATGACAGACTGACACCGCAGCAGAGTGCCAGAATCATTACAAATCATGTGGATGCCGGTCTGGCTCTTGCAGACAAATATGGTCTTCCGAATGCCATAAGAGATTTCATAGCTTCGCATCATGGAACGGGTATGGCAAAATATTTTTATCTGAAATTCAAGCAGGAACATCCTGATGAGGAGCCCGATATCCAGACTTTCAGTTACTCCGGTCCTGATCCCTGGACCAAGGAGACGGCCATTCTGATGATGGCCGATGCGGCCGAAGCGGCATCGCGCAGTCTGAAGGAGTATACGGAAGACAGCATCAGCGAACTGGTAGACCGTATAATTGACCGTCAGGTCAGTGACGGGTATTTCCGTTCATGTCCTTTAAACTGGCAGGAAATAGGAAAGATCAAGGATGTTTTCAAAAGCAAACTGCGCATCATGTACCATACGCGCATAAGTTATCCTGACGAATCTACTGTGGGTCAACGTCAAAAGACACGCTGACACCTTTCAGCAGAAGACGGCATCCATTCATGCAGTCGGTCATTTTCTTGCGGAGCTCCCGGATTCCGATGGAGAGCGGAGCTTTTATCAGTATGCGTCTGATATGAAGGTTGTGGATGCGTGATACTTGAGGAGCATCAGGTCCCAGAACGCGCTCATTCCCCATCATTTCAGACAGGCTTCTGCACAATGATATGGCGGCGGTACTGACTACGTTCTCATCCTTTCCCTTCAATGAAACATAAACCAGTCTGGAATATGGTGGGTATGAGAATAAAGAGCGTTCGTGCATCTGGGAAGCGTAGAATGATGCATAGTTTCCTGTCGTAACGTAATTCAGAAGCTCTGAATCCGGTTGGCGTGTCTGAAGAATGACGTGCCCCTGCTCCAGCCGTCGTCCTGCCCGTCCGGCTACCTGTGCCATTAGCTGATAGGCGCGTTCGCCTGAACGGAAGTCCGGGTAACTCATCAGAGAATCGGCCTGAAGGATACCTACAACCTGGACATTGTCAAAATCCAGTCCTTTGGAGAGCATCTGAGTACCTATCAGTATATCTGTCCTTCCTTCCTGAAAATCGGTCAGAATGCTCTCGTAGCCATGCCTGGCGGAATCCAGGTCAAGCCGGGTAACTCTGGCTTCTGGAAACAGTCGGCGTAAATCCTCTTCAACGCGCTGTGTTCCGTATCCGCGTCCATGAAGATGTGTCCCGCCACATCCCGGACACCTGTCGGGAATTCTGTAACTGCGTCCGCAGTAATGGCAGTTTGCCGTTCCGGCAGTCTTGTGGAATGTCAGACTTACATCACAGCAGTCACATTTCTGTATCCATCCGCAATCAGGACATTCCACGACATTGCTGAATCCGCGTCTGTTGAGAAACAGAATACTCTGCTGTCCGTTTTTCAGCGCATGATCCATACACTCAATCAGTCTGGGAGAAAACAGTCCCTGCATATACCGGCGTTTCATCAGGTCGGCAGTGTCAACCGTCTCAATGGCAGGTAGCGCCACATTGCCAAAGCGTTCCGAAAGTTCAACCAGACCGTATTTGCCCCCAGTGGCATTGCAGTAACTTTCCAGTGATGGGGTCGCACTTCCAAGAAGCACCTTCGCGCCGCATAGTGATGCCAGCATGATGGCCGTGTTGCGTCCATGGTATCGTGGGGCAGGGTCTTCCTGTTTGTAACTGGGCTCATGTTCCTCGTCCACAATTATGAGTCCGAGATTGCGGAAAGGAAGCATGACGCCTGATCTGGTAGCCAGTACAAGCCTGTAAGGATTGTCGCCGCACTGGCGTTTCCAGATTTCGGCTCTGATGCTGTCTGCGCAACCGGAATGGTAGCAGCACATCTCATCCCCGAACAGCCGTGCCAGACGATGCATGATCTGGGTGGTCAGTGCTATTTCAGGCAACAGATACAATACCTGTCGGCCTTTGGCCATCTGCTCTTTTATAAGATGTATGTATATTTCGGTCTTGCCGCATGATGTTACCCCATGCAGCAGACATACGTTCTTTTCTGTGAAAGATTTTCTGATACCGTCAATGGCAAGTTGCTGGGCATCGCTTAGAACAGCCGGCTCTGCCTTGATTCCATCAGAAGAAGGCAGTCTTCCTATCTCGATTTCGTATATCTCCAGCATCCTTTTTTCAATCAGGCTCTTCAAGGCTGCTGTTCCTGATGACGCTTCAATAAGATGCTTCTTTGTAACGGCTTTAGGCGAGGCTGGATTACGGTCCAGACCTGAAAGTGACAGATATCGGTCAAATACTTCCTTCTGTCGTCTGCAACGTGAATCAAACAGTAATGAAGTATATTTCAGGTCCTTTCCATTGACTGCAGGACCAAGACGGACAAAACTCTCAGTGCGTGGACGGTAAACAGGGACCGATGTGGAACTGTCCGGCCTGAGGCCGCCGGGAAGTGCAGCCTTAAGGACATCGCCCGGGGAACAGATATGGTATTCCCACATCCATTGCATGAGTTTCAGCTGAAGTTCTGTAACCGACGGCCCTTCCGTGTCAAGAATCTGTTCGATGGCCTTTAAATTACCTGTTTCAGGTCTGACATTATGGACCCGCAGTACGACACCGCCTATTTTTCTGGTCTTGCCGAATGGTACCAATACTCTTGTGCCGGGCAAAACTTCACTGGACTGACTGTCTGGTATGATGTACGTGAACAGGCAGTCAAGCGGAACGGGCAGTATGATATCGGCATAAGACATCACTCGGCATCAGGCTATGGAATTAGAAAGTACAGGAAAGAGAGACCTGTAACGTGCTCGACTTGAATTTGCTCTCTCCTTTGGCTGTCCATTCGTCAAGTTTCTCATGATCCCGCATGAGTTCGCTCACTTCCGTTTTCTTGAGTTCGTCATAAAAGAGATAGGCACCTTCGTGTGTAACCGGCATATTGTAATTGACAGTTATCTGGACATGTCTGAAGAATCTGAGTCCTGCACCGATGTTGATGCTCCAGTTGCTTCTGTCAATGGCAAATGACTGGATCTGGTAAAGATTGACATTTTCTTCCATTGTATCATCGTACAGGTTCAGAAGTTCTCCGGTCTTGTACGAGAACTGTCCTCCGGCATGAAAGAAAGGAGAAACGTCACCTTCTGTATTGAAATAGAATTTCAGATTGGCCGGAATATCAATCATCTGCTGTTTCAGCGATTCATGTCTGGCCAGTTCAAATCCCTTCTGTGAATAAAGCGCGGCTATGTCAATACCCAAGGACCAGAAATCAATCTCAAGCATCGGCCCGAAAAAGAATCCTGTGTACTTGTCAGTCTGCGTTATGGTTTCCATATTAACCGCCGTAATGTCGTTGTCAACGAAATTGACACCGCCCCTGACACCTAGGACCAGTTGTGCCATGAGCGGTATTTCAAGCAGAAGCGATAATGCGGCTGTCGCTATGAATCGTCTCATATCAGCGGTGGACTCCTATGCGTTCGCCACTGGAGACACTCTTCTGACGTGGCTCGCGCTGTTTTCTTTCGCGTTGTTTCTCAGGCTTTGGAGCATTGGACTTTGCTTCAGTCTTGGATTTGGCTTTTGGCGTTTCGGCCTTTTCGTTGTCCGGTTCAGTTTCTGAAGAGTCTTCGTTCCATAGTCCTTTCCTGAATCCTACCAGCTGGTCTTCTATCTTCTGACGTTCTTCGGCCAATGCGGAGTCGGTCTCGCAGTATTCGGCCAGAGGCTGGTTTCTCAAATTTGATGTCTTGTAGATATCACCGTCGTAGCAGCCCATTACGAAATAGTCATCAAGACTCATGTTGCTGGTGTTGTTGTAGCTGCTGGTCATGACTGGAGTCTGGCCAAGGTATGGGCTTATCTCATCATAGTTGAGCCAGAACATGGGTTTTTTAGTAGGTTCTCCGCCGAAACCGTTCTCAACCATAACAGGGCAGATGGCTGTAACACGCGTGTGATAGTTGGACATCTGATCCAGATAGTTGCTTTCCTTAATGTAGTATTTGCCTATTTCGCGGCTTGGAATGTCTCTCTGCAAGACTGTAATCTTGCCGTTTTCGTTCTTATAGTCAATGTAAAAACGTTCCAGCATATTCTCAATGTCAAGCAGATTGTCCGGTGTGAACAGCTCGTTGTCATCAAGACGGTATTCGTAAGCCTGGATCTTTCCGTTCAGAATCAGGTTGAAGACCAGAGTAAAGAAGTTCACACGGTCGCCGAGCGGCTCCTCCGGGTAGTACAGAGCTGCATTCTTTTCCTTGGTCAGATCAAGCTCGCGATAGATATCACGTCTCCAGGCAAGTTCGGTGGGCATGACGCTTTGAGCGGTATACTGGGTCATGGCCCTGCGGGTCAGGGTAACGCCTGCGGGACTTTTCTGTTCTGCCTCTCTGGCGGCCTGTTCCTCCAGTCTTTTCTGTGACTGCGCCATGCAGGGCACTGCCATTGCTATGGCTATGATTGATGCAATTACTTTATTCATATTGCAGACATTTGTCATTTAACAATTACCTCGAGTGCGGTGTTCAACTGGCGTTCAATGCCATCGGGACCGATAGCACGTACACGCTGGATGTAGAACCGGCGTCCGCGTCCGAGACTTTCTATGTTCTTCTTCTGACGGTTTGAGAATTTCGGCCCGTCGCTCAGTTCAGTGACCGCGTCACCGATGTTGCTGAAGAAGGTCGTTTCAAAACCGAGCACCTTGAATCCGATGTTCAGCAGGCCGTCATCGATAGCTGCTACTATGCCTCCGGATGAAATGACAGTCTCTCTTGAAATTGGAGTTCCATCGCCACGGTAGCGCTGGGTGTTGCCGTTCTCATCCTTGTATTCGATGAATGGTTTCGGGTCTGGCAGCATGCGTGTCTTGAACGTATATTGTCCCATGCTCTGACGTCGTCCGTCCTGATTGGCGGAAACAGCGATGACCACATCCTGATTGACATTGGAAGGGATGACAATATAGCCGCTTCCGTTGGCTTTAATTGTGCCGTTGCCGTTCTGAATGGAGGCCGATATCATGTTGCTGGGTACACCCGGAACAGATATGCTGATGGGATTCTCAATGCCGGCATACAGTACATTCATCATTGTGGCGCTTACTGTTGCGGCAGGTGGTACTACGGTATATTTCTGCGAGAAGTCGCGACGCAGTGTGCCGCTTGCAGTCTGCAGTTCAAGATAACCGTCAAGGGAATAATCGCCGGTCTTATTACACATGACCTCATACCATCCGTCTTCCGATTCAATCTGCTTGCCGTCAATGAAAATGGCAGGACGTGCTGTAGAGTCAACAGCCGCCATGATGATGCGGGCGCTGAACGGACTGCCCTGAACGACATTCTGGGTCGTTGGGATGACGTATGCGTTGACTGCATTGACACGCAGGTCACCAACGTCAATGTTCTTTACCAGTGTATGAAGGACTTCTCCTTCAGCATAGCGGACATCATTCTGCAGTTTTGTGAGCAGGGTGATTGCAGCTGCCACTGGCATGTTCTCAAAGTTGTATTCCTGCCAGTTCTTGCCCAATGCACCTATCTTAAGCGGTACTTCAGTACTGAAGTTGGCGCTGATGATTTCGCGCTGGGTCTCATCGGTAACCATAGTCAGGATATTGTTCCTGTATGAGTTGATGGCTTCAAACAGTTCCTGTCCCTTACCGCGTTTCGGCGAGAGCATGACCTGTGTGGCGGCTTCAAGGTCTTCGCGGTTATGGATGTCGTCAACATTGGCGTCCTTGCCGTCGGCCTCTATGGCTATGAGCTGTTTCAGCTGGTCGGCGAAATTGAAGAGCGAGTCGCTCATAGACTTCACTTCCATGGCTTTAGCATACCATTCACCCACCTTTTCGTGGTTCAGAGAGTCCTGTTGGGCAAATTCGCGCATCACTGCCTGGTTCTGCAGGGTGGCATTCGATGTGCTCTTGGACAGACTGTCCTCGACAATGGTGAATCCGTTCAGTACGTCCGATGATATATTCATGGCCAGCATTGCCAACAGGACAATGTACATGAGATTGATCATCTTCTGACGCGCCGATGGCGGTCTTTCATTCGTTTTCCTTTTCATTTCCTCAAATCTGAAGAATGATTAGCTGTTTCCAAGTTGTGAATTCACTTTCATGGCACTTATCATGCGTGCATACAGACTGTTCAGTTCTTCAATCTGACGTACCATGGTGCCGGTCTGCTGGCTGGCATTGTCAAGGTTTTCCATCTGAGCGCTGGCACTCTTGAGATGCATCTCGTAGAAGGTGTTGATGCTTATCAGATTGCGGGTCAGTGTCTCCAGTTCCTCACTGCTCTGCTGCATTCTTTCGGCGTGCTTGAGCATGCTCTCCATGCTTTCCGCAAGCTTGCTTATCTGTGCACTGATGGATTCCATGTCAGTTCCGACACTTGAGAGGTCGGGAATGTTGAGGGCCGATGCCTTCAATGCAGGCTGAACGGCCTCAGTTGCTGCGGCTTGAACATCGGCAACCGGCGAACGCCTTGCCTTGTGTACCGGTTCCATGTCTTCATCGGCATCGGCATCACCGGGAATGTAAGGACGCTCGAAGCCTGAAATGAAGAAGACCAGAACTTCAGTACCCATTCCGATGAACAGCATAAGATTGGCACCTTTGATATGTGTGAGTTTGAAAAGTGCACCCAGAATTACGATGGCGGCACCCCAACTGTATAGGTAGTTCAGCAGTATACGTCCTTTAGGAGTATCCAGATAGTCCTGAATCCTTGTCAACAGATTCTTTTTTTCAGTATTTTCCATTGTCTTCTCTGTTTTGTCTTTGATTTATGTCCTGTTTGAACAGATCAGCGGCCACGTTTTGTTGAGGCGGTGCCCATCTGGGTGCGTACGCATCGGAATCCTATGAATGAGCGCTGTTCGTTCTGATATTCGTATGTACGCCAGGATGACTCGATGAATTTTTCGGGGTCTTTCCATGAACCTCCACGTATGACCTTACGTTTCATGTAATACGGGTCCTCGATGGCCGCATTGTAGTAGAGTTCCGGGTTCATGTCATTCATCTGCAGTATGCCGGCTTCGGTATATACTGTCGATGTCCATTCAGCCACATTTCCGGCCATGTCATACAGTCCGTTCGAGTTGGGCTTGTATGAACCGGTTCGTGTAGTGATCAGACTTCCGTCCTTTGTGTAGTTTCCGTTTTCTGGCTTGAAATTTGCATAATAGCAACCCTGGTCATCCTTGCTTCCATCCTTTTTCCATGGAAACAGATTGCCTTCTCTGCCTCTGGCCGCGAACTCCCATTCAACTTCTGTAGGCAGGCGGTATCGCTGTACGTATTTTGCCTGTGGGCCAAGTGCTGACAGGAGCAGTTCGGTACGCCATGCGCAGAACGCATTTGCCTGTTCCCAACTGACGCCGACTACAGGATATTCGTTGTAGTTCGGATGATTGAAATATGCACGTGAATACGTTTCGTTGTTGGCGTTCGGAAAATCGTTGACCCAGCATGTGGTGTCAGGGAAAATGTTCACAATATAGGTGTTGACAAAGTCGAACAGGCTTGTCAGCTCACGTTCAATGGTCTGACGGACAATTACTCCATCTTCATTGATGTATGCAGTGTCTTTGGATATGATGACCGGTTCGTCCGATACGGTCTTGTCCGTGTCTTTGATCCTGTCTTCTGGATCCAGCCTGTTCTTACGCAGAGCGGCCTGATTGTAGTCATAGATTTCATAGCGGTAGTTGAGCTGCTTCACATCCAGCATGCGTTCACCGGTAATGGGGTGAGTATAGTACATGCTTTCGATAGCCATCTGCTGGTCTTCGTTCGCTTTTTTCCATGGAATAGGCTTGGACCAGTTAAGGTGCGGCGTGATAGGATCGCCATTGCTGTCTTCAGTAATCATGAATGACTCGTCGCCTCCATAAGCGGGATCGGCCAGACGTGTTCGGATGATTGAATCCCTTACCCATTCCACGAACTGGCGGTATTTGGCATTGGAAACCTCCTTTTCATCCATCCAGAATGATTCAACCGATATGTCTTTGCTTGGAACGCCTGAGCCCCACAGACTGTCGGACTTCTCATCGCCTATTTTGAGTGAACCGCGTTTCACCAGCACCATGCCGTAAGGAACAGGTTCGCGCAGTTGTGCAGACTGGGCACCGGTCACTTCGCCGCCTGCAAGTGACGAATATCCGCTGCTCGTGCATGAAAGCATGAACAATGGAATCAGTGCCAGACAGGCAGAAACAATGTTCTTCAGTTTCATCGTATGGTCTTTTTTACAAATATCTTACACTTTTATGTGAATTTCTGCCTTTTTTGAAGAAATCCACTTCCTTTTTCCAGTTCAGAATAAGGTCATGGCTACCGTTCAGGTATCCGACCCCTCTTGTGAACAGTTCATATGCATATCCTACAGTCATGTTCCCGTATGTGCCGCCTAAAAGAACCGTCCACGAGATATCCGGGCTCCACGTAAGTCCGCAATATAGATCGAACTTCTCATAGCTGTAGACCGCTCTCGCCTGGAAATCGGTCCTGAACGATTCAAGATCGCTGGCCAGCATGAAACATGGCTGTATCGTGAATAACGGATTATTCGTCCTAATATTGTATCCACCATGAATATAATACATGCGCGCTATATCCATATACGTCTGTGCGGCATCGGGTTTCCCGAATTCGACATGTGGTGCGTTGAGGTGCTGGCATGACGCACCAAGGTAGAGCTCTCCGCACATGAAGAAAAGTCCTGCTGCAAGGTCTGCTGTCGTGCCCTTGTCCTTTCCGCTCGGGAAGGCGGGGTCTCCGCCGTCTTTGGCTCTGACTTCACTTCCGTCAAACTGTTGTGACATGACGCCTGCCTGAATGCCAAGATTCAGCCATGCTCTGCCGATACCTATTTTATATGCATAATCAATCGTCAGACGCTGCGATGAGAAAAGTCCGATGGATTCGTTGAATAGCGATGCGCTTGCTGAATGGTGCCCCATTCCGAATGGCAGGACAGAATTGGCCCCGGCATAGAGTGAACCGGGAGCATTGGTATAACCTGCCATCTGCATGGAGTACGATGCAATGGCATTCAGCTTGGAATCACGGTTCATAGCTGCCGGATTGTAGAAATTTTCCATTTCCCTGAAGTGGGTGAAATGGACGTCATACTGGGCCTGGACACACGACAAGGCCCCTGCCAGCACGAACAGTATGGTAAAAGTCAGGCGTTTCATTGCATTCACATGGCAAATAACGGCAAAATTTTTCCATTATTTTTGCTCTTCATGAAAAAATGTCTAATTTTGCGCCGCTTATTTCATGCGGAAAAGTCAGAACTAAATAAAAATAAAGAACTTAAAATGATCATTGTTCCTGTAAAAGAGGGTGAGAACATTGAACGCGCTCTCAAAAAATTCAAGAGAAAGTACGAAAAGACAGGTGTGGTTAAGGAACTTCGCCGTCGCCAGCAGTTTGACAAGCCTTCAGAACTGAAGCGCCTCAAGATGGAGCACGCCATCTACGTACAGAAGTTGCAGCAGACCGAAGAGTAAAAAAAGCTCTTGCGGTATTGCACCATAGCAATTTCTTTTCTATATTCGTCACTGAAACATTTCGGTGACGATTTTTTTTTTTGTGTGATGTACATAAAGGAGTTTGCGGATTATCTGAAATATGAAAAGAACTGTTCGATACGTACTGTCGATAGCTATCTTTCTGATCTGGATCTCTTTGACCGTTTCCTGAAAACCCAGGAACAGTGTCTGGAAATTCAAACTGCAGGTCGTGACAATATCCGTAACTGGGTGGTTTCAATGATGGAGAACGGCGAGTCTTCAACCAGTGTCAACCGCCGGCTGAGTGCATTGAGAAGTTTCTACAGGTATCTTATCAAGAAAGGCATACTGTCAGAATCTCCAGCCAGTCTGGTTCAGGGCCCCAAAAACGGCAAGCCCCTTCCGCATTTCGTGCGACAGTCCCAGATGGATGACATTCTGGATAACGGCCAGTTCGGTGAAGGTTTCAAGGCGGTCCGTGACAAAGCTGTCATATCGGTCTTTTATGAGGCAGGACTCAGACTCGCGGAACTTATTGGCCTTGATATCGCTGATCTTGATTTTGGCCAGCGTACTATGCGGGTCACGGGAAAACGCGACAAACAGCGCATCATTCCGATGGGAGCAGAACTGGTCACCATACTCGAAGACTACATTTCCTTGAGGAACACGACTTTCCCGTCGGCAGGCCAGGCTTTGTTTCTCAGCACATCAGGTGAGAGGATTCCGCGTCACCAGGTTTACAGGATGGTGCGTGATGTCCTTTCCCGCTATTCCGATTCGGAAAAAAGAAGTCCTCATGTTCTGAGACACAGTTTCGCAACCTCAATATTGAACAATGGAGGCGATTTGGGAGCGGTCAGGGATCTTCTTGGACATGAGAGCCTGTCCACTACGCAGATATATACTCATGCGACATTTGGAGAATTGAAGAATATTTACCAACAGGCCCATCCACGGGGCGATAAATAGATCATTATTATGGAAACAAAGATTCAAGCATTGCATTTCGGTGCAACTGAACAGCTTCAGGCGTTCATCCAGAAAAAGTGTGCAAAGTTGGAAAAGGTCTATGACCAGATTCAGACTGTTGATGTGGTGTTGAAGGTCGTCAAGCCGGAAACAGCAATGAACAAGCAGGCATGCATTACGGTAAAGACCGCTAATGGAGAATTCTATGCAGACAAGACATGTGACACATTTGAACAGGCAGTTGATGACAGCCTGGTCGCTTTGACCAAGCAAGTGCAGAAAATGAAGGAAAAACTCCGTGATATTTAAAAAATCTGTTCCATTTGTTTGTGAGAAAAAAAATATAAGGTATCTTTGCACCCGCCTTTCAGTAAAAGAAGGGCGGGTTCTTTGATTTATCGCCGCTATGGCTCAATGGTAGAGCAACGCACTTGTAATGCGTAGGTTGTTGGTTCGATTCCGACTAGCGGCTCTGAAGGGTGAATTCCAGAGTGGCCAAATGGGGCAGACTGTAAATCTGCTGTCTCTCGAC
>JAKSIU010000018.1 GCA_024398615.1 Bacteroidaceae bacterium
CAATAATAGACTCTATCCCAAAGGATAAGTCCGTATTCATACTGGGGCGATATACTCATGATTCCGATACATTGGACAGAAGCCGGTTTAGAGTGACTGAATCCAATGGAAATGTCAACGTTACATATGGCGGAAGGACAATGCAGTTCATGACCGTTCACCAGTCTAAAGGTCTGGAATGTGATTATGTTATCCTGCTGAACTGCAACAGCGGTGCATTCGGATTCCCTGCTGACATATCGGACAATCCGATAATGAAATATGTCCTCAGCGAGCCTGACAGTTACAGGTTCGGAGAAGAACGCAGAGTGTTCTATGTGGGAATAACCAGGGCGAAGATTCATACATTTGTCATGTACGATGCTGATAATCCGTCTGAGTTTGTCGGGGAATTCGTGAAACTGCCCGAGAAGCATAAGGTTGAGACATTCCCGAAAGAGGAACTGTGTCCGAAATGCCATTGTGGAAGGCGTCTTGTCAAGCATAAGGGCATAGCCGTTAATGGCAATCCGTATTCTGTATATGAATGCTCAAACAGCCGATATGGTTGTGATTATAGAGAGACGGTCTTTGTCAATCTCAATCAACCCAATTATTACAGAAAGACAACACGTAAGCAATAGGAAAATGGCAGTAAAAATAGAGGAAACTTTTTTGGGAAAATTATTCCGCAAACGTTTTGCGAAAAAACATATTTTCGCAAATTCAGTGCGGATACCTACTTTAGATTTGCCGTAGAAACTAAAATTAACTTGAAGCATGAAGCAGATACTGTTTCGAAATCAGCATTCAAATAATACACACTACAAATATGAAAGAACTAAAATGTCCCAAGTGCGGGAACGTTTTCAAGGTCGATGAGGCCGATTACGCATCGATTGTAAGTCAGGTAAGAACCGCAGAGTTCGATGCCGAGGTTGAGCGCCGTATGGCGGAACTTCATGAGCGTCAGGTTGCAGAGCGGAAGCTGGCTGAATCAAAGGTGGAGCAGTCATTCCAGACACAGCTCAACAATAAGGACAGGGAGCTGGGAAAGAAAGAATCGGAGATAGCCAGCCTTAAAAGCCAGCTTGAAGCCATAGAAGCAAGCAACAAGTCTGCTTTGGCTCTGGCCATTGCAGACAAGGACAAGAAAATACTGGAGCTTAACAGCACTATCTCCCAGAGCGACAGCAAGCTGCAGCTTGCAATAATGGAGGAGCGAACCCGTGCCAATGATGAGCTGCAGAAGAAGGACGCTGAAATATCCCAGCTCAAATCGGCCGCTGAGCTGGAGAAGAACAAGGCTCAGATCCATGAGGCATCGCTGGTGAAGCAGCATGAAGATGAAATGCGTGTCCAGAAGGAACTGGTCGAGTACTACAAGGACCTGAAGACCCGCATGTCAACCAAGATGGTGGGAGAGACCCTTGAGCAGCATTGTAGCATTCAGTTCGAACAGTACATACGTCCTGTCATGCCGAATGCCTATTTTGACAAGGACAACGATGCCAGTGACGGAACCAAGGGTGACTTCATATTCCGCGACAGCGAGGACGGCACGGAGTACATATCCATAATGTTCGAAATGAAGAACGAGATGGACACCACCGCCACCAAACACAAGAACGATGATTTCCTGAAGAAACTTGATGAAGACCGCCGCAAGAAGAACTGTGAGTTCGCCGTGCTGGTCAGTCTGTTGGAATCGGACAATGACCTGTACAACACCGGAATAGTGAACAAGTCACATGTCTATCCCAAGATGTACGTGATTCGTCCCCAGTTCTTCATCCCGTTCATCAACCTGCTTGTCCAGACTTCAAAGAAGAGCCTTGAATACAGGAAACAGCTTATCCTGGCCCAGAACAAGGAGGCCGATGTCACCAACTTCGAAAACAAGCTAAATGACTTCCGGGCCAAGTTCGGCCGCCACTATGAGATGGCCTCGAAGAAGTTCGATGATGCCATAAAGGACATTGACGCCACCATAGCCAAACTCCAGAAGGTACGTGAGGAGCTTGTTGGCAGCGAGAACAGCCTGCGCCTGGCCAACCAGGACACCGAGGATCTGACCATCCGCAAGCTGACCTACAGAAACCCGACCATGAAGGCCAAGTTCGAAGAGGCGCGCAAGGCCGATGGCATACCGGCCGATGATCTGATGTAATGACATGGAGTGACCATAGCGTAGTTTTCATGGCAATTTTGTGAGTAATTTTACATTTTTATTCGCTGATTTGTGATTCATCGAACAGTTTGCTTATCATCAGGGAACTGGAAAAGTGGAAACCCCACCCGAATTCCCGGGCTTTTGAGTATGGCTACAGCACCTAGACAGGAATAAACGATGAGAATTATTCCGCAAACAGTTTGCGAAAAAAATCGTGTTTTTGCAAATTCAATGCGAATATCCATATTAGATTTGCAGAGGTAACAAATTATATATCAATATGGCAAGGAGATTAGACCCAACAATCAAAAAGCAGCAGGTTTTGAGGGCACAATTAGAAGGTGCTCTTCAAGGTGAAATACTGACAAAGGTCCGTCGTGCGACAGAAGGTGTAACCACAGAATTTGTTCAAAGGACAAAAATGGTCGCCAATGGCTTGAAAGTGACCAAAGAAACCATGGAAGGGCTTTTCAATATCTGTGAAGAGGTAAAACAGTCATTGGAGTTCACTGATGATGTCAACTTCTATATCCAGGGCAGTAGTGATATAAATGCTTATGCCTACATTTCAGAGGATGCTGATAAACCCCATATCATTGTCATTAATTCAGCTTTGTTCAATCTTATGGATGAAATGGAACTCCGTTACATCATAGGACATGAAATAGGACATCTGGTAAACAAGGATTCATACATTTGCCGTCTCTATTATTTTATATATCCCGATGAGGATGGTGCACCTGAAATATTGAAAAGCAGAATGCATCAATATGAACAACTTGCCGAATATGCTGCCGACCGATATGGATATCAGGCATGTATGGATCTTGGTGCCTGCATTACAGCAATGTATAAATTATCCTGTGGCCTTGATTTGAAGAAAATGGGGGTAAGCATAGATTCACTCATCAACCAGAACCTTGAAAAGACCGATTATTTGGTCAACAATGGCATTGTAACACATTCAGATCATCCTGATATACCACTTCGAATTCATGCAATATTGATGTATGCAAAATGTCCGACATTAAAAGCATTGGATGAGGGCATGGAAATGCTGTTTACCTGCATTCCGGAAATGTATCATTCAGAAACGGATGAGAATATGGCAATCTTATGTGCTACTGCAGGTATTAAATTGGCTGCTGAAGACGGAAAAATTGACAAACTTGAACGTGATATCATTGTCGAGGAGATTGCCAAGTATGAAATGGAAGCATCCAAACTGTTGAAGCTCATGCTTAAGAGTGATGTTGAAGAGTATTACTGGAAGGCTCTTCATTATATTGTTGAGAACGCTCCGGAAAAGGTGGAAGATTTGTTAAGATATTACATCGATCTCTCGTTCGCAGATAAGGAATTCCAGCCTTCAGAAATGGATATGATCATTGAGATGGGTAAACAGCTTGAAGTTTCAGAAGATGTCATATACAATTACATTATTGAATATTTGAGGCTGAACTATTTTTCATTGGCAGATAGTTTGTAAACATAACGTAATGAGAAAAATTCCGAAAACCAGAGAAGAGGCGTTCAAGATATTGGATGGCCTGATGACAGAAGAAGAGCGAATAAAAATGGCCTCATGCTCAGAGGACGAACTGGATGATTACCATTTCGGCCTTGGGCTATGGATCAGAAACAACTGGTTATACAAACATGCAGACAAGGTACTCCCTCTATTCGATGACGAAGAGGCCGATGGCAATCTGTTTCATTTCTCTGTTGGAGCCGATATGGAATCTAGCAATATTATCAGGCAGTATTGGAAATATCTGAAGTCAAAATGAGAGAGTCCGCTATCGCTATCTGGAGTTAATTCAAGGTTATAACAAGGTGTTTCCTGGCAGCTTCATAATCTTGAATGAGTACCATGCTGCAGGCCTGAAGAGCGGCTGGTGGATTTGGGACTGTCAAACGACCTATGCGATGTGTCGGTTAGGAATATTTAATTTTTTTCAAATAAGTAAGAAGTTCCTTCTCGCATAAAATTATTTCATCTCTAAATAAGGTCGGATTATCAAATCCCAGAGGGATTCTCATTGGGATATTATACACATATCCACCATATCCAGTTAACTTGAATTTTTTGATAATCGGAGCTTCCTGGATACCTGGACTTATAAAACCGCCAATGTCTATTTTCATTGAATGCATGTATGTGACAACCTGGTATAAATCATTTCGACTAATACCTTTTCGATCCAAAGGTTTGTATTTGGCATCCATGACCTGAGAGCTGCTATAGAAATCAGGGAAAATATTTCTACTACTATACTCGAAGTTATCCTCATCTTCTGGTTTTTCAAAAATATGCAGACCGCCCTTTTTCTCTTTGTTCATAGGATGGCGGTATCCTTGTTTCGACAGAAGTGTATTGAGATATTCCTCCCACAACCATGCAGCATTGAAGACTATGCCTTTCATTTGACATCTGTTTTCCCCATACGACTCTGATTCGTAACGCAAGATTTGAAGGCAAAGCTCTTGCAAAGCTTTGTACTTTGAGAAATAGGGATGTATCTTTGGTTTGAGGTTTTTGTTTATAACTGTTCTTCGTTGGCTTTTTTCATATTTTGGTGTCGCCATTTTGATTTTTGCGACCTCATCACGAACAAGACTCATTATTGCTTTACCAAAAGGTTTAGTTGAGGCATATTCTATGGTATGTCTTATCAACTCAGTAATGGAGTTGTCGTATGAATGATTCCTTGTCGAATATGCAATATTACCCGAGAATGGAATATTTTTTGCAATATGTTTCGGTATATTGACAACTCCTCTTACATTAGTATCATTATAATCGAATTGTTGATACTCTTTGTAAACACCTTGGGCGAGAGCTGCTTTTAGGCTACTAGGAAAGAGTAGGAGTAACAAGTTTATTGCTGATAATCCACCAGAATTTAAGTTCATATCAAAAATATTGATTGATAGAACTTTGCTTAGCATGTACATAAAGAATTGATCGTTTGACGTATAAATACCGAGCTTATCTTTATGCGAATCAAATCGAGAACATATCCTTAATCGAAATCCATTGCATTCAACGAACCCAACCATATTAGTTGTTGATATATAATTCCCATCTAATTTGGCAATATAACTATCTCTATCATCCAATCCATCGGAATAGAATCCCAAGTCTTTGGGAAAGACCAAAAGACCTGGATTCTCTTCTAATACAGATTTGATGCTTTTGTTTGCGATGGGGTTCAAAGCAAACGCTTGCTCGTCTGTCAGCAATCTGGCATTAATACAGTTATCAGGAATTGTGATAGTTGTCATTATTCATCTAATGTTTCTTCGATTTGAATTTCTTCAACTATATTTCCCTCTGAATCAAAATGTTTGCGCAAATAGAAGGCATCTTCAAGTAACTGAAGACATGCAAAAGGATCCTCATTACCACGTAGATATTCAAATACGACCCCTTTTATATGATACTTCCATAGACTATCGAATTTTGATGCGATATCAGTAACTTCACTATACCTCTGTAGTTTTGTGAAGTATGATGCACCCAACTGATATGCAGTACCAAGTCCAAGACTTGAGTTAAGAATGGCGTTATTCAGATTTTCAAGTCTTTCATTTACATCTCCTATTATACTCTGTATTGCATTACAATTATCAAGGATAGCATCCTTTGTGTCTGTGTAATTAACTTCTTTCCAAGAGAATCTGCGACGAATTGCAAAATCCATAGACTCTACACTTCTGTCAATATCATTCATTGTTGCGATGATATATACATTCTCTGGTACAAAGAAACCGTTTGCAAAAGCGTCCGATGGCTCAATCATATTCTGGTATTGAGTTTTCACCTTCCCTTTGATTCCTCGATATTCTGGGTCTATTGAGAAGAATAACTCACCAAGAATCTTTGAAATCTCGCCACGATTTATCTCATCGATGATTAGTACATGGTTCATATCTGGATTATTAAGCGCATTTTTGCAGAAGCTCTTGAACAAACCATCTTTGCGCACGAAACCTAGTTCCTTATCGTTTGTCCCTTTTATAGGACGAAGACCCTCCACAAAGTCTGTATAATCGTAAGAAGGATGGAACTGAACAAACTCTGTTTCTGCATTGAACATTTCTGCAATTCTCTTTGCCATGAAGGTCTTGCCTGTTCCTGGAGCTCCAGTCAAGATAAGATTGCGATTTGTCTTTAACAGGTTAAAGCATTCCTTTGTAATATATGAATCTTCTTCAGGAATAGGCACTGTTTCCCCGGTAGATGCATGATATTTGAAATAATTCTCATTCATCAACATAGAGAAATAAGCCAAGAAAGGTGCACTGGTTTGACAATGGTTATCGCCTCCCGGGCGGCCAGAAGAAGAACCAGCGAGACCAACCATTTGCATTTTTTCGTAAACGACTCTTGCTTCTTCTACGCTAGTGATGTCAAAAATCGATTCAACATTAGCACCGCATCCCTGAAAGAGTTCGTTTGTTTCCAATTTATCTAATAAACTAATCCATTGATTAGCTTTTTTTTCAGGCCAATTTAACGTTTTACCTTGGGGACATTGGCAATTTGTCAAGTGTTCGAAAAAAGCCCGACGGCGATTTTCACGTGATATATTTATATCCATAATAGCGTATATTGTTAGTTTTCAATCATTTTTTCTCTGCAATTTTCTCTGTTACAGTATCGGACTTAGACGAATATTCTATATAATCATATTCTTCATCTTCTAATTAGCTTCAGTTGAGATCAATCAAATGGATGTACATCTTCC
The DNA here is from genome assembly GCA_024398615.1 of Bacteroidaceae bacterium. Classification (GTDB taxonomy): domain Bacteria; phylum Bacteroidota; class Bacteroidia; order Bacteroidales; family Bacteroidaceae; genus Colenecus. The sequence goes on from JAKSIU010000018.1 coordinate 6,907, forward strand.
CAAAGATTATTGAGTGTCTCAGCTTGCTCGTCAGTCAGCAGTTCGCCTGAATGTCCTTTCTGCCAATCAATTTCTGGAATGGCTGACTCCAGCATGGCAAGGGAAACTGGAAGAGGTTTGTCCGGGTCTTCGAAAGCCGTTGTTTCAAAGTCGACATACATGCGTTTGCGGTTATTGCCAGCCCAGTCATCGCCTTCGTATGGAGCTGATGAAAAAATGCCGCGCCATACAATTCCGGGATTGTCATCACCGGTACGAAGCATGAAAAACATATCTCCCTCATGTGCCTGCTCCCATTCGTATATGCTCCAGTCACTTCCGAATCCGTTCGGATATTTCCTTACAGCATCCCGATAAGCCTCCAGTTTGAAACTGCTTATTGTGGGATTCCAACGAAGCAGATATGTTTTGGGCAGACGAATAGGTTCAACATTGAATGAATCATACAACTCTGCCCATTCCTTTTCAGGCATATGGTCAATCACAAACTGGGCATAGTCAAGCCGTTTGATGTATCTGTTTCCTTTGACTTTCTCGAAGAAATCATTGATATCGACAATTTTCGGGGCTTTGTCATGGTACAGTACCACTTTTTCACACACCTTGGCAAAACCTTTAGTGTTTGTCAGGATTCGGGCCACAAACTTCTCGCCATCAGGTGTGCCGATCTCAGCCCTGCTCAAATATTCATATCCGTCGTAGTTCCATTGGATTTCTGCAAAGTCCCTGTATGCCAGAAGAGTCCATTCCTTGGGATCAGCATCGGGCATACATGCTTTTATGTATGAAGGCTCGATATGAAATTCATTCTTGATTCCGTTAACTCCAATGTGGTTGTCTTGAGACTCGATAATCCTGGCCATATTGTCCAGCCGGCAGTAATAGACTTCAATCTCGTTATTCTCGCTGAGGACTGCGATTGTATCTTCATCGCTGTCATATATGATTATTCCGTCATCCTGAGCTTTGACTCGGCGCAGAATGTCAAAGGCAATGGCAACATCCTCTCTTGAAGCCAGATATGGAACTTTGACAGTTACCATGCCGCTTTTAAGCAGAATGAGATTTATGCCCTGAGTTGATTTGCCCTCCATGACATATATATGACTGTCCAGTTCTTCGTCATCCGGTTCTTCTTCAATACATCTTACTTTGTCATCAAAACCGTTAATTGCCTCACTGACAGCCTTATATAAATCAATTCCATGTGCGTCAAAGCAGAAGATATTTTCGTACATATCAAGTGCAGGTTTCAGAATTGCACGTACCACATCAGCCAATACACCACTGACAGGATAGTAGATATAGCGTTTGATAACGTTTTCACCGTTGGCTTCAAGCGCATCCTGGTATGCATCGAGTTGTCCTGCATACCAGCCAGCGTAGTGCTCTGATTCCATATCAAGTACAGCCTTTGGTCCCATTGGACAAGTCTTGAAGTCCACAAGGATGTCGCCATCTGCGGTTTGCCAAACAAAATCAATGCTGCCTACAATTGTCTGGCCGTCCTGTTCCAGGCGGAAGGGGCGCTCATGATATGTCTTTACTGCTGGACCATGGGCTGCAGTCAGATAATCTGTAAGGTTCTTCCATGCAAGAGTAATTGCATTCTTGTCTGCCAACACTCCATTCAAGCCATAGCTCTCTATGATTTCATCCAACTCAATCTTGTATGCCGGACGTGGTTCCTCGATACCGGCATATATCTGATGAATGCAATCACCGACAGTTGCCATGTCAGACGGTTGCTTGGCAAATGGTATCCGCCTGTTGAAATCATGGTGTGAAGCAACATTGCCCTTTGCATGAATCTGGCTTGGGGATAGATATCGGGCATCCAGTTTTCCAAATGAAGGCTCACCAATATTCAAAGCCATAGCGTTTGCTTCGTCATACCCACCGTATGGTTTCAGATTGACGGCTTCTGATTCTGTGAGCGTAAAGTCCTTGAACTGATGACCGGTACCGAATACATCCCAGTCACCTGATTCAGGTATGTTTTCCGCTACTGTACCTACGCCATCATCCTTTGGCCATTGTAGCAGTTTCTGACCTCTCCCCGGTACGTCAATATTGAGGATAAGCACATCCTGAGGACGAGTCATACCTACGTAGAACACGCGGTTTGTCTCTGCAATCATTGACTTGTATGCCAATTTGAAACTATCTGATTCCTCAATCTTCACGCTGATTTCATCAGGTACATTCTTGGCTGTCCCATAAACCCATGGTGTCAGACGGATGAATACCTCCGGGTATGGATTGTCTGCCGATGGTTCTTCGCTATGTATGGCATGTACGCCATATGTCTCATTCTTGACTGACTTCTTGAGGTCTGCCACATTGGTGTTGAGCGACATCAGAATGACGTACTTCCATTGTAAGCCCTTGCAGGAATGGTATGTATGAAGCTGAACTCCGTTGGGATCACCACTACCGACAGGCGATACCTCCTCAATATATGCAAGGAAACCGTCGATAGTAGCTGGCAAATTCATCTGAACGCTGTGTTCCTCATAGATACGTGCCGTATTGATAATGGTTTGCAGACAAGAGATGCCAAAGGCTGGATCCATGCTGAGCTTCTTGACTACATCGTACAGGTCAAGTTCAATGATCATACTCTCGATAAGCGAAGCGACGGATTGCTGTTGGAGTAGGGGACGGATGGTCAGCAACTGACGGATCAAAGGCACATCGGCAAGATAGTCTTCTGTCTTTGCATAGGCATCTGCATCGTTGAGAATCTTTGCCTCGATAATCTGCCGGGTTGTCCAATCTGATTCTGTTAGTATTGCAACGGTTGCCTTGGAAAGTGCATCCTTAGCACTTCCAACAATACGCAGAAGTGATGCCACCAAAGGATATACCGGTGACTCTATAACAGGATAATCCTCACGGCTTGATGGAATATTCCATTCCTTCAGATTATCTGCAACTGTGGCAAGTGTGGCATTGGCGCGAGCCAATACCGCTATCTCATTAGGTTTTGCACCCTTATTCAGCAACTTCAGAATATGCTCAGCCACACCAGCACCCTCTCTTGCTACAAAGTAACGGAGCGAATCGTCATGTGTTTTGTTTTCCCTTACCTTGTCAAGATGGATATTTTTCTTATCGAGAACGTTGGCAAATGTCTTTTCAAAGACTGAATTGTTCACCTCCACGATGTCAGGAAGTGAGCGCCATGACTTATCAAGGGTATCGGTATCGCAACCGTTCTCCTTCATGGCGACACGGTCGACAACAGCTTTGGTCAGAGCAATATCAGATCCGCGGAAGCCGTAGATAGCCTGTTTGTAGTCACCTACCCAGTAAGAATGTTCCATCAGTTCTGACAGGGCATCGAAGATCTTGACCTGAATAGGTGATGAATCCTGAAACTCATCTACAAAGAGGTAACGGTATGACTGAGAAATCTCAGAAGCAATATCCTCATTCTGCATCAGAAGACGCATGTATTTCTCCATGTCATTGTAGTCGAGCAGGTTCTTGTCCCGCTTGAATTGTGCAAAATTCTCTTTCCAACGCATGGCAAGGTTGAAGAGCAGCTTGATGTAGCTCTCCTGCTTGTCGAATATCTCTCGTGATACCCAGATGTCGGCCAGCCTGTCCAATACGGTAGCACAAGTGTCTCCATACTTTGCGTCCATTGCCTTCTGTACACTCTGATACCATGCAACTGATTTCTTCCAGCTGTTACGCTTTATATCATCAAAAGATTTGAAATAGTCTTCCTTCTTCTTGATGCGGTTAGAGTTCTGAACGTATGCACGAGCTTCACTCAACATATCATCAAGTTCGGCATTACTGATACTGATTGTCGCACCTGCACGGACAAACTGACGGATATAGTCGAGCGATTCCTGTTCACTCTTTGCAAAGTCTTCCAGTTCGTAATTGGTGGCAAAGTCGATAATGCTCTTCAAATGTCCTTGCCAGAAGTCATAATCAATACCTTTTGGGCGATAATTCTCATAGATTCTCACATCAAAGTCACGAGCGAACTCATGTAACACCTTCAACTCGTCTTCAGTCGGGAGTTCAGCCAGTGACTGTGAAATATAGTACTTGGTATCTTCCTCGGCCATCACACCCATATTGGGTGACAATCCAAGGTTGAACCAGTATTTGCCAATCATTCTCTGACACACACTATGTACCGTGCCAATCATGGCATGGTCAAGCTGGACGGCTGCTTCATACATGCCCTCGTCAAAGAGTAATGCCTTTGCTTTCTCCTTAAACTCGTTAGCTGCCTTAGTGGTGAATGTCGTCAGAATAACCTGCTCTGGTTTTACCTTCTTATCCTTGATCAACTCGGTCAAGGTCTGTGTCAGGCGATAGGTCTTACCGCTACCTGCACCTGCATTGATATATGTTACGTTTTTCATGCCCATTTAGTTGTTAAAGAGTCCATACTGTGAGAAGAAATAACCCTCCTTGGTTCCATCTTCCTCATTCTTCTTTAATGGGAAGAGTCCTTTTGCTTCAGTGTTCTTCACATACTGCAATTCTTCAAAGAGTCCGTTGGTTTCTACAACTCCGCTCTTGATCTGCTTCATGCGATACTTGGCAGACTGCTTCAGTTGTTCCACTATATTATCATGGTTGGCTGGAGTCAATTGATGGCAGTTTCTGCCCTTGAACTCTTCCTGGCTGTAAAGGCGGGCCTCAGGCATCAGAAAGTATGCGACACGCTTCACTTCATCCTTCTTCTCTCGACCGAGCATCATGCGATAAAGTTCAAGCTGAACACTACGGTTCTCTGACAGCTTGTCCTGATAACCCTTTGCCCAGGCCGTCCATTTGAAATCGAAAACGACAGGGTGACCGTCCTTGTCTTCAAGTGTCATATCAATGAAACCTAACATGTCGCGTTCCTTGATATTGCCATCTTTATCTGTCGCTTTTGGCAAGCCAAGATCCATCTGACATTCAACATATGGTTCACAACCAGTCACTTTCAATTCGTTCTCTTTCAGAATCTCCAGAAGCGTATCGAGGCAGCTGAGCAATTGCTCATGAAGCAGCTTCTCTGCAAGCTTGTTTTCGGCCAGCTGAAGGACTGCTCCCTTTGCCTCAAGCACCTTTATGTAAGTCTCTTCGTATTCGTTTCGTATGCGAGCTTCTATCTCCACGGGAGTAGAGTATCGTTCCTCGTCTCTTGGAGCAAACAACTTTTCGATAACGGCATGAGCTACATTACCCTTTGTGGTCTTGGCATCAGCCATCTTTGCCTTACCATCGTTGGTGATAACCAGCAGACGTTCCATCATATAGTCAAATGGATGTTCTGCCAGAGTACCTATGCTCGTAGGGCTCAGATGGTCTGGCCATTGGATATGGTCGGCATGTTCAAAGTGAAGCTCTGCTTCCACGCTTCCGTTTTCTACAACATCGACTTCATGACGGTTTTCCACTCCTATGCTTGGACGTACCACAAAGTCCTCGATGTTCTCAACCTGCTGTTCCAAACGAACAATCAACGGATGCTTCAATGTCCGCTCTCCACACATGCGTTCTCTTACCACCAGAATCAACTGACCGCATGTCATGCGCAGAGGAGTCATCATTGCCTGCTCGTGATAGTTGTTCTCTGCATCTTCTGCCCATGGATGCATGTACATCTGCTCCACGAGTTTTGCTTTCTCGGAAGGATAGAGGAATGCACATTCCTGTCCCTGACCAGCATCGCCATCCACTCCAATCCAGATGGTCTTCTCAGCCACACTTGCAATCTTGGCGGGAGAGTCCACTACCGTACGACAATCACGTTCTGCCACAGCATTGGTAAAGTCACCTTTCTCATATACTGAACTCATCCAGGAGTCAATAGTCTTGTAATCAATGGTTTCTTCATTAACAGTACCCAGTAGAATGTGGAATGCATCGCACATGCCCGATACTGCCATAAGTTGCTCCACCCATTGCTCATTATTGGCTTCACCAGACATGAGATGAGCGCGTTGGCGGGCCCATGAAGAGAGCTCGAGAACAAACTGACGTACGTCTTCAGTCATGATTGAATTGCCGCTATTCAAAGAAGGCAGGAAGACGTCTACCTGCCGTTGGCGTTTCTTCTTGTCCTTTTGGCGCAGCCTGTCCTGTTCTTCTTCGGGTAGAGTTTTCTCTTCCGCGGTCAGAAATACATATTGTCCATCTATGAACTGGTCAATCTTTTCTCTGCAAGCCTTATTTCTGTAACCGCCTTCCTCTACGATACAGTCGGCAAGTATGGAGCGGAAAAACTTGTCAATAGGGTGAACCGGCATGTTCAGCCACTCAATGAGAGTATTCACGTTCAATGGATTGGCAAACATTCCAAGACCCATTACGAATAGCTGTGTCAACTGGGGAGTACAGTTGGCCGTAACACTACCGGTTAAAGCCTTGTCCATCAGCGTCAGCCAATTGTCCATCTGCTTGTTGTCGGCATTGATCCATACGTCAACATCCTCCATATCGTTAAACGCAAGGTATTCGCAAGCAAGACGGTCATCTGCAAATTTCCATATTTGGATGCTGTCATCGTCCTTGTCGAGGATAATCTTCCCCTGTTGTTTAGATGCAATAAGATTACGAACCTTGCTCAGGTTATTGCCTGTATCGCTAGCCTCCTGCATCACTACTATAGTTGCTCCCTGTGCCTCCAATACCGAAATCAAGGCCTTGACGGCAGGTTTCAGCAAATCCTTGGCAAATGTTATCTCTATTGCCATATTACTGCAGTCAAGTTTCTGAAACCCGACCTGGTCGGTTACTATGTGCAGGCGGCCTGCCATGTCACATCCATCCAGTTTGTGGAAGAATTCTTCTACACCAATGAGCACAGCCAAACGTTCACTTATTTCCTTTCCATCAAAGTCCCATCCGGCACTTCGCAACTCTTCTCGCCATGTCAACATCGCTTTGGCGGTACTTAGACCGGCAGTACTGAACGAAGCAGCCATCACATTTTTCGGATAAGCTGCCATATACTTGCAAACGGCATCATAGTAATGAGCCACACGTTCCTTTTCGGGCATTTCCTCATAATGAAGTCCCAAACGAAGTTCGAGCAAGTTGATGAGTCCGGCCACGTTCACCACAACGGTATCCATCATGACATTCTTGTCGTCAGACGGTCTCACATAAACATGTCCAGAATACTCAGGTGAAAAGATTATTCTCATATTTCTGAATGATTTTGCGTCTTGTCTTTTTATAGGCACAAAGTTAAAAACTGAAGTCAAATATCATATTGCAAGCTTGTGAAATTACATCCGATATTTTTCTCCCAACTCATAAATGACCTGCTCGGCAATCCAGTCGGTTTTCTGGTATTGATAGGTGATTACTTCACCGTTGTCCTTATTAGTGAACATCTGCGTCCATGTGTCCTTGATTTCAACAAGTGCCGATTCTGGCTCCGGGGTGTCAAAGGTCACGAACTGGATGGCATCGTAGATGATTGGTATAGAGCTGCCATTGGAGTCTTCGCGTTCGAAATCGTCTTCGTCAGTCTCTATGTAGCGCATCATGGTGCTAGGGTGGATCTCACGGCATTCCTGTGTCTTTTCTCCGCTCAATATGCGGTCCAGTTCCTGCTTCTCTATGGCCAGGTTCAGAACCTTCATTGTCTTGCCGGTTACGGGGTGGGGCAGTTCCAGAACGGGATTGTCCATTGCCATGGCATCGGCACCATCGGTCACAATATCGTCAAGGCTGTCAAGATCAACGTTGTAACCGTAATGTCGCAGGGCTTCGGCATGGCATCGGGCTACTGTGTGGCGCATGTCGACAGGTGAGAGCACGGTAATGTCACCACCAAAGCGGCACAGTTTATCCAGCAGCTCGCGGGTATAGACAACATGTATCTGCAATATAACGTCACCGTTGTCCAGTGTACGGATAACCTTCTGCGTGTGGTGTATTGGCGATGCCATGAGGAACTTCTGCGCTTCGGCATTGGCAACCAGAGTGATTGTCACCGGTTCGCGGTAGGTCCAGCTGCTGGATGCTCCAACACGCTCATCGAAATACTTCTCCAGATCAGTGCTACAGGGCTGGTATGGGATGCCGCATTCGCGAATGGCTTTTATGCCGTCCAGTCCGTAGCCGTCCAGCTGACCGTTCTTGACGTTGGCGGCTATCAGGAACCAGGAATGTCCGGACTGTTTGATGAAGTAGGGCCATACGTCAAACAACAGTTCTCTGCCGTTCATGAGTACGCAATCAAGCGTCAGGGTCTGCTGCTTGACAATGGCCTCGAAAAGCGGCTTGAGATGCTTGTTGCCCGAATAGTTGGGAATAGTGTCAAAGCCTACTATCTGCCGCCTTCCTGTTTCGTTTTTCAGGAAGTTGCTCATCCGTATGTCCATTTCGGTGATCCAGCTGTTCTGTGGCAGTCCCTGGAAACGTGACAGCACATCCATTGCCGAACGCAGACACTGCGCCTCGGTCATGGTGAGTTCGACCTTATACACTGAGAAGTCGCGGTTGATGTAGCGGTAATAGACAATGCGACGGTCAAGCGGGTCACGCAGCTTCTCTATCTTTGCATCGTCACCATAGCGGTTCTCTATGTTCTCCATGTCGTTCAGAATGGTGTTCTGGGCACTGACTTCCTTGAATCCCGCTTCACGGAGGGCGTTGTTGCACCGTTCCATCATTTCATTGACGGTGGCACCGCATTCTTTCCTGAGCAGTTCGTCAAGCACCTGCTCCCTTGTCGAATAGCACTTGTTTGCTGGCATTTTCTGTCTCTTTTATGTTTCTGTCCGTAAAGATATTATATGATTTCTCAAAGGATTTGCGGAAATCCGGTTATTTTCTCAAAAAATTTGAAAATTGTTTTCCGCCAAATACTTTTCAATTATCTCTGATCTTACCAATCCATGGAAAATGTTGTAGTCAAAGTCTTCGCTGCAATAGTCATCGTTCATCTGCCAAAAAATATTTTCTGGCGGCAGGCTCAGAACTGATTCTTTTGATAATGACATGATGGCACAATAGAATTCGCTGACAATCTTTGCAGTGTCAGCAATGGCGAACAATGCATGCCGACTTTTGCCGTATGGCTGTTTGTCAAGGATGAGTGCCGGACGGCCATTGTCGGATATGTCAGGAACATAAAGAAACATGTGATACAGTGACTCGTCCAGCCCCAGCACCCTATGTTCTTTTTCCGGTGCGGTACAAATATTTTCCAGCCATTCCCTGATTTCCAGGAACGGATTGTAAGCGTCACTTGCCATGAAGAACAGATGTTCCTGCCCGTTTCTTGTCATGATGAAATCAATCCATCCCGAATCAGGTCCTTTCAGCCTTATCTGAAAGTCATCTGAAGCTGTCGGATCATACAGACATGCCTTCAGCAGTTCGTCGTGATGTTTTCTGCCAACGAAACGATCGTATGACTCCCAGCCGCTGGAGTTTTGAGAAGTTTTCTTCTTTTGTGAATTCTTCATATTTTGTTGTTTTTGTTATCAGCTTGCCATTCTCTCGGCCTTTGCCATGAGTGCCAGTTCCCGCTGCTGGCGTCTTCTTTCCCTTTCAACCTGGCGTAGGCCCATCATTGCGCGATAATGCTCTATGACACCTTCGGTAAACTGACCGTAATTTGGACGATATTTCTTGTGTGTGATGTGCCATCCTCCACATGCACGGCAGTAATACGTGCGCAACGTGCAGCCTTCGGGCATTGGAATGTCATCGCCATTGAAGCGGATAAAACCTTCGGCCTTCTTTTCGGTCTGAAACAACATCTTTGCTCTTCCGCATTCGGGGCAGAATACTCTGTTCTTGGTAGGTTTCATAAGCGTGTGGGGTTTAAGTTCTGCAACAAAGTAAAGTGAGGTATTCGCAATGAATTTGAGAAATCATAAGAAATTCTCAAAAACTTTGAAAAATCTTTTTTCTGTTAATTCTTTCGGATTATCTCAAATACAGTTCAGATATCTGTCATAAACTTGCATTACACGCAGGAATATGCTGATGCCACCCGCAATTGGTGCGGATTTATGTAACAGATGTTCCTGCAATGACATTGCGGAATGATCCATGCTCATCCTCTGCAGTGTCATAAGGTCAGAAGCCGTTATTCGTAATTCCGGTATCACATAAAGTGGTATTACATGCGTTGAAAGACGTCAGTGGGGATGCATGGTAAAACGTGAATCGGTGGAAGACCTTTAATATTCAGGCCGAAGAGTAAAAGAGTCCAGTTTAACAACACCAGTATGTCAAACAGATTATTCGTTTACGTCCAATATGATGGACCTGTCAATTTGGAACAGATTCTAAAAAAAGTGAAGACTAAGTTTCCATCACAGGAATCAGGCGTTGAAAATGAAGACGGCTATGTGTTCATGTTCGGTCCATATTCGAACGTCTATATTTCAGAGAGCACTGATTTTGATTCCATGCTTGAAATCTTTGTCTGGCAGCGGTGGAATTTCATGTTCAATACTGAATGCAAGAGAACTGTTGCGGCAAGAAGAGTCATTGAAAATCTCTGCACGGCATTGGGTGCTTCAGAATACTGGTTTACCTGTGAGGAACTAATGTATGATTCTAAGTTCTTTGATGATAGTCGTCATAGTATTGACGAATTGAGAAATGTTTCATTGGAATTGAATGACCTGCTATCAATTGACTCCTATGATTATGACCACCCCATGATTCATATGACAATTGAATGATTTGCTATTCTTGCTGAAAAATAATTTTTTGTATAAATCTTGCATTTGGGAGATTATCGCAAATACGGTTCGGATACCTGAAATACATTTGCCGTTCGACAGCAATTAGCGCAGATTGAAGGCAATTGCATTTATTAAATATGTAATGATATGCACATAAAGAAAGATTGGAAACTCTATACAAAGAAAGAGATTGAGGCATATCAAAGAAAACTGGTGGTTGAACTGAGAAAGATAACCAACCCAGACGGGACTTGTGCAGTGAACAATGCCACCATAACGGCCTATGTGTATGGGCATGGCGGAAAGGAAAACTTGGAATCTATAGCACAATGCATGCAGTACAGCACGCCTGCCGAGCTTGCCGACCTTTGGACTATGTGATTTGCCGGAACATGCTGATGTTGCCGCAATTGGTGCGGATTTATGTAACAGGTGTTCCGGCAGTTTTGAGAATAGGGAACCCGATGCTGGATGAGGCCAAATTAAGCGCCAGCTTATGAGTGGGAAGTCCGAAATGCGTATGGGATTTGGCCCTGCGCCTGTTCTCAAAACGAACAATTGTGTATTAATCAAATAATCTACAAAATGAAAACGAGAATTATTAATTTGAAGAAACTGACTGTTTGTGCCAGTGTGATTGTGTTAGGTGGTCTTTCTGTTTTCGCTCAAGTGTCTTTCGTTCCCGGATACAAAGGTTCGGCAGGACTAGGCTATTTCTGGAGTGGAGGAGGCGATGACAGTTATTCCTATGCCGCCAATGCCGTTCAGTTCGAAACATCGCATGGTTATGAATTCACGCCTCATTTCTATTTAGGCGCTGGATTTGGTATTCACATGTTCCAGGAGCATGAATCCAGATTCGCCACAAGAGATGCAACGACCGAAATACCATTCTTCGCAAATACCAGGCTGACAGTTGGAAACGGTAATCTCAAATGGTATGCCGATTTGAGAGCTGGTCTGTATCTGACAGAAGAATGCAGCAAATACCTTAGCGGAACAATAGGTTGCCGTATCCCGAAAGATTATGGAAGGGCCTTGACAGTTTCATTCGGAATGGAAAACGCCGGCATGACATTTCAGGAACTCAAGCATACTTCCATTGCGGGAAAAATATATGCAACTGGCAGCAACACTCTTCAGGACCTGCTTGGCTTCTCTTTCAAGATAGGCTATGAATTCTAGAGATCAGGACATTAATGTAATGTTATGGATTTCAACGACCGACTAATCCTGGCAACATACCAGAACGACTATGCACTTGTCAAGAAACTGATTGACTCGAAACGATTCGATGAATCAATCATTCATGACATAGGTCTTCTATATGTCCCATTTCCACTGTATTATATTACGATATGCAATAAGAAAGTGCTAAGTAGAGGCTTTCGTCCCAATCTGATGCCCATTGTCAACGAACATTTAAAGAATGTGGACTTGCTTCTGGATTTGTGGAAAAACAGATTTGGTGTGCGCATCGGAAGGAAGATAGGTTTCAAACAATACAAGTCATACTTCTATAGCGATCCTGATGAATTTACAATAGAAGACATACTGTTGAAACCTGTACAGAATTATCTGGATAATGGCTGTCGACAGATAGATATTGACCTGTTTGAAGCAGTATGCAAGTTCCAGTTCAACAAGGTCAGAAAGTTACTTGAACAAGGGGCGAATCCTTATGCCGATTTGCTTCCTGTCGGTGATGACAATCTGGAAGACTCATGGAATTGCATCGACAGAATTGGTCCGGAATGCAGTTCTCTTGGTACATGTGAAGTTCTGCCACAGATGTTCGGTGAGGAGAATTTCTGCACATACGTCAGGACGATAGATGATGACAAAATAGGCAGTCTCATCGGATGGGCAGCACATGAAGAGATGTATGACCTGATAGATAATAAATACACGAAAGAATGTCATATAACCATATGATATCTCAAATAGTCTGAGAAGTCAAATGTATGGGACGATATATCAATTTCCTGATAAAAAATGATTTTCATGAGTGCTGTGACTTCAAAAAAGCAAAGGAGTACGCAACCGTTGTGTTCAATCAATTGAAGACGGAATGGGTTAAAATGCCATACATTGATGGTAATAGCAGTGCTTTTATCAATGTTGATGAAGAGTCAAATGATATAGTTCTCGATTTCGGTGATTATGCACCATGGTCATTCTGGATGACTCTTCATAATGGATATTGGGATGTTGAAACATGTTTTAATGATTACATGATCAACTACCACATAAATGACATCGCTTCTGAAGTTTACATTGTTCCACTCCAATGTCAACTGATTTGTAGGGCATTAGGTCAGCAGGAGGCGTGGATTTGCTTTGATGACAGATTGAATAACTCTGCCGATGCCCCCAGCGACGATCTGAACGCCTGGTTCAGGTATGCAGAGAAAGTCGGAATAAAAGATGTGACCTACGAGGACTTCAAAATCGCTCGTATCATGCCTGGGAAAGAGCGTAAAGATCTTATTGTATATGATATTGACGGCAAGTGTAACCAGATGCTTATTACTGGCACTTCGCATCCCATTCTTCATTTCAGGTTAAGCGATTTTGAAGATATGAGGATTGTCCCTGATTCTCCACCAAGGCATTAGAACAATTAACCCAATGCGTTTCGCGAATGTCGATTTGGCATCATTGTGGTACATGTGCACGATTCACGTTCCCGAGCAAAGGATAATGAAAAGCGCGCCATGGTAATGGACCGTGACGCGCTTTTTTCAGAAATTGCTTAAGATCACTTCTTCCAGGGACCTTTGTGTTCGAAGAGCGAAAGGTCTATGCAGTCACCCATGCGGATGTAGCCCTGGGCGTTGGGGTGGAGGTAGTCGTTTTCGAACAGATACTGCTTGTTCAGGCGGATGGGATCTTCAGGATCAACCATAGCGGCATCGAAGTCTATCACTCCGTCCATGAGGTCGCTGGTGCGGATCCATTCGTTCAGTTTCTGACGGCCGGCCTCGTGGTTCTCGCTGTAGTAGTTGTTGCCCTTGAAAGGCATGACAGGTGCGCCAATCACGTAGATGCCGCGTTCATGCGCCTCGTCTGCTATCTGGCTCCACACTTCAATAATCTGGTCAGCCTTCTTTACGGCATCGCCAAAGCCGCCAAGGTCGTTGACACCTTCAAACAGAATGACATAACGGACACCTTCCTGCCCGAACACATCGCGCGGGTAGCGGCTGCGGGCTGTCGGGCCAAGGCCGCCGTTCAGGATGCAGTTGCCTCCCAGACCCATGTTAAGCACTGAAATGCGGCTGGTCTTCCTGTTCTGAAGCAGACGGCGTGAAAGGTTGTCGGTCCAGCGGTCCTGACCGTTTGTCGTGGTGCCGCGGCCGTCGGTAATGGAATTGCCGAGAGCTACAATGGCGCAGGCGTTCTTCTCGGCCTTGACCTCAATGGCATTGATTATGTACCAGTGCGCTGTCTTGACGGCATCAGAGAAATCGCTTGTCTGTCCTACAGCTATGTACGAATCGGTACGTGAGCCCGGATGACCTGTGACATCGGTCGATGATGCCTTGCCCATGTGCATTGTAATGGCAACGTTCTGGCGTGTGGTCATAGGGAACTTGACCGGATCCGATGTCACCAGCTGGCCCGGTTCTATGACGACTGACTTGCTGCCGCCGAATGTAAGGCTGACCTGGCTCTTTTCATCAATGTCACTGCTGCTGCCTGCCGTCATGGCAAGAGCTATCTCGGCTGCGTTGATTTCAACGGGAACCTTGCTGAATTCATTTGACAGCTTTACGCGTACTACCTTGCCGCTTATGGAGGTCTGTACTATCTGTCTGATTGAGTTTCCTTCAAGTCCAGGGGCAGGGGGACAGTTGTGCGGTTCCACAACCTGTTCGGCTGTTGCCCATGTTGCTACCCAATGCTTTCCGGCATTGGCCTGTGTAAAAGTAAATGCTGCCATAATGGCTGCAACCAGTGCAATCCTGTACTTCATAATCTTTATGTAATTGGTTTGTAATTAATATTTTACCCTATGTCCACCACGGTAATTCCGTGACCGCCGAACTGGACATGTTCATCATGATAGTCCTTTACGGCAGGAACGGTGTGCAGGTACTGACGGATAAGATTCCTCAGTATTCCGTTGCCTGTTCCATGCAGTATGCGCACACGGCTCATGCCTATGAGGGTGGCATCGTCAATGAAATGCATGACGGTCTGGATGGCCTCGTCACCGCGCATGCCGCGTACATCAACATCGGGCTTGAAGGCAAGCTTGCGGTTGTTGATGTCGTCATACGTCTGCCTGCTCATGTGAGTGTACGACTGGCTGGTACCTGTAGGACGGACCGGTTCCGCATGTTCCAGCAGATCGGCCTTTATGGTGCTTGTAATGTGTCCGAATTCAACTGTCACATCCTTCTTGGAAACACGCACAACCTCACCGACAGTGGTCTGGCCTGAAATTCTCACCGTATCGCCCGGTTTGAACGGTCTGGAGGCCGATGCGCTACGGCCTGAGGCAAACGCCGGTGAAGGGGCGGGAGAGGCATTGCCGGCCTCCTTTTCCTGACGTTCCTTCTTTTCGCGCTGCTCCTGTTTTCTCTTGCGGCGGCGTTCCTGGCTTTCAAGGATGCGCTGCATCTGACGTCTTATCTGTTCGTCGCTTTCTGAATTCGACTGGGAATCGGCCTGCTCAATGTTTTCCTTGAAATCGGTCAGTTCCTGACGGGCCAGACGTGTAAGCTCACGGTCTGCCTGCGATTCCTTGATGGTGCGTATGGTGTTCTCGATCATTGCGTTGGAGTCCTGGATAAGCTGGTCTGCCTTTTCCTTGGCCTCACGCATGATTGTCTTGCGCTGTTTCTCAATCGATTCCAGTTCCTGACGGTGCTGCTCGATCTGCTGGTCAAGCTGTTTCTCAAGCTGATGCACGTTCTGCCGCTTGCTTTCCCAATAGCGCTTGTCACGGACAATGTCCTGCAGGTACTTGTCGGCATTCACATAGTCACGTCCCACAATCTGTGTGGCATCTTCAATGACATCTTCAGGAAGGCCTATCTTGCGGGCAATCTCAACGGCGAATGAACTGCCGGGATTTCCTATCTGGAGAATGTACAGCGGCTGCATGAGGTGACGGTCATACAGCATTGCTCCGTTCCTGATGCCGTCATTGCTGTCAGCGAAATGTTTGAGATTCTGGTAATGAGTTGTTATTACGCCAAATACGCGATTCTGGTTGAAGCGTTTCAGAACCGATTCCGCTATGGCTCCACCAATACCTGGCTCGGTTCCGCTGCCGAATTCGTCTATGAGAATGAGGCTGCGGTTATCGGCATACTTGAGCATGTTCTTCATGTTCAGAAGGTGGCTGGAGTAGGTTGACAGGTCATTGTCAATGCTCTGCTCATCGCCTATATCGATGAATATGCTCTTGAAAATGCCGGCATGGCTGTTGGGGCGCATAGGAACAGGGATTCCACACTGCAGCATGTACTGAAGGAGTCCGGCTGTCTTGAGGCAGACCGATTTTCCGCCTGCATTCGGACCGGAAATGAGCAGCATGCTGTTCTTGGTGTCCAGATCAAGGTCAAGCGGCACGACCGTCTTGTCATGCTTCTGGAGAGAGAGCTTGAGAAGCGGATGCACGGCCATGACCCAGTCGATTTTGGAGTGACGCTCAAGCTGTGGCTTGCAGGCATCGAATTCCTGGGCCAGACGTGCCTTTGCGCGAATGAAGTCAATCTGCGCCATGAAGGCATACGACTCAAGCACATCGGGAATCTGCGGACGCAGGCTGTCAGTAAAGGCCGATAATATGCGGATGACTTCCCTGCGTTCATCGGCCTCCAGTTCGCGGATGCGGTTATTTGCCTCAACCACCTCTTCCGGTTCAATGAACACGGTCTTGCCTGTGGCCGATTCGTCATGCACAATACCGCGGATCTTACGCTTCAGGGCAGGTGCGACGGGCAGTACCAGACGGCCGTCACGCATGGTAGGCTGGGCATCCTTTTCCACAAGTCCGTCATTCTGGGCCTGCTTGAGTATGCTTCCCAGAATTCGGGAAATGCTGAATGTGGTATTGGCCAGGTCCATGCGGATGCGGTACAGGTCGGGCGATGCATTGTCCTTGAGACGGCCGAATTTGGTAAGGATTCGGCTTATCTCGCGAATTATCGTGGGGAAAACCTGGACATTGGATGACAGTTCGGACAGGCGGGGGTAGAGTCCCTGATTCTCTTCCTTGTTCAGGAAATCGACTATTCCCGAAATGGTTTCAAGGGAACGCCAGAGACCTAACAGTTCAGATTCATCAAGCCAGGTTCCTATGACGCGGATTCTGGCCAACGGTTCACGCAGATCACTGTAGTTCTGGTCAGGGAATGACTTGCCTTCATTGATTATGGAAAGGAACTCTATGGTTTCATCAAGTTTCCTTTCAATGGTGTCAAAATCGGTTTCAAAGGACATCTCCTCAACCAGTCCCACACCAAGCGGGCAGATACAGCGGTCCGCAAGCATCTGCCTTATTTCATCAAATCCTGTCTTATGTTCGAAATTATCTGGATAAATCATTTTAAATCAATCAATAACACTATGTTCATTCAAGCAGCAGACTGATGTTGGAACTGCCGGTCCTGGTCTCAAGCCAGCGTTTCAGAATTTGCGGATCCGGCTTAATGCTGGCACTGCTGTCCTGCTTGATTATGCAGATGTAAGTGGTATCTGTAGGAATGCCATCTATTGCATATGCGATATGCTTGGATAAGGACATGTCGTAGATGCCTGGCAGGAATATGCCAAGTTCCTTCGCCATGGATGACACAGACAGCGTATCTGCAGCAGTCACTTCGGACAGTTGTTGCTGCAACTTGGCTATCTGCTGGTTCTTCTCTCTGATGATGTCGTCATAACTTGACTGCAGGGAAGTGATGTCCAGCTTGTCATCGGCCCCCGACTGTCTTACTGTAAGTTCCACGTTCTGAAGGTGGAATGTCTGTGCCATCTGTCTCTGAAGATTGTCAACAATATCCTTGCTGAGCGGTTCTCCAAATAGCCGGACTTCAATCTTTGACGGTTTGCGCCCACGTTGATAGATGCTTTCGGAATCAATGACAACGGTCTTGTCGAAATTGAAGGCCTCACTGATGAATCTCTGGCTGTTCTGTTCGAAATTGGAACGTCTGATAATTGAAACGGCCATGATAAAACTCGGTACCGTTATGATTACCAGTACTATTATCATGATTTTCCTGTACCATCGGCTCCGGCTGGCTTCAACGTCCTGAACTGATTTGTATTTGAGGAACCGTGTTACGATATATGCAGCCAGTGCAATGAAGAAACAATTGATGGTGAACAGGTAGAGCGCTCCGAAAATGAAACGTGCCTGGAAAGTTGCCAGACCGTATCCCACAGTGCAGAGCGGAGGCATCAGGGCGGTGGCGATTGCCACTCCAGGAATGACTGTACCGGAACGGTCCTTTCTTGTCTGGGCTATCATTCCGGCCAGGCCACCGATGAGGGCAATCATGATGTCGAATGTAGTAGGCTGGGTTCTGGCCAGAAGCTCGCTCTGATCAAAGCTGATGACAGGCAGCAGGAAGAACAGGGTGGAAGTGATGAGACTTACCGCAACCATGGTCAGAAAGTTGTGGAGTGATTCCTTCAGCAGACCGAAATCATATACGCCGAAGGAGTATCCTAATCCGATGATCGGGCCCATAAGCGGAGAAATCAGCATTGCTCCGATTATTACAGCCGTGGAATTGATGTTTAATCCCAATGATGCTATGAAAATGGCAAGAATGAGCACCCACAGATTGGTGCCACGCATTTCAATGCTTTTGCGTATGTTGGCATCAACCTCGCTCTGACTGGCTCCATCGGCTCCAAGTGAGAAACGCGAAAAGAATCTGTCTTTGAGAAAAGTCTTGAGTCTGTTTCCTTCCACTGCCATGATTTTTTATGCAAAAATAGAAAAAATATCGGTATATCCTTTGCCAAACAAAAAAAACTCCCCACCTTTGTGCCCGCATTAAGGCAATCAATTTTTTGGTAAGGAAGTTTGGCTGAGTGGTCGATAGCACCGGTCTTGAAAACCGGCGTACGGAAACGTACCGGGGGTTCGAATCCCTCAGCTTCCGCAGCAGAAAGAAGGAGTTCCAGATTACGGAGCTCCTTCTTTTTTGCTGCAATCATTGATGTCAGGTCTCGGATTCCGGCCGGGCAAGTGATGATAAAAGGAAGAAGGCCCCGAATTTCGGAGCCTTCCTCCTTCTCATTGATTATGGCGTTCCTGTTTAACTGCGGGAACTGCTCCAATTGATTACTTACTTGCTGATGTTGATCTTGTAGTACTTGGTCTGCTTGCTGCTGGTGCCGGGATAGAGGTAGGTTGCTGTGATGAGAGCAGTACCTTCATCGCCCTTGATCTGGTCAATCCAGAACTCCATAGTTGACCACAGGCATTCAACCTTGATCTTTGACTTCTGGCCGGGTTCCAGCTGGTAGTCCATTTCGTAATGTTCGTTGTTCACGTAACCGTTCTCTTCAGTTGAACGTACAGGAGTTGCAGGCAGTTCAATTGCCTTTCCACCGATGGTGACGTTAAGTGTAGGAGGAACAGGACGCTTGAGTGATGTTACAGCCGGGCTGAATCCCATACCGTAGAATTCACAGGTAGGACCATCAATAGCTGCGTCAAATACCAGATATATGGCGTGCTTGCCGTCAATGTCGTCAACGAATTCCGAAACGTCGATGGTGTACTTCTCGACCTTTTCCTTTGATGCTGATGAAGGAACCTTGATCTTGCCGATCTGCTTGCCCTTCCAGATGTCGTTGGTCCATGGACCATCCAGCATTACCTTGATGGTGAATCCGCCTTCGGTGACTGACTTGAGCCATACGTTGAATGATGAATGGGTCTTTGATGTGCAGGCGTCAAATGCCTTCACGCCATTGGCATCCTTGTCAAGACCTCCAAAGCCGAAGTACTTGTATCCGATAATGTCACCGCTTTCGATATTGGCGGTCATTTCATTTGACCATACATCCCATGTGTCGTTCAGAGCAATCTGACGGTTGTTCGGATTGTAGAAGAAGCATGCGTAACCTGCTGAATAGTAGCCGTAAGGTTTCAGACCGTATACGTTGAAACCTTCGGAGGTAACTTCAGCGCCTGTGTAATGATCACCGTTTGAAGCCTTGGCATCCCAAATCTCGTCTCTGGAAACATCATATCCGTGGAGAACCACCTTGCCGCCTTCAGAACATGGCTTCTCGTCCCATTCGATCTTGATAGGAGCCACGACACTTTCACGGGCATTTCCAAAGCCGCGTGGAGGACGATGGTAGAAAATGTACCACTGGTCACCGATCTGCTGGATACTTCCGTGGGTATTGTGCGCATAACTGGTGGTAATGAGCTTTGTTCCGTCTTCGTTCAGAGTGACGCCACGTGAATCGACTGCAACACCGCCGCTGTACCAAGGGCCGCTGGGAGCATCGGCATAGCAGTAACGCAGAGCCGAGTTGGTTGAACCGAGTCCGTATTCGGTACCTGAATGGCCTGAGAAAATCATGACATACTTGTTGCCTACCTTACGGATGGATGAAGCCTCGAAGAAATTGAAGTCTCCGGGATTCTGTCCTTCAGCAATGGCATATTTCGGAGCTGGTGCATTGGCATTCTGGTCACCGCCACGTCTGCCGCGCTGCTGGCCGTTTCCTACCGGCAGGAAAGGATCAATGAGATTCTCCTCCCTTGGCTCGCGTACCGTGTACATGGTGTTCTGGTCCAGCTGGCCGAAGGTCGAGTGCTGGAAGCCCCAGTATGCGTATGCGCGGAAGCCCTTTGCGTAATCAGGATCGTTCTTGTCTTCAATCTTCTCAATGAATACTGACGGGTCAAAGCCGATGCAGCTTCCTGCAACAGCAGCCTCGTTCTCGTCAAGGTTCAGAGGAGTGAAAGGACCGTCCGGACGATAGCCCTTGCAGACCATAGCCTCACGTCTTGGACCACGTGAATGGGGATACAGGTAATATACCTTGATGTCCTTGCCTTTGTCGTCCTTTTCAATGACCTCGGCCATATCAGGAGCGTACATTACATCCCAACGGCCGTTCGATGCCTGGAAAGTGAAGATTGGACCTTCGTCACGCCATGAGTTCAGGTCTTCGATAGGAGCAGACCACATACGGATATCCGGACCGCAATAGCTGCCGAATCTTACGTCATGCGAACCTATGATGTATGCACGATAGTGACCTGGACGGTCAGGATCCTCAAATACATGGGGTTCTCCATCAGGTACATGCTCCCAAAGGGGCAGATATGGGTTGGCGCCCAGATTGTGGACGAACCTTTCCGATGGCTTGAGAGGGCCTTCGGTGGTCTTTTTAGCACTTGCGTTCTGTGTTCCAAGAACCAAGGCCGATGCACAAAGCACCGCAAAAAGTCTGTTGGCTTTCATTGTGGGTTAATTATTGTTGTTGGTTATATAATCTCTCCTTATTCTATTAGTGCAAATATAGGCAAAAGATAAAACAAAAGCTACTGACAATCTTCAATTTTGACATATGCAGTCTTTCATGATGGGTAAATCGGCCTTATCAATGCCTTTTTCTGCAAGGGTGGGGATGTCACTGTCGAATTCGGCCATAAAATCGTCATGCCCAAGTACCGAAAGGCTACGTCTGTAATAGTCAACTGCCTGACTTACATTTCCTTGTACCCAACTGTTGTGTCCTGCATTGAGCAGATCTGTTCCGTCATTGCCTGATTCGGCAAGACGCGTGTAGTATTGGGAAGCCTTGTCGTGTCTGCCTGCCAGAAAAGCGCACCAGGCAATTGCGCGCCATGCCTTATGGTAGTCAGGTTTCAGATAGTCAACCTTGTAGAAGCGCTGCAGAGCTTCGTCATAGCGTTTCAAATCAACGAGACATTCGCCTATCTGGATCTGAAGTGACATGTTG
Organism: Bacteroidaceae bacterium; assembly: GCA_024398615.1. GTDB lineage: Bacteria > Bacteroidota > Bacteroidia > Bacteroidales > Bacteroidaceae > Colenecus. The sequence goes on from JAKSIU010000018.1 coordinate 28,563, forward strand.
TCGGCCTGTATCTTTTCAGCTTCAAGCAGAAGTTCAAGCGACTTTTCATATTTACCTATAACTCGCTGACATTGAGCCAGATGACGCAGTGTCCATGAATTGCCGGATTCAAGCAGATCAGCTCTGTCATATGCTTCTAGCGCCAGTTCCCATGAACTGCAGCGCTGCCAGGCGTACCCCATCTGCTGATAGAACCGATAGTCGGTACAATGGCTGTCACCATTAGCTTCCATATTGGAAAATATCTGGGCCGCCTCCTGAAAATAACTTTTCCGCAGCAGCCAGACGGCTATGTCATATATTGAATCCGAACTTCTGAAAAATGATGATAAATATTTGTTTGACAATAAATTAAGATTGAATTCAAAAGGATTTGTGAATTCATGTCTTCTGGAAAACAGGTTAAAGAATCGGTACAGATCCTGACAGTACTGGCGTATGGCCTGGCTTTCTGTTGCTTCTCCTTCCTTTGGTAGTGCCTTGGACAGCTCTTCCATCTGTTCCTGGTCAAACTGTCCCTCCAACTGACCGGCAATGATTTCACGCTGGCTTGCCGGAATCTGTGAAAAGGCAAGAGCAAATGAATACTTGTCTGAATTACAGAAACTGGCACTGGAAAGCATGGATTTTCCTATAATGGATTTCTCTATGCCGCTGTCTCCAAGACTGGCGCGTACATCGGGCTGTTCCGGAGAGAAAATGCGGAACCAGTTCGATGGCTTTCTGAAGAACGGAAAATTCTTGAGATTGGAGAATGTGCTCATATATACATCGGCTCCCTCCATCTGCAGTTCCGTCATTTCCATGAGACTGTTGCGGACCTTGGACATGTCTTCGTTTTCACTCCATTCGGGGCTTTCTCCCTCGCTGTCCATGACATCGGACATAAGACCGCCCAGTTTCGGATTGGAAAGCATGGTCGGAATGATTTCCTCACGCATGCGCCGGTCAATCTGGGCAGTCTGTCTGGTCATGAGAAGAGCCATGCAGATCCTGGCCATTCTTTCAGATAATGACACATTCTGAGACAGAAGCAACAGACGTGATTCCAGAGCTGGAAAGAGATGGAGGACATCGCTATATTTGAGAACGACCAATGAAATTGCAGTCAGCGCGCGTGATGAAAGCTCCTTTTCTTCCGATTCGGCCAAACGGCACAGAAGCAGGAATTTTTCGGGGTCCAGACGTTCAAATAGGGCTAAAAGTAGCGAACTGACAGCGAATAGTATATCTGATTTTACAATATGTGTGGATTCGCATAAGTTTGCCATACTTTCGGCATCTTGTCTGCTCCAGATAGGACTCGTCCAAACTGAATCGAAAAACTTTTCAAGCATGTTTTCGTGGACTTCAACCGGAACTGAGTCAGTTTCAAAAACCAGTCTTGCCTCATCGGTCGTGACTGAATTCTGAGAGTACTGACGCAGTTTCTGACAGAACAGGGTCATTGACGATGGCTTGAGCCGTGCTATTCTGGCATCGGCAGCAAGCAGGTATGTCTTTGCCTGAAGTCCCGCATAAAGACTATGTCTTGAATCGTCACGGGCTCCTCCTGCAAAAAACTGGAGCATATATCCGTATTCACGTTGAAGGTCTTCAAATCGGGATACTGTCTGCCAGTCAGTCACCCCATCCATCTGCATATAAAGCAGGTCAATGGCATCTTTCAGTCTGCACTGCAGAATAGCTTCGACAATGCGTGAATGTCTCTCGATTACCTTGGAATCCTGATCCATAAACTTTCTTTTCCTGACAGCAAATATACATCAAAATGTTGATGCGGTAAAAAGAAAGGGGAGACCCGGAATGAGTCTCCCCAATTAATTGTCAATGCTTGGAGTTGTATATCAGCCCTTGATGGCTGCAACACCCGGCAGAATCTTTCCTTCAATGGCCTCAAGCAGAGCACCACCGCCAGTGGAGATGTAGCTGACCTGGTCAGCCAGACCGAACTTGTTGACGCATGCAACGGAGTCACCGCCACCGATCAGAGAGAAAGCGCCTTCCTTGGTTGCCTTGGCAATGGCATCGCCAATTGCACGTGAACCGGCTGTGAACTCTTCGCATTCGAAACATCCGGCAGGACCGTTCCAGAGAATGGTCTTGGCGCCTTCAATTGCCTTTGCGAACTTCTCACGGCTGATTGGACCGGCATCCAGACCATCCCAACCATCTTCAATGGCATTTGACGGGAATACCTGAATCTTGGCACCCTCCTTTACTGAGAAGGTTGAGAAGTCATATCCTGTGCAGCATACTGAATCCTCACCGAGAACCAGTTCAACACCGTTCTTCTTTGCCATTTCCTCAACGCCGAGAGCTACATCCAGCTTGTCAAGTTCAACGATGGATTCACCGATCTTGCCACCGTGAGCCTTTGAGAATGTGTATGTCATACCACCGCAGAGAACCAGCTTGTCAACCTTGCCGAGCAGATTTTCAATGATACCGATCTTGGTCGATACCTTACTGCCGCCCATGATTGCCACGAACGGGCGCTTGATGTTGCTGAGTACATTGTCAACTGCCTGAACTTCCTTCTCCATAAGAAGGCCGAGCATCTTGTGGTCTGCATCAAAGTAGTCAGCTATAACGGCTGTCGATGCATGTTTGCGGTGAGCTGTACCGAAAGCATCCATGACATAGCAGTCAGCGTAGCTTGCAAGAGTCTTTGCAAATTCCTTCTGGCTGGCCTTCATGGCCTTCTTTGCCTCCTCGTATGCGGGATCTTCCTTATCAATACCAACCGGCTTGCCTTCTTCTTCGGGATAGAAGCGCAGATTTTCGAGCAGCAGGACTTCGCCCGGCTTCAGAGCTGCAGCAGCTTCCTGAGCCTTTGCACAGTCAGGAGCGAACTTGACGGGAGTACCGAGAGCTTCGCTTACGGCATCAATTATCTGACCCAGTGAGAGTTCCTTCTTGGCCTTGCCTTTCGGCTTACCCATGTGGCTCATGATGATGAGTGAACCGCCACCGTCAAGAATGAGCTTAAGGGTGGGGAGAGCACCATTGATACGGGTCATGTCAGTGATTTTACCTTCCTGAATAGGCACGTTGAAATCAACGCGGACGATTGCCTTCTTACCGGCAAAATTGAATTGATCAATTGTCATAATATGTGTTAGTTAATGGTTTAATCCAATTTAATTTCCGCAAAATTAGCAAAATGTTCAAAAACGAGGTTCCGAAAAGGAAAAAAGTATTCCACAGAATCACTCTTTGAGTGGAATGGCCATTCTCACGTCAAGCGTATCCTGAACATACTCCATTGACTCCAGAAAACCATAATCGGCAAGCTCATACAGACTGTCCGGAAGGACGGCAAGACCGGCATGACCTTGGCCCGATGTCAGACTGTTCGTGCGCATGCCGTACTCTGAGAATGCCAGATCCCAATCAAGACGCTCCGACCACTTGGAATCATCGGACTCATTGCCAATAACACTCTGTCCTACAACCTTTTCCTGGCTCACGGAATAATATGTCCACATGCCGGGCTCAAGTGAAATGACAAGTTCCTGATGTACGGGGTCGTGATGTTCAGCCTTTTCCTCACGGCATGAAACGAGACACAACAGTCCAATTACAAATGGAAATATTCTTTTCAACGACTTATTCATAACGTGTAATGTCCAGTTTCACACTGCGGTTTTCACCGTCAAAATGCACCTTCATCTTGGCATAATCCATTTCGGCCGTACGCACCGCCATAGGTTCGGAATATTCAGGATATGCGGTATAGTCGTCATTGACTGTAATGGGATTGGCCGATGTCCGGCACACATCATACCATTTTCCTTTGGCATCCTTGAACCACGGACGGGTAGGGATTCTGATATAGTTCAGGCCCAAGGAAATACCGACATCAGCATCATTTTCCGATTTGCTGACGATATCAGTTCCTGAACGGTAATCATGGACAAGTACCTGATTGACATGTCCTGAACCGGATTTGCCTAATACCGACTTGTTGATGATGAGAAAATAGCATGGAGCCTTTAAGGTACTGACATAAGGTTCAAGTTCTGATACATCGAACCCCATGTCTATGTTCTTACCCGATGCAAAATAGTTTCCTCTCATCAGATTGTCACCTCCCTGTCCCGCAGGGAACGGATAATGGATTATTCCTTTCCTGTCCGGTTGTTTGGCCTGAGCGCCGTCAGCGACACCGAACCGGAACGTAAGATCGTTACGTGATGTATAATCTAAATTGACCTGGAAACAGAGACTCGGTTCCTTGTATTCAACATCAATGGCCATGGCTCTCGAATCCCAGGAGTTGACACCATTCGGTTCCCCGGCATTCAGGAAGTAATAGAAAGGCATATATGATTTGCCGTTTGACTGCCAGAAGGTGCCCCAACTGTTGACGAGAATGAATGCGCCTCTTTCCGGTTCTGAAATCATGCCGTCACCGTCAAAGTCCTTTTCAAATGCCAGATCATAACCGACAAGGGTCATTGCATGCGCTCCGCCTGACCCCTCCATATTGATGGTGCTGTTCATTCCGCAGGAACTCGGACCATTATACGGACCATATCCCCATGCTGCAGTTCCATCGTTGGAATCGCCTGTCAGAGAGAATGACACCACGCCACCACCTTTGTGTCCGTCATGCTTGTCCAGAAAATAATCCATAAGAGTATTGATACCGGTCATGGTACTCAAGTCAATTTCTCTGATTGCCTTGGCCTTATAGGGCATTCCACGATAGTAGCGGTCATATCCGCTGGGCCATGTGAAATAATAATCATTTTCTTCATTCCCGTAATCCTTCACGGATATGCAGCCGGCTTTCATGACAATCTCAATGCCGTCCGATGCAATGCTGCCTTCATCCTGTCCCCCGTTCAGCAGATGCCACGTCCAACGGTAACTGAACACGTTTTCCGGATGTCCTTTGGCGGGACGGTCCAGGAAACGGTTCATTTCATACGTGAACAGATAGTGTATTCCCGATGCCTGAGCACAGGATCCTCCAAACTGCATTATTATTTCGGGAAAGTATTCTGATTCCGAATTGTCGCAGAATACAGGGCGTGAGTCATCGGCCTGCATTCTGGAAGGAGCCAGTGCCGGATAGCTGACATCAGAACGGAATATGGCCTGAGAACCGGCATCAACAGAAGTCAAAGCCAGCAGCAGTACCGGAATCAGACGCTTCAGATCCAATGTCATCTGACAATTCTATGGTATGTCTTCAAAGCCTCGTTCCTGACACGCTCCGAGAACCTTTCGTCTGCGCTTATTTCGAGAGCCTTTGCTGCAATGACAGGCGCCTGATATGAAATGTTATACCAACCCATTGCCTCCCAAAGTACTGTCAAGATGAGATCATCCTCTTCCGGATTCGACAGCATTTCAAGAAGTTCGGGAACAAGACTGTGGACAGGATTGTTGCGGAGTGCGCGAGCGCCGGATTTCCTTACAGTCTGTGAAGCTTCCATATCGAACAGCTTTTCACGAACTTCCTGGACGGTTGAACGTGTAAAGCTCAGGAGTGAACGTCTGATAAGTTCTCCAATGCTGTCCTTGTGGAGATAGCAGTCAACCGTTGCAAAATGACGGTCAAATTCCTCGATTACCGGAATGGAATCAAAGGTATGCAATGCATTGGTGACATCATATTCGATACGTTCCGATGTATTGTTCCTATCAGCAATGGCAACCAGTCCGGGAATGAGACGGCTGTCACCAGACTTGCAGGCCATGTTGGCTGCAAGACGCTGTGTCATTTCATGACCGTCGGCCAGAGCCAGTGCCAGACACTCGACGAAATTGTCATCGTGGAACGAGGACAGTTCCATAAGTGCGGCAAGGCGTACTATACCTGATTCCGATGTCTTGAACATATCGGCCAGCAGATCACTGCACTGGGCACCCATCTCCACCAGTCTCTCCATGGCAAGAATGCGTACAGCAGGGTAGGTGTTGTCAAGCTGCTTCTTCCAGAACTTTTCATTGCCGTCCAGAAGTGCCTGGTTAACGTCAAAACCACAGTCGGCAGCCGATGTGAATGCGAATGTCGGATCGCCGAAGATATGCTGTTCCATATACGCTCCAAGCTGAGCCATGTGACCTGCACGCATGCCAAGGCCCATGAGTCCGATGAAATGATCAACCCATTTGTCCTGCAGCACATTAACGGAATTGGCCATGACAATCATAGTGCCATTGCCCTCGCCGAACAGATAACCTTCCTGTATGCTGCGGTCAAGATGGAAGGAACCGTTGTAGCATGCATCGAGCGATACCATGCGGGCCTGCGGATGGTAATACGTGAAATCGTCAAAATAGATGTTGACGTTCTGCTCTTCAAGTTCATCATCGGCATTGTCCTGTGCGACAATGTCCTCATCAAACGCATTCTCGAACCATGAGGCGGGGAATTCGCATCCGAAGAACTTCTCCACACGGCGCATGACTTCGGCCTTGTTCATGCCTTTGTGCTGTCCCTCGCGCATCATTTCACGCATGTAGCGCTGCAGGACATCAACTGCATCATCAATTGATTCTATTGAAGCATAGTCGCTGAGATATTCGACTTCAGGAGCACCATGATGATGAAGGACTGCGAAGTCAAACTCAAGCTGCATCTGCTGCAGAAGTCTTTCCTTTACATAAGTATCACGTTTCCAGTCAATGTAGTCGATTGTCTGATGCTGACGCTTCATCCATGGGAAGTGGTCGTAGAGCTCGATCTTCTCATCGATTCTGGCATCGACAGACTCGGAAATGAAACCTTCGCCGCTGAAATAGAATACGCTGTCAAGCGGATTGTTCAGATTGTCGGCACCGTTGACACGCTGCAGATAACGGCGCAGCTTTTCGTATTTGCCGCCCATCTCATTGTCACGTGGGAATATACGTGCCGAATAGATAGTGGGGTGCAGGACCTGGGAACAGTCAGCCATGAGACTGTAGAAGAAATACTCGTTTCTCACGCTGTCCTGATCGATAAGCTTGAAATCCATATCGAAGCAGTCGTAGAAGCGGTCACTGGGAATGCAGTATTCATTGCGGTCAAATGACGGGTTGTACTGGTCCATCTTGAGAGCTGTGGTCAGATGCTGGGCATCGCGTACCATAACTACAGGAATGTCACCTATGAACACACAACCTTCAATGGGATGGGTCTTGTCTGAATGGAGTTCGATAAGACGTGTACGTATGCTGTCAGGCATGCCCCAGCGGTCAATGACCAGAATAGGGTAGAGTCCACGGCTTTCAACCGTATTCATATACTCATCAACCTCAGTTTTCGCCTCTTCATAACTCTGCGGGTCTATTACGATTGCGAAACCCGGAGTCCTGTTGCCGCCGCACGATGCCATAAGCATTCCAAGTGCCGCAGCGACGATAATGTTTCTTGCTTTCTTCATTATTATTTCAATATTATTTCAATCTGTTATATGTACGACGTGCTTCTTTCCTTACCGATTCGTCAAACCGGTCGTCATTCATGATCTGCTGTGCCTTCTCGGCAATGGCAGGTGCCATATATGACAGTTCGAACCAGCCCAGAGCTTCAAGCATGGCGCACTGGAGCTGAACCTCTTTTGGTTCGGACAGATAATCCAGAATCCTTGGCACAAGGAAATGGGCGGGATAGTTCCTCAGTGGTTTGACGTTGTTGATGCGATACTTTTCGCTGTAGGCCGGATTGAGCACTTCATCATCGAAGCCATCTGCAACAAGTGATGTGTTTCGGTCAAGTATCCGCATCTTCAAATTGCGTATGCTGTCCTGATTCAGATAGTATGAGTGTTTGGGAAATTCCTCGTTGAAGGCGGTGAACACACTGACAGAATCATAGGCACTTAACGTGCTGCCAAGGTCATATGCCACACGTTCAGGTACATGGCTTTCGCAGAACAGGCTCATGAGAGGTTTCAGCAGACTTTCATCGCCTCTGTCACCGGCATAAAGCACAGCAAAACGCTGGGTTATTTCCAGACCGTCATCCAGACCAAGACGGATACATTCTACAAAGTTGTCATCATTGTAGTTGGCCAGTTCCATAAGGGCAGCAAGACGGACTATTCCATACTGCGAATTCCTGAATTTTGCCGCAAGAAGGTCTGAATGGTTTCCTTGACATCTTTCGGCAAGCATATAGGCAGCCAGTATCTGTACAGCAGGATATTCGTTCTCAAGCTGTTTCTTCCAGAATCCGGCATCGTAATCCGTCATTTCCCTGTTCACATCGAATCCGCAGTCTGCCGCGGGCGTGAAACTGAAAGTGGGGTCTCCGAACACATGACTCTCTAATGTATTGTTCATCACTGCGAAATATCCCACACGCATACCCAGTCCAGCCATACCCGAATAACGGTTTATCCAGCCATCCTGTACTGAGTTGACCGAATTGGCCAGTACAATCAGAGTTCCGCTGCCTTCACTGAAAAGGTATGACTCCTGAATGCTGCGGTCCATGTGGAACGAGCCGTTGTAACATGCGTCAAGATTGACCATGCGCACTTGCGGATGATAGTATGAGAATTCGTCGACATGAATGTCCTCAGCATAGGCGCGAGCCTCATCTGCTGCAATCACAGCTTCGTCGAAGGCCTCTTTCATCCATTCCTCGGGAAAGGGGAAACCAATATAATGTTCAATGCTCTTTCTGGCTTCGGCCATGGTCTTGCCGGATTGGGCATATTTGCGCGTCTGGGTATGGACATAGTCGCGTACGGACATCAGATTTGTTTCAAATGATGCGGAAACAGGAGTACCCGAAAGCAGCTGTTTCTCCTCACTGCCGTGGTGGTGAAGGATTGCATAGTCAAGCCCCGGTTTCTGAAGTTCCTGAATCAGGGCATCCTTGATGAAGTCCTCTTCCCTGAAATCCATAAACAATATCCCATTCCACTGACCTTTGGTCCATGGCAGCTGGTCACGCATCTCAATCTTTTCATCCATGCGCGCTGTCCACGAATTCGAAAGATTTCCATGTCCGCCGAATGAAAGGACATGGTCCATGGGATTGTTGACTGCATCGGCTTCATTGACACGTTGCAAATAGCGGCGCAGTTTTTCATACTTGTCACCGCTTCCGTTGGTACGCGGCATGATGCGGGCCGAATAGATGGTCGGTCTGAGAACCTGCGGGCAGTCAGTGCCCAGACTGTAGTAGAAATACTCTCTACGTGCGGTATCCTGCTGCAGGAAAGTCCACTGGAGGTCAAAAGAATCATAGAAGCGGTCGGTCGATACGCAATAGTCGGCCATTGCGTGACGGCCGCCTTGCTCCATCTTGAAGGCACTGGTCATGAACTGGGCATCACGGACCTTTGCAATTGGGATGTCACCTATGAATACACAGCCTTCGATAGGGAATTCCTTGTCATTGTAAAGTCCGATGAGTTCGGCACGGATGCTGTCAGGAACACCCCAGCGGTCTATGACAAGAATAGGGTGCAGGCCTCGGCTCTCGACAGTATTCAGATATTCGTCAACTTCAGTTCTGGCCTCTTCATAACTCTGCGGGTCAATCACCACAGCAAAGCCTGGAGTATGTGTCTTCTGACACGATGCCAGACAAAGTGACGCGCCTAAAAGTGCCAGTATGCCTTTTTTCATTTTACCCTGTTATATGTCTTAAGTGCTTCGTTACGGACTGTTGCCGGGAATTTGTCATCCTGTGATACCTTGAGCGCAAGGTTGGCAATGTCTTCATGACGATATGACATCCAGAACCAGCCAAGTGCCTCCCAGGCAGTCTTCTGTGCAACTGAATCCTCATCAAGTGCAGGTGTCTCAAGCCAGTTCATGACTTCCGGAAGGACGTAATGGGCCGGATTGTTTCTGAGCGTTGACAGTCCAAGATTCTTTCTTCTTACGGTCGATGTGCTGTCACTCAGGTATTCGCGTATGTCGAACGCAAGACTCAGATAGAATTCCAGATGGTCATAGAGCCATGCCTTTATGCTGTCAGGGTTGGTATAGTTGCTGCATTCTGCAAGTGCCTTCTCAAGAGCATTGCATACGAGTGTGGAATCATAGCAGCGGAACGAATTGTCAAGATCGAACTCGACCCTTTCAGTCAGGTGGTTCTGGCAACGGAGAGCAGCCATGTCGGCAAGAAGGTCCGGATGACCGAATTTGCCTGAATAGATTGCAGCAAAGCGCTGGGTCGGTTCAAATTCGTCATTCAGGGCAAGTCTGATGCACTCGAGCAGGTTCTGGTCACGGAAACGTGTCAGTTCCATGAGACAGGCAAAACGAACCATTCCGTATCTGGAACTGCAGAAACGTTCGAAAATGGCATCGGACCAGTTGGTGTCACTGATTGCAAGCATGTGAACAGCCAGATTCTGGACTGCCGGATATTCGTTGTCAAGCTGACTTGCCCAGAAGTTGTCATCGGCAGTCACAATGGCATCGTTGATGTCGAAACCGCAGTCAGCCGACTGGGCGAACTGATAGGTGGGATCACCGAACAGGTGGAATTCAAGGAAACTGCCGAATCGGGCCAGAAAACCGGCTCTCATGCCTAATCCCAACAGACCGGTATAACGGTTTGCCCACTTGTCCTGAATTGAGTTGACAGAGTTGGCGAGAACAAGCATTGTGCTGTTGCCTTCACCGAAAAGATAGGCCTCCTGAATGTTGTCATCCTTATGGAATGAACCGTTGTAGCAGGCATCAAGCGATACGAGCCTTGCCTGTGGATGGTAGTGTGAGAATTCGAAAGTCTGAAGTATGGCTTCCGGTTCCATGCCTCCGCTGAGATACTGAATCGTGGGATCTCCGTGGTGTGAGAGCAGGGCATAGTCAATGGTGGAATCCTGAAGTTCGTCACAGAGACGGGCTTTGATGTATTCATCGTGGCTGTAGTCCATATAGGTGACTGACTGCTTCTGGTCAAGCATCCATGGATACTGGTCATAGAATTCCCATTTGGCATCCATTCTTGCCACAAGAGAGTTGGAAAGGTTGCCGCTTCCGCCGAAGAAGAGAATGCGGTCGAATTCCTGCTTGTGGGCATCGGCCTCGTTGACCCTGTTCATGTAACGGCGCAGCTTCTCGTACTTGTCGCCACGTTCATTGTCACGTGGAGTGATGCGTGCCGAATAGATGGTCGGTTCAAGTGTCTGGGCGCCATCGGCTTCAAGGGAATAGTAGAACCAGCGGGTCGAATCCTTGTCAATGTACCTGAAATTCAGGTCAAAGCAGTCATAGAAACGGTCAGAAGGGATATGGGTGTCAAAACGGGGATAATTGTCCTGGTCCATCTTGAAGGCACTTGCCATATGCTGTGCGTCACGTACCATGGCCACAGGAATGTCGCCTATCAGCACGCAGCCCTCAATGGGATTGACAGAACTGGAATGCAGGTCGATAAGAGTCTGACGTATGCTGTCGGGAACGCCCCAGCGGTCAATGACCAGGATAGGGGTGAGTCCGCGACTCTCAACGGTCTGACAGTAACGGTCTATTTCCTGCTGGCAGTTCTCATAACTGGCAGGATCAATCACGATGGCAAATCCCCTCTGCTGGGGCTGCTTTGCACAGGATGCCATAACGGCAACTGCTGCAAAAGCCAGTATCTTGGATATTTTCATTCTGCTTTATTTCAAACGGTTATAAGCTCTGAGTGCCTGGTCTCTGACGGTTGCGTCGAAACGCTCGTCATCCTTGATCTGAGCGGCCTTCTGTGCAATTGCCTGACGCTGATATGAATGCTCGAACCATCCCAGACTCTCCATGATGGCAGCCTGGACGGCCGGTTCCTGCGGTTCGTTCATATAGTCAAGAAGCATAGGAACCTGGGCATGAAGTGGTGTGTTACGGATGGAACGGATTTCGGAAATTCTTGATCTCTCCTTCATGTCCTTATCAGTAATGGATTCCACAACACCTTCGACATACCATGTGGTCTGCTTGTTCAGATAAGCAAGTTTTTCCTTTCTGACGCTGTCGTTATTCGTATAGAAGGCATGCTCGGCAAAGATTCTGTCAAAAGCCGATGCAACCGAAGCTGAATCGTATGAAGCCAGAGCGGAACTGAGGTCGAAATCGACGCGTTCAGGAACGGAATTCTCGCAATAGAGTGATACCAGCGGGTCAACAAGTTCCTTGTGACCGCATTCTCCGGCATAATTGACAGCGAAACGCTGTGTCATCTCATGACCGTCATTGATGCCAAGTTCTACAGCCTTGAGGAAGTTGGCATCGTTGTATTCTGCCAGTTCAATGAGACATGCCAGACGGACCATGCCTGAACCGGAATTTGCAAAGCAGTTGAAAAGGAGGTCCGATGAATTGCCATCGCAACGTTCGGCAAGCATGTAAGCGGCCAGATTCTGCACTGCAGGGAACTGGCTGTCAAGCTGCTTGGTCCAGAACTTTGACGAATAATTCGTCATATTGGCATTAACATCGAATCCACAATCTGCAGCTGGAGTGAATGTGAATGTGGGATCACCGAATACATGAGTCTCAAGAGTGATGTTCATGACAGCAAAGTAGCCTACACGCATGCCAAGACCGGCCATTCCGAGATAACGGTTAATCCAACGGTCCTGAATGGAATTCACGGAGTTTGCTATGGCAATAAGAGTAGCGCTGCCTTCTGTGAACAGATATGCCTCCTGAATGCTTTCAGTCTCCTGGAATGAGCCGTTGTAGCAGGCATCAAGAGAAACCATACGTACCTGAGGCTTGTAGTTGCCGAATTCAGCGACATGGAGATCCTGGGCATAGCTGTAGGCTTCGTCTTCGGCTATGACTGCCGGATCAATTGCCTCAGTAATCCACTGCTCGGGAATTGGAGATTCCAGAGACCGCTCCATTGAAGCCTTCACGTCCTTTGCCGTTTTACCTGATTCAAAATAGCGGCGGGCCACTCCGTGAATGTAATTGCGCACGGAATTCATCTGCGTAGCCATGGATGGGGAAAGCGGTGTTCCGGAAAGAAGCTGCTCCTCTTCGCTGCCATGATGGTGGAGCAGGGCATAGTCAATATGCGGAATCTGCAGTTGGTCTAAAAGACGCGGTTTGATAAACTCATCCCTTCTGAAATCAATGAACATGATGCCCTTCTCCTGACGGCGAAGCCATGGAAGCTGGTCGTACATTTCAAGCTTTTCATCCATACGTGCTTCGTACGAATCAGTCACATTACCGTGACCTCCAAAATATAGCATGTTGTCAATGGGGTTGTTGTTGGCATCGGCCTCATTGACACGGTCCATATAACGGCGCAGTTTCTCGTACTTGTCACCACGGGCGTTGTCTCGCGGCATGATACGTGCGGAATAGATGGTCGGTCTGAGCTTCATTTCGGAATCGGAACGCATTGAGTAATAGAAATATTCATTGCGTGCCGTATCTTGCTCTATGAAATCCCATTTCAAATCAAAGGAATCATAAAAGCGGTCAGTCGATATGCAGTAGTCCGTTTTTGAGAACCTGCTGTCCTGATCCATCTTGAAGGCGCTGGTAAGGAACTGGGCGTCGCGGACACGTGCAATTGGAATGTCACCTATGAAAACGCATCCCTCAATAGGATTGACTTCTGCATTGTGAAGCTCAATGAGCTTTGCACGGATGCTGTCGGGAACGCCCCATTCATCAATTACCAGAATAGGCTTGAGTCCACGACCGGCTACCACTTCTTGATAACGGTCAATCTGCTGTCTGGCCTGATTGTAACTCTCACTGTCAATCACGATGGCGAATCCCGGCTGGGACGGTTTCTGGCATGATACCAGTGCTGCCATCGCTACAATTGCTGCGCACAATGATTTCTTCATATCTGTTCAATATTATTTTGTTCTGTTGTATGTCTTCAATGCCTCCTGACGCACCTTTTCGGGGAAACGTTCATCATCAGCCACCTTCTTTGCCGCTGCGGCAATGACAGGAGCCTGATACGACAGGTTATACCAGCCGAGAGCTTCCCAAAGTACAGTCTGATATTCTTCATCAGCGGGATTGGCAAGATATTCCAGTTCTCTTGGAACAAGAATGTGGTATGGGTTATTGCGTGTTGTACGCATGTCCATTATCCAGTCGTAACGGTCCTGCTCAAGATCGAACATGGAAGCTTCAATACGGCTGACCATATCGGTACAGCGGCGGTGGAACCACTCGCGCTTCTGCCTGTAAAGTGCCGGATCGTTCCTGTAGCATCCCATTGTCGGATATATGCTGTCAAACGCATTCATGACAAGAGTGGAGTCCATGAGCTGCAAAGCCGATGAAAGTTCATATTCGACCCTTTCCGGCAGCAGATTGGTAAGAGCCGTGCGGACAAGAGGTGCAGCCAGGCGCGGATCACCGCACTTGCCAGTCTGGATTACTGCAAAGCGCTGAGTCATTTCATGGGCATCGGACAAGGCCAGTTCAAGTGCCTTCACATAATCATCGTTATGGTATTTCTTGAGCTCTTCAAGTGCTGACAGACGTACGATTCCGGATTTTGAGGTCTTGAAACGTTCAAGGATAAGACCGGAGCAGTTCTCGCCGCTTTCGGCCAGTTTGTCCATTGCTACAATCTGAATGGCCGGGTAGGGGTTGTCCAGCTGTTTTTTCCAGAATGAAGTCGAATTGTCAAGAAGAGCCTTGTTGATGTCGAAACCGCAGTCAGCACCGGGTGTGAATGCGAATGTAGGGTCTCCGAAGACATGAGCCTCAAGGAATGCTCCGTACTTGGACATATTTCCGACTCTGGCTCCCAGACCGACCAGACCTATGAAATGGCTGACCCATTTGTTCTGAAGCACATTTACAGAGTTGCCCATAACCACCAGCGTACCATTGCCTTCGCCGAACAGATAGGCCTCCTGAATACTCTCATCCTGATGGAATGAACCGTTGTAACAGCCGTCAAGCGTTACCATGCGTGCCTGTGGCTTGTATGTGTCAAAATCGGAATAATACAGGTTTCTCATTCCGTCCAGGCTGGTATATGAAGGTTCTCCCTCAAACCATTCTGCAGGGAAGGTGCAGTCAAAATGCTCATTGATGGCCTTCTTTATCTGGTCCATGCTGCGTCCTTTTGCCTTACCCTTGGCTGTCTGCTCCAGAATGTACTCCTTGATCCAGTCAATGGCCTCGAAATAGTCGCTGCCTATGGGGGTGTCATTGAGATGCTCGATGTCAGGGCTGCCGTGATGGTGCGGAATTGCCCAGTCAATTGACGGATCCTGCATTTCGCGCATGAAAATGTCCTTGACAAAGTCTTCACGATTGCAGTCAAGATATGAAATGACCGATTCGCGGCTGTCCTTCATCCATGGGAAATGGTCAAAGTGCTCGGCCTTCTCGTCAATCCTGGCAGTGACAGATTCTGAAATGTAGCCGTATCCGCCAAAATAGAACATGCGGTCAAGAGGATTGTTGTTGGCATCGGCTTCAAGAACACGCTTCATGTAGCGGCGCAGCTTCTCGTACTTGTCGCCGTATTCATTGCTGCGCGGCATTATTCTGGCAGAGTAGATAGTGGGGGACAGGCGCTGCGGGCATTCGCTGCGCAGACGATAGTAGAAGTATTCGCTTCTGGCCGTATCATGATCCAGATAATCCCATTCCAGATCAAAGCTGTCATAGAAGCGGTCCGATGCAACCGTATACTGCGTACGGTCAAACTCGCCGTCCTGATTCATCTTGAAAGCCGTAGTCATATGCTGGGCCTCACGGGTACGGGCTATTGGAATGTCGCCAATAAGGACACAGCCCTCTATGGGATTGACAGCATCGTCATGAAGGTCAATGAGAGTCTGACGGATACTGTCAGGCACACCCCAACGGTCAATTACCAGAATCGGTTTCAGACCACGGCTTTCAACCAGGCCCAGATATGCGTCTATCTCAGACTGTACCTGTGAATAACTTTCCGGGTCAACAACAACGGCAAACCCTGGGATTTCTTCCTTTCCGCACGATGCGACAGCAAGTGCCAATGCAATAATTATGTGATTTTTTTTCATAATCAATATCCGGCGATAAAAAAGGGACCGGTTTTCAGTCCCTTTAATTATGACAGGTTTTCAATTAAAAAGTATAAGTCAGTTTCGCATAAGTTGATTTGCGGTTATCAAACCGGCTGTATTCTCCCTTATAGTCGGACTGGCGGTAACCGGCTATAAGATTCAGGCTCTGACCCTTTGCAACAGGGTAGGAGATTCCGACCGAAGCACCTGCGCTAAGATATTCAGCGGCAAAATACTGGTATTTCGGAATGAAATAGCCGTTCATGAATCTCTTCTTGCCGGCAGGATTGACGGGAAGCTCATAATCAAGTTCCTTAAGAGGCATGTGATAACTTCCATCGGCAGAAATGTTCAGGCAGAACTTATGAATCCAAATCCGTTTTGAAACTGATAGTCCTGCATTTGCCAACGTATATTTGAAATAATACTCATCCGGGTACTGATTGACGCTGACCATATCCATACCGCCATTGAGTTCGGCAGTCAGATGTGAACGTCCGTTCTTGAGCAGGTCAAAACGGTATGACAGATTTGCGTTGATGTCCTTTTCCTTCTGAGTTACTTCACTGGACAGTATTGTCCACTCAATATTGTGGAACTTGTCATAATTGGAACTCTGCTTGAAGTTCTTGGAAGTGCCCATGAGCATTCCAGCATTGAGTGATATGTTGTGAAGCGTATTCTTTCCCTTGATCTGGAACCTGTCACTGATCTGGAAATCGAGCTGTTTGTAATCACCGCCACGTTTAATGTAGCTGCTGCCACCGTCAATAGCCTCCTCAAGATTATATGAACCGCCCAATTCCATGAAATTGGCAATCTTACCTGAAGTAAACACATTCTGTAATGCACCGCCAAACACCTTGCCGTTATATCTGCGAAGATATCCGGTGACATTCTCAACCGAATAGTTGCCTATTTCCTGAAACAGGAACACAATGGTATGGGCAGGATCAAGCAGGTTGTCCTCCACATCCATCTGAACATTTTCATGATAGACTTCCGCACTGAGTGACAGTCCCAGACTGAACTTGTCAGACAGTTTGTATTCCATACCGGGATTGACTGATACTCTAGCTCCATGAGCCTCGAATCTCGGGTCTGCCTGGTCAGCTTTACTGCTGACTTTATAATTGGCCCTCAAGCCTAATGACAGGCGATTGGTCGTCTGCCATGAAAAACCTCCGTTAAGGTTGAATATTTCGCGGTTCTGATCATTGGGAATTGAGTCATAAATCAGAGAGTCCGCTATGATGAACGGGTTTTTTGTCGAAGTAAGTACGGTGTTACCCCATCTGGAATTGTTCAGGTCATGTATGCTGTATTGAAGCGAACCTTCAAATGATATCTTGTTGACCTTCTTGGTTCCATAGATATTGAAATCCACCAGATTTGAATTACCGGCTCCATCAACCGGTTTGAAAGAGCCCTCCTGACGGCTGTAACTGCCGTCTACACTATTAAGGCTGGAATAGGGATTGTATGAAATCGAAACAGGGTTCGATGAATTGAACATCATGTTCTGAAGAAACAGCTCCTGCCCGTACCAGGCTTTATCCGGTTGCGGTTCATTAGCGTCAGTAACATTCTGTGAAAACACAGGAAATGACAATGTTGATACTAAAATTATAGACAATACTTTCTTCATGACATGAAAATTGAATATGATTAAATTTAAATAATTGACAAGGTGGCCGATGCCACCCTGTCAATTAGAGTAATATCATCAATCCGGCTGAGTGAACTGTCTTCTGACAACAGCAGTCTGACCGCCAAGAATGAAGTCTTCAGTTGAATTGTTGGTATCCTTGAAATATGCACGGCCTGATTCTGTAACCATTGTGCACTTTCTGCGTACACTCTTGCCAGTGTATGAAGGAGAAATCCAGCTTTCGAAATCGGTTGAGTATTCAGGATCTGAAGGATCTGCACCGGTTGCATAGGTGTAACCTGCGTCCTCAGTCGGCCAGAATACCTTGACAATCTTCGATTCGCCATGACGCTGTACATCAACGGCATCGATAACTGCTGATGTCGGGATGCAGAGCTTCGGCTTACCGCCTGCGTATGAATTGTAGTTGATTGAGTCGTTTACGAATTCTTCAACTGAAGCATATCCTTCCGGAACCTGGGCAATACACAATGGGAAGCCGAATACTCCGAAGAAGCAGATAGTGGTTGCATTTGACCAGACAATGTTCAGACTTGGAACATTAGGATTGTCGTAGTTTGTCGGCTTTGAAGGGATGTTGAGTTCCCAATCGGCAGTGCTGAGGTCACCTGCAGGTGATTCGGCATCTTCTTCTGTGAGTTCGCGTGGATCAGTACCGGTAGAACCATGATTGTAAGCCTGTGAAGCGATTACAATAGACTGGCCCGGCTCAACAGGATATTCCTTTCCTGAACCCGGGAACTGGAATACATAACCGTCGAGCGGGTAGAAATCCTTAGGCTTGTTGCCAAGTGAATCCATCCAGTTTGAACCTTCGTCACCATAACCGCGGTCAATCTGTGTGAAGAGGATACCGTCAAGGTACTGGACTTCGTCAGAGTTGTTCACCAGTTCATAGAAACCATCCTTGAAGTAATATGAAGGAACGCCAGTGTAATATATCTCCTTGAAGATGAGTCCGCTCTTAGCCTTTGGAGCAGGAGTGAGCTTCAGGCTGACAGCCATATCCTGATCAGCAACGGTGAAAGTCTCCTCACCGAGGAAATTGAATTCATCGTTTGATGCTGAACCCTGAACTGTGTAAGTTCCTGCAACGAGCTTGTAAATGTACTCGGTTTCAGATGTTGAGGCTTCAACATTACCACTCTGGTTCATGCATTTTACAGAAAGATCCTGCAAAGAAGCAAGGTCAGCGCCATCGGCTGATACGGTAACCTTCACTTCATACTTCTTGGCGACCTCATCGTCATCACATGATGTGAATGCGAATGCTCCGCACAGAAGACATGCGAAAAACAATACTTTTTTCATTCTTGAAAAGTTTTAGTTGATAAATATAAAGTTAATAATCACAATTTCAATTTGATTTCAGCTCCGAAATACTGATCTATTGTCAGTCTTGAGTATCCGCCGGTGGTTTCTCTATGATGAAGCTTGTAGGTGTTGAACATGTTGTTGGCCATGAATGACATTTCGAAACGGTCTCCGAATTCCTTTGTAAGACGGAAATTGAAGATTATGTGACCCGGATATACCTCCCTGTCATAATAACCAAGCTGTGTATATGTGTTGATAAGATCATACTGGGCATCCTTATATGCCTTATCGCGGAATTTCACATCCCAGTTGTAATAATTGCCTGCGTAGTCCATGTAACCTACAGGATCAATGGCAAGACATTCCTTTCCATCAAACTGCTGGCTTGTGTACCACAGATTATTGCCATCCTTGTCAACGTAACTTGCCTGATCGGCTTCCATCCATACGACCTGTGCTGTTGTGGTGAAAATCATCTTGACTTCAGGTATATGGGTTATGAAGCGGAAATTGGTGTTGATTCTTTCCGAAATTGAACCGGATCCTCCCGGACGCAGAACGACATACGGATAATAATCACCTTTGACATTGCCGCTCATGATTGACCAATAGTCCTGATCGCTGCCGTGACGGACCCACAGCCAGGCTCCGTCAATTGACAGTGAAGTTCTCAATGCCTGCCACTGGCCGAAATTCAAGCTGTATTCAATACCTTTCTTTGTAGTGACAGAACTGTTCTGAGGCATGCTGTATGCCACGAACATTGAATCAGACATGATTGAAGTGGGGGAGAGCTCACCATTCTTGAGGCTGCCGTTTTCGCTGTACTGATATGAAATGTTGCCGTTCTTGTCAATACTGCCGTTTTCCATTGAATGATTCGGAAGGTCGTACTGATAGACGTTGAATGTCTGAGTCAGAGGCATTGTACGGTAACTGAATTCATTGTCATACTTCTCATAGAAGAATGTCACCATACCGTTGACCTTGCCCTTTTCAAAGCTGAGACCAAGTTCAATCTTGTTTCCTACAGACGGCTTGATGTTTACATTGCCTGTATTTTCCACAATTGTTGTCGATGTCACGGCAAAATGAGGATTCATGTGATTGAATGAAAGCTGATCGAAATATGCCTTGTCTGGATACAGATAGGAAAGTGACGGCATTTTGGATGTTATACCCCATCCGCCGTTGACTGACAGATTGTCAAAGAAACTGTTGTTCTTTTTGTTCAGTATGTTCCACTCCACATTGGCACGCGGATCGACTGTGAAAATGTTATCTGCATCAAGATAGCTGCGGTCAATGAACAGGTTGGCCATACGGATGCCAAGCTGAGTGGTCAGACTGGTTTTTCCAATAGGAATAATTGATTTGTTCTCAAAGAAGCCTGAGAAGGTCTTCATTGCCGGAATGTCAGTATAAGCTCTTGGACGGACCGTTTCAATGTCGTTAATGACGGGCGGCTGTGTCGGATCGAAGACCAGACCTTCACCCTTATTGACATCGTAGGACCATTCAAGACCGGCCTTGAACTGGGACGAGAAATCTTCACTTACCAGAATGTTCTTTGTGCCTTTAATCTGGGCAAAGAAATCAAGAGGCTTTCCGTCAATGTAATAGTCCGAATAGTAGTTTCCTTTCAGATATGGAGCGACATGCTCTCCCTCTTCAGTTGAAAAACCGATTGGCTGCATTCCCGACTTAAGAATCATGAAATCCTTGTTGGTGTCACGCTGATGGCTGTAATTGAGAGAGAGATTGTATGAAAGGTTCGAAATGACAGCGGTCTTGAGGTTCCAGTCTCCGTTAAGTGAAAGACGTACACCCTTGTTGTCACTCTTGCTTTCTTCAGCATCCTGCTGCTGCGGATCCTTTCTTACCGTATTCAGATTCTGGAAATATGCCGCCTTTGCATTGACGCTGAGCGGACGGGTGCTGAAAAACGTACGCGATACTCCGATGTCACCGGTTACGCGTTCGTAACCCTCGGCCTTGAATCTGATATCATCATACGATGATGTATAGTCAACTGCAACATTCATGGTTGTACCGGCACCAACGGTAAAGCCCTTGCCCATATACAACATCTTTGAATTCGGGTCTGTCTTACCCTTGACTTCAATTGGGGTGCTTCCCTTTTTCGTCTTTATGATTACGGCACCAGATGTCAGATTACCATATTCTACTGAAGGGATGCCTCGTATGACCTCAATGGACTC
>JAKSIU010000019.1 GCA_024398615.1 Bacteroidaceae bacterium
TAGCCGCCGTCTTACGTGGAGAGCTTCGGGCAACGCGCCCGAGGCTCTCTTTTTTGTCTCTATACCAGTCTCCTTTTTTGCCGGTTTGGATTTTAATCTTATTTTTGCCCGAAATAATGGAAATTATATAATGATTATAGGATATGAGTGAAAAGTACAATTGGTCGTTTTCCACAATCGGTGGCATTACGCGTGTTAATATTTCAAATGGTGAGGATATTCGTCATTTGGATGAACTGGACCAGAAATTATGGACTGTTTTGAGTTGTCCTGTCAATGGTCTTGAACTTGATGTGAAGTCACTTCAGTTCATGGATTCAGATGCAGACGGCAAGATTCATGTGAAGGATGTTGTAGCTGCTTCAAAGTGGCTTACCACAGTACTTCGTAATCCTGATATTCTTTTAAAAAGAGAAGATGTCCTTCCTTTATCGGAAATTAATTCAGATGATCCGGAAGGTGAAAAACTATTGGCATCTGCCAAGCAGATTCTTGATAATCTAGGCCTGGAAAAAGATAGCATCTCTGTTGCCGATACAGAAGACAGTGTGGCAATATTCTCAAAGACAGCACTTAATGGAGATGGGATTGTAACTGAACAGTCATCTGATGATGCTTCTCTGAAAGATGTCATAACGAAGATTATCCAGACTGTTGGGTCGAAGACTGACAGAAGTGGCCTTCCCGGTGTTGATGCTGATCTGGTTACCCTGTTCTATGAGGAACTGGAAAAATATGCTCAGTGGAAACAGATCTCAGCAGATTCAAAAGATGTCATTTTCCCATATGGAGATAATACAGCACAGGCATTTGATCTGTTTAATGAATTGAAGCCTAAAGTTGAGGATTTCTTCATGCGCTGTAAGTTATCGGCCTTTGGTGAAGATATTCAGGCTGTTTTGGATGTATCAGCCGGAAAGATAGAGACTGTCAGCGGAATGGATCTTTCTGCATGCAACGATGAAATTGCCAAGTATCCGCTTGCCAGACTCAATAAGGATGTGAAATTACCCTTGGATTCAAGAATCAATCCGGCATGGCAGGCAAAGATGGCCCTTATCAAGTCTATTGTGTTTGATGTTGAGTATCCTGATGCAAAGGAGATCTCTGAAGCTGAATGGAATGCGGCATTAGCTAAGTTGGACAGCTACGCAAAATGGCTTGCTGATAAAGCCGGACACATGGTGGAACCTTTGGGCATAGAATGCGTTCAGGGACTTTTGGCAGATTCAAGGAAGGATGATGTTCTTGCACTTATCGAGGCCGATAAGGCACTGCAGAGCGAATCGGAATCCATTGACAATGTCAACAAGCTGCTTCATCTGTATCGTGATTTCTATAAACTTCTTTGCAATTTCGTTTCATTCAAGGATTTCTACAATCCCAAAGAGAGGGCTATATTCCAGGCTGGACGCCTGTATATTGATGAGCGTTGTTGCGAATTGTGCATCAAGGTCACCGATATGGGACCTCATAATGCCACGGCTGGTCTTAGCGGAATGTATATCATGTACTGCAACTGCGTTTCCAAGAAGAGCGGTGCTGCAATGACTGTTGCGGCTGTTCTTACTGACGGTGACGTGTCAGACCTTCGTGAAGGAAAGCATGGTATTTTCTATGATAACAATGGCGATGACTGGGATGCAACTATCGTTAAGATAATTGATAATCCCATCAGCATACGTCAGGCATTCTGGTCACCTTACCGCAAGCTGGGCAAATTCATTGAGGAAAAGATTGGCAAGAATGCCGATGCCAAAGATTCCAAGGTTGTAGGTGATCTGACAGCCAAGGCCGATAATCCAGAGGGTGCAAAGCAACCGTTTGACATGTCCAAATATCTTGGCGTATTTGCTTTGGTCGGTGTCGCATTCGGTGCTATTATTGCCGCATTTGCTGCTGTCGTCCAGGCGGTTTCTGGTCTGACATGGTGGAAGTGGCTTATTATCATTGCTGTGATTATGCTTCTGATTTCAGGTCCGGCGATGATTAAGGCTTGGTTGAAATTGAGAAAGAGAAATCTTGCTCCTGTACTGAATGCAAATGATTGGGCTGTCAATGCGGCAGTTAAGGTGAATACCCCATTCGGAGCTACTCTGACAGAGGTTGCAAAAGTACCGGCTGTTTCAGTCGGAAAGGATCCGTATGCTGAAAAAATTCCTTTCTGGAAGAAGCTGATAGGCTTTATCATAGGATTGGCAGCAGTTTTCGCATTGCTGTATTTCAACAATTTCTTTGGCTGGGTAGGTTGTGACTGTCTGAAGTATGAAAAGAAGGCCAAGGCTCAGGTCGAGCAGGTTGTGGAAGCACCTGTTACACCGGTAGCCGAGGCACCTGCAGCCGCCCCCGCTGCTGCAGAATGATACAATCTCAAGAACATGAAAAAGAGGTCCCGAATCGGGGACCTCTTTTTTGGTTGCGGAGGGAGGATTCGAACCTCCGACCTTTAGGTTATGAGCCTAACGAGCTACCTCTGCTCCACTCCGCGATGTTTGATAGTGCAAAGGTAGACCTTCCATTTTGAAAATCCAAGCCTTTCTGTATGGAAAATGTATTTCTTTTTACATTTTTAGTACTTTTGTGAATCAAATCTTTGAAAATGGATAGCAGGAAGACCAGAGACGTACTGCTTGATGCTGCGAAAAGGCAGTTTATCAGGAACGGATACGATGTGGTGTCCATGATGGATATCGCTCAGGAATCGGGTTTGAGCCGAAGGACTCTCTATTCGTATTTTGGCAGTAAGGCCGATGTCTATAAAGCGGCAATAGAAAGGGAGACTTCTATTGTAATAGAGAAGCTCAAGACAATAATTGCTGACGATTCTCCAGTTGAAATAAGAATACTTGATTTCGTGAACGGCCGTTTTGCCATTATCAAGGATATGGTCGACCATAATGGCACATTGAAATCGTTCTTCTTCAAAAACAGCTGGAATCTTGAACATTTCCGTAAGGATTACGACCGGCAGGAAAGACAGATGCTGGTCGATATGATTGTGGATGGCGTCAATCGGAAGGTTTTTGATGTGTCAAACGTCAATCTTGCGGCCGATATGATTCAGAATTGCATCCGAGGCTTTGAATATCCGTACATTAAAGGCATACTTTGGAAATCTGCCAGTCGGGAGGAAATCAGACTGCAATTTGGCAAAATCGTGTATGCTATTGTCGGCTATGATGATAAAAACAGAAAATAGATATAATGGAACAACTTGATGGCAAGACTGCGCTTGTAACAGGCGCTACACGTGGAATAGGTCTGGCTATTGCCAGGAAAATGGCTTCTGAAGGTGCGAATGTGGCATTCGCATATCTGAACAGCGATGACAAGGCAATGGCTCTTGAAAAGGGACTTTCAGAAATGGGAGTAAGGGCTATGGCTTGCAAGTGCGATGTTTCGGATTTCAAGGCCGTAACTGAGATGGTGCAGAGTGTCCATGCGGAATTCGGCCGTATTGACATTCTTGTGAACAATGCCGGAATAACTCGTGACGGACTTATTATGCGTATGGACGAACAGCAGTGGGATCAGGTGTTGGACACGAATCTGAAATCGGCCTTCAACTGCATTAAGGCCTGTTCGCAGATTATGATGCGTCAGAGAGGTGGAAGCATTGTGTCGCTGTCATCGGTTTCCGGATTGCACGGAAATGCCGGCCAGACCAATTATGCCGCATCAAAGGCCGGTCTGGTAGGATTGACAAAGTCTGTAGCCAAGGAACTTGCCTCAAGAGGCGTGAGGGCTAACGTTGTGGCTCCAGGTTTCGTCATGACCGAGATGACGGAATCCCTGCCTCAGGATAAGTTGGAACAGTGGTGCAGATCCATACCTATGGGCCGTGGTGCCAAGCCGGAAGAAGTGGCAGAGACGGTGATGTTCCTTGCATCGGATAAGGCATCGTACATTACCGGGCAGGTGCTCAGTGTGGATGGTGGCATGGGCATGTGATTCATGTATTCAGTTTGAAAAAGATGAAGGTTCTTTACGAAGACAACCATATTATCATTGTCTCCAAACAGTCCGGCGAGATTGTTCAGGGTGACAAGACCGGTGATGCGCCTCTTTCGGAAGCCGTTGCCCAATATCTGAAGGTCAAGTATGCAAAGCCGGGCAATGTCTTTGTCGGTGTTACGCATAGGCTTGACCGTCCGGTAAGCGGTGTCGTGGTGCTGGCCAAGACCAGCAAGGCCTTGTCAAGAATGAATGAGATGTTCCGTGTAGGCAGTGTGGACAAACGCTATCTGGCTATTGTCAGGAACCGGCCTGCAAATGATGAGGGGCAGTTGGAGAACTGGCTTGTGAGAAACGAGAAGCAGAACCGTTCATACGCATATGACCATGAAGTGCCGGGGAGCAAGAAGGCTGTACTGCGTTACAGGCTTGTTGCCAGTTCGGTCAATTACCACCTGCTGGAGGTGGAGCTTATGACAGGCCGGCATCATCAGATACGCTGTCAGCTTGCCAAAATGGGATGCCCGATCAAAGGCGATCTGAAATACGGTGCGGAACGTTCAAACCCCGATGGCAGCATTTCACTCCATGCCTGGCATGTGACTTTCGAGCATCCTGTGTCACATGAAATGATAGACGTGTATGCTCCGCTACCCGATGAAACGCTCTGGCAGAGCTTTGCGGACAAAGTCCGGATTTACTGATTGTCCGTTTCCGGCTCTTCGCCCACAACGTAGGCGCGTGTAATCCTGACGTCAGGATCGGGACGATAGTTGCGGTCCGTGTGCATGTTGTTGATGGCCTCGACTACTTCCAGACCTTCAGTAACCTCACCGAAAACAGTGTACAGGCCGTCAAGTGACGGAACACCTCCGTCATACAGATACTGGTCAACCTGTTCCTGACTGTAGAGGAACGGCTTGCGGGTGGCCATGATGGCATCGGTCTCCTTGTTCAGCTTGTCGTTGAGCTTGCTTATCTGCTTGTTTTCCTTGTATTTCTGCCATTCTAGAATCTGCTTGGAGTACGGACGTGTCAGAGAATCCTTGACTTCCTTGCGGTAGCGCTTGTTGATGGTCTTCTCCTGGTCAGTCAGCTGGGCGACCTTGGCCTTGCGGCCGGTCACAATATAGAACTGCTGGCTTGTGGAGTAGTCAAACTGGGTTACACTGGCCTGTCCCACTGCACCACGCTTGTGGTAGAACAGCTCCGGCTGGATTTCGGACATTATGGTATCTTCCTTCTCGTTGATGCCGAGCTGTTGGCCCGGTTGGGCATTCTTGGAGTTCACATCACCGCACTGGATCTTGTAACCCTTCTGGATGCCGAAGAACAGCTGGCCGTCATAGATGCCGTGGCGGGCGTTGCGGACCATGTTGTGACGGTGCAACGGAGTCTCGCGGTACAGCTTTATGGTAAAGTTGCCGGCAGTAGTCTCAAAACGTACGTACTGGTCCTGGTCCAGGATTATGGTATCGGCATCAAAGGCGCTCATTTCATTTGTGGCTGACTTCTTCCCACCGCAGGCCGTTGAGAACAGAACGGCCAGAATTGGCAGTATGGCTATGTATTTCTTCATAATGCTATGGTTTTTCTTATTTGCACAAAGGTATACATTTAATTAACTTTGCACAAAAATAATGATTTGCTGATTATGAAACCTACGCTTGTTGTTCTTGCTGCCGGAATGGGCAGCCGTTATGGCGGTCTGAAACAGTTGGACGGACTGGGTCCCAACGGTGAGACCATAATGGATTATTCTGTGTACGATGCTATCCGTGGCGGTTTCGGAAAGGTCGTGTTCATTATCCGCAAGGATTTTGAAGCCGATTTCCGTAAGCTGGTGCTTGCAAAATATGAGGGCCATGTGCCCGTTGAAGTGGTGTTCCAGAGCATAGATGACCTGCCTGAAGGATTCGTGCGCCCCGAGGAACGTACCAAGCCGTGGGGAACCAATCATGCCGTTCTTATGGCCAAGGATGTTGTCAAGGAACCGTTCTGCGTGATCAATGCCGATGATTTCTATGGCCGTGACTGCTTTGCCGTCATGGGTAAATTCCTTTCAGAACTTCCAGAGGGAGCGACTGACCGCTATGCTATGGTGGGATTCCGTGTTGCAAACACACTGAGTGAGAACGGCAAGGTTTCACGTGGCGTGTGCTCGGTAAACGGACAGAAGCATCTGACAACCGTAGTGGAGCGTACGGAGATTATCCGCCGTGAGGAAGGCATCTGCTACAGGGACGGTGAAGAATGGGTCCGTATTGAGGACAACACTCCCGTTTCAATGAATGTATGGGGCTTCACTCCTGAGTATTTCCAGTACTCGGAAGAATATTTCAAGGGCTGGCTCAAGGAGAATATTGAAAAACCCAAATCAGAATATTACATCCCTCTCATGGTCAACGAACTGATTAATGGCGGAACAGCCACCTGCGAGGTTCTTGACACCACATCCAAATGGTTTGGCGTGACATACGCTGAAGACCGTCAGGGTACGGTTGACCGCATTGCCCAGCTGGTAAAGGACGGAGTCTATCCGTCACCACTGTTCTGACGTTCTGATGGTTTCAGTTGACGGCCTTAGTGTAGAGTTCGGTGCCAGACCCCTGTTTACCGGGGTGAGCTATGTCATTGGAGACAAGGACCGCATTGCCCTGGTCGGCAAGAACGGAGCCGGCAAATCCACTATGCTCAAAATCCTGGCCGGATTGCAGAAACCGACCTCGGGAACCGTATCCATATCGAAGGAGAGCACGGTAGGCTATCTGCCGCAGGTCATGAAACTGGCCGATTCCCGCACGGTCCGTGATGAGGCGGAACAGGCTTTCTCGGGCATACGCGAACTTGAGGCTGAGATTTCCCGCCTGAACGATGAACTTGCCCGGCGAACGGACTTCGAGTCCGATGACTACCGCCTGCTCATAGAGAAGTTCACCCATAAGAGTGAGCATTTCCAGATGATGGGCGGCAGCAACTATCAGGCCGAACTGGAACAGACACTGCTGGGACTTGGATTCCGGCGTGAGGATTTTGACCGTCCCACCAGCGAATTCAGCGGCGGCTGGCGCATGCGCATAGAGCTGGCAAAACTGCTGCTCATGCACCCGGATGTGCTGCTGCTGGACGAACCGACCAATCATCTGGACATTGAGAGCATACAGTGGCTGGAGGATTTCCTGGCACACCGCTGCAACGCTGTCATGCTGGTCAGTCACGACCGTGCATTCCTGAACAATGTTACTACACGCACAATTGAAATAACCTGCGGAACCATTCATGACTACAAGGTCAAGTATGACCAGTATGTGAAACTGCGTGCGGAACGCCGTGAGCAGCAGATACGCGCGTATGAGAATCAGCAGAAGGAAATAGCCGACATCAAGGATTTCATAGAGCGGTTCCGTTACAAACCGACCAAGTCAAATCAGGTCCAGAGCCGTATCAAGGCCTTGGAGAAGATTGTGCCCATAGAGATTGACGAGGTCGACAACCGTCATCTGCGGCTCAAGTTCCCGCCTGCCCAGCGCAGCGGAGATTATCCGGTCATCTGTGACGGAGTGGCCAAAAGCTATGGCGAGCATACGGTATTCAGCGGAGTCGAGCTGACCATCAAGAGAGGCGAGAAGGTCGCCTTCGTGGGACGTAACGGTGAAGGAAAATCCACTCTCGTCAAATGCATAATGGGTGAGATTCCCTTTGACGGAAGCCTCAAGATAGGCCATAACATCAATATAGGCTATTATGCTCAGAATCAGGCGCAGCTGCTTGATGAAGAGCTTACCGTGTATGACACCATTGACAATGTGGCCGTAGGCGACATCCGAACCCGCATCAATGACATTCTGGGCGCCTTCATGTTCGGAGGCGAAGAGAACCAGAAGAAAGTCAAGGTCCTGTCGGGCGGCGAACGTAGCCGTCTGGCCATGATCCGTCTGCTGCTCACTCCGAACAATCTGCTCATTCTTGACGAGCCTACCAATCATCTGGATATGGTGACCAAGGATGTCCTGAAGGAGGCCATCCAGGCCTTTGACGGCACCGTAATCGTGGTCAGCCATGACCGTGAGTTCCTGGACGGACTGGTCAGCAAGGTCTATGAGTTCGGTGACGGCAAGGTGCGTGAACATCTGGGCGGCATCTATGATTTCCTGCAGCGCAAGAATATGGACAGCCTTGCGGACATAGGCCGGATGAAGGGGGCATCGGACTCCGCAGCACATGCCGGTCCCAAGGCCGATGTCAGACCCTCCGTTGGTGGCAAGGAGGATTTCGAGGCCCGCAAGGAGCAGGAGAGAAAACGCAAGAAAGCCGAAAAGAAGGTGGCTGACTGCGAGAAGGAGGTTGCTCGCATTGAGAATGAAATCAAGGAGCTGGAAGGGTGGATGGCTACTCCCGAAGGTGCTGCCAACCCGGCCATGTTCGAGGCTTACGGCAAACTCAAGAATGAGCTTGAAGCGGCAGAGTCCCGCTGGGAAGAGGCAATGATCGAAGCCGAAAACCTGTAATCTGAATACAGTTTTTGCATGATGGATGGTGGGTGGGCGGACTGCCGCTCCATGGCCTGCTCCTGCGGTCTTTCAGGCTGAAACGCGGAACTCGCGGCTCCGCCGCTCAGACAGCCGCGTTTCTTCACGCCTGAAAGGCCTTGTCGCCAATCGGCCATTCCGCGGAAAGTCCGCCCACCCACCATCCATCATGCAAAAATGTCGCGAACCATTTAAAGAAAGGGAACTATATACCAGTTAACTATAATACAGGAGAAGCGTCCGAATTGGACGCTTCTCTGAACGGGCGAAGACACCCAGCCACTGGAACCCTGTAATCAATTTTAAAAAAAGTCGCACCGTTTTTCTCTCAGACCCCACGGTTGATAAGTAAATACCGTGGGGTTCCTGCTCACCAACCGTGGGGTTCCTGACAACCAAAGGTACTGTATATTCTTTCACTACTCAGGAACATACCAATTAGTGAAAAAGTAAAAAGTGAAAAAGTGAAAAAGTGAAATTAATGAACAGGCGGGAGTCTTGCGAAAGCCTTTGCACGATATGGTTTGAAAACGCAGCAAAGGTACCAAAATCCACCGTCCATCGGTTTTCCGGTTCCTGTGCCGACATACGCGTTGATGGCACGACCATCAACAGCAGGCATACAAGCGTGACTGTTCTGCGTGTCTGGTCATACAATGATCATTTTATAAGCCCCGCCCCCCCCGCAATTTATCGGTTGATCTTTCTGATCAGTGACAGGTCTCCGCTGGATAGTGCCTTGAAATTGGACTCGATCTTTTCAATAGGCCAGTCCCACCATTTAAGTTCCAGCAGGTAGCCTATCAGTTCATCATCGAACCTTTTTCTGATTACATGGCAAGGATTACCTGCTGCGATGCAGTATGGAGGGACATCTTTGGCAACAACGGAATTCGCCCCGATGATAGCACCGTCACCTATGTGGACTCCCGGCAGTACGGTCACGTTCTGGCCTATCCAGACATCATTCCCGACAACCGTGTCTCCTTTCAAAGGCAGTTCATCCTTTACAGGGGCAATGGCACCGCCCCAGTCACCTCCCATTATGTAGAAAGGGTAGGTGGTTACACCATCCATCCTGTGATTCGCACCATTCATTATGAACTCGATTCCTCTGGCAATGGCACAGAATTTTCCGATGATGAGTTTGTCTCCGATGAACGGGTAGAAGTGGGTTACGTGTTCCTCAAATCTATCGGCTCCGTCCTTGTCGTCATAGTAGGTGTAGTCTCCGACAATGATGTTCGGATTCTTGATAACATTCTTGATATAGCAAAGGCTTGGAATAGATGGATTCGGGAATGCCTTGTTCGGGTCAGGACGCATATTTGAGTATGTTGGATTGAGGTCTGTCAGGGTGAAGGTAGCAATTTGTTCGGTTGAAGCGGCATTTTGAAAGGGGATTTACCGGAGTTTTCTGCAGTGCTGCCAAACGGCAGGAAATGCTCCTTGTTGATGTGGTAAAGCAGAAGTACTGGGTTCTCCAGACCGTCATAGCAGAACACCTTGTCAATGTTACCGACAAGGGACTGGTCAGTAGCCTCCAGAAATACGGTATCCCAACTTTCCGTATAGCGCGACAGGTCTATGACTGAGTCGGTCATTACTAATGATGCTAAGTCCGTTAATGCTGATTGATGGCTGATTCGAACTCTTCGTAATCATTGCCATTTCTGTCATTCGGCCAGCAGAAATAGGTCAGCCTCCCAAGGTCGAATGGAGAAAGAAGCCGGTTCATTCCGAATACGTGTACGATACTGCCGTTTTTATCCCTTAATGCTATCAGCTGATAATAGTAGGTGTGGGATTTGAATGAGATTGGAGGATCAATCTCACCGTTCTTCTGCAGGCTCTCCGTTCCGGCCTTGTACTCGCATATTTCTGTAAAGGAAATACGTTTCAGTAAGTTGTAGTCAACCAGGATATATGTGCTTGACTGAGGAATCGGGTATCCGGAAGCGGTCCACGTCCGGTATTCGGCTATGGCAGCCGAGGACATTGGATATAATTCGAATACAGGAATCTCATATGTTGCAATTCCCACAGTGAAGTCCTGTGCGCATTTTCCTTCAAGGTTGATATTGTAAGTAAGTGAGGAAACGCCCGTCCTCACTTGTGCCAGAAGCGGCGGATCAAATTCGGCGAATTGATAATACGCACTGCTCTGAGTGTAAACGGGGGCCGATGAGCAGGTACCCTTAGGGATGAGATACGTTTCGTACCAGTGGTCCATGTTGAATGACATTGTCAATTCTTCAAAGTTGTGAGCCCACTTGATACCCAGACAGCCGATGGCGATTCGAGGAGTGATTTCCAATTCCGGTCCAACGGCGAACACAGTGCCTTTTTCATTGATGCCGTCATCGGCATCCTGCGAGATGCCTGCTTTCATTAGAAAATCGGTTGACAATCCTATGCTGAGCAGTCCGTAGACATTCATTGACGTCACGAGCTGAAGACCGCCCTTTGCGTAAATTTCCCCGGAACCTGAAATCTGTGGGTCAGGCATATTGAAACCGGCTAACGTAGGTTCTTTCAGCTGCTTGGTAATGAATCCGTCGCCTTTGTTGTAGGAGATGGAATAGGTGCCGAGATCCTGTGAACATGAAATCTGGGTGGAGAAGGTCAGCTGACCGCCCAATTCGACAGTGGCATATACTTCAATGTCAAAGAAGACAATGACTCCTCCGATAGGGATACCCGTAGTCTTGATACCAAAGAGATATTTGCTTTCTCCGATGGACAGTGCGGCCTTGAGAGTGAATTTCGCATCCATTGACAGCGTTGGGGTTATCTTCAGGACACAATACTGCAATTCGCCGTCAAAGGCGCCGATTGCCGTCTGAATGCTGGTCGTCATCTGCGGTGAAAAGGATGCCTCGGCATTATCTCCCTTTACGTTAATCGATAAGTTTGGCAGAGAGAAATTGGAAGGCCATTTGTTCACCAGTGCTCTTGTCGGTCCTCCCATCATCTGGCTGACCGCATCATCTCCAAAGACCATCTGGCCCTCCTCGTTGAATCTGAAATCTATCGGGTTGCCGTACTCATCCACCACCTCGCTGATGAAGCCGTTCAGGTTGACCGGGACTTCCTCATCCTGCTTTCCAATCTGAAGGTTCTTGAATGGCGCGAAAGGATTGATTTCAGGGACTGCATCGACTTTATAGAAATCATCGTTGGCTATTGTGCACGAAGTAATGCGGAACACGCCACCTTGAGGGAGTTCCTCGGTTTGTTCGTTGAAGACCAGCCATCCGTTCCCGACAGGTTTGAGGTCCTTGTGAACCATGAGTTCAAGATTATAGGACTGCAGCGGTCTGCCTTTGGCGTCATATACGGGATTCTTTTCGCTGTCGCGGAGTTCAACGCTGGTTTTGCTCAATATCCGGATTTTGTCAAGCTTGCCCTGATCCAGCAATATGGCTTCCGGATACGTCTCTGACGAAACGTCTTCCAGATCCCCGTAATTGGTGATGTCTCCTATCGGATAGACCGAGCCGCACTGAAGACTCTTTCCCATGGAGGCGCCAACCGTCTGTGTGATGCGTTCGCCATCGGAGGTCACGAAGCAGAGTTCGAAACCTTTCGGATAGGAACGGGCAGGGACAAGGAGATAAAAGATTTTCGCCTCATCCTTCGTGGCCTTCACGAGCTTGCTGCAATCCAGAGTGATGACATTGGCATTCCCGGAGAATTGCGTTACCGGCATGCCGTTATGGAAGCTTGCAGAGAAAGTTCCGCAGACAGCCTTGCCGTCAAGGTCCCGGAATTCGACTCTGTCTATCTGGACGTCCTTGTCAAATACCTTTCCTATTTTCAATGCCGCCATCATCGGTTGGAAGAAAAGTCCGGCTCCACGGGAACCGCTTGCAATCATGAGGTTGGCGTTAGGATCAGGCTGCACTACTCCTGACTTGACGTTGTATTCCTGCGTGGACGGGAAATTGAGGACAAGGGCTTCATCTTTCTGAGCGGCATCAGGGCAATACGGAAAGTATGCGGTCAGATTCCCTTTGGGCATGGTTCCCGATGTTTCAAACCTTGCGCTGCGGCCGTTTTCGGAAAGAGACGATGCCGCAAGGACAAAGTCAACGTTGGAACCGCCATCTCCGAATACACCTATTCGGTCACCTTCCTGCCAGAAGATGTCGATGGAGTAACCGGGATTGTCCTGCATGAGGGCTTTTGTCTGAGGACTGCGCATCCGGTCCACCGATGCCCTGATGGAGTTGTCACTGCTCTGATTGTCAATGTCCTGTGGACTGCAGGCGGCCATGAATAGTGACGCTGCACCCAGAAATGCTGTTAGTATCCTTTTCATGACTTAATCCCAGTTCGTATGATCTTCATAACCGAACCTGCCGGAGGACAATTCTGGATCGTTTTCCTTAACCGTCAGGTTTATTGTCTTGGAATCGTTCACAACAGAACATATTGTAATTCCGGCCGTGCGTGGCGTGAAAACATTATCCGGATGTGGTTGGGTAACAATCTGGAGCGTAGCCCGGTCAATGAATTCTGCCTTTATCCAATCAGCATCTGTTCTTGCAGTGAGACCTATGCAGTTTGTGTCGATGGTGAGAGTTTCTGTCCCGCCTGATGGATTTACATACAGCGTCGTCATATAGTTCGGCGTTTGGATAAGTCCCGCGTCCGACTCCTGGCAGACCGTTACGGTCTTGGTGAATATGGAGCCCCCAATAATGGTGACCGTGCAGCTTCGCGGTGCAGGGTATGCATCACGTCCGTCCTTTTCCGTATCTCTGCCCCAACGGGATACACGCATATTGACGCTCCCGGATGAATACTCTATCAGGCACCAGTCTTCGGAAGAAGTAATCTGGACTTCACTGTCATCAAGGTTGGTGGAATAGCCAAAGTAATGCTCCAGGCTTGAATCGGTATTGATCAAGTCCGGAATATCGGTGGTGAAATATGGCTCGTCGGAAGGTTGAGTCCCCGGATCGGTATTTTGATTGTTTGTACCGTTTTCGGTTGACGGCTTATCACATCCTGCCGCTGCAGCAAGAAGGACAGGTATCACAAGCAGTGTGGCAAAAGGAAATCTTCGAGACATACCAGAACATTGAAAATGTGTTTACAAATATATGAAATTATCTAACCATGCCTCGATTTATCCGTAATGTTTTTCCAATTTATCACTACTGCACTGATAATTTTAGGAAGCTATATACCTGTACTCAATATTGTAGTTAACAGGTATATAGCTTCCTTAAAAAAGAGGGGGGCTACTGATAAACAGTCACCCCCCTCCTTGCAGTTCTTACAGTTTACGGACGTACAAGACGTACCATGAAGACACCGCCTGCCACGGTGCGGTCACCGCTCTGGAAACGTACTGTGACCTGTTCCTTGCTTTCCAGCAGCTCTGCCGGAATCTGATAGGTTACGTTCTGGAATTCGGTCTTGTTCCACTTGCGCGAGAGTGATTCCGATGCAATTTCCGTTCCGTCAACCAGAATGGTGAAGCGGCGGTTGAAATCGCTTTCGTTGCCCCAGTAACGGACCATGAGGGAAAGGTCGGTGCGTTTCTGGGTAGCCATGGTGTATTCAAAGAAGCCTCCGTTCTTGGCATCGCGCCATGCTTCACCCTCGTAGTTGCCTTTGCTTGAGTTCTCCGCCTTCATCTGATGGTCAACTTCGGGCTGCTGCTCGCCTGTCTGCACGCGGTCAACGGTGCGGTTGTCAAGGTCGATGCGGGCTGCTTCGGCAGCGGCAACCTCGGCCTCATGCTGGCGGTACTGCTCGGGTGACATCATCAGATAGTAGATGGCATAGCGGCTGTCATGAATCTGGTAGAAGGGAACCAGCTGGGCTCCGGCCCATTTCCTGTCGGCGAAAAGTGCAGGTGTCGTTGAGTTGCCTGCTGCGGCAAGAGCCTTGTCCACACTGTTGCGGTCACCTATTATATACGGGGTTTCAAGTACGGGAACCAGTTTTCCGCTTGCAATGTGTTCCCAGCGTCCGTCACCTGCAATAAGACCGTCAAGATTGTCAGTGCCGGTCTTGACGCCCATGAGGATGGGGCCGTGCTTGATGGCAACGTAATCGTCAACGTTCTCAAGCATTTCGGTGCGCATGTGCATTGGCATTACTATCTCGACCTTGTCACCTTTCTTCCACTTGCGGTCAATGGCAATGTAGCTTGAAGGTTCAGCGCCTTCGGCATAATTGCGGCCGTCACACATCACTTTCATCTCACCGGGGACAATCCATTCAGGGCAGCGTACAAGCATGCGGAACTTGGCCTTTCCCTTCTTCGGTGTAACGGTGATGACGCTGGTCTCGGCGTCCGGGAACTTGGTCTGCTGCTCTATGGTCACATTCCTGTCCTTCCAATCCAGCCTTGATGCAATGAACAGGTTCACGTACAGGTCGTTATCGAAATGCGAATAGATGAACTCCCCGTATTTGCCGTGGTTTTCCATACCGGTACCGACACAGCACCACATGCCCTGGTTGGGTTGTGAATATACGCGGTAGTGACCGGGACGGGCCGATGTGAAATATACATATCCGCCATGCTCGGGATGCTGGGTCGAGAGGATGTGGTTGTAGAGGGCGTTCTCGTAGAAATCGGCATATCTTGCCTCGGGATTCATGAAGAACAGGTCCTCGGTCAGTTTCAGCATGTTGTTGGTGTTGCATGACTCCGGTCCTTCACGTTCCTCGACATAGCTGTGGTAGTCGCTTGCCTGCGGGAAATGCTCGCGGCGGCTGTTGCCTCCGAATGCCACCGAGCGGTGGTTGGCCACTCTGTCCCAGAAGAAGTCCGATGCCTTGACATAATCCGGATTGTTGCCGTCAACGCCTGCTATGCGTGCAAAGCCCACTACCTTGGGAACCTGGGTGTTGGCGTGCTTGTTGTCCAGATTGTCGACTCCCTGAAGCATGCTGTCGAAGAGCTGATGATGTGTCCAGCGCTTTGCCTCGGTCAGATACTTCTGGTCTCCTGTAATCTGATAGGCATCGGCAAACACTTCGTTCATGCCGCCGAATTCGGTTCCCAGCATGCTTTCCATCTGCTGCGGTGTCAGGTCTTCGGTTACCCAGAGAGCCCAGTCGCACAGTTTCAGGAACATCTCCTTGCCGCGCTCGCTTCCTGCATAGAGCCATGTGTCGCGCAGACCGGCAAAGGTCTTGTGCATATTGTACCAGGGCACCCAGTAACGGCCCAGGATACCTGTGTTGCCGCCATGTATCTCGTCCCAGATTTTGTCGCTGTCCGGCACACCGCCCACGAATCCGTGTTCCGACTGCTTCTGGCAGCGTTCCAGTTCGTCAAGCATGTAGTTCATGCGTTCAAGGCACTCTTCGTTTCCGGTCGATGCGTAATGTATGGCCATGGCTGACAGGTAATGTCCGCCAATGTGTCCGTCCAGTCCTTCCCAGTTCGGGAAAAGTTCACCCTTGGGTTCGAGTCCTGCCTGCAGAAGGAACGGGGCCAGCAGACGGTCGACATCGTACTCCAACAATACTTTCACGTTCAGATCCTGGGCGTGCTTGAAAGGTCCGTCAAGCAGTTCCACATCGCCAAGAGCAAATGCCTTGGTGTAGAGTTTTTCCTGGGCTGCGGCATTTCCGGCAAAGAGCACCGATGTCAAAGCCAGTACAGAGATAAGTCTTTTCATATCAATACGTTTGGATTAATGTTCATTATTTGATGAGGTTCTTGAATGCCGAACCGAATATCAGGTAGCTGGTGTTGCCGGCAATGGTACCCTCGTTCTGTCCCCACAGGAATGGCCAGTCGTCATAATTCTCGAAATGGTCAGGGTTGCGGAACAGTACGCCTGGAGCCACGTTGCCTGGAATGAACGAGAAGTCTGCGCGGTTGTTGCCGTAGAAGACTGACTTGGGATGGGTTGCACCTACAGCTGCCACAAGAGAGTAGTTGTGGTACGGATGGCATCCGAACATGTATGCCATGGCGTTGAATGCGTAGGTCTTGTCAATGATGTCGGGGAAATGGATGGCTGCGAATGTTGCAGTGGTGCCGAACGAGACCACACTGCCGCTGCCGGCCCAGTTGCCGGTGCCGATAGGTACACCATAGGGATTCTGATTGGATATGCGGTCCAGATATTCCTTGTACTTGACAACGTATGGACGGAGCTTCTCCTTGTACTGGGCATCCATGTACGGTATGGCATCCATTGCGGTGCCTATGGCGTTGTTGGCGTTGCGCTCAAGTGCCGGCCATATCTGTTCGGTGAAACGGTCAAGATATGCCTTGTCACCGGTGGCTACATAGAGCTGGAGGTTGGTGGCCATGTCGTTGCCGCCATTTCCGCGGAAACGGGCGTTGTTCTGCTGACGCTTGGCGTTGATTTCATTTGCTTCGGCCGTGAGACGCTTTGACTGGGTCAGGGCGCGCTCGGCAAGTTCATCGTCAAAACCGCGCAGGGCGTGGCTGGCTGCGGCGAACATGGTTGCTGCCCGGAGGTCCAGACCTGCATCGCGGGTGGTGAAGGCCCACATGTCATCGGGTGTTCCGCTTGACTTTCCATCGGCCGAAATCTCATAAGGCTTGAGTGACGGGTCATAATGCAGACCGTCGGTAATGGCAGCGGCATCGCCCAGATGGTGGTAGTTGTCAAGTACGGAATTCGACAGGGTCGATGCCATGTGTCCTATGTTCTCGGCCTGTGCAACCAGATTCAGCACACCGTGGCGGATGAACTGGAGCATATCGGGTATTCCGTCCGGACGGTGCAGGTCAACGTAACGCTGGTCTTCGCTTACGAAAGTCTCGTCACGCATGGGCTTGAAACGTTCCCAGATGTTGACCATGTTCTGTACGACGCTGATGTTCGAACCGGTTTCGATATCGAAGTCGCCCGCATCGAAGTATCCGCCTATGTTCAGGCCCGGGATGAGTTCCAGTGCCTTGTACTTGGTGTCGGTTGTCGGGCCCTGTGAGTGCAGGTCAAAGTGGTCTGTCGGTGCAGGGGCCTGAAGATAGCCCTCCTTGAACGGTTCGCCGTGCCAGATTCGGTAACCCTCGTTCACGGTCATGTGGTTCATGTGGATGGGAATCCAGACATCGCTGGTGGCATCGGTTATCTTGTCATATACGCTGTTGTCGATTATGAAGTTGTCGGTCTTGACGCCTGCGTACTCTATGTAGTAGATGCCCGGCTTCTCCAGCTTGCTGAAATCGAACTTGGCATAATTGTACTTGTAATAGGGGCCCCACATTGTAACGTCACCGGTGAAGGCCTTGACAATGCTGCCGTCCTCGGAGATTCTGAAGACCGATGCTGAAGGCTGCATCCTGTCGTTCTTGTCAAGCTCGATGACTG
Organism: Bacteroidaceae bacterium; assembly: GCA_024398615.1. Classification (GTDB taxonomy): domain Bacteria; phylum Bacteroidota; class Bacteroidia; order Bacteroidales; family Bacteroidaceae; genus Colenecus. Next base: position 17,813 of record JAKSIU010000019.1, read on the forward strand.
CGACCTTGGGCTGTGAAGGCAGGTAACCCATCTGTGAGAATCCTATGTTGGGCTGGCGTACCCAGTCCTTGACGGAGTTGGGAGTAATGGTCCATGTCAGGACCTTGCCGGTCTTGCCGGCCGGAAGGAGACTGCGCAGGACGTACCAGCCGTTCTGTGCTATCATGCGGCCGTCATAGAGATTCATGTCGGCAGAGGACTTGACTGTGATCATGCGCTCAGGAGCGTCCGGGGCCATGATGATGGTACGTCCGGTTTCCATTGGCAGAGGATCGACGAACTGGGCGGTTCCACGGTCATCGTATGTCTTGTAGCCCTTGTACTGCCTGATCTTCTCGCTGTTGGGGCGGGCTGTGGTCTCACTTACGGCATAGCGGGGGAAACGGTTAAGACGTCCGTCCATGATGTATGTCTTGTTCCAGTACTGTGAAGGCAGGAATTCAAGATTGAATCCGGCATCGCCTTCCAGTTCCTCGGGCAGGGGCTTGTCAAGCCAGACCTGTACCTCAACAAGTCCGTCCTTGCCGGTCACAACCAGACGGCTGTCGAAATTGAAATCCTTGTATGAAAGGGTAAGCTCGACAGTGTTGGCATCGGCATTCACTTTGCGGCCTGATGTCGCGGGAACCAGGTCCCACTGCTCAGGGGTGTTGCTCAGGCGTATTGCACCGCCCTGCACCGTGCGTACTCCGTGGTGGATGATTTCCAGACCAGAGTTTTTCTCGTCATTGAACCCTCCGGAAAAAGTGTTGTTGTAAACCAGGACGTTGACTCCACGGGTCTCGAAGTACCCGCTTTCGTTCAGCTTGAGCTGCTGTGCGGCGGCAAACAGCGGAATGGCCGCAACTGCTGCGGCAAGGACTATCCTTTTTGACATATCAGAGGTGTTTATACAGTGTTAAGTTGGACTGAATTGAAATATAAAGGTTTAACAGGATACAATATTAGGCAAAATGGCTGTAAAATAAATCATGCAACGCGATAAAATTGCTAAATTTGCGGCCTGTTTGAAAGGATTATTATCAATATGAAAAGTAAAAACGTTATTTTGACAGTAATGGCATTAATGGCTATGACCGCTTGTTCAGAGAAGGCTCCAAAGGGAGACGATATGGGTATAAAGTTGGAGAATCTGGACCAGACAGCTGTTCCGGGCGATGATTTCTTCCAGTTCGCCTGCGGTGGATGGATGAAGAACAATCCTCTGACCGACGAGTATTCACGTTTCGGAAGTTTTGACATGCTGGCCGAGAACAACCGCGAGCAGCTCAAGGGACTTATCGATGAGATTGTAAGCACCCAGCATGAGAAGGGGAGCAATGCCCAAAAAATTGCAGACCTCTATAACCTGGTTATGGATACGGTTCGCCGTAACAACGATGGCATTGAACCTATCAGACCCTACATTGACAGGATTGAGGCAATCAGCAGCCAGGAACAGGTGTTCCCGACCATGATTGCTCTTGAGTATGACGGAATGGCAAGCGGCTATTTCGGCGTAGGCATTGGAGCCGACATGATGGACAGCAAGATGAATATCGTTGGTGTAGGCCAGGGCGGTCTGTCACTGGGCGAGAAGGAATATTATGTGGATAATGATGAAGCCACGACCGCTATCCGTGAGGCTTTCAAGAAGCACATTGTCCGCATGTTCCAGCTCTACGGCTTCGATGAGGAGACTGCAACCGGGAAGATGGAGAGTGTGATGAAAATCGAGACTCTCATTGCCGACAAGTCTTATAATGGCGTACAGCAGCGTGATCCGGCAGCAAACTATCACAAGATGCCGTATGCACAGTTCCTTGAGGATTACAAGGGCATTGACTGGAACCTGTATTTCAAGACAATGGGCATGGAAGGGATTGAGGAGATCGATGTCAACCAGCCCGAACCGATTCACGAGGTAGAGCGCATCCTGGCCGAGGTTCCGTTCGAGGACCACAAGGCATATATGGAATGGCAGGTCATTGACGGCAGCGCATCGCAGCTGACCCAGGAATTCGACCAGGCCAACTTTGACTTCTATGGAACGGTCATGAGCGGCAAGAAGGAGCAGCAGCCCATGTGGAAGCGCGCTACAAGCACTGTTAGTGCCATCCTTGGCGAGGCCATCGGACAGCTTTACACCGAGAAGTATTTCCCGGCTGAATCAAAGGCACGTATGGAGCAGCTGGTGAAGAACCTGCAGATTGCCCTTGGCCAGCGCATAGACGAGCAGGACTGGATGAGCGATTCCACCAAGATGCGCGCTCACGAAAAGCTGGACGCATTCTACGTGAAGATAGGTTATCCTGACAAGTGGAAGGATTACAGCAAGATGGAGATTGATCCTTCAAAGAGCTATGTCGAGAATATGATTGAGGTGTCACATTACATGCTGGCCGATGCCATTGAGCGCAAGTTCAAGAAGCCGGTCGACAATACCGAATGGTTCATGACACCCCAGACCGTCAATGCATATTACAATCCTACGACCAACGAAATCTGCTTCCCGGCAGGTATCCTCCAGTATCCTTTCTTTGACATGGAGGCCGATGACGCATTCAACTACGGTGCCATCGGAGTTGTAATAGGTCATGAGATGACTCACGGATTCGATGACCAGGGCCGTCAGTTCGACAAGGAAGGCAATATGAACGACTGGTGGGCTGAGGGTGATGCTGAACGTTTCACCGAGCACGTCAATGTCATTGTCGATCATTTCAACGGAATTGAAGTCCTGCCTGGTCTGAAGGCCAATGGCGCTCTCTGCCTTGGTGAGAACATTGCTGACCATGGCGGTCTGATGGTAGCCTATCAGGCATACAAGAACGCGACCAAGGACAATCCTCTGCCCGAGAAGAACGGTTTCACAGCTGACCAGCGCTTCTTCATGGCATACGCAGGCGTGTGGGCCGGCAACATCCGTGACGAGGAGATCCGCAACCGTACCAAGAGCGATGTCCATTCACTCAGCCGCTGGCGCGTGAACGGCACTCTGCCTCACATTGACGCATGGTACGATGCATTCGGCATCACTGAAGACAATGCACTTTACCTGCCGAAGGAAAAGCGCGCTGTAATCTGGTAATTGACAGAATACATGTCCTGCACGGCTGGAATCAGGGAGGAAAACCTTGACAGGAGCGTTTCGGCTGGAACCGATTTCTGGCAGTTCAGCTGCGGGGGCTGGCTCAAGGCCAATCCGCTGACCGCACAGTACTCCAGTTACGGAACATATGACGAACTGGCTGAAAAGAACCGGAGCAGGATAAAGGATATCATTGACGGCATCATTGCAGGGGAACATGCCCCCGGCAGTGATGCCGCCCGCATTTCCGGTCTCTACAGCCTGGTCATGGACACGGAGCGCAGGGACAGGGAAGGTATAAGTCCGTTGGACGAAGCCCGTCACCGGATTGCCGCAATAGGCAGCAGGCAGGAACTGCTTGACGCAATGATTGATCTGGATCCTCATGGCGTGACCGGATATCTTGATATCGGTATCGGACCCGACATGAGGAATAGCCGCATGAACATTGTCGGGCTGTGTCAGGGTGGGCTGACTCTTGGCGACAGGGAATATTACGTTGACCGTGACAGCCACACCCGTGAAATAAGGGCTGCGTTCAAGAAGCATGTGGTAAGGATGCTCATGCTGGCCGGGTATGACGAAAAGGAAGCCCGCCGCCGCATGCGCATAATCTGGCGCATCGAACTCCGTCTGGCCCGCGCATCAAGCAGCAATGTCCAGTTGAGGGATCCGGAATCGAACTATCACAAGATGGCTTATTCCCGTCTGCTCAGAAATTTCCCGGGTCTTGACTGGCAACGCTTTTTTGAACGTCTGGGACTTGGCGGTGTCGATTATGTCGATGTCGGTCAGCCGAAAGCCATCGGTGAGGCAATCCGGGTCTTCAATGAGGAATCTGTTGAGGACCAGAAGGTGCTTATGGAATGGCAGCTGATCGATTCCAACGGAGCCAGATTGGACAGCCGCATGGATGAGGCCGATTTTGACTTCTACGGCAGGACCATGAGCGGGCAGCAGGAGCAGAAACCCATGTGGAAACGCGCGACTGCTACCGTAAGCGGCACTTTGGGCGATGCCATTGGCCGGATCTATGTGGAGAGGTATTTTCCAAAGGAGGCAAAGACGCGTATGGAGACTCTGGTGAGGAATCTCCAGAAGGCTCTTGAACGCCGCATTGACGCGCAGGACTGGATGAGCCCCGGCACCAAATCGTATGCAAAACGGAAACTCCGGGCCTTCAAGTTCAAGATAGGATATCCTGACCGTTGGAAGGACTACAGCGGGATGAATATAGATCCCGGAAAGAGCCTTTTCGAAAACAATGTGGAGATAAGCCGGTTCTTCTGGGAGGACATGGTGAGCCGTAAGTTCAAGAAACCGGTAGACCGTACCGAGTGGTACATGAATCCGCAGGAGATAAACGCATATTACGATACTTCGGTCAATGAGGTCTGTTTCCCGGCCGGCATTCTCCAGTACCCGTTCTTTGATATGGAGGCCGATGACGCCTTCAATTACGGGGCCATCGGATCGATTATAGGGCATGAGATGACTCACGGTTTCGATGATGAGGGGCGCCAGTTTGATCTGGCCGGCAATCTCAGGAACTGGTGGACTGTAAGGGATGCGGCCCGTTTCAACAGACGTGCCAGGAAACTGGTGGATTTCTTTGATTCCATTGAGGTTCTTGACGGACTTCATGCAAACGGAAAACTTACCCTTGGTGAGAATATTGCCGATCTGGGCGGACTGATTGTGGCATTTGAAGCTCTCAGCCGCGTACTGGAGAAGAATCCGCTGCCTGAAAAGCTGGGACTGACCCCACAACAGCGCTTCTTCGTTGCATATGCCTGTTCGTGGGCTGAGAATACAAGCGAGGAACTTGTGCATCAGATGACGAAAAGTGACGAGCATTCGCTTTCGCGTCTGCGTGTGAATGCCATTTTGCGACACATGGAGCAGTGGCACAGTGCATTTGGGGTGAAGCCTGGCGATGCAATGTATCTTGCACCTGAAGACAGGGCTGAAATCTGGTAACTTGATCATGAAACAGGGAAAGACTTTGGAACTGCTTGCTCCAGCAAAGAATCTGGAGTGTGGCATTGAAGCGATAAGGCATGGAGCCGATGCCGTATACATAGGGCCGGCACGTTTCGGGGCACGTCAGGCCGCCGGAAACAATGTGGAGGATATAGCTGAATTGTGCGAATTCGCGCACCGTTATTGGGCAAAGGTATATGTGACCGTCAATACCATTCTCAGGGACGATGAGCTTCAGGATGTGGAGAAGCTGATATGGCAGCTCTATGAAGCCGGGGCCGATGCCTTGCTTGTCCAGGATATGGCCGTCCTGAAGATGAACCTTCCTCCGATAGCCCTGCATGCAAGCACACAGTGCGATGTCCGCAGCGTGGAGAAGGTCCGTTTCCTGGCATCGTGCGGCTTTACCCGTGTGGTGCTGGCGCGTGAACTGTCCATACATGAGATCCGTGAGATTCATGAAGCTTGTCCCGATGTGGAGCTGGAATGTTTCGTCCATGGCGCCCTGTGCGTGAGCTACAGCGGGCAATGTTATGCTTCTCAGTACTGTTTCGGACGCAGCGCCAACAGAGGTGAATGTGCACAGTTCTGCCGCTTGAAGTTCGACCTTCAGGATGCACAGGGCAAGGTGCTGGTCAGAGGCAGACATCTGCTGTCACTGAAGGACATGAACCGTCTGGATTATCTTGAGGAGATGGCCGATGCCGGAGTGTGTTCATTCAAGATAGAGGGACGTCTTAAGGATGTGTCGTACGTGAAGAACATTGCTGCGGCATACAGCCGGAAGATTGACAGCATTGTGTCGCGCAGAAGTGAGTATTTCCGCGCTTCGTCCGGCCATTCCACTTATCTGTTCGACCCTGCTCCGGAAAAGAGCTTCAACCGCGGTTTTACAGACTATTTCCTTTTCGGACGCGGAGCGGACATATTCTCATTCGATACTCCAAAGTCAACAGGTGAGCGTATGGGGACGCTTGACGGAGTGGGGCGGGGCTGGCTGAAAGTGTCCGGTTCCAGACAGTTCCACAATGGAGACGGCCTGTGCTTCAAGGGACATGACGGCCAGCTTCAGGGATACCGTGTGAACCGCGTGGAAGGGGACCGTGTATTCCTGTTCCTTGAAAACGGCCAGATGCCTATAGTCCGTACCGGTACGGAGATATACCGTAACTATGACCAGGAGTTCGAGAAGATTCTCTCAAAGGATAGCGCATCGCGTAAAATACGGGTCAGAATTGTCCTTTCCGAAACGCCTTATGGCTTCAGACTGCTGATGGCCGATGAGGACGGTGTGGAGGCATCGGTCTCAATTGAATGGAAGAAGGAACCGGCAAAGAGCAGTCAGGAGAGCAATATCAGGACCCAGCTGTCAAAGCTTGGCAATACTCCTTTTGAAGCTGCAGATGTAAAGACGGACATGTCGGAGAACTGGTTCATCCCGTCATCGGTCCTTTCTGAACTGAGACGTCAGGTCTCGGAGGCTTTGGAGAAGAACAGGGCTGCACGCCGCATACGTCCCGAAAGGGGAATTGCCGTCAGGCAGGATTATCCGCTTGCTAGTCTGACATATCTTGGCAATGTGATGAATGCAAGTGCCCGCTCCTTCTATACGGAGCATGGAGTCGGGACAGTGGCCGATGCCTTTGAAAGACGCTTGCCGAACGGGAGGACAGCGATAATGTTCTGCCGCCATTGCCTGAGACGTGCATTAGGCGCATGTCCTAAGGGAAACAATCCCGTACGCCTTGACGAACCGCTTTCGCTCTGCAGTACGGACGGACACCGGTTCCCCCTGCGTTTTGACTGTGCACACTGTCAGATGCAGGTGTTGACGGATTTAGATGCAGATTGAACTGCTATTACATTTTTTATTTGCATATTTGCACACGAAAACGATAATTCATTAACAATATTAATACCGTATCATTATGAAGAAAATTGGAAAGATCTTTGTTTTTGCCGCATTGGCAATGGCTTCTTACAGTGCTTCGGCAGAACTTGCTCCCCAGTGGCAGAAAGGTACTATACTGGCAAATGTCGAACTTGGATTAGAACCTGTCGGTACTGCTGTGTCTGTTGATTATGTTCTCGTTGACAGCTGGTGGCAGGGACATTTTACCATAGGCGGTGAAATCGATTATGGACATAACTCATATAGCTATTGGAAAGAGAACAGAATAGGTGTTACACCACGTGTGACCTATGGTTTGAACATTACTCCGCAGTTTGAGGTACATGCCATGTTCGGTATGGGTTTCGCATATCAGAAAGACAAGTATGATGCAGTTTCACATGGTTCATACTTTGGCGTTGAAGTTACGTCCGAGGCATATTCTACGACTTCTACCTATCTGTTCTCAAATGATTTTGTCGGATGCCGTTATTTCTTCTCTGACAATGTCTCGGTAATGGGTGAGGTAGGTTATTCCAACGGGTTCCCGGATATCCGTGCCGGTCTTTCATTCAAGTTCTGAATGTAGCAGACAGTAACGGAAGCGGCGCATCCTGATTTCCCCGGATGCGCCGCTTCTGTTATTGTTTGCTGTCTCACTTACAGCATCTGCATTTCCTGCAGCAGCAGTTTCCAATCAGGTATATGATGATGGCGCATATCATTCCGTTGATTGATGATATGCCCCAGTGGACCAGATTGGCAACGACAGCACCGATGACCACTCCGCCTACTGCGAACCAGTTGACGGTACGGGTGGCGGCATCGGCTTCAGGCATGGAATAGCTCTTCCTGTTCATGAAGTAGTCAAGTATCAGAATGGCGCCGATGGGAGGCAGTGTGCAGTTGAGGATGTTCAGCCAGCCGCAGAAGTTCCAGTAGAGCCAGACCGATGTCGGGATGGCAATGAGACCGGCAACAAGGACCATTGAACTCTTGGAGAATCCGGTAATGTTGGACAGGCCGAGTCCTACTGAGTAGATTGCGTTGTCATTGGTGGTCCAGATGTTCAGACCCAGAACGATGACTGCAAAGTAGAACAGATTCAGGTTGAGCATGACCTCGAAGATGTCATTGCCGCCTACGTAGATTGATGACACGGCACCGAAGAAGAACATCAGGGAGTTGCCTATGAAGAATGCGAAAACGGTGGTTATTGCTGCAATCTTTCCGTTCCTTGCAAAACGTGTGAAGTTCGGGGTTGCGGTTCCGCCCGAAACGAAGCTTCCTATGACAAGGCCGACTCCGGCAAAGATTGAAAGGTCCTTGCTTCCCTTTGAGAACTGGTCAACCAGACCCGTGTCGCCGTTTCTTATGGCGATAATCATTGCGACGGTTCCCAGAACAGCAACCAGAGGAACGGCAATGTAACTGATTATGGTAAGGCTTCTTATTCCGAAATAGGCGCTTGAAGTCATGAGTATGCCGGCTATTACAACCATAAGCCAACCCTGCCATGGCATGTTGTCAGGTGTTATTTCAATGCCGAGCAGAGCCTTGGCTACAGGAATGGCGAACATGGCCAGGCCTACGCCGAACCAGCCGAGCTGTGTGAAACTGATCATTGCACTGGGAAGCCAGCTGCCCTTGGTGCCGAAACTGCGGCGGGCAAGAAGGTCAAGCGAGAATCCGCTTTCGGCACCGATGTAACCCAGTGCTCCTGTGTAGGCACCAAGAATGATTCCGCCTACAATGAGTGTGATGATGAAATCCTTGAAATTGAGACCGTCTGCAAGGTTCTGTCCTGCCCACATACTTGCAGAGAAGAATGTGAATCCAAGCATGATCATGAACAGGGTCAGATTGGAACGTCGTGCACCTTCGGGAACGCGACCGTCGGTGTAGTCTTTCGTTGAGTTGATTTTTTTCATTTCCGGTTGTATTGTTGGTTATTTGTAGATTCCAAGGTCTTTTTCCAACTGTTCCAGCCGTGCCTTACAGATTTCTTCAAGCGGAATGGCAGACAGCCCGGAAGCATATACCTGTTCCTGGCTGTACAGCCCGATAAGGCTGGCATCGGACTCATAATGGTTGAGATTGAGCCACTCGCTGAAACTGACTGTGCCGCAGCCCAGTTTTTCCTGAACAAGCTGTGCTGTGGTGGAGCCGTTCACTGCGGCTTCGAACAGGCGCTTCCAGTAATCGGTCACCTCTTCATAATGGGCCGGTATTTCGTAGCGGCGTGCACCTCCGTCATAGATTATGCATTTCTCCAGAAGGGCGGGAGCATACTTGTAGTCGAAAATGTACTTGCGGAATTCCGGTGTGACGACACCGCCTTTCCAGCCGAAATCAATATATGGTATGTTGACTCCGGTTACGCCGTTGTCGGTATATACGGTGAACATCCCTTCGTAGAAAATGCAGTCGAATCCTTCAAACTGCGGCCAGATGGTATGAATGTAGGGGGTAAACTCTTCCATAAGGGTTATTGCTCTGGTTCCGCCGATTGTAAAGAATATGATGCGTCTGAGAGAACCGCCGTGTTCCCGGTACCAGTTGACAAAATAGCGCATGGCATAGGTCAGTGTCTCACCGCTGGCAATTATGTCGCCTATCATGAGGGTGACATCCTGTTCGGCACGGAGCTTTTCGTATTTTATGTCCAGACCCGTAATGACACCGTTGCTGATAATGCGTTCGCAGCTCAGGAAATTCATGGTAGGAACACGTACTCCCAGTGTGCAGCATGCCTCTTCGAGCGGATAGTTCAAGCCACCGCGCAGTATGGTAAGAATGCTCACGTGGTCTGTCGGGGCCGATTCCGGTGAACCGAATCCCAGCATGCGGAGTCCTTTCAGGGTACCTTCCAGCATGGCCTTATATGAATGGAAACCTACAACCTCGGGCGATGCCATGAGCTTGCAGGTTTCCAGTGTACTTATTGAATAATAGCGGTTGACGAAATTGTCGGACACGATTCTGTACGTGCCGTTTCCATATTCTACCGGCTTTAAGACAAATGACATTTCCCCTGGTTGTGTAGTTTATAATATCAGTCAAAGAACTGGCGCCAGTCGTCATCGCTGACGGAACGTCCCTTTCTGCCGCGTGGCGGACGGGAGCCTGTATTGCGGTCATTTACGTATGGAGCCCGTGAGGGGCGGCGATGTTCTTTTTTTGATTCTGCTGATTTGGCTTTTCTGTCAGAAGCGTTTTTTCTGACAGAACCGGCTTTCCCGGTGTCCTGCTTGTGTGGTGTCCCGGACCTGTTCTCAGATTTCGCGCGGTCTTCCCATTTCGGGCGTCTGGCTTTGTTCCGGTCTTCGGCTTTGTTCCGGTCTCCGGCTTTCTTTGGAGGACGTGCCTCCTTCCTGTCGGAAGAACTGGCATCGGCAATCTCTACGTTTATCTGACGTCCTTTGATGTATGAACCGGAAAGGGCTTCAACTACATCCTGGGCAGCCTCTTCAGGTACTTCGAAGAATGAGAAGGTCTTCATGAGATCTATTCGCCCTATGTCAATGCGCGGACCATGGAGACGCTGGTTCACCTGTTCGATAATCTGACTTGTATGGATGCCGTCCATCTTGCCGACATTGATGAAAAGACGGGTGAAACCTGCCTCGGGGGTGTGGTTGCGGTCGCGGCGGCGGGAACTGCGTTCCTCGGCCTTGTCCTGCTTGTCGGATTTGCCGGACTTGACTTCCTCTATCTCGGGTGCATTGGCATAATACTGCATGAAATGGCCGAATTCGCGCATTACCACGCGTTTGACTATGTCTTCCTTGTCAAGCCAGTCGAACTTGCGGAACACCTCTGGGAGGAACTTGGCAATCTGCTCCTCATCGACCTGCGTGTGTTCAAGGTCATCGATGACCTTGAGCAGCTGTTTCTCACATATCTGCTGTCCAGTGGGCATTGTTCCCTGCTGGAACTGCTTGCCTATGGCCTTTTCTATGATACGTATCTTGCCCTTCTCCCTGAGGTTGATGATGGAGATTGATGTTCCTGTCTTTCCTGCACGTCCGGTACGTCCGCTGCGGTGTGTGTAGTTCTCGGTGTCATCGGGCAGGCCGTAGTTGATGACATGTGTCAGGTCGTCAACGTCAAGACCGCGGGCTGCCACATCGGTTGCCACAAGAATCTGCAGCTGGCGGCGGCGGAACTTGTGCATGGCAAGGTCACGCTGGGCCTGTGAAAGGTCTCCGTGCAGTGAATCGGAGTTGTATCCGTCCTGAATGAGCTTGTCGGCAATCTCCTGGGTCTCAAGCTTGGTGCGGCAGAAGATGATAGCATAAATGTCAGGGTAGTAATCGACAATGCGCTTCAATGCCAGATACTTGTCCTTGGCATGAACCATGTAATAGACATGATCCACATTCTCGGCCCCTTCATTGCGGCTTCCTATTACTATTTCCTGCGCGTTATGCAGATATTTCTTTGCAATTCCGCTGATTTCGCGGCTCATCGTGGCCGAGAACATGAGCATCTTACGTTCCTCTGGAACTGCCTGGAGAATGGTTTCAAGCGCTTCGGAAAAGCCCATGTTGAGCATTTCATCGGCTTCATCAAGAATGACGGTACGTATGGTCTCCAGTTTTACCACTCCGCGTTCCATGAGGTCTATGAGACGGCCTGGGGTGGCGACTATGATATGTGCCCCGCGGCGGAAATTGCGTATCTGGTTCTCGATTGACGTACCACCGTACATGGGAATGATGTGCAGACCGTCAATGTAGCGTGAGTAGTCTGCCAGGTCGGCTGCAATCTGCATGCACAGTTCACGGGTGGGGCTCAGTATGAGATACTGCGCCTCGGTGCTCTGCGTGTCGGTCTGCTGGATGATTGGTATTCCGAAAGCCGCAGTCTTGCCGGTTCCGGTCTGGGCCAGGGCAACTACATCGCCATTGCCTTCAAGCAGGTAAGGAATGACCTTTTCCTGTACAGGCATTGGTTCTCTGTAACCAAGCTCTTCAATGGCCTGGAGAATGGGAGCCGATACTCCCAGTTCGCTGAATGTACTCATTTGAGTTCCAGACTCTGCTGGCCTATCATCACGCCTTCGGCAAAGATGTAGGCGGTGTATGTTCCTGCTGGCAGATACTGGTCAACATTCCAGAATATTGTGACCTGCTGCTGTTCGCCTGTATATTCGATGACCTTCTTCGCGGTGAAATCCAGGCTGGTGTTCTCATACGGGAACTTGCCTGAATCGGCGCTTACAAGAACCTCTCCATCGGGCTTTGCGAGACGCATATACACTGTCTTTTCGCCTGTCTGGACGGTGATGTTCCTGGCAATGGTGAAGTCAAGCAGGAAATGGGTCACGTTCTTGACCTTGAGCTCGGCCTTGCCGCGTTTGTTTCCGGCAGTCAGGGTTATGGCAACCGCATCAAGCTGGGAGGCAAGTGCCACCTTCTCTTCGGCAATCTGCTTCTCGACTGTCAGTTTCTCGACTTCCTGAGTGACTTTGGTAACCTGCTGCTTTACCTGGGTGTTCTCCTGGGCCAGCTGCTTGTTAACCCTGTCCAGAGAATCTATCTGGCTGACATATGACTTGAGCACGGCACGCACGGTTGCCAGTTCCTTTTTCAGTCGGGTGATCTCGGCTGTATTGGTGGCCTTTGTCTGGCGCAGTTCCTCAAGCAGCTGCTGGGTACGCATTTTTTCCTTTTCCAGCTGATGTATGAGAGAGTCGTTTGACAGATGAACCTGAAGTTCGTCATACTGTACTGCAAAGCCTGAGTATTCGCTCTCCATTTCCTGCTTCTCAAGTTCGAAGATCTGGGTCATGTCCTCCAGACTCTTATCCCTTTCCTTGACGGTCTTGAAAAGATAGGCTACTGCACCTGCAAGCAGGGCAATGACAACGATTGCAGCTGTCAGGCCGATGTTGAATTTCCTGTTTTCCTGTTCCATTATTTTGATAGAGCAGCCATGCTCTCTTTGATTGTTTCAATCTTGTGTGTGGCGTCGGCCTGCTTCTTGCGCTCGTTCTCGACGACTGCGGCAGGAGCATGGGCTACGAAATTCTCGTTGGCAAGCTTTGCATTCACACCCTTCAGGAAGCCTTCCAGATGAGTGAGCTCGGCCTGGAGTTTTTCCAGTTCGGCCTTTACGTCAATGAGACCGCCCAGGCGTACGGCAAACTCCTGAGTGCCGATCATGAATGCCGATGTCCCTTCACTCTTGGCCGGTACAACGATGATGTCTTCAAGGCCTGCCATCTTGAGTATTATGCTGTTCATGGCCTGTGCGGGATTCTGGCCGACTGCTTCGACTGTAAGCGGCTCGCGCGGTCCTATGTTCTTGGACTTGCGGATGGAACGGATTTCAGTTACAATCTGCTTTGCCTGTTCGAATGCTGCAAGTATGCTGTCATCGGCCTTCATGGCATTCATCTCCAGTATGCTCTGGGTCATGATGGTCTGGCCTGCTTCACGTTCGGTGACATTCTGCCAGAGTTCCTCGGTTATGAACGGCATGAACGGGTGCAGCAGCATGAGCTGCTTCTCGAAGAGTTGCATTGTGGTCTGGTATGTGGCGCGGTCAATGGGCTGCTGGTATGCCGGCTTGATGATTTCAAGATACCAGCTGGCGAATTCGTCCCAGAACAGCTTGTAAATGGCCATCAGGGCTTCGCTGATGCGGTACTTGGACATGAGGTCATCCATCTCGGCTGCTGTGCGGGCAAGTTGTGCCTGGAACCATTCCACTGCTATGCGTGAACTCTCTGGCTGTTCGATATCGGCCACCTGCCAGCTCTGGGTAAGGCGGAAGGCGTTCCATATCTTGTTGTTGAAGTTGCGGCCCTGCTCGCAAAGGCTCTCGTCGAACAGAATGTCATTGCCTGCAGGGGCGCTGAGCATCATGCCCATGCGGACTCCGTCAGCTCCGTATTTGTCGATGAGATCCAGAGGGTCAGGACTGTTGCCCAGGCTCTTGGACATCTTGCGGCCAAGCTTGTCACGTACGATTCCGGTAAAGTATACGTTCTTGAAAGGCATCTTGCCCATGTATTCGTATCCGGCCATGATCATGCGTGCTACCCAGAAGAAGATGATGTCCGGACCTGTAACAAGGTCGTTGGTGGGGTAGTAGTATTCAATCTCCTTGTTGCCGGGATTGGTTATTCCGTCAAAAAGGCTGACTGGCCAGAGCCATGACGAGAACCAGGTGTCCAGGGCACCTTCGTCCTGGGAAAGCTGGTCGGCTGTCACATTCTCGAATCCGGCAATATGGCGTGCCTTTTCAACAGCCTTTTCTATATTCTCGGCAACGACGTATTTCCTGTCTTCGTCCTTGACGTTCTCCTGACCTGGCAGGAAGTATGCGGGAATGCGGTGTCCCCACCAGAGCTGGCGGCTGATGCACCAGTCCTTGATGTTCTCAAGCCAGTTCCTGTATGTGGTCTTGTACTTGGTCGGGTAGAAGCGGATGTCGTCATTTTCAACCGGCGGCAGGGCAATGTCGGCAAAATGCTGCATCCTGATGAACCACTGCAGTGAAAGGCGCGGTTCGATTGGAACATTGGTGCGCTCGCTGTATCCAACCTTGTTGTCGTAGTCTTCGGTCTTCTCGAGCAGTCCTGCAGCATTCAGATCCTTGGAAATCTGCTTGCGGCATTCAAAGCGGTCCATGCCTACGTACATGCCGGCTGTTGGGGCGATGGTGGCATCGGCGTTGAAGATGTCGATGATTTCCAGATTGTATTTCTGGCCGAGGGCGTAGTCGTTGACGTCATGTGCCGGGGTGACTTTCAGACAGCCGGTTCCGAATTCGATTTCAACGTAACGGTCTTCAATGATAGGTACTACACGGTTTACCAGAGGGACAATGACCTTCTTGCCTCTCAGCCATGTGTTCTTGGGGTCCTTGGGGTTGATGCATACGGCTATATCACCCATGATTGTTTCCGGACGTGTAGTTGCAACGACTGCATAGCGGCGGCCCTGGGCATCGCGGTGTATGATCTGGTGCTTGACGGTCGGGTCGAAGGCATCGGTTGCAGACAGGGTCTGGGCATCGGCTTCCTCACCGTCGGTGCTGCCGGCAGGCTCGTCAACGTAGTATTTGAGGTAGAACAGATGTGAGTGCTCGTCATGATAGATTACCTCTTCGTCTGACAGTGCGGTCTGACGTTCGGGATCCCAGTTGACCATGCGCAGTCCGCGGTAGATCAGGCCTTTGTCATAAAGGTCGCAGAATACCTTGATCACACTTTCAGAACGCGGTCCGTCCATGGTGAACGATGTGCGGTCCCAGTCACAGCTGCAGCCCAGCTGGCGCAGCTGCTTGAGAATGATTCCTCCGTGTTCTTCCTTCCATGCCCATGCGTGCTCGAGGAACTGCTCACGTGTCAGGTCACTCTTCTTTATACCCTGTTCGGCCAGACGCTTGATGACCTTGGCTTCGGTCGCGATTGAGGCATGGTCCGTTCCCGGAACCCAGCAGGCGTTCTTTCCCAACATGCGGGCGCGGCGTACCAGAATGTCCTGGATCGTTTCGTTCAGTACGTGTCCCATGTGGAGCACACCGGTGACGTTCGGTGGTGGAATGACCACGGTGAACGGCTGTCTTCCATCGGGTTCCGAATGAAACATGCGGTTATCCTCCCAGTACTTGTACCACTTGCCCTCAACTTCTGAAGGGTTGTATTTGCTTGCCAGTTCCATATTGCTGTATTGTTTGTTTCCGATTTTACATTTGGGTGCAAAGGTACTGCTTTTTTATCTACTTTTGCGAAAAATACAAGAGAACATGAATAGTAGGGAAGAACAGCTGCAGGCATTTTCACGCCTTCTTGACGTGATGGATACATTGAGGGAAAAATGTCCTTGGGACAGAGTCCAGACAAACGAGTCGCTCAGACAGAATACGATCGAAGAGGTATTCGAACTGTGCGATGCCTTGATGAAGGATGACAAGGTCAATATCTGCAAGGAACTGGGTGACGTTCTCCTGCATGTCGTGTTCTATGCCAAGATCGGTAGCGAAACCGGCGATTTTGACATTGCTGACGTCTGCAACAGGCTTTGCGAAAAGCTTATCTACCGTCACCCGCACATTTACGGGACGACCCAAGTGGACGGACAGGAACAGGTGCTGCAGAACTGGGAACAGCTCAAGCTTAAGGAGAAGGGCGGCAACAAACGGGTTCTGGCCGGTGTTCCGGATTCCCTGCCATCTCTTATCAAGGCTTACCGTATTCAGGAAAAGGCCGCACATGTGGGCTTTGACTGGGACAGTCCGCAGGGCGCACTCGACAAGGTTTCAGAAGAGATGCGTGAATTCAAGGTGGAGGCCGATGCCGTTGCACTTGAAAACCACGAACCGGAAGCCGAAACCAGGGCTGAACAGGAGATGGGCGATCTGCTTTTCTCTGTAGTCAATGTGGCACGCCTCTATGGAATCCATCCGGACAACGCTCTTGAAAAGACTAATCAGAAGTTCATTTCACGTTTCAACTACGTGGAGGAGAAGGCAATAGGACAAGGTCGAAGCCTGAAGGATATGACTTTGGGCGAAATGGATGCCCTTTGGAATGAGGCCAAGTCTCTTGGACTTTAACTGAAAACCGGTCAGATTTCTCCAGGACGGTCTTCTCTTGGCATTGACTGCACCTTTTCGGAACCTTTGGAACTGTCATTGCAATTGTATTCCGAACATGTTCCGGTCTTGCCGTCGCATGATTCCTGTTCCTGACCTGGAGCTGCCGGCTTGGAATGCTTGTACTGGTGCTCACGGGATTTCTGGATGTCCTTGAGCATCTGGCTGTTGAACTCCTCCTGGGCAATCTGGGCCTTCAGAATTTTGGAAGCCGGCAGAATGGTCTTGAACTTTTCGAGATACTCCTTTTCAAGATGTGCAATGCGCAGATTGCTTTCGGCCATGGCATCGATGGCTTCCAATGCCTGCTGCTCGGTAATCTGTTCCTTCTTGCCGTCAGTATCGTTCTGGGAAGTCGCTTTGTTGTAAGTCTGGCGTGCGCGGCGGTTGATGTCCCGTTTCTTTTTCTGGAATTCATCGAAGACAGGAAAGAAGTCCTGCGCTTCGCTGTCGCTCAGATCGGCTGCACGCTTGACGTAGTCATGCAGACTGTTCCAGTATTCCTGTACCGAAAAGTTCCCGCTGTCCTGGGTTGAGCGGCGCTTGGACGTCTCATTCTGAGCTGAGACGCTGACGAACGGCAGACATGCTGCAAGGATGAAAAGAATGGTTCTGTTCATGATCATTCAGCTGTATCAACCAGCGAATAGTAGAAAGTGCAGTCATCAATCATGGCAGTCTCCAGGAAAGAGTCGATGTATTCATCGGAATAAATCGTAATCTGGGACTCTTGCGCCAAGTCGGAACCGTTTTTTCCATTGCCCAAGTCAACGAACAGGCCGATGCCGAAGAACAGTCCTGCGAAAGCAGCTGCCATGTAGAGGTATGGCCTGATCTTCATCCATGTGGTGACATTGACCTGCTGCGGTTCGGCGGTCTGTGGCAGTGCGCTGATTATGCCTGCGTCCAGATTGTCAAAGTAGCCCTGAGGCACCGTAAATGGTCTGCGGTTGCCGCATCTGGTCAGTATGTCCTTTTCCTGTTTCATTGTCTTTTTGACTGTTGCCGGTTGAAATGGTTTAATCTATATTGTTGAAATATGCTTCTATTTTCCTGACTGCCAGATGAAAAGAGGCTTTCAAGGCGCCGACGCTCGTTCCAAGAAGCTGGGACATGTCCTCATATTTCATCTCGTCAAAATATTTGAGGTTGAACACCAGACGCTGTTTGTCCGGCAGGGTGGCAATGGCTTCCTGCAACTGCCGCTCTGTCTCGTTTCCATCAAAGTACGGGTCGCTTTCCAGACGTTCTGCCATAGAATGCTGGACATCGGAATCCATAGGTGCAGTCTGCTGGCGTCGGTTGATGAATGACAGTGATTCGTTGACTGCAATCCGGAATAGCCAGGTGTATAGTCTGGAGTAACCCATAAAGGAGTTGATGTTGGTCCAGGCCTTTATGAATGTGTTCTGGAGAATGTCATTGGTGTCATCATGGTCCAGTACCAACTGTCTTATTACCCAGTAGAGCTTTTGGGAATATTCATGGACAAGCAGTTCAAAGGCCTGACGCTTTTCGCTGTCTGTGCCGTCCTGGAATATGCTTATGATCTCGCTCTCTGGAAACAACATGGTAGAACCGGTCAGTGAATATCTATCTCCAGGTTCTCCTTTGCCAGAACCGAGTTCGGAAAAATCTGTCTTGCCTCGTCAAGCAATATGCCTTCGTCATTGTAACGGGCTGAAAAATGCCCGAGGATAAGCTTTCCGACACCGGCCTCAAGCGCTGTGTTGGCAGCGTCGGATGCGGTGCTGTGAAAGTGTTTTGCCGCGTTCTGGGCTTCCCCGATGGCGTATGTACAGTCGTGATAGATGACATCAGCGCCGCTTATGAGCGGTATCATGGCCGGGTTATATGCTGTATCGCAGCAATAGGCGTAGCTTCGTGGGGCGGGGGATGGTGTGGTGAGCCGGGAATGCGGAATTACCGTTCCGTCGGGCATGGTGAAATCGCCTCCATTTCTGATGCGGTTATAATCCCACATGGGAACCTGATAGAAATCAGCCCATTGGCGGTCAAGATGATCGGGCGTTTTCTTCTCCTTGAAAAGAAAGCCGGCACACGGTATCCTGTGCCTGAGCGGAATCGTGCTGACGGTCAGGGAACGGTCATCATAAATTATGCTGGCCGTGTCCGGGTCAAATCCTTGGAACTCAACCTGGAATTCAAGATCACGGCAGTAGAAATCAAGTTCCGGACCCAGAATACTCCACATTTCCTTTGGAGCATGAATGAACAGGGGAGCGGTCCGTCCCAACAGAGCGAATGATGAAATCATGCCCAGAAGGCCGAAGCAGTGGTCTCCGTGCAGATGGGATATGAAGATGTGGTTTATGCGTGCAAAGGCGACTTTTGAACGGCGCAACTGTATCTGGGTGCCTTCGCCGCAGTCAACCATAAACAGCTTGTCCCTGACATTGACGACCTGCGATGAGGTGTAATGCTTTGGACTTGGCGTGGCCGAACCGCATCCGAGAATAGTAACACTGAACTTCTCCATCCTACATACAAAGATAGGCAGAAATATGAAAAAAAGCACCCGGTGAGGGGTGCTTTTTTTCTATTGTCAGCAAGGATTGATTACTTGCCTTCGAGCTGCTCCTTGAGAGCTGCAAGTGCGTCGATATCACCGAGAGTGGTTGAAGCTGCCTGGTTCTGGATAGCCGGCTTTTCCTCTTCCTTCTTGGGAGCTGCCTTGCGGGCTGCCTTCTTCTCAGCACGTGCTTCTGCCTTGGCGATATCTTCGAAGATACGGCTGTGTGACAGGATGATGCGCTTTGAGTCCTTGTTGAATTCGATGACCTTGAACTGCAGGGTTTCGCCCTGAGCAGCCTGGGTTCCGTCTTCCTTTACAAGGTGCTTGGGAGTTGCAAAACCTTCAACGCCTTCGGCCAGTGAGATGACGGCGCCCTTGTCCATCATTTCAGTGATCTTGCCTTCGTGGATTGAATCAACGGTGTAGACTGATTCGTAGCTGTCCCATGGGTTGTCCTCAAGCTGCTTGTGGCCGAGGCTGAGACGACGGTTCTCCTTGTCTATTTCAAGGACTACAACGTCAATTGCAGAACCGATGGTTGTGAATTCTGACGGGTGCTTTACCTTCTTGGTCCAGCTCAGGTCGCTGATGTGGATGAGGCCGTCAACGCCTTCCTCGATTTCAACGAAGATACCGAAGTTGGTGAAGTTGCGTACTGTTGCGCTGTGCTTTGAACCAACAGGATACTTCTCTTCAATGCCTTCCCAAGGATCCTGCTTGAGCTGCTTGATGCCGAGAGACATCTTGCGCTCTTCGCGGTCGAGTGTCAGGATGACAGCTTCAACCTCGTCGCCAACCTTGATGAAGTCCTGAGCTGAACGCAGGTGCTGGCTCCATGACATTTCTGAAACGTGGATGAGACCTTCGACACCGGGAGCGATTTCAATGAATGCACCGTAGTCAGCCATGACGACAACCTTACCCTTGACAACGTCACCGACCTTGAGTTCTGAATCGAGAGAATCCCATGGATGCGGGGTGAGCTGCTTCAGACCGAGGGCGATACGCTTCTTCTCGTCGTCGAAGTCCAGGATGACAACGTTGATCTTCTGGTCGAGCTCGACGATTTCCTTAGGATCGCTTACGCGGCCCCAGCTGAGGTCTGTGATGTGGATGAGACCGTCAACACCGCCCAGGTCAATGAATACACCGTAAGAGGTGATGTTCTTGACGGTACCTTCAAGTACCTGACCCTTTTCGAGCTTGCTGATGATTTCCTTCTTCTGCTGTTCGAGTTCCTCTTCAATGAGAGCCTTGTGTGATACAACGACGTTGCGGTATTCCTGGTTGATCTTGATGACCTTGAACTCCATGGTCTTGCCAACGAATACATCGTAGTCGCGGATAGGCTTTACATCGATCTGTGAGCCGGGCAGGAAGGCTTCGATGCCGAATACGTCGACAATCATACCACCCTTTGTGCGGCACTTGATGTAACCCTTTACGATTTCCTGTGAATCCAGGGCTTCGTTTACGCGATCCCAAGAACGTGATTCACGTGCTCTCTTATGTGAAAGAAGCAGCTGACCCTTCTTGTTTTCAGTGTTTTCAATGTAAACTTCAACTTCGTCACCTACCTGAAGTTCGGGATTGTAACGGAATTCGCTTACCGGAATGATACCGTCTGACTTGTAGCCGATGTTTACAATGACTTCGCGCTTGTTGATGGCTGTAACGGTACCCATTACAACTTCGTTGTCAGCAACCTTGTTCAGAGTGGCGTCATAAGCCTGCTCGAGCTGGTCCTTGGTCATGCCTGAACCGGCGTTTCCGTTCTCAAATGCATCCCAGTCAAAATCCTGAAGGGGAGCGATGTTCTTAAAATCTTCCATTCGGAAAATACAAAAATAAAAAGTTAGACAATCAGTTATTTATCTCTTGCCAGGCGCCATTGCGCGAAGCGGGTGCAAAATTATGAAATCTTTTTCAGAAATCCAAATCCAAAGAATATGGCTGACCTCCTGCCGTTATGCCGGCGGCATTGACGTTGAAATGAGTTGTGATGGAACTGTTGTAGAATTCCACATCGGCCTGTCCTATGCTGTCTGTCACGACATTCGGATTCCAATAGAGGGTGCGGCGGTAATCGACATCGCCGAATATGGGGCCTTCCGGATATTCAGGAGCATAGAAGCTGTAAGGTCGTGAGTAACCGTCTATGGTGGTTGTACGGCGGTCCGTCTTGTATATTTCCTTGCGGGTCGCGAGCTCGCCTTCGTCCTTGAGAAGGATGTCAACCATGACAACGCGGTCATACTTGTCGTCACGTCCTTCAAGGTTCTCCAAATGATCGTTTATGTACTCGATGTAGAGCGGGGCAAGCAGCCAGGCTTCCTGTTTGTACAGCGGGTGGTCGTAAACCATTATGCCCTTGATGTCTTTCGTGTCAATCTTAGCCGGATACTCGAATATTCCGGTGTTGCGGAACTTGTGACTGTCGTGGACATAGAGGAAAGGTTCGAATCCGTTGATGGATTCAAGCGAGTCGGTGCCGTCTTCAGCAATGCCGGAAAGGACCTGATAGCCCTTTTCTATAAGGTATCCTATGACATCGGTGGTATATTCACCCTTATCCAGGTCCTTTTCGACATCGGATATGACGTCGAAGGCATTGAAGGTGTAATAGTCGATGTACTTGCGGTGCTCGTCAATCTCCACGTCGGGCAGCAGATAGCCTGTCTCAATGTTGATGACTGTGGCAAGACCGTCATCAGGCTTCTCGACACTGATGCCGTTGTCGGTGGACACCTTGCGCAAGACCTGTCCGAACTGGGTCTCGGCCGGATAGAAGGCACGTGCCGCAGGGGTGATGGAGCGTTCAAGGAGAATGCGGGCGCTGGTTCCTACCTTGCGCTTGCGGTCCGGTGTGGCGCTGATTGAAAGACGGGCCTTGTCGTAGAATTCCGATCCCAGGTCAAAGCCGAAATAACCGGACGAATCCGTGACAAGTGAGAATGTCTCGGACAGACTCTTGTCAACTGGCATGACTGCGGCTCCTACTTCGGCGCCTTCCATCGGCTTTCCTCCTGTCGGGCTGTAGATCCAGCCGTTCAGGGTCAGACTCTTTTCCTGACGGTGCTTTTCCCTGTATTCATTGATTCCGGCCATGGTGCGCCAGTCGTATCTTTCCCAGCCATGAATCATGCAAAGCAGGTCCAGTGCCATGTCACGTTCAGAGTCATTGTTCTGGAAATACCAGTCGGGATGCTCAATGAATCCCTTGAGGTCCGATGCAAGCAGCAGTGAAGACCTGATGTCATCAATCATGGCGTTTCCCTGCGAACGGCTGTCACGCACTGATACCGAGAAACGGTCACGGAAAGGAACTCCGTTTCCGTCCTTGAGTGTGAACTGCAGGTTGATTTTCTGGAACGGAGCATAGCTGGAACGGTCGCTGGTAACCTTGATTTCGGGAGCTTGCAGTCTGCTGTTGCGGTGGTAGAAGCTGCGGCTGGCAAGAATGTCGCCCGATGCGTTGAAGACCGTAGCCCGGCATACGCCTTCTGGGATGGCCTGCGTGTCGAATGTCTGTACAGCTTTCCCGGTGCTGATGTCAACAGTCTGGAAATCGTACAGCTCGCCGCGACAGACTATTGTTATGCCCAGGAGGGGGTCCTCTTCAATTCCTGAAGCGGCAAGGCTGATGCTCAGACTGTCGCCGCTTGCATCGGCCAGCATGGAGCATCCTTCCGTCTCGGCTTCAGGCAGTTGGAATGTGCGGGATGTGCCGTCAGCAACGGTGACCTTGACGCTGTTGTGGCGTTTCGTAGGTGTGAAGGTGAAACTGCCCATGCCGTTATGGACAGTCCGGAATGCCATGTCCTCACCTTCGTCAAGCGAAACTGAGGCATCGGTTCCCAATCCGTTTTCACCGCTTATTCTGAATGCAACCCGGCAGGGGAGTCCTATGACCATATGTCCGCCTTCCGGCAGGAATTCGGCGTTGATCTTATGCTGCTTTGGAGTCTCGGGACGTTTTTTCTGAACTCCGATATTACGTAATGTTATGGTGGGGTTGCTGTCGTAATAGGCTCCATCGGTCTTTGGCCTGTCGTAGACTGCAAAGACACGTGAGTATATGTTGTCCTCGCTGAAATTCTGCATGTAGGCGGTATAGGCCCGGACTTCATAGAATCCGCTGGGATACCCTGTGACACCACGCAGCTCGCGCGCCTGGGCAGTGGAACCGTCGAGCAGTGTCAGGGAACCGTCGGCCTGCCCGGCGCTGATCTTGAGTTTCTGCTGCTTCAGCACCACGCCTTCGGGCGAAACAAGGTCCACGTACAGCACTTTGCTCTGGGCACGCTGCAGGTTCGAAGCACTTACGACGAATGCCTTGAACCAGATGGTCTCTCCGGAATAGTATGACGTGTTGTCGAACTGCAGATAGACTTTCTCCTGCGGAAAGATGCTGTTGAACTGATGGATGTTGCCTGCAAATTTCATGAGACGCTCCTCGGCTCCGGTTTGTGCCGCAGTTGTCTGGTGCAGGAGTATCGTGGCAAGAGCCAGTATTGGAAACAGTTTGAAAAGTTTCATTCTATATATGTCAGAAATTCCTGTCAAAAACGTAGGGAATGCCGCTTGAGGTAATTCCGGCGGCCTTGATATTGAAATGCTTGGTTATAGAACTGTTGTAGAATTCGACATCGGCATGTCCAAGACTGTCGGTCACAACGTTCGGCTCCCAATACAGAGTGCGGCGGTAGTCCACGTCACCCATGACGGCTCCATTCGGGTACTGTGGAGAATAGAAGCTGTATGGACGTGAGTAGCCGTCAACGGTGGTAAGACGCTTGTTTATCTTGTACAGTTCCTTGCGGGTGCTCAACTGATGTTCTTCCTTGACCAGCACATCCACCAGAAGCCGGCGCTGATAGAGTGTTTCGGTGTCTGTTATGTCTGACAATGTCTTGTCCATATAATCCATGAACAGGGGACACTGCGTTATGATGTTCAGCATGTACATGGGCCTTTCGAAGACAATGATGCTCACAATATCCTTTGAGTCAATTGTGCTGGGACTTTCCCAGATTCCGCTGTTGAGATACTTGCTGTTGTTGTGAACGTAGAAGAAAGGCTCGAATCCGTTGATTGATTCAATGGCTCCGTTCTCGTTGATCAGGACCTGGAATCCCTTGTCAAGCAGATATCCCATCAGGTCTGTAGAGTAATCTCCCTTGTCAAGATCCACTTCGACATCCTTGATCACGTCAAAGGCGTTGAAGGTGAAATAGTCCAGATACATGCGTTCCTCGTCAATGTCGACATCGGGGAGCAGATAGCCCTGGTCGGCGTCAATTACGGTTGGAAGACCGTCATCGGCCTTCTTGGCCGGATTGCCTAGGGTGCTGCCGATGTTGCCGTCAGTCGGGTGGAACTGAAGTTCCTCCTGGTCGTATGCCCTGATTGACGGTACCATGGAACGGTCAAACATGATTCTTGCGCTGGTGCCTAAGAGCCTTTCCCGTTCGACATGGGTGTCAATGGAGAATCGTGCCTTGTCATAGAACTCCGGGCCGATGTCGAATCCGAAGTATCCGGTCGAGTCGGTGGTATACCGGTAGGTCTCGCTGAGGCTCTTGTCTTCAGGCATCATGGCTGCCAAGACCTCGATTCCTTCAAGCGGCTTCTTGCCCGAGGGACTCAGAATCCATCCGTTCAGGGTCAAGCTCTTTTCCAGACGGTGGACTTCGGAGAACTTGCTGCGGCCTGTCATGGTCTGCCAGTCGTACCGTTCCCAGCCCTGAACAAGAGTGAGCAGGTCAAGTGCCTCGGTGTGCAGGCTGTCGGTCTGCTCAAAGTACCATCCGGGGTTTGCAATATGTCCTCTCAGGTCCGATGCCAGCAGCAGGTCGCTTCTCAGGTCTGATTCAAGAGCCGATGCCTGACCGCGTGTATCCCGTACAGCCAGACAGAAACGGTCACGGAACGGCTTCCCGTTTCCGTCCATGAGGTCCAGAGACAGACTGACTTTCTCAAATGCCTTGTAGCTGGCCTTGTCGGTGGTGACACTGAGTATGGGATGTCTGACCGTGGTGCTGCGATGGTAGAAATGACGGCTGGCGAATATGGTGCCGTTACGGTCAAACAGACAGATGTGGCATACGCCTTCCGGGATGCCGTGCATGTCGACAATCTGAACGGATTGTGCGCCTGTGAGCGTGACCGGCTTGAAATCCATGAGTTCTCCGCGGCATGTGAGCGTGATTCCAAGATCCGCTCCGTCAAAGTCTGGAGTGGCATCAATTCCTATTCTGAGACTGTCGTTGTCAAGTATGCTTACGGAAAGCACACAGCCGGATTCTTCGGACTTGGGCAAAGAGAAGGAACGGGACGAGTTGTCCGTGGTTACCCTTACGCTTCCACGGCTTTCTCCAGGGGTGTATGTGAATGACCCCATTCCGTCATGCAGGGTCTCGAATATCTTGTCCGAACCTTCAAGGCTGACTTGTGCGTGTACCCCCAAGCCTGTCTCGTCGGTAACCTTGAAGGCCACCCGTGAAGTCTTTCCGGCAATGAGATGTCCTCCTTCGGGATGGAAACTGACGTTGAGTTTTCTGGGCTCCTGCGATTTGGGACGCGCCTGAGCAAGATCGGCGGTGCGCAGCTTGATTACCGGGCTCTCCTCATAAAAGGCTCCTTCCTTTTCGGGCTTTTCGTAAACGGCAAAGACGCGTGAGAATATGGCTTCCTCGCTGAAGTTCTGCATGAAGCTGGTATAGGCCCTGACTTCATAGAATCCGCTGGGATAGCCCATCACTCCGCGTTTTTCGCGGGCTTGCGATGTGGAACCGTCAATGAGAGGCAGGGAACCATCGGCCTGGCCTGCCGTTATCTTGAGCTTCTGCTGCTTGAGCAGTACGCCTGTGGGCGATATCAGATCAACGTAAAGGACGCGGCTCTGCGGACGGTCCAGATTGGAGGCGCTTACTACGAATGCCTTGAACCAGATGGTCTCTCCTGAATAGTACGATGTATTGTCAAACTGAAGATAGACCTTTTCCTGAGGGAATACCTGATTGAACATGTGGATGTTACCGGCAAATGTCATCAGGGAATCCATGCTCGCCTGCTGTGCGGGGACAGGGAGTGTCCATGCTGCTGCAAGCACAATGGAAATGACGGCCCGATACAGTATCGGGTGTCTCATGCGGAACAATTCAGTGCGGATCACAGGGCTTTGAGTCTGTTGTGTCGTGCAAAAATAAACAAAGCATGGAAATTTTACAACCTCTTTTTTCTTAAAAGCAGAAGATTCGATTATATTTGCAATCCGTTATGACAAACGGATTCGACAACGGAAAGTATCTGAGCATCCAGTCCTCACACATCAAGGAGCGCATAGCTCAGTTCGGGGACAAGCTTTATCTTGAATTTGGGGGTAAACTTTTTGACGACCATCATGCCAGTCGTGTTCTGCCCGGTTTCCAGCCTGACAGCAAGCTGCGCATGCTCATGCAGCTGAGTGACTGTGCTGAAATCATCATTGTCATCAGTGCATTGGACATCGAGAAGAACAAGGTCCGCAGCGATCTTGGAATAACATATGACATGGATGTGCTGCGCCTGAGGGACGAATTCATGAACCGCGGACTTCTTGTGGGATCGGTTGTCGTGACGCATTTCAACGGTCAGGCAAGCGCTGTGGCCTTCCGCAACAAGCTGGAACACATGGGCATTACCACATACGTCCACTATACCATTGACGGCTATCCCAACAACGTGGCTCTGATAGATTCCGATGACGGGTTCGGCCGCAACGATTATGTGAAGACGACGAGACCTCTTGTGGTGGTCACGGCCCCGGGGCCGGGAAGCGGCAAGATGGCGGTCTGTCTCAGCCAGCTCTATCAGGAGCACAAGCATGGAATCAAGGCAGGCTATGCCAAGTTCGAGACTTTTCCGATATGGAATCTGCCTTTGAATCATCCTGTCAACATTGCATACGAGGCCGCTACCGCCGATCTGGACGATGTCAACATGATTGACCCGTTCCACCTTGAGGCGTATGGCAAGACATCGGTAAACTACAACCGTGACATAGAGATATTCCCGGTTCTTGATGCTCTGTTCAAGGGTATCTATGGCCAGAACCCGTACAAGTCACCTACCGATATGGGAGTCAACATGGCCGGATTCTGCATTGAGGATGACGGAATATGCCGCAAGGCCGCTCTTGACGAGGTGATACGCCGATATTATAATGCTCTTGGTGAAATGGCCGGAGGTGAGTGCAACGAGTCTGAGGTCAACAAGATAGCCATGCTCATGAACAAGGCCGGCATAACTACGGCCAACAGACGTACCACGGTTGCCGCAAAGCAGCGCAAGGATGAGACCGGAGTTCATGCGGCAGCAATTGAGCTGGCAGACGGAACCATAATAACAGCCAAGACAACTGCGCTGCTCGGACCTTGTGCGGCACTTCTGCTCAATGCCACCAAACATCTGGCCGGTATTCCGCATGACATAAAACTGATTCCTCAGAACATGATTGAACCTATCCAGACCACGAAACTGTCATATCTTCACGGAAAGAACCCGCGTCTGCATACTGATGAGGTCCTGGTGGCTCTGTCCATGTTGAGCATCCATGACGACAACTGCCGCCGGGCTTTGGAGAAACTTCCCGAACTTAGAGGCTGTCAGGTTCACTGTACCGTCCTTCTGAGTGAAGTTGACCGCAAGATATTCAAGAAACTGGGCGTGGGCTTTACCTGCGACCCGGTCAAGAAAGGCTGATTCCGCAACTGTCATATTTATGGATACTTCCGACAGAAGTAATGACGAGTATCTGGCCAGAGTGATGGAGACGGCTGTTTCCGCAGGCCAGATCATGCTTGAAAACGGTGCGGAGATTTTCCGTGTGGAGGAGACCATGGAACGCATCGCCTGTCACTTCGGAGTCGATTCCGGCAATTTCTTTGTGCTAAGCAACGGTATTCTGACTTCGGGAGGAACAAGCTATTCTAACGTGAGGTATATTCCGTTCAAGGGTACCAGACTAGAGAAAGTGGCTCTTGTGAACGATCTTTCCAGACGTATAGGAAAAGGTGTATGCAGCCTTGATGAAGCGTCAGTGGAACTGGAACGCATACGTAATCTGAAAGCGAAACCTGATTGGGAGCAGGTGCTTGCGTCAGGAATAGGAAGTGCGGCATTCTGTGCAATATTCGGAGGCAGTCTTGCCGACTGTCTGGCTTCTCTTGTGGCCGGTATCCTTCTGTATATTGTCGTTCTCAAGGTACTGCCGGCCAGAATGTCGAAAATAACAGCAAATATTCTGTGCAGCATGTTCGTGACGGCTCTGTGTGTAATCTTCATGCAGGTCGGATTCGGACGCGGAATGGGTAACATGATAATAGGTGCCATCATTCCCCTCATTCCGGGAGTGGCGTTCACCAATGGAATCAGGGATCTGGCCAACCAGGATTACATAGCAGGCTTCACCCGTCTGCTCGATGCCATGATGGTATTCTTCTCCATAGCGGCCGGAGTTGCCATAACCTTTCTCGCGGCATCCCGACTTGGTGTCGAGCTCGTCCAGCCCGATGTCATGAAGACCGATGCACTGACGGCAGTATGGCCTGTCCAGATAGCAGCCGCGCTTTTGGGCACGGCCGCATTCGGGGTACTGTTCGGCGTTCAGAGACTCCAGTATCTCAATGTGGGAATCTGCGGTGTGGCAGGATGGATAACCTATCTGCTGATGACCCGTTGTGCCGGTGCCAGCATGATAGAAGCGACATTCGTGGCAACGCTTGTCGTTGTGATAGTATCCAGATTCATGGCAGTAAGACAGCAGTGTCCGGTGACCGTTTTTGAAATATGCGGCATATTTCCGCTCATTCCCGGTGCAGGAATATACTGGACAACCTATTTCCTGGTAATCAAGGAATACGGCAGGGCCCTGTCGACCGGTATGGCAGCTCTCGGTGCCACTGCTGCAATAGTCCTGGGCATCATCCTGATAACCAGCCTGCCCGGCAAGATCTTCAAGATCGTCAAGAAGACTGCTTCTTAAAATTCCAATCCTGCTCCAAGGAACAGGGACTGTCGGGTATGGTCAAAATAACTGTATTGAACAAAACTATTTGGAAAATAATGGGAAGATTCATCCTTCATGTATTCTTCCATATCAAATTTTTCCTGAGTCTTGGCGAATTTCAGATTATATCCAAGCTTGAGAACCAGTCCCATCTTTTTGCAGAAATGCCATGTATAGCTGGCTCCTATATCTGACATGGCTCCTTTGGCAAAATCTGCATCACCGCCTTTCAGACCATACCCAAGGTCAGCGAACACTGCCAGATTTTGGGCGTTTTCAAGGGGCTCATATCGGAATGACGCATATACTGGACATGTATTGAAATCAAAGTTGGTATATTTGTCCAACCCTATTCCAAGTCCGGCTGACATTCTATCACTGATGTTGTAATATGCTGTGAAATGAAGACTCGCACCGCCCAGGTCCAGGTCATCACGGGTATAATCCCAATAGTCACTTTTGTCTTTCAGTCCGTAAAACGAACCCATTTCAAGGTTGAAACTGAATCTGTTATCTTGCGCATAAAGCGAAATAATGCCCAGGACAATGAAAATAATGGATAAAACGTTTTTTTTCATAATTCAAATCACTAGTGTCCAAAGAAAATCAAAATAGTTCTTTGTAATATATTGTTAGTAAATTAGTTATAAGCAAAAACAGCGCGTGTC
>JAKSIU010000002.1 GCA_024398615.1 Bacteroidaceae bacterium
CAGCGCGATGCCCGCAGCTTTGCCATGCTGGTGGGAGTCATGAGCGGTGCCGTTACCAATACTCCGGGCCTTGGTGCCGCCCAGGAGGCGTTGAACCAGACCGGCATGACCGGGGTGGATATTGCCAGCGGCTATGCCTGCGCGTATCCCCTTGCGGTACTGGGCGTTATCCTGGTTCCTATGATCGTAAAGGCTATCTGTAAAATTAAATCCGATGCCGAAGATGCACAGCTGGCCAGTCTGGAGCAGGAGGATCCCAGTGTCACGCCATGTCGCCAGTATATTGAGATGCAGAACGAACGTCTGGACGGAAAGACCATTCTGGAACTGCGCCGCATTACAAACCGCGAATTCATCTGCTCGCGCCTGCGTCATGAGGGTAAGGTCGAGACTCCACACAAGGACAGCGTGGTTCACATGGGAGACCAGATGTGTGTGGTAAGCTCGCAGGACGATGCCGAACCTATACAGACCATTCTGGGCGTTCCTGTCGATGTCGACTGGGATAACGCACGTGGTCAGGAACCGCTTGTGTCCCGCAGGATTGTAATTACCAAGGATAAGGTGAACGGCAAGACGCTGGGACAGCTGCATCTTGGCAGCATATACGATGTTACAATTACACGTGTCATGCGTTCGGGCAGCGAGCTGTTCGCTTCGTCAAGCCTGGTGCTTCAGATTGGAGACCGCCTGTCTGTTGTAGGTCAGGAAGGTAATGTGGCCGCTGTTGCAAAACGTCTCGGCAATGAGATGAAGAGACTGGATGTCCCGAACATAGCCACTCTGTTCATAGGCATATTGCTCGGTGTTGTGGTGGGAAGCATTCCTATCGCATTGCCGGGAATTCCCACTCCCATGAAGCTCGGTCTGGCAGGAGGCCCTCTCATTGTGGCAATCCTGATAAGCCGTTTCGGCTATAAGCTGGGACTGGTGACCTATACCAAGGCCAGTGCTAACATGATGCTCCGCGAGGTCGGTATCGCACTGTTCCTTGCCAGCGTGGGACTCAAGTCGGGCGCGACCTTCGTTGAAACCGTGATGAGCGGTGACGGACTCATATTCATGCTGGCCGGTCTGCTGATAACCGTGATACCGGTCTTCATTACAGCTCTTGTGGCCAGGAAGAAGTATGGCATGAACTATTTCAGCATTATAGGTCTGGTAGCCGGTGCCAGTACGAATCCTCCGGCCCTGGCTTTTGCCAATGCACAGACCCAGCACGATGCTCCTGCAGTCGCTTATTCAACGGTGTATCCGCTGTCCATGTTCCTGCGCATACTGACGGCACAGCTCATGATACTCATAGGCTGCAGCATTTTCTGACACTGCAGGTCTGACACTGCAGGTGTCGGTCAATACACTCCGGAATGGACGTACGGCGTACCGGAACCGGTAATTCCGGCTGCGTTGATCTGGAATTGTGTGGAGAAACTGTTGTTGTAGAATCGGATGGTCGCCTTGCCTTCCTGGTCGGTCACCACATTGGGATTCCAGTAGATGGTGCGGCGTGTGTCAATGTCACCCATGACAGGACCATTGGGATACTGCGGACTGTAGAATTCGATTTTGCGCGAGAAGCCGTCAATGGTGGTAGTACGCTTGCTCAGGTTCCTTATGTCCTTGTATGAAAGCAGCTCGTTCTCGTTCTTTATGAGAATGTCGACCAGACGGTAACGGGTCCAGTCGGACTCGAGCTGTACAAAGTAGTCAATGTCCATATGCTTGCGGTGGTATTCCTCAAGAAGCGGAGCAAGCTCGTTGATATGCTTCATGTACATGGCATCATCATAGACAATGATGCTCTTGACATCGATCATGTCAATTGCAGTGGGGGAGTCAAAGGGCTTCTTGTCAAGAACCTTCTGCTGGTCATGGACATAGTAGAATACCGGCTGGTAGAAGTTGTAGCCGTGGTCGAGCAGGTACTGGAACACATCGCTGGAATATTCGCCCATATCAAGCTCCAGTTCGGTGTCGGCCTGTGCATCCAGGGCATTATATGTGTCATAGTCAATGAACTGGCGCTTCTCGACAATATCGACCTCGTCAAGCAGGATTCCCAGGGTGTCAAACAGAACGGTCGGGGTGTTTTCATCGGACTTTTTCTTCTGCTCGGCCGATGGGTCGTAGCGCTTCCAGTTCTGCTCGAGCAGGTCCTTTTCCAAAGCGTCATACGGGCGTATGTCTGGCATCTGCGCACGTTCCATCTGTATCCTGGTTCTGCTGTTGTGCTTCACCTTGCCGCTTTTCCTGTGTGACACCAGACTGATGTTCATTTTGGCTTTCTCATAGAAGTCGGTAAGGTCAAAACCGTAGTATCCCAGGGTGTCGGTAAGGTATTCGAACATTTCGAACTTTGTCTTGTCCTGAGGCACCACGCTGGCCAGCACCGTTATGTCTTCAACCGGCTCCCTGTCGAAGAAACTGAGAACCCATCCGTTGGCCGTGAGACTGTCTTCAATGCGGTGGCGCTCACGGAAATCGCGCTGGCCTGTGGTGTATTCCCAGGTGTAGCGTTCCCATCCCTGGACAAGTGTCAGCAGGTCCAGCGACTGCCTGTGCAGACTGTCATCGGACTCGAAGTACCACATGGGGTCGCGTATGTAACCCTTGAGGTCCGATGCCAACAGCAGGTTAGTCAGCAGATTGTCCGTGTTTCCGTTGCCGTAGTCATGCGGGTCGCGTACTGATATGCAGAACCTGTCATGCAGCGGCTCGCCGTCGCTGTCAGTGAGCTTGAGTCCTATGCTCTGCGCTCCGAATGCGGTATGCGTGATGCTGTCCTGAATGATTTCAAGCTGGGGTCCTTCGAAATTGCTGTTGTTGTGGAACAGGCTTCGGGATGACATTATCTCGCCCTGTTCCGAATACAGAGTCATGCGGCACACTCCCATAGGCCAGCTGCTGCAGTCAATGTCAAGCATGACGCTGTCCTTGCCGTCAATGCGGTCAAAATGAATCAGTTCGCCGCGACAGGAGACAGCCAGCCCCAAGGCTTCTTCCGTACGGTCCGGAGTCCGGTAGATTCGGGCCTTCAGCGTGGAGTCGCTGTTCTGGGCCACCATCATGGAATAACCGCTTCTCACAGCATGTGGAAGACTGAACCGGCGGTTTTTTCCATCGGCATTGACAAAACGCATGGAAGAACCGGCCGTACCGGTAGGAGTCCACTCGAAAACGCCCATTCCATCGTGAATTACAGGGACTTGAGAATCATCGCTTCCGTTTTTGGGAAGCATGATGCTGCCGTCAATTCCGTTGCCGTCCGGTCCTGTTGCCTTGAATGCGACCTTGCCCGGCAGACCGACAACGAGCTGTCCGCCTTCGGGGTAGAATGAAACGTTGATCTTACGGTCCGGATCCTGCGATTCGGGACGGACAGGCTGCACTTCCGGATGTTTCTCTTCGACAACACTGGAATTGTCGAAATCACCGTAATGCTTGGGCCGCGTGTAGATTGGAAATACGCGTGTGAACATGGCGTCAGGATCAAAATCCAGCATGTTCTGCGTATAGGCGCGGATTTCGTAATATCCGCTCGGGTAGTTGATCATTCCGCGCTTTTCCCTGGACTGGCCTGTCGAGACATCCTGCAGTGGAAAACAGCCATCGGCCTGTCCGGCTGTCACCTTGAGCTTGAGTCGTTCCAATACGAGTCCTCCGGGACTTATCAGGTCAACGTAAAGCACCTTGCTGGGGCCGCGCTTCAGAGTCGTGGCATGTGTGACGAATGCCTTGAACCAGATGACCTCGCCTTGGAAATAGGCGGTATTGTCAAATTCCAGATATACCTTTTCCTGCGGAAATATCTCATTGAACTGATGAATGTTGCCGGCAAGCCGCATCAGCGGGTCAACGGCTTCCTTGCTGTCGGTTACGGCGACGGCATTGTCCCTGTTCCTTTTGTCGGCAATGGACTGCAGGCACATTAGGGAGGCCAGTATCAGCATGATGTATCTGCGCATGGTTCCAAAGGTAGGGAATTATTCTTATTGGCAAAAAAATCCATCGCGGTTTTTCCGCTGCAGACCGGAAGGTGCGGGGGCCTAAGCGTTCCAAGACCGGCCCGGACGGATTTCATGCCTGAAGCACGGAACTTGCGGCTTCGCCGCTTCGGACAGCCGTGCTTCTTCACGGCATGGAATCCGTCCGGTCTTTTCCGGTCTTTCCACGATACGGCCTTCCGCGCCTTCCGGTCCGCAGCGGAAAAACCGAATGCCTGTCAGCAGGATGTTGCAAATATGTTGTTACAAAAGATGAACTATTGAAACATTTCTCTCATTATAATGAATATCTTAGCGGCATTAAATATCAAACTGTAGATGATTAAAACCTTTCTGTTAATTGGACTCGTATCGTTGTTCTTCCCTTGCATCTCGTTTGGACAGGAACGTCTGGAACCTGTCTTTGAAAGATCGGACAGCAAGTTTCATATTGATGTTGTCAATCATTATGTAATAGCCTGTAATAACAATGTGGCTTATACGTGTATTGTATCATCACTCGATTCACCATATTATGCTCTTCTGCTCTTTGATGATCATTGTGAAGTAATATGGACAGCTGATGGTTTTGATGGTGACGACATTATCTGTTTTGAATTGACGGTCGGTGCCGTATTCTGCAACGATATGAAAAAGCTGTATAATGCAGCAATATTGTCTGCCCGGGAACCGGCATCGGCAATGGAATCAGACAATGGTATTACATTTGAACTGATCAACCCAATGGGAATTGCTGCAAAATGTCATCAAAGCAGCAGTTCCAATTGCAGATTATTGACTGATATAGTGGAATCAGTTGTTGTTTCAATAATGAATGCTGATACGACGTCTGCATTATCCAAGACTGCTGCAGTACGCAGACTGACTGAACAGTTTAATGATATGGACCGGACTCATGAATGGTCAGAGAGAATGGTATATTCTCCAACTTCTAACGATGTTGGTTTTGTCCTTTCATATGGCACAATTGACAGTTCTGTGGTCAGGAAAAACAAGTTTGTTACAAGTGACCTTTACGATAATATGGATTTGAGAGCTCACTTCAATAATGATGTTGACAATGCTATTGGGGGAGAAATATTAATAAGTGAAGTTTTTGATCGATATTAAGAACCTGTTTTGAAATCATTGGAAAAATCTGTTAAGCATAATTTGCGTGAAGGCCAGTTGGACCATCGCTTCGGCTGTGTCTGCCAGGAATTCGTAGTCAATGGTGAGTTGTCTGAAGTTCTCCAGCCAGGAGAGGGAACGTTCCACAATCCATCGTTTCGGCAGGACCGGAAATTTGGATGGGCATTCTTCTGGCCTGAGAACCACCTCCGTCGTCCATCCGAATTTCTTCGCTACCCAGTCACCTAGTGTTCGGCGATAGCCGCCGTCAGCCAGTATCTTGACAAGACGGGGAAACTTGTGTTCAAGTCTCTCGATTACCTTCGGGGCACCCTTGTTATCATGAATGTCAGCCTCATGGACGGCTACTTCCATTGGAAGTCCAAGTGTATCAACCACAATATGTTCCTTGCGTCCTTTGACCTTTTTGTTCCCGTCAATACCCTAGCAGGAAGGGTCGGCATAGTGGGAAGTCTTTACGCTTCTGGAATCAATGATTCCCATGTCGGGACTCTCTTCCCTGCCGGCAAGTCTGCGCACGAGAGGATGAGGCGTATCCATGATGTCGTCAAAGACACCCTCAAGTTTCCACTTGCGAAAATAGTAATAGACCGTCTGCCAAGGACCGAATTCTCTGGGAAGAAGTCTCCACTGGTAGCCTGTCATGCCCGTGTAAAGAATTGCATCCATAATGTCCCGAAGCGAATGTTTTCTTGCTCTTTCTTGTGCGTTGATGATTTTTTTTCTTTAACTTGCCACTGATTATCAGTGAGGTTGGTTGAATAACCGGTTTTCATAACGTAAAAAAGCTCGTATGAAACGCATCCTATTCTTGTTGTCTTTCTGCTTGTTCTTCACAGCGAATATGCAGGCTGAAACCGTCATCATTGATGGATTAAATTACATATTGGACGAAGAAGCAAAAACCGCTTCAGTAACTTGGACATTAGACCATTTATCTGGAAATATTGTTATTCCTGACAATGTCAGTTATTCAGGAGTGATATATAGTGTGACAAGCATAGGAGATCATGCCTTCGATTATTTTTACAGATTCTTCGTAAACATCCCTGAAGGTGAAGAAGAAATTTGGTTTGAAGATTTCAGAATGGCAGGTACAGGCATTACCGGCATAGTCATTCCAGAAAGTGTGACCTCTATTGGACGCAGTGCATTCGCCTCGTGCAGCGACCTGACAAGCATAACCATCCCAAGTAGTGTGACAAGCATAGGGAACAGCGCCTTCTCCGATTGCACCAGCCTCACCGGAATAACTGTCCCGGAAGGTGTGACTGTCATTGAAGATGATACTTTTAATAATTGCAATAGGTTGACATACATAGTACTTCCGGGAAGTGTGACAACTATTGGTCGGGCTTTTAATACCTGCAGTAACCTCACAAGCATAAACATTCCAAAAGGTATCAGGCAAATAAATGCCCAGGCATTCGACAGTTGCTGGAGGTTACAGGATGTGTTCTGTTATGCTGAGGCCGTTCCAAATGGTGTCAATAAAATAACTGTCGACTGTTCACCCATATTTAAGGCGACACTTCATGTGCCTGCATCGGCAATTGATAAGTACAAGACCACATATCCATGGAATCAGTTTGGCCAGATTATCCCAATGACTCGGTAAGGACTTCACCCAGTTGGCCAGGTGCGGACGCTTTTGTGAGAGCCGTTTCCACCAGAACTTCAAGAGTAAATTAGTCGTGCTGTGGAAAAATCGCCGTCATGCTAAAATTATTTTTAAATATTGATTTTGTCATTACTGTGCTTCTAACCGTATGTAGCACATACTCTTTTGCCGCAGACAAAAGACGGAGCGTTGATTGCAATATGTGATAAGGACCTGACCAGACGTTATTCTGTCTTCAATGCCAGAACGGACCTGGCAGATGATACCACCAAAGTGGGAATCATAAAAGCAGAGCGGCTTGCAGAATATATAATTCATGCCGAACTGTTCCCTCAACCTAATGTGCCTCTTTTGACAGATGTGGAAAAGGAACGTGCAAAGAATCACGGATATGTGGATCTTGGCCTGTCTGTTTTGTGGGCGACCTGCAATCTGGGAGCAGATGACGAATATGAATCAGGAAGCTACTTCAGTTGGGGTGAAACTCAGGAAAAGGGCTCTTACACCAGTGACAATTACAAATGGTCACCCAAAGATGGTGTTGCTACCAAATACGACAGAACTGGCAGTCTGGATATGGAGGACGATGCCGCCCGTTACTGGTGGGGTTATGCCTGGAGAATTCCAGCGGTACAGGAAATGATGGAATTATGTGAGAACTGCAGATGGACCCGGCTTGAAGACAACAAGGGTTACATAGGGGTAAGCAAAATATGTTATAGAGACAATCAGCTGGAGGGTAAAGGAAAGCGTAACCTGTTCGAAACCCTTTATATGTCATCAGAAGGAAATCGGGGAATGGTAGAGTTTTACGTAATAGGTGATATTGGCATGGGGGTACTTACGGGGTGCTCATACGTAAACACCGTGGTGAGTGGCACGCCGCCAAACGCTCACGGAACAGGAATACGTTTCCTAGCGGTGAGCAATCCCGCGGGATTCACTTACGGGCAGACCATTTGGAACACCGCGGTGAGTGGATGGCCCCGATTCGCTCACGGAACAAGAATACGTTCCCTCGCGGTGAGCAATCACACGGGTCTTACGCACGAGCGAACCATTTGAATAACTGCGGTGAGTGGATAACCCTATTTTGCTCACGGAATGGCTGATGTAGAATGATAGCAAGGAACTGACGGGATGGGAAGAACATGATGATGATTAAAGCAGTTTCAATCTATGCTTCACCCACTAAATTTCCACTGACCGCCTTTTCCCCTCATTCAAAGCCACCCTTCCAGCATCCAAAACCTGTATTGTACAAAATAAAACCGGGTCCCAACGTTGTGGAACCCGGCTTTCTGTCAGTGTTGTGCTGTCCGGAATCAGTTCTGGGGGCCACCGAAGCCACCGAAGCCGCCCTGAGGCATACCGCCGCCGAAGCCGCCCTGGGGCATACCGCCGCCGAAGCCTCCACCGAAGCCGCCGCCGTTCTGCTGCATCTGCTCACGACGCTTTGCCTGAGCTTCGTCATACTTCTTCTTCTGATCATCGGTCAGAAATGACTTGAGCTTTGCTTCCTGCTCTGCACGCTGCTTCTGCATCTGCTCCATCATAGCCTGCATGTCCATATCCTGAGGCATGCCGCCACCGTTCTGCATTTCTTCCATGCGCTTGGCCTGAGCCTTTGCATTGGCAACATAGTAGTTGTAGATTGAGTCATACTGAACCTGAGTCAGTTCCAGCTGCTCCTTGAGACGGTCAGCCTGCATCTTGGCTCTTTCAGCGGGATCCATCTGCTGGCCACCGCCAAAACCACCACCGAAACCGCCACCGAAACCCTGGGCGAAACTCATTGTCGAAACCATAACGGCTGCAATTGCGAACAAAAACTTCTTCATTTTGAATGTTATTAAAAGGTTAATAATGTGTCCACAAGAATGATAGTTCAAAAATTCCTGGATGTTAAATCCGGAATCAGCGTTTTATTTCAAGTACTTCCAGATTCTGGAAACTCTTACCGTCAATGTCAAGGCGGACCAGGGTGCGGACCTGCTGCCATCCCTGCAGGCCTGCGGCTCCGGGATTGATGAAAAGCATGTTCATCTTGCGGTCATGCTGGACTTTCAGTATGTGGGAGTGACCGCATACGAAGAGGTCCGGAGTCTCGTCAAGAAGCTGTTGGCGTACGCTGTGGTCATAGTGGTCGGGACTGCCTCCTATGTGCTTGAGCATGATTTCGGCCTCTTCCACACGAAAACGGTATATCTCCTGGAAGGCGCGGCGGACGTCCTGTCCGTCACAGTTGCCCCATACGGCGCGCAATGGCGCAATCTGTTCCAGTTGCTGTGCAATGACGTACGAGCCCATATCGCCGGCATGCCAGATCTCATCGCAACCGTTCAGGAAGTTGGCATAGCGGTCATCCCAATAGCCGTGGGTGTCGGACAGAATGCCTATCCGTTTCATTTCGCCAGGCGTAAAATCAATCAAGTGAGAACTTACTGCGTGCCAGGTCTGCTATGATCTCGGTGCAGCGGTCAAGTCCTAAGGCCGATGTGTTGAGACAGATGTCATAGCTGGACGGGTCAGACCAGCGGCGTCCGGTGTAATAGTTGAAATAGGCACTGCGCTTGCGGTCGGCCTCGTCAATCATGCTTTCGGCCTGACGTGCGGTGGTATCGCCATGGGCAGTGAGACGGCTTATGCGGAAATCACGGCTTGCAGTCAGGAATACACTCAGCAGACGGTCGCTGTCGCGCAGCACATAGTCTGCGCATCGGCCTACGAAGATGCAGCTCTCCTGCTCGTGGATGCGGCGGATTATGTCGCTCTGCATGCCGAACACCGATTCGTCACTCAGGAAGTTGCTGCCTGTGCCGTGTCCTGTATGGGAACCTGACAGATGGTTCATGAACAGGGAACGTATGCCGCGTCCCTGACGGCTGGACTCATCGGCCTTGACAAACAGTTCACTGTTGAAACCGGTTTCGTTTACGGCACTTTCAAGGAGCGTACGGTCGTAGATGTTCACTCCCAGCATGGCGGCCAGGTCGTGTGACACGGTGCGGCCACCGCTGCCGAACTGCCGGCCTATGCATATTGCAAAATGTCTGTCCATATCATTGATTGTTTTCTTGTTGAGCCATTGACTTGAGTTTCCTTTCCTGAGGAATGATGAATGCAAAGCCCAGTATGACCGAAAGGGCATCGGAAATGGGCATGCTGTACCAGATTCCGTCTATTCCGTAGAACCGTGGAAGTATTATGAGCAGCGGAATAAGCATGAGTACCTGACGTGACAGGGACATGATTATGGATTTGACGGGCATTCCTATGCTCTGGAAAAGGTTGGAGATTACAATCTGCGACCCTATCAGCGGGAAGACAAGGAAATTGACTCTCATGCCGTGACGGGAAATGGCTGCCAGTTCGGAATCGTTGGTGAAAATGCCTATGCACAGGTCCGGCATGAGTTCGCTGATCAGGAAACCGATTGTGGTGACAATGGTTCCGCAGAGCAGGGTCTTGTGGAATACGCTGAGCACACGTCCGTAGTGACGGGCACCGTAGTTGTAGCCGGCAATAGGCTGCATGGCCTGGGTGAATCCCATGACTGCCATCACGAACAGGAATCCCATGCTGTTGATGATGGAGTAGGCGCCTACGGCAATGTCGCCTCCGTATGACAGCAGGCCGCGGTTGATGAGCAGCACTACAAGGCATGCCGCCGCGTTCATGAGACAAGGTGAAAGGCCGATGGTCAGCATGTTGCGTACCAGATCCCCGCGCAGACGGAAAATGCCTTTCTCCAGATGGATCAGTTCGCTCTTGTCCGACAGCTGGGTGCATTGCCAGATGAATGCCAGCACCTGTGATATGACCGTAGCAATGGCCGCACCCTTGATGCCCCAATGGAATACCATTATGAACAGCCAGTCCAGGAATGTGTTCAGCAGGACGGTGCCTATTGTGGCAGCCATGGCCTTGTTGGGCTTTCCTGCAGCCCTGAGGACGCTGTTCGTGCCCAAATAAAGATGCGTGAAGGTGTTGCCTATCAGAATGATGGTCATGTATTCCCTTGCATATCCTACTGTGGCTTCTGTGGCTCCGAACAGTTTCAGGATGGGGTCAAGGAACAGCAGTGCCAATGCACCGAAGGCGATACCGATAATCACGTTCAGGGTTATGGCATTGCCGAAAAGAAGCTGGGCGCTGCGGTTGTCCTTCTGTCCCAGTTTGAGCGATATCATTGTACCTGAACCGACTCCCACCATTGAACCGAGTGCGGCCGACAGGTTCATGAGGGGAAAGGTAACGGCCAGGCCGGAAAGTGCCATGGATCCTACGCCATGTCCTATGAATGCACGGTCAACTATGTTGTAGAGCGATGATGCCAGCATGGCGACAATTGCCGGTACGGCATAGCGTATCAGCAGTTTTCCAATATTCTCGGTCCCCAGTTCCTGGGGCGTTTTCAATTCTGCCATTTCCATTTTTCTGTTCAGCGTGCAAAGGTAGTGCTTTTTTTCTCAACAAAGTTGTAACCTTCCTTCTGATACTTGCGCAGGTATTCCTTCATTGATTGGAATGCACAAATGTAACAACCTGCCTTTGAAGGGTTTCCTTCAGAAGACGTCACAAAGATACAACCGCATTCAGCCAAAGTCAATAGTTGTTCCGGATTCCGTGCAGTCTTGTCCCGGATTCCGGATTCTGACTGGGCAAAATAATTTTCCCAGTTGGAAAAATAATCCGGCCCAGTTGGGCGCGTATTTTGAACCACCCGTAATTGGCGCCCCTTTTCCAAACTTTCAGTTCTTTCAGTTCTTTCAGTTGTCAGTCACTCAGAGGAACATACCATATATGCGGGTTCTGAACTTTAAATATACACTACACTATAGTATCGTGTGAGTGACGACTGACAACTGACAACTGAAAGACACAGTACCTTTTCCTGCCCCCGGAGTACCTGTAGGCGTGTTCTTAGGAAATCACAGTAATGTTCCACTACTGGATTCGTTGACTCTCACCACTGAAACGGTTGTCTTTTCACCTGGAAACAGTTGACGCTTGTACTTAAATACTTTACTCTTGTACTGAAATGCTGACGTTTTTACTGAAATGCCTGGCTCTTTTCCTGAAAAAGCTGCCGTTTCACCTGAAAGATTTCAACCATTTCGGCAATAAATCAGAGCCAATCCAGCATAATTTGCACGGCATCGTGACAAAAACGCTATGTTCCGTCACGATTGATTTCTTGAAATGGTTTACTGAACGGGTAGCTCGCGGGCGCACTTTCAAGCGCACAACGAAAAACCCGCTCAGGAGCCTTCTGGCGGGGGTACGCAGGTGCGAGCCATTTTCCATGTGTTGTGCCTTGCTATTGGCGCCAAAGCAATCGTGACAAAAACGCCATATTCCGTCACGATTGGTTTCTTGAAATGGTTCACCACGATTGCTCTTGATGAAATGGTTTACCGTCCACCACCTTCACTCACAGTCATGCTCCGGACTGGAAGGCAGCATTCGGACTGGAAGGCAGCATTCGGTGGAACGGAACCGCCACAACAGGACGGTGTGGCGGGGAATGGGACGGGCCATCGTGGAGTGACCGGAAAAGCGTGAAGGAACGAAGGCCGTAAAGGGCCGCGGCTGTCTGAGCGTAGCGAGTTCCGTGGACCCGGCCGCAGAGACGCGCACGCCGGTCACGGAACGCAAGGCCCGGCACATCCCCGCCATACCGGCCGTGGCGGTTCCGTTCCACCGCCAGAGTCGTGGCGGCTTCCGTTCAACCGCTGAAATCTGCGAAAGGTAATATTTCTGCAAGTGATTATTTTGTGCTACATTTGCACGTATGATGAATATGACCCTGTTTCTGATATTGCTGGGGATTGTGGTGCTGCTGTGCGTATGGCTGGATCACGTCTCCCTGCGCATAGGTGTTCCGACCCTGCTCGCGTTCATACTGATGGGCATCGTGTTCGGAAACAACGGACTCTTCCCCATACATTTTGATGACCGCGACTTCGCCAGTGAGACCTGTACGGTGGCGCTCATCTTCATCATGTTCTATGGCGGTTTCGGCACCCGATGGGAAACTGCCCGTACCGTTGCCGTCGAATCGGGACTGCTGGCAAGTGTCGGCGTGGTTCTGACCGCAGGACTCACCGGACTGTTCTGCCATCTTGTGCTGGGATGGGGCTGGAACGAATCCCTGCTGCTCGGTGCCGTGGTCAGTTCGACCGATGCTGCATCGGTCTTTTCAATACTGAGGGGACGGAAACTGGGACTGAAGGCAGGAACCGCTCCGCTGCTTGAGGTCGAGAGCGGAAGCAACGATCCGTTCTCATATATGCTGACTGCCATTATGATGGAGGTGTGCCGCGGAAATGCCACCGGCGGACAGATGGCGTGGATGCTTGTGGCCCAACTGGTTTTCGGCGCATTGCTGGGATGGGCTGTAGGCCGCGGGGCGGTACATGTCATGTCACGGATGAAACACCAGTCGTCATCATACGCTTCACTGTTCGTGCTGGGTGTTGCGGTGCTGTCGTACGCACTGCCTGATCTGGTGGGCGGAAACGGCTACCTGAGCGCATATCTGGCCGGAATAATAATGGGCAATGCCGACCTCAGGTTCAAGAAGGATCTCGTGGCCTTCTTTGACGGCCTTACGGGATTCATGCAGGTGATAATATTCTTCATGCTGGGCTTGCTGGCACGCCCGGCAATGCTTCACAAGGCCATACTTCCGGCACTTGCAATATTCGTGTTCATGCTGGTCCTGGCACGTCCTGCTGCCGTGAATGCCGTGCTGACGTTCTTCCGCAAAGGCGGCCGGTACAGTCTCAGACAGCAGGCCCTCATATCGTTTGTCGGTCTGAGGGGGGCTGCGTCGATCGTGTTTGCCATTTTCGCCACATCGGATCCGGCTGTGATCCAGGAACATGACATCTTCAATATAGTGTTCTGTCTGGTACTGCTGTCAATTTCGCTGCAGGGTACGCTTATCCCGTTCGTTGCCGGCAAACTGGATATGACCGATGACGGAGAAGATGTGATGAAAACCTTCAACGACTTCACGGACAATACCAATGCCCAGTTCAGCCGTATAGACATAACAGGCGGCAGTTCATGGGACGGAAAGGCTGTGAAGGATCTGGGACTTCCGCGCAATATCCTGATTGTCATGGTGGTGCGTGGCGAGCAGAGAATCCAGCCTCGTGGGGATACTGTACTTGAGGCCGGAGACCGTGTCGTGATAATCACGAAATCGTTTGAGGACAACCGCAACTATCTTGAAGAGCATACAGTCAAGGAAAACGGACGGTGGAAAGGCCGGCGCTTGAAGGATTATGACCGTGATGACCGTGGTGTGGTGGTGATGATAAAACGTGGCGAAACCAATATAATACCCAATGGCGAGACGGTACTTGAGGCCGGTGACAGGATAGTGCTTTGCCACATAGAACAGGAACAGCAGGAATGAGGGTATTGGTTGGAATGAGCGGAGGCGTGGACAGCACGGCAGCCTGTCTGATGCTTAAGGAACAGGGCCATGAGGTTCTGGGACTGACCATACGCAACAACGACATCGGACTTGCTGACAGCAGTGGCTGTGACGAACCGGCATACGTCAGCGATGCACGTGTTCTGGCCGGGAAACTTGGCATGGAACATCATGTTGCCGATGAGAGGGAACGCTTTGAACGTGATGTGGCCGCTCCTTTTGTCCGCTCATGGCTTGACGGTATGACGCCGAACCCATGCATAGAATGCAATCCGCGTTTCAAGTTCAGGGTTCTGACGGAGTGGGCCGGACGCCTTGGATGTGATATGATAGCCACCGGACATTATGCAGGCATTGTCTGCCATGACGGTTCATATTATGTGTCACGAGGAGCCGATGGTCTCAAGGACCAGAGCTATTTCCTCTGGAAACTGCCACAGAGCGTGCTGTCGCATACGTTATTCCCGCTTGGAGGAATGACAAAGGGACAGGTTCGGGCGCTTGTAGGTGAAAGCGGCATTGACATACCGTCACGTGAAAGCATGGAGATATGCTTCATTGAAGACGATTACCGCAGTTATCTGCGCAGGCGCATGCCTGACATTGACAGCACCATAGGTCCGGGCAAGTTCGTGGACAGCGAAGGTCATGTGATAGGTACTCATGACGGCTATCCTTTCTATACGATTGGACAGAGAAAGGGACTGAGGGTCGCATTCGGCGAGCCCAGATATGTGATACGCACCAATCCGGCCAGAAATACCGTGATGCTGGGATTGCCGGAACAGCTCAATGCCGACAGCATGCTTGTGGGGAACCTGTCCTTTACCGGCATGGAGCCGGATACCGTTCCGCAGGGTGACATGGAGGTCATGATACGCTATCATGGCCGTCCAGTACCATGCCATATTGGAAATGCCGTTGAAGGCGG
Source organism: Bacteroidaceae bacterium (assembly GCA_024398615.1). GTDB lineage: Bacteria > Bacteroidota > Bacteroidia > Bacteroidales > Bacteroidaceae > Colenecus. The sequence goes on from JAKSIU010000002.1 coordinate 15,141, forward strand.
CCGTTTTCTGGTGCATTTCCACGAAACGGTCCAGGCGGTAACTCCCGGGCAGTATGCCGTGTTCTATCGTGGCGACAGGGTCATAGGAGGTGCGGAAATAGTCAGTCAGAGGGGAATCAACCAATATCTTTAATACCATATCAGCTATGAAATCATATACGTTGCTTGAACTGAACAGCTTTGTGAAGGGTGCTCTGCGCTCGGCTCTGCCCGATGCATACTGGGTCCAGGCCGAAATCAGCAGTATCAATCCGTCCGGGCACTGCTATCTGGAACTGGTCCAGAAGGATGAATCGGGGCGGACATTCCTTGCCAAAGCCAAGGCGAATATCTGGAGAAACACATGGATTGTTCTCAAGGCAAAGTTCGAACGGGCCACAGGGCAGACTCTGGCAGTAGGAATGAAAGTCATGATATTGGCATCGGTGACCTTTCATGAATTGTACGGATACTCTCTGGTGGTCAATGACATAGACCCCACATACACCATGGGCGATATGGCCAGACGCCGCAGGGAAATAATTGAAAGGCTCAAGGCCGATGGAGTCATTGACCAGAACCGCAGTCTGGAACTGTCTCCTGTACCGCAGCGCATAGCCGTGGTGTCAAGCGCGACCGCTGCCGGATATGGTGACTTCTGCAATCAGCTGGAGGGGAACATGTACGGATTCGTGTTCTACCACAGGCTGTTTCCCGCACTCATGCAGGGCGATCAGGTTGAAAGCAGCGTGATATCGGCCCTTGATGAAATTGCGGCACGAAGGGATTCGTTCGATGTCGTGGTGATTATCCGTGGCGGAGGTGCAGTGAGTGAACTCAGCTATTTCGATTCATATGATCTGGCATCGAATATAGCGAATTTCCCGCTTCCGGTCATTACCGGAATAGGGCATGAACGTGACGATACGGTCTGCGATCTGGTGTCTTACGAAAAGGTCAAGACCCCGACTGCCGCCGCCGAGTTCCTTATCAACAGGGTCTATGTGGCGGCCATGGCGCTCGAGGAACAGGCACGCAGACTGGGCGAATCGGTCAGCGGACGCATGACCCGGGAAAATCAGAGAATACAGCTTCTGTCCCAGAAACTGCCTTCGCTGTTCACCGTCCTGAAAGTCAGACAGGAGGGAATCCTGGAGACTTCGCTCAAGAGAATCCAGGTCGGACTCAAGAATATGTTCACCGGGCAGAACCACAGACTGGAGCTGATGGAGAAGTCGCTTGAGGCGGCCGATCCTGCACTGATACTGAAACGCGGCTTTTCGCTCACGTCATGTAACGGACGTGTTGTCAGGGATGCCGGTGACTTGAAACCGGGCGACCTGCTTGTCACCATGTTGGGAAACGGAAAAGTGGAGAGTGAAGTGAAATGAACCATAACGGAACACAAATAAGGAATATATGAAGTACGAGGAAGCAATGAAACGTCTGGAAGAGATTGTCGGCCAGATTGAAGAGGGCAAACTGGATATCGATATGATAACCGAGCGCCTGAAAGAGGCCAGGACACTGATCAGGTTCTGCCGTGACAGACTTTATGAGACCGATGAAGAGGTAAGGAAAATAATGGAATCAGAAGAATAAATAAGAAGTATGAAAAAGTTCTTGAATCTTGTTGCGGCACTTCTGCTGGGAGTGGCTGTGACTTCTTGCAGTACGGTAGCCTTTACCGGAAGAAACAGACTGCTGCTCTATTCGGACAGTGACATCTTCAACATGTCAGACCAGTCGTATATGGAGCTGATGGCAACATCGGTACGCTCAAGTGACACGAAACGGACCGTTACTGTCAGCGAGGTGGGCAAGCGCATGACATCGGCCCTCAAGACATATCTGGCCAGCGTGGGACAGGAGGACGTCCTTGCCGGAATAAGCTGGAGCTTTGACCTTATCAAGGACAGGGAAGTCAATGCATTCTGTCTTCCCAACGGCCGTGTCGTCTTCTATGAAGGCATCATGCCTATGCTGGAAACTCCGGATATGGTCGCAGTGGTCATGGGACATGAAATGGGCCACGTCATAGCCCGTCACGGCAATGAGCGTATGTCGAAACAGGCTCTGTTGAGTCTTGTCGGTACGGTTGCCAGCGGTGCGGTCGGTCAGACGGTGTCTCCTGACGCCCAGTCCCTGTTTGAAGCCGCATTCTCAGTGGGCAGCGAGTATGGCTACCTGCTTCCATTCTCCAGAAAACAGGAGTATGAGGCCGATGAGATTGGCCTGTATCTGATGGCGATAGCCGGCTATGACATAAGCCAGGCACCTCTGCTGTGGGCCAGAATGGCGCAGAACGGGTCAGCATCGGTTCCGGAATACATGAGCACCCATCCGAGTGACGAGAACCGCATCAACCATCTGATCAAACTTCAGGACAAGGCGAAGAAATATATTGCAAAACATTGATCAACTAACTCTTTAGAACATGAAATCATTCAGAATGACGGTCTGCGCCCTGGCAGTTGCCATGTGCGCCAATGTCCAGGCTCAGGAAAAGGGCCTGAAGGATGCCTACAAGGATTACTTTTCAGTAGGTGTCGCAGTCAACATGGGTAATCTGAGAAACCAGAAGCATGTTGACATTGTCTTGAACAACTACAACAGCATCACTGCCGAGAATGACTTCAAACCGCAGTCAGTCCAGCCCAGTGAGGGCCAGTGGAATTTCAGGAATGCCGATGCCATTGCCGATTTCTGCCGTGAGCATGGAATCAAGCTCCGCGGCCACTGTCTTGCATGGCACAATCAGGTGGGACACTGGATGTTCCAGGGTGCCAATGGCGGTCAGGCCACCAAGGAAGAGCTTTATGCCCGCATGAAGACACATATCACCACGGTCATGCAGCGTTACAGCGATATCATCTACTGCTGGGATGTCGTGAACGAAGCTGTTACCGATGATGCCAATGCAACCGATCCTCTGCGTCCCTCACAGTGGAAGTCAATAGCCGGCGGTGACGAATTCATCCGCAAGGCTTTCCAGTTCGCGCGTGAGGCCGATCCCAACGCTCTGCTGTTCTACAACGACTACAATGCGGCCGTTCCGGCAAAGCGTGACAAGATCTACAATATGGTCAAGGAGATGAAGGCTGCAGGTGTACCCATTGACGGTATCGGAATGCAGGGCCATTTCAATGTATATGATCCGTCACTGGAGGACATTGAGGCTGCCATCGTGAAGTATTCTGAAATCGTTGACCATATCCAGTTCACTGAACTTGACATCCGTCTTAACCGTGAAATGGGCGGTGGCCTGAACATGAACCGTCAGGGTGAAGAACTCACTGAAGAGAAGCAGAAGATGTTCGACGACAAATATACCGGCTTCTTCGAGGTACTGCGCCGTCATGCCGATGTCATTGACGTTGTGACATTCTGGAACGTGACCGATGCCGATTCATGGGTAGGCGTATCCAATTATCCTCTGCTGTTCGACAAGAACTCAGAAGCGAAGTCCACTTATTATAAGGTACGTGATTTCACACCGACCAAGGAAGAGGAGAAGGCCGCAAAGCTGTCAGTGAAGAAGGCTGCCAACGAGGCTGCCGATGCCAAAGCCGCCCTTGCCCAGAAGAATTTCAAGAAATAAACAGGTTTTTTAATTTCCTGTTTCTGCCAACAATCCGGCCATTCTGGTCGGATTGTTTTCGTTTGTCCGCGGCATTGGTAAAACGTCGGTAAATATTTGTAATTGAGGAAAATAGGGGCTTAATTTGTAACAACTATCATTATTAGCTAACCAAATTACTGACTGTTTATGAGACTTTTGACAAAGTTCATCAGCGGTGTGTCTAAAACGGAAAAATGCCCTATGTTTGTAAAAGGAAAAAAAGTAACATTAAATTTGCTTATTTAGGAAAAAAGGTCCTAATTTGCATTGGTTGCAGTTCCTTGTGATTGCAATGGAATGGACATTTGAATTGTAACTCTTTATTATTAACTAATTAACTAACCAAAAACTCATTGTTTTTATGAAATTGCTAACCAAGTTCATCGGCGCAGTGCTTGCACTTGCATTGCCGGTAGGCGCTTTCGCGCAGAACGTGACGGTTAAGGGACAGGTCATAGACACTAATGGTGAGCCTATGATTGTCGTTAACGTCGCTCAGGTGGGAACAACGAATGGTACGGTCACCGACATTGACGGTAACTATTCAATCAACGTTCCGTCAAACGCAACACTGCAGTTCTCCTTCATGGGCTACAAGACCCAGACTGTTGCTGTTGCCGGTAAGACAACAATCAACGTAACTCTTGAAGAAGACACAGAACTTCTTGACGAAGTCGTTGTCATCGGTTATGGTGTCCAGAAGAAGAGCGACCTGACAGGTGCTGTCGCTTCTGTACGTCAGGAATCACTCAAGGCACTTTCTACCACTGATGCAGCAGCCGCTCTTTAGGGTAAGGTTTCAGGTATCAACGTCATGAATAACGGTGCTCCTGGCAGCGCTTCCGAAATCCGTGTCCGCGGTTATTCATCTAACGGTGGCAATGTCTCACCTCTTTATGTCGTTGATGGTCTTGAAGTAAGCAGCATCCAGTATCTTGATCCTTCAATGATTGAATCAATTGAAATTCTGAAGGATGCCGCATCGGCAGCCATTTACGGTGCTCAGGCCGGTAACGGTGTTGTCCTTGTCACAACCAAGACCGGTAACGAGAGCAAGGCTGTTGTCAACTACACCGGCAAGTTCACCCGTCAGGACTATACCAGACGCCCTGTCATGAACCGTGAGGAATTCCTCCGTTATAAGACATACGAACTTGGCGAGAAGGATGTCGCAACCAATCTGCAGCGTTTCGACTACAGCCATCCGGATTATACTGGTGGTGTAATCGACACAGACTGGATAGGCGCATATCTTGAGCCTTCATGGAGCAAGCAGCATTCACTGAGCGTATCAGGCGGTAACAACAACGGCCACTACTTCACTTCTGTCAATTTCGTGAACAATGACGGTGTCGTAAGAGGAGACAAGGATGTATACAAGCGTCTTACAGCTCAGATCAACGCTGACTACAATATCTTCAAGTGGTTGCAGGTCGGTTCAACCATGTCAATTGAAAAGTGGTCGACAAAGAGCGTTTCACAGCGTGGCTATACCTCATCATTCGAGCAGATGCTTCTTATGGATCCTCTGACTCCGGTTTACTGGAAGACTCCTGAAGAGATGTCTCTCGAAGTCAAGACTGCATGGGATGCATGTCAGGCAGGCACTTCAGCAACAGACTACCGTTTCCTCGGTGATGATAACGGATTCTTTGCCAATACAAAGTATTCTGATATGGAAGGTTCCGCTCTTGCAAAGCGTGACATTTCAGACGGTACAAACGAAGGATTCAATATTAATGGTACCCTGTATGGTAACCTGATGCCGGTCAAGGGTCTGACCATCACCTCACGTCTCGGTTACAGACTCAACCAGAGCAATGCCCACAGCTATCAGGCTCCTTATTACATTGGCGGTCGTGGTTCTTCAACCACCTATTCAATTTCTGCAAACGCAACCAACGGATATTACTATCAGTGGGAAAATTTTGCGAACTACAATCTCAATATCGGAAAGAACAGCATTGGTGCAATGGCCGGTATGTCATATCGCGAAACCAACAGCGACGGTGTCAATGTAAGTTCATCAGGTACAGATATTCTTAAGGGATATGCAGAAAACTTCCGTTATATCTCATACCTTAAGGACGCTGCATCAAAGACCGTTTCCAATGCTCCAAGCAGGAGCGCTTCTCTGGCTTATTTCGGTCGTCTGACGTACAGCTATGACAACCGCTACAGCTTGCAGGCAAACTTCCGTGCTGACGCATTCGACTCATCAAAACTGTCAAAGGACAATCGTTGGGGCTATTTCCCATCAGTTTCAGCAGGTTGGACAATCAGCAATGAAAACTTCTTCAAGGACAATTTTGATTCATCGACATTCAGTTTCCTGAAACTCCGTGCTTCATGGGGCCGTAACGGTAATGTCAGTGTCCTGAACGGATATCCTTATGCATCAACCATTTCAGTAGGTTCTTCATGGTATCAGTATGGTGTTGACACTCCGGGTAATACCGATGGTTCAGCTCCTGGCAAACTGGCCAATCCTAATCTCCACTGGGAAATTTCAGAGCAGGTTGACCTTGGTCTTGACGCACGTTTCCTTGACAACCGCCTGACAGTTGGCATGGACTACTATGACAAGCATACGAAGGACCTTCTTTTCAGTGTTTCCACTCCTCCTGAACTCGGTGTAAGCAGCGTAATGAGCAATGGCGGTGATGTCCAGAACAGAGGCTTTGAATTCGAAGCCGGTTGGAGAGACCGTATCGGCAAGTTCAATTACAATGTAAGCGCCAACTTCACGACTCTGCACAATGAAGTCATTTCACTGGCCGATGGTGCAGCTCCTGAATACAAGACCGATGCCAGCTCAACCAACTACCAGATCCGCAATGCCTTTGAACCGGGCTATTCTGTATGGTATCTGAACGGCTTCAAGTATGCCGGAATGGACGAGGACGGCAATCCTACATATTGGGGCTTTGACGAGGAAGGAAAGGAAGTGATCAAGAGCAGTACTGAGGTCGGAACCGGTGACATGCAGTTCATCGGCAACTCAACTCCTACATTCACATACGGCTTCAACATTGATCTCGAATACAGAGGCTTTGACTTGATCCTGAACGGTTACGGCCAGGGCGGCAATTCAATCATGCCGGTTCTTCACCGCACAGGTTACAAGAACAATCTGAAGTATTATCTGGAGAACTCGAGAACACCGGAGAATCCTGACGGAGATCTTCCAAGTCCTGAAGTGGTTGCAGGTGACTACGTTTACTGGTCATCAACCGCTAACCTGTTCAAGGGCAATTTCTTCCGTTTCAAGCAAATTCAGCTGGGTTACACACTCCCGTCAAAACTTACAAAGAAGGCTGCCATCAGCAATCTTCGTCTCTACGTTTCACTTGATGACTTCTTTACCATCACAAAGTATCCTGGACTTGATCCTGAAACCGCATCAACCAACAGCACAAGCGGTGCCGGTCTTGACTGGGGCTCATATCCTACAATGCAGAAGCTCATCTTCGGTGTTAATCTTACGTTCTAATCATTGCTATCAATATGAAAAAATATATTATTCCCGTTTCTTTAGTGCTGGCTCTGGGCCTGGCTTCCTGCCAGGATAAGCTGGATATCCCCCAGAAGGGTGTTATCGCTACAGAGAATTTCTATGCATCAGATGCTGATGCGGCTGCAGCACTTGCCGATATGTATGCCAACTACGCTGATCAGGTGGCAGGAACTGAGGGTATTGACAACCCTGAGCAGGTAATTCTGAACTATTCAGCCGATGATATCTATTCGGCAGGTAAGAATTTTACAGACCACGATGCATTCCGTATTTTCGATGAGTTCCAGTATGACAATTCAAGTGGAACACTGAAATCCGCATACGAGCGCTACTATTTTGCAATCTATCATGCAAACCTCGTGATTTCAAACTTCACGACAGAAAACCGTACAGGCAGGAAGCCGAACTTTGAAAGTTCATTCACAAAGCAGTGTGTTGCTGAAGCTCGTGTAATGCGTGCATATCTGCACATGATGACTGCCATCATCTGGAACCAGCCACCTTTGATGGACCGTGTATATGAAGGCGACGAGATGCCTCCCGTCAACGATGAAAAGACTCAGGAAGAGATCCTTCAGTGGGTTATCGACGAGTGCGATAAGGCAATTGCTTCAGGTTTCCTGCCCAAACGTAATGGCACAGGTGACAAGGATGCTACAGCCCGCATGAGTGTCGGTTTCGCTCAGTTCGTCGCAGGAAAAGCTGCAATGTTCAAGAACGATGCCGCTACAGCCCGCAAGTATCTTGGCAATCTTATAGAATCAAAAGACTATGATCTTGTTCCAAGCGAACTGTTCTGGACCAATTTCCATGTTGAGGGAGACGGCAATTCGGAAAAGATTTTCGAACCGAACTTCATTGATGATCCCGCATTCTGCTCAAACCGTTGGGCTAAGGGTGTGATGCGTGACCGTTGGATGGTTGCCAACGTCTTCTCATGGCGTGTAAAGAGCCTTCTTTCAATTCCGGTACAGCACATCAGCGACGGCTGGGGTGGTGGTGCCATTCAGGAGGACTTTGCAGAGAAGTTCTATCAGCATGACGGTGATTCACCACGTCGTAAGGCATGTTTCCTTACAGCAGATGAATTCCTGTATGAGATGGAATGGTCTGGTTCGGAATTCAATGATGCATCACTTGAAGAGAAACAGTCCGATCCGAAGCGTGGTCTTGCTGTAGGCGGTCTGTTCGCCCGTGGCAAGTACTTTGAGTGGAAGCACCATGTATATCAGAAGGAACCTAAGATTCTGACAGGTGGTACACAGCCTTTCCGTCCTGACTATGTTCTCAGCGGTATGGGTGAGAATTCAAATGAAAAGAACTTCCTGGTAGCCCGCTATGCTGAAGCTCTGCTGCTTTACGCTGAGGCATGTATCGGCTCATCGGACGAGGCAAAGGGTCTGGCTGCTTTGCAGAAGGTTCAGGAGCGTTCCGGTTCGGGCAAGATCAGTTCAAAGCTGACATTCGAAGCCGTAATGGAAGAGAAACAGTATGAGATGTGGTTCGAGAGCTGCCGTTTCCCGGATCTGGTTCGTTGGAGCAAGCAGGGTAAGGTTGATCTGGATCAGATTTACAACAAGTCAGGTATTCATAAGAATGTTCCTACTGTTCATGACGAATTCTCAGAACCGGACAAACCTAATTTTGGAAAGAAGCATGTTCTTTACGTGACGCATGATCCTGTTCCAGGCAATTCGGACTTTGTCGTAGGCAAATACGAATATCTTCCTTTCCCGCGCGATGTCATGACATCAAACAAGAACCTCCACCAAGTTGGCGGTTGGGCAAAGTGATTATGTGACAGAAGTTCCCGACAGGGAAAACAATATTTGGAGAGGGACCATGAACGGTCCCTCTCCTTTTCAGTCGGATGATATTGCAGATGTACGGCAAATTCTGCATATTTGCATATTGTAATGAACAGAAATAACAATTCAGATTCCAGAACAACAGGTCGTGTTGTCACAACTCTGGCTTTCCTGGCGACATTCGTCTTTTTCCAGTTTGCGTATCCTTATCATCTGATCCGACGTGAGCAGATGAATCTGTTCCTGTTTGACTGGGACTACATCCGCCAGACATATTCAGGAATCGGCTGGCTTGCAAGATTTGTAACTGATTTTTTAGAACAGTTCTTTCATCTTCCTTTGGCAGGCCCTTTGACGGTCTCCTTTCTGTTGACTGCCATTGGCGTATGTACTTTTCGCATTGGCCGATGTCTTGTCAGTGAGAAGCTGTCATCGGTTGTTGCCATGCTCGTGTTCTTCTGGTCATTTATGCGTGAGACGGGGAATCTGTATATGACACAATACACTGTGGCAGTTTTGCTGTATCTCCTTATCGTTCTTTTCATTCTGCATTTCCGGAATGCCATGCTGCTGTATATGTCATTACTTCCTGCAATCCTGTTCGGAGTGTGGGCCATCGGATCGCCTGTTGACAGCAAGTATGGAAAGCTATGGAGCTTACCCAGCCTGGAGTATGAAAGGATAATAGGTCTGGATGCGGAGGTGGCACGGGAGAATTGGGATAAGGTTCTGGAACTCTCGGAGAAAGACCTGTATATGGTTGAGGCAAGTTACTGTTACAACCTTGCCCAGGCTATGAAAGGTAATCTGGGTAACCGGCTTTTCAACCATTCCCAGAATGCTGATGCTACATTGCTGTTGCGCATAGCTCCAGGCCAGACCGTTTTTACCAACTGTCTTGCCGGAGAGGCCTGGTATCAGTTGGGTGAAATGACGGTGGCGGAACAAAGTGCAATCATTTCTTTGCAGGCTTCACCCAAGCATACAGGAACCCGCTATCTTGTCCGTCTGGCCAAAGTGAATCTTATTACAGGTCAATATGCCGCCGCAAATAAGTACCTCAATATTCTAAGTGGAACTCTGTTTTACAGGAAATGGGCCATAAGCCAGATGCCCGAAAATCGTGAAACGGATATTGAGTCCGGAAGCCCGGAAAATAGGCCTGAACTTGTAAAAAAGGATTATGTACATCACTCATATGAGATGCGGACGGTTCTGCTTGGTCTTCTGGAGGCCGATCCTTCCAATGAGATAGCCAGAAATTATCTTCTTTGCCATGATCTTCTCCGATATGATCTGGAAACGTTCATGGAAGATTATTCTCACGATATGATTGATGCGCACATATATCATGAGGCTGTGCTTATCTGGCTCAGCCAGCATGACCGCCTGACTGAGCGGAATGCGGCAGAATTCGGAATAAGTCTCAAAGACATTGATAGGATGAATCATTTCTTCCCGAATTCTGCGCGCTACAGGGATACTTACTGGAACTATTACATGAACGCCCTAATGGAAGAAGAGCCATGATGCATAAGATTCTTAAAAACCTGATACTGACATCTTTCGTATGCATGGTACTGACATGCTGCAGCCAAGGTTATGACAGTACTGCAGTCGACGGGAGCTGTGGCCCGGCTATTATTTACCCTGATTATAAGGATGTTACAGTGCCTGCCAATGTGGCTCCGCTTAATTTCCATTATGCGGTGAGAGGTGCGGAAAAGGCTGTGACGGTTTTCTCCATCGGAGACAGGACCGTAAAATTTAAAGGTATGGAAGTCGAATGGCCATTAGGTAAGTGGAAAACGTTCATGGATGGCGCAGCAGGTCAGAATGTCATCGTGAATGCAGAACTTACGGTTAACGGCAAGCCGGTGACCGATTCATGGACCATTCATGTCAGTCCGGACCCGATTGATCCATACCTGACCTATCGTCTCATAGAACCGGCTTATCAGATGTTCAATGAGGTCTCCATTGTGGAACGCTGTATTGAAAATTTTGATGAAACGGTTATCTGCGATTACAGTAAGACTGACAATTCATGTATGAACTGTCATGTTCATGGCCAACAGCGCGGAGACCTGTCGCTATATTACATAAGAGGTGCACATGGAGGGGCAATTCTGAACCGTGACGGAAGACTCAGAAAACTGAACCTGAATGCCGATGGCATGTTGTCCGGTACGGTATATGGCGAAATACATCCATCCGGCCGTTTCGGAGTCTTCTCGACCAACATTATTGTCCCTGGTTTCCATTCAGTGGCAGCGAATCGCATGGAAGTCTACGATACGGCATCAGACCTTACTGTAGCTGATTTTGATAACAATGCAATGATCAATGTCGGACATGTTGCAAGGGCTGATAAGCTGGAAACTTTCCCCTGTTTCTCTTCCGATGGCAAGAGCGTTTTCTATTGTGTTGCGGACACATTGTCTCTACCTGACAATATAAATGATCTCAAGTATTCTATTGTCCGTGCTGATTTTGATTCCGGGAACGGACACATCGGATCCAGGTGCGATACAGTATGGAACGGTCCTGCAAACAATGCATCGGCCTGTCATCCTAAGGCATCGCCCGACGGACGGTGGCTCATGTTTACGGTATCGGACTATGGCACATTCCCGTTGTACCATACCGAATCGACGCTTTGCCTGCTCGATTTGGAAACCGGACAGATAAGTCCGCTTGACTGCATCAAGGGTGACAAATCCGATACTTACCACAGCTGGTCATCGAACGGCCGATGGTTCGTCTTTGCAAGCAAACGCGGTGACGGACAGTACGGTAAGCCGTATTTCTGCCATATCGACCAGGAGGGGAATGTGACGAAACCCTTTGTTCTTCCGCAGAAAAGTCCGCGCTTCTACGTCTATAATCTCAAGTCATTCAACATTCCGGATTTGGGAATGTCCTCTACCGGAATGACCTTGAAGGATGCCCGCAGAATGTTCAAGGCTGAAAGCGAACGTTTCACCCGGGCGGAGTGAACTGTTCACAAAACAATACGCCAAATTGCAACATTGAAAAAAAATGTTGTATGTTTGTCATTCAAAAAAGTCAATTCAACCAATTACAACTAATTTATGAAGAAGATTATCCTTTCACTCATGGCACTGGTTACAGTGTCTGCAGCTTATGCACAGTTCGGCGGCCGCGGTCAGGGAAACCCCACCGTTCCTTCAGTAACCGAGAATGTAACTGAGGATTTCAAGCCTGCTTTGAACAATCAGTCAGGTCATCAGTATCCTATGGTAAATTCACAGCGTATGGTCCGCGCTCAGATTTCAGCTCCCAACGCTACATCGGTAGGACTTGACATCGACGGCAAGATCTATTCAATGACCAAAAACGAGAATGGCGTATGGACAGGCACATCGGCTCCTCAGGACGAGGGCTTCCACTACTATCAGCTGAACATTGACGGTGCCAGCGTACCCGATCCGGGCAGCCTGTACTACTATGGCGCAAGCCGTTGGGGCAGCGGAATCGAGGTTCCTTCAGGCGACCAGGATTTCTGGCAGGTCAAGAACGTACCTCAGGGCACGATGAACGAGGTTTACTACTGGTCATCAGTAACCGAGGCAATGCGTCACTGCTACATCTATTTCCCGAATGAGTATTACACCAACACCACCAAGAAGTTCCCGGTACTGTACCTCATGCACGGTATGGGTGAGAACGAGCATGGTTGGGCTGAGCAGGGTCACACCGCTCAGATCATGGACAACCTGATTGCCGAAAAGAAGGCTGTTCCGTTCATCATCGTAATTGACTGTCTCGATGCACGTGCAGCTCAGCCCGCACAGCCCGCAGCTCCTCAGGGTGGCCAGCGCCAGGGTGGCTTCGGTGGCTTTGGCGGCGGTTTCGGCATGGGCGGCGCATTCCAGGATGTCCTGATCAAGGATATCATCCCGATGGTCGAGAAGAACTACCGTGTAATTGCCGATCCTCAGCACCGTGCAATGGCCGGTCTGTCAATGGGCGGCATGACAACCCATTCAGTAACACTTGCCAATCCTACCACATTCGCATACGTAGGCATGTTCAGCGGCGGTACATTCAACACAGGCGAACTTGAGAACAACGATGATTTCAAGAAGACCAACAAGGTCCTGTTCATGAGCTGCGGCGGTAAGGAGAACATGGGTGTCATGGAAGCTGCCGAGAACCTCAAGAAGATAGGCATCAACGCAACCGGTTACATTTCAGAAGGTACAGCCCACGAGTGGCACACATGGCGCCGTTCACTGTATCAGTTCGTACAGCTCTGTTTCAAATAATCAACCTAATTACAAATCAATATGAGAAAATTCACAGTTCTTTTCAGCGCAGCCCTCATGACTGCCAGTTTCTGTGCAGCACAGAACGCTGAAATCAAGGAGGACTTCGTTCCTTCATCAATGAACCAGCCGAACCAGCAGTACCCGATGGTAAACTCACAGGGTTATGCACGTTTCCGCATCAACGCTCCTCAGGCACAGGCTGTTTCTGTAGGTCTGGGTCTTGGCGGCACACGCGGCGGTACCGACCTGGTAAAGGGCGAAGACGGATACTGGATGGGTACTACAAGCGAACCTCTGGTAGAAGGATTCCACTACTATCACATTACAATTGACGGTGGTACATTCAATGACCCCGGCACCAACAACTATTACGGTTCAACACGTTGGGAAAGCGGTATTGAAATTCCCACCAACGATGATAAGGACATCTATGCAGAGCGCAACATCCCGCACGGATTCGTACAGCAGATTCTTGTCTGGTCAGACAGCCGCAACGAACTGGCCCGCGCATTCGTCTATACTCCTCCTACATACCATGCTGACAAGGCCGATGTCAAGTACCCGGTTCTGTACCTGCAGCATGGTTGGGGTGAGGACGAGACCGCATGGTTCACCCAGGGTCACGCAAACCTTATCCTTGACAACCTTATTGCCGACGGCAAGATCAAGCCGGTCATCGTTGTCTGCACATACGGTATGACAAACGGCGGCTTCGGCCCGGGCATGGGCGGCGGTTTCGGTGGCTTCGGTGGCGCACGTCCCGCAGCACGTCCGGCTGGCGCAGCTCCGGCAGGTGCTCCGGCAGGTGCTCCGGCAGGCTTCGGTCAGGGCGGTCAGCGTCCGGCTGGCGCTCCGGCAGGTGCAGCAGGTGCTCCTGCAGCACGTCCTCAGGGACAGCGTCCGGCAGGTGGCGGCTTCGGCGGCGGCATGGGCAACAATGCAGGCTTCCAGACCTTCCTCTGCGACGAACTTGTACCATACGTTGATGCTCACTTCCGCACCATCGCCAACAAGGACAACCGTGCCATGGCCGGTCTGTCAATGGGCGGTATGGAGACTCACTCAATCACTCTTGCCCGTCCCGAAATGTTCGGTTACTACGGCCTGCTGTCAGGCGGCCAGTACAATCCGTCAGAGATTCAGGACAAGAACCAGGTCAAGAAGATCTTCATGAGCTGCGGTGAGAAGGAACAGCCTGCCCAGATCAACAGTGCCACCCAGGCAATGAAGGAGGCCGGTTATGATGTCATGGGCTATGTATCACCGAATACCGCTCATGAGTTCCTGACATGGCGTCGTTCACTGTATCAGATGCTTCAATTCTTCTGGGGCAAGTAATACCCGCGTGATATCATTTATAAGAGGCGGTGTCGGTCAAACGGCACCGCCTCTTGTCTTTATGACAACTTGAATCCCGATTAAGGTTTTGGATGATGGATGGGTGGGCTGTGCGGACTGCCGCTCCATGGCCTGCTCCTGCGGCTTTCCAGGCTGAAACGCGGAACTTGCGGCTCCGCCGCTTCAAACAGCCGCGTTTCTTCACGCCTGGAAGGCCTTGTCGCCAATCGGCCATTCCACGGAAAGTCCGCACAGCCCACCCATCCATCATCCAAAAATGTCGCGGGCACTACGCTTGGTAATCCGCCAAAAATGGGTGCGTGAAAACAGACCAGCAAAGCACTTTTTTGGCACCCAAGCCGCTTTTTCAGGCCGATGGGTACACACCATTGCCCTACATACGTGATTCCATGCACCCAGTTTTGGCAAAAGACCATGGAGCGTTTAACCCGCCACGCCTGCATCCACCATCCAAAACCTTGAAAACTCAGACGCTCTATAATTCCTGGAACGTCCCCAATAGATTTCCACTGAGCCATAAGAATACTGAAAAATTGTGCAGATTCCGATAAAATGCAGTATCTTTAAGCCCAAATACGTATTCATACTAACTAATTCATTTATAAACAACCAAACATTTAAAGTTCACTATGAACAGAAACTTCAAATCTATCATGGCTTTTGGAGTGCTTGCTCTTCTCTGCAGCTGCGCTTCCAAGAAGGCCGCTACAGTCGAAGTTGCTCCTGCTCCTGCTGCTCCGGTACAGGAAGTCGAGGCTCCCAAGACAGTACAGTATTCAGTTGCTCCTGACCGCATTGCCAACAGGAACGTCGATTATGACCAGTATTTTATTGAACTTGATGCCGATGCAGCACCTACACGTCCTGACTCGAAGGGCTTCATCCGCCGCTGGCTCCTGCTGGAACCTATCAACAAGCCCAACAGCGGCAATACAGTGTTCACAGACAGCTATATTCTCAAGGAACTTACCAAGGAGTATTTCAAGGGACAGTTTGACAATACAATTCCTGCCATCGGTTCAACTGTTGAAGTCGAGTCCGAGGCTCCCCGCGCAGGCGGTCGTGGCGGATTCGGCGGATTCGGCGGTGGCCAGCAGGCACAGCAGCCCGCAGCTCCTGCAACTGTAAAGCAGACCCTCAAGTGGCATTCAATTGACAGCAAGCTCTTCAACATCAAGCTTTTCCGCTTTGCCAAGGGTGTCCGTGAGGACAAGAACGGTTACGGACTCATCTTCAATGCAGTTACAGTCATCAACTGCGAAGAGGATATGCCGAACGTACGTCTTGCTGCAGGTTCAAACGCTTCATCAATATGGTGGGTTAACGGTGAGAAGGTCCTGACACTCCAGGCTGACCGCCGTATGGTTGCTGATGACGGTATGTCACAGCTCCTGACCCTGAAGAAGGGAAAGAACATTGTCCGTGCCGCCATCATCAATGGCCCGGGTATGAGCGACATGTGCTGCCGCTTCTATAACGAAGACGGTTCACTCGTCAAGAACATCACCATTACCAACAAGTAAATAACAGAAAGCAATATGAAATCAATATTCAAGATTGGCCTTATGGCCCTTGCTTCAGTTGCAATGACTGAAACAGCTCTGGCTCAGATCGGTGCTCCATTCATTCACGATCCTGCCACAGTCGCAGAATGTGACGGTAAGTATTATACATGGGGAACAGGCGGTTCAGGCCTCGTTTCAGAAGACGGATGGGTATGGACCAGCGGAAAGAACATTCCCAATGTAGGTGCTGCTCCTGACATGCTCAAGATAGGTGACCGTTATCTTCTTGCCTATTCAACCACCGGTGGCGGTCTTGGCGGCACCCACAGAGGTACAATCGTAACATGTTGGGGAAAGACTCTTGATCCTCAGTCTCCTGATTATGGTTTCCCTGCAGCAGATCAGCGTACCACTGTTGCCGAGTCTCTCAGCGACGAGGACTGTGATGCTATCGATGCAGGTCTTATCATGACTCCTGACGGCCGTCTGTTCGTTACCTTCGGCACATATTTCGGCTTCATCCGTGTTTGCGAGCTTGATCCCGATACCGGTGCACGTCTTGAGGGCTTCGGCGAGGACATCAACATTGCCGTTGACTGCGAGGCTTCAACAATGATATACCATGACGGTTACTATTATCTGCTCGGCACACACGGCACATGCTGCGATGGCGTCAACTCAACCTATAACATCATCTGCGGCCGTTCAAAGAGCCCCACAGGCCCGTTCATTGACAATGTAGGCCGTGATATGATTGAGGGTGGCGGCAAGATGGTTCTTGGCTGCCGCGACGGTTATACCGGTGCCGGTCACTTTGGCCGTTTCATCATTGAGGAAGGCGTTGAGAAGATGTCATTCCACTGGGAGGCCGACTATTCAATGTCAGGCCGCAGCACTCTGGCCATTCTTCCTATCGTATGGAGAAACGGTTGGCCCGAGGCTGGTTACAACGTGAAGAACGGTGTTTATGAAATCGAATCAGAGCGTCGCGGTTATGCTCTTGAACTTGCTACAGAGTACGTACGTCTTGGCGGCGGCCGTGGCATGTTCGGTGGCGGCGGTCAGCAGGCCAACACTTCAGTTCCTTTCCAGAAGCTGGAGGATGTTATCGAAGGCTGGCCAAAGGGTGACATTGATGTCCGTATCTGCGACTATCAGTTCCGCCCCAACCAGAAGTGGGAACTCGTGGCTCTTGAAGAAGGTACACTTGGCACTCCGTACTACAAGATTGTCATTGCCGGTACAAACCGCGCTCTGACAGCAGGTCCTAACAAGACTGTCATCTCAACTCCTGAATTCACAGGCGCTCCTGAGCAGATGTGGTCAATTGACCAGCTCACAGACGGTACATACCGTGTAATGCCCAAGGCTGCTCCCGGCTGCAGCGAGCCTGTATGCCTGATCTCAGCAGGTGACTCAAACGCTTCTCTTGGCAAGTTCGATTTCGACAATGTCAACTGCAAGTGGAACTTCCGTCAGTATTGATTGACAATCCGATAATGAAAGGGGGCCGGCAAGGCCCCTTTTTTTATGTCCTTTTTTGTGAAATGCGTATAATCTCCAATCGGGTATATCCGTATTTTTGCCATGGAAATACCACCATGATGTTCCAATACAAACGTTTTACCAATGAAAATCAATTCTAACAGCTATGAAACAGAAATTCAACAGGATGCCTGTTAAGGTATACAGGTCTTGTAAAGTGATGTGTCT
Organism: Bacteroidaceae bacterium; assembly: GCA_024398615.1. Classification (GTDB taxonomy): domain Bacteria; phylum Bacteroidota; class Bacteroidia; order Bacteroidales; family Bacteroidaceae; genus Colenecus. The sequence goes on from JAKSIU010000002.1 coordinate 32,939, forward strand.
GGCAGGTACCCTGCTTTTATTGGGCTTGTTCAGCTCATGTTCTGATAAGGAGGAAATATCTTCTTTAAGGACAGGGACATTTGTGGATGTTACAATGAAAGTGGCCAGTTTTGACCAGATTCCATTTGATGTCGCGCAGAATGGGACAAAAGCTGCAGTTTCTCCTGACGGAATATGCTCGAGAATCAGTTTTGCCGTGTATTCAGGACAGGGAAGTAACATGACCAAAAAACAGGTCAATCAGGAGGCTGGCAGCGACGGTTTCGGCACCGCATCGTTCAGACTGGAGGAGGGTACTTATAAGGTCGTGGTTCTGGCACACAGCGGAGATGGCAATCCGACCATGACAGATCCGTCAAAAATCACTTTCAATAATAAGAATGGTCTTAAAGTGACAGACACATTCCTGTATTGTGAAGATGTGGAGATATCGGCCCAGAATCATGACATTGACCTTGAACTGGAACGTGTCGTGGCCAAATTCCAGCTTCATCTTGAAGATGAGTCACTGCCTCAGGAATTGAGTCAGCTCAAGTTCGAATATTCCGGTGGCAGCAGTACTCTTGATGCGATAACCGGCCAAGGATGTGTGAACAGCAAACAGACTGAAACCATTGATTGCACAGATGGTGGAAATGATTATGAGGTCTATACATTTGTCCGTAGTGACAGTGAGTCTCTGAAAATCAAAGTGTCGGCATTGGACAGTTCCGGTGAGGTACTGAAGGAACAGGAGTTTCAGGATGTTCCGGTGACAAACAATTACATTACGAGATACAGTGGCGAAATGTTCAGCCGGGCAATTCTCAATTCGGCTTTCAGCATTGTCATTGACGATGTCTGGGGTGGAACAAAGGACTATTCCTTCTGACGGTTTATGATGCTTCTGACGGCGCAGCTTTGATGAGCACGGTCCCGTCAGCGAACTGTGATGTGCAGACAGGTCTGCTGCTTTTCATATTTGACATAGCAGCGGCCCTGGTTGCGCATGTCGTATGCCACCTGCATGAGAACCTGGTTCATTTTTTCATCCGATGCCTTGTTTCCGGTATCGGGTGTGTGGAATGTGCGGTATGAGATGTCAAAGGTGGTGCCGTAACAGTGGCATGAGTTGCTGCTGGAGTTCACGTTGGTCTTCTGGAGTTTCTTCACGCTTTCCGGTGTACGGAGCACGCTGGTTACGGTAAAACGGTGGCCACGGCTGTAGCCGCGGTTATAAAGCGAATCCTGGAAGGCCTGCCCCATGTCTTCGAGCAGTTTCTCTGCCTTGGGCACCAGATATGGAATTGAATGTGTCAGCTTGTCCAGATAATACAGGTCGCAGGTTCCTATCTCATGCAGGGAACTGTTGTTCTGTGCTTCCTCCAGCGATATGAATGTCTTGAGCCCGTTCTTTTTGGCTGCCGTCAGCTGGACATCATTAAGGTCATTGAGAAGACTGCTGTAGTTACGGTACGGTTCCCTGTGGTCCGTGTTGTGGTTGATTTCGCCTTCGGTTATCCATTGGACCACATCGCGGCTGTATTCCGACAGCCATCCCGAAGCCCGGTACATCCCGAAAAGTGCAAGGGCGACCAGACCGTAAAACACAAGTATTCCAATGGCGAAAGTGGCATTCCGTATGCTGTCAAGGTTGAAGATCCGTTTCAGGGTATTCCCGTACCATTTCAGGAAACGGGGGTGCCAGAGCTCGACCAGCAGACCGGCTGCCGGCATCAGGGTGACGCTGATCTTGTATCCGACCGTCTCATAGGTCTGCCATCGGTAGAATCCGGAAATCAGGAGCAGTACAACGAATACAAGGCAGTACAGGATTGACAGGGAAACTTTGGTAACCTGCTTCTGCGGCTTTTTCATTGCGAAGAAAAGCACACATGCGCTTACAAGACACATGACCCAGACCGATGCGCGGAAAATGCCTTGGACTGACTGGCCGGGGGCAACGAACCATCGGCCTATGGAATCAGTGACGGCAAAGAGGAAAAAGCCCAGGATTATGATTCTGATCAGTTGGATCTTGCGTTCTGTCGAATCGCTGACTCTCTTTCTCGGTGCTGACTGGCTCTTCCTCTGTTCCATAATCGGTTGGCAAAATTAATTTATTTGAGAGATGTTTGGACATTGATGGAGCGTTTTTTGTAAATTCGCAAAAATTAATTCAAATACTGATATGAAAGAACTCGACTGGGCGAATTTGCCCTTCGGTTATATGAAAACCGATTGGAACGTCAGAATCTCCTACAAGGACGGAAAATGGGGAGAAATTGAAGAAACTGATTCAGAATATATTCCAATTCACATAGGCGCAACATGTCTGCACTACGGTCAGGAATGTTTTGAGGGAATCAAGGCTTTCCGTGGAGCCGATGACCTGGTACGTGTATTCCGCATGGATGAAAATGCAAAGCGTATGCAGAGGACATGCCGTGCTACCATGATGCCGGAACTGCCTGTCGAGACATTCTGCGAAATGGTCAGACGCGTTGTAAGACTGAACAAGGATTACATTCCTCCTTATTCAACAGGTGCATCGCTTTATATACGTCCCCTGCTCATTGGAACAGGAGCTGAAATCGGTGTGAAGCCGGCCAAGGAATACATGTGCATCATGTTCGTCATGCCGGTAGGTCCGTATTTCAAGGGCGGTTTTGACGCAAACGGCGGCCAGGCATACGCTCTTGTACGTTCCTATGACCGTTCGGCACCTCTCGGCATGGGCAAGTACAAGGTCGGAGGCAACTATGCAGCCAGCCTTTATGCCCATAACATCGCTCACGAGAAGGGTTATGCCAGCGAGTTCTACCTTGATGCCAAGGAGAAGAAATACATTGATGAGTGCGGTGCTGCCAATTTCATCGGAATCAAGGGCAATACATACATTACTCCCAAGTCTGAATCCATTCTGCCTTCAATCACCAACATGAGCCTCATGCAGCTTGCAAAGGATATGGGTATGGAGGTCGAGCGCCGTCAGATTCCGGTTGAGGAACTCCTTGAAATGGACGAGGCCGGTGCTTGCGGAACAGCAGCAGTCATTGCTCCTATCCAGCGCATTGACGATATCGAGCTGGGCAAGTCATACGTGATTTCCGAAACCGGAGAACCCGGACCGAAGCTCAGGGCACTGTACTACAAGCTGCGCAGTATCCAGTATGGCGTTGATCCTGACATTTACGGCTGGACAACGGAAATTGAAATGGACTGATCTTGTATGGGGAAGGGAAAACTGGCAAAGTTCGCCGACATGGCGACATATCCGCATGTCTTTGAACCGGCCTGTTCATACAAGGAAGTGATACCTTTTGAAATGAGGGGCTGCTGGAACAGCTCCTTCTTTCATAATGACGGGCCTATAGTCCTTGAACTGGGATGCGGACACGGCGAATACACTGTCGGACTGGCAAGCCTGTATCCCGACCGCAATTTCATAGGCATAGACATCAAGGGCGCCCGAATGTGGACCGGTGCCCGAATGTCTCTTGAACAGGGAATGAAGAATGTCGCTTTCCTGAGAATCGATATAGGGCTCATAGAACGATTCTTCGCTCCCGGCGAGGTCAGCGAGATATGGCTTACCTTCCCGGATCCTCAGATGAAGAAGGCCACCAAGCGTCTTACATCGACCTACTTCCTTGAGAGATACCGCAAGATTCTCAAACCGGGCGGCAGGATACACCTGAAGACCGACAGCGGTTTCATGTACACATATACATGCGCCAACGTGGAACATAATGCTCTGCCGGTGGAGTTCAAGACCGATGACCTGTATGCAAGCGGTGATGCAGACCACATCCTGTCAATCCGTACGCATTACGAGCAGCAGTGGCTGGACCGTGGCAAGACAATCAAATACATTGTGTTCAACCTGCCTCAGGAGGGTGAACTGACAGAGCCCGATGTTGAAATAGAAATGGATGATTACCGCAGTTACGGCCGATACAGCCGCAGCGGTTCAAAAACAAGCAGATAGATTATTATGGCACTTTATCCCAACCTGATAAAAGAAGCCCTGCAGACGGTCCGCTATCCGGGTACCGGCAAGGATATCCTGGCAATGGACATGCTGGAGGATGACATTCGCATTGATGGAGACAGCGTCTCATTCTCACTGATTTTCGAAAAGCCCACGGATCCTTTCATGAAGTCCATCCTGAAATCGGCCGAAACAGCCATCAGGTTGAAAGCCGGAGAGGATGTGAAGGTCAATATCAATGTCAAGACCCGTCAGGCACCGCGTCCGGCCGATCCCGAGCTGCTTCCCGGTGTCAAGAACATCATAGCTGTAGCCAGTGGAAAGGGTGGGGTAGGCAAGTCGACCGTGGCTGCCAATCTGGCCGTTGCGCTGGCCGGACTGGGATACAAGGTGGGACTTCTTGATGCCGATATCTTCGGTCCTTCCATGCCCAAGATGTTCAAGGTCGAGGATGCACGTCCGTATGCCGAGAGCATAGGCGGCCGTGACCTGATAGTACCTGTTGAACAGTATGGGATAAAGCTTCTTTCCATAGGGTTCTTTGTCGATCCCGAGCAGGCTGTCCTGTGGCGTGGGGCAATGGCCAGCAACGCTCTGAAACAGCTCATTGCCGATGCCAACTGGGGCGAACTTGATTATTTCGTGATAGACATGCCTCCAGGAACAAGCGACATACACCTGACATTGGTCCAGACACTTGGCATTACGGGTGCTGTTGTGGTAAGCACTCCTCAGGAGGTGGCTCTGGCCGATGCACGCAAGGGCATTGACATGTTCAAGAATGAAAAGGTGAATGTACCTGTGCTGGGCCTCGTCGAGAATATGGCATGGTTCACTCCTGCCGAACTTCCGGAAAACAGGTATTATCTGTTCGGCAAGGAAGGTTGCGCACGTCTTGCAATGGAAATGCACGTACCGTTGCTGGGGCAGATACCTATTGTCCAGAGCATCTGCGAAGGCGGTGACAGCGGTGTTCCCGTAGCACTTGATCCCGACACCATAGTGGGTCAGGCGTTCCGCGAACTTGCCCAGTCAGTGGCGATAGCTACCGATGCCCGCAACCATCAGCTGCCGCCAACGATCCGAACAGGGGACAGGAACCGTTCCGCTCAAATCTGAGCGGAACGGTTCCTGTCCCCTGTTCGGCTTATGCAAGGAAGCGGATAACTTGGCTCTTTTCCACTATTTCAGGTAGAGCGTTGATTGCTTCGATGGCCTTGGTGGCCCGGCAGTCCTGAATCTTTTCGGTGATTACTACAATCGAGACCTTGCCCGGATCATTGACATTCTTCTGGATGATGGTCTCGATAGAGATGTTGTTGTCGGCCAGAATGCCTGTGATTTTGGCCAGCACACCGCGTTCGTCACGTGAGGTGATGCGGAAATAGTAACGGGCGCTGGTTTCGGCAATGGGAACCAGATTGGCTTCGTTTCCGACATTGAACCATCCCATTGGAATGGCGGCACGATTGCCAGTGTCAATGGAACGGGCCAGCGATACGATATCGGCCACTACTGCCGAAGCAGTCGGCATGCGGCCCGCACCGGCTCCGGTCTGGAGCGTCTCGCCCAGATTGTCACATTTCAGGTAGACTGCGTTGAGGACGCGGTTCACGCTGGAAAGCAGATGGTCCTTGGGAACGAAACATGGGTGCACACGGGCATCGACACGTTCTCCTTCACGATTGTAGATTCCAAGAAGCTTGATGGTGCAGCCAAGTTCATCGGCTATTGCAATGTCCTGGGCTGTGATCTTGGATATGCCGGTAACGTGGATCTTCTCGAAGTCAACGTGATGGCCGCTGCAGAGACTTGCAAGCAGGGCTGTCTTGTGTGCCGAGTCAATTCCCTCTATGTCAAAAGTGGGATCGGCTTCAGCGAATCCCAGACGCTGTGCATCCTTGAGCACCGTATCGAAATCCAGACCTTCCTGGGTCATGCGGCTCAGAATGTAGTTGCAGGTGCCGTTGATGATGCAGTTCAGACTTTCAACCGTTGAACCCACCAGGCCTTCCTGCAGACTGCGGATAATGGGGATTCCGCCTCCGACTGCAGCTTCGAACAGAACGTGAAGTCCTTTCTGGGCAGCAAGCGGAAATATCTCATGTCCGTGCTTGGCCAGAAGTGCCTTGTTGGCAGTGACAACGTGCTTTCCTGCGTTCAGTGCTGCAAGAATCCACTTGCGCGGCATGTTGTATCCGCCAGCCAGCTCGACCAGGACATCAATGTCAGGACTGGTAATCATGGCATCGGCATCGGTAGTGACGGTATAGCCTTTTGCCCTGTACGGTGCCACCTCCTCATCGGTCTTGGCGCAGATGCATGCAAGTTCCAGATCTATACCCAGTTTTTCCTTATATTCAGCCTTCTTCTGTTCAATTATGGCGATTACTCCACCGCCAACCGTTCCGGTTCCAATCAGTCCAATTCGTAACATATCGTGTCTTCAGAAATATATGCGCAAAAGTAATAAAACTATTTGAGATTCAAATACCGGGCGGCACTGTCGGCACAGCGTTCGCCGTCTATGGCCGATGATACTATGCCGCCTGCGTATCCCGCACCTTCGCCGCAGGGGAACAGCCCCTGGAGGCCGATGTGCTGGAGCGTCTCGCCATCGCGGACAATCCTTACAGGCGATGAGGTGCGGGTCTCGACCGCAATCATCACGGCATCGTTGGTGAGAAAACCATGGCTGGAACGTCCGAACTGGAGGAATCCCTGTTTCAGACGGTCGGTCACGAACTGGGGCATCCAGAAATGCAGGGGCGATGAAATGAGCCCCGGAGTGTATGACGATTCCGGCAGGTCAAAACTGAGCTTGCGGTTAACGAAATCGCTCATGCGCTGTGCCGGAGCGGTCTGGCGCATGTTGCCTGCCTGCCAGCAGTCACGTTCCAGCTGTTCCTGGAAACGCATCATGAGAAGCGGGTCGTGGAGGTCGGCATCGGACTTCGCCACATCCTCGATGCGGGTCTCCACCACCATGCCGGAATTGCTCCATCTCGAGTTACGGCCCGAAGGGGACATGCCGTTCACCACAATCTGCTGCGGGCCCGATGCTGCCGGAACCACGAATCCTCCCGGACACATGCAGAAACTGTAGACGCCGCGTCCGTCAACCTGGGTCACGAAACTGTACTCGGCTGCCGGCAGATATTTCCCGCGGCCGTTGCGGTTGTGGTACTGTATGCTGTCAATGAGCTGTGATGGATGTTCCAGACGGCAGCCAACAGCAAGCGCTTTCGCTTCAATCGGGAAACCGTTATCGGCAAAGTAACGGTAGACATCGCGCGCACTGTGGCCTGTTGCCAGTATGACCGGGCCCATGAAACGCTCCTCCTGCCCATGGCATGTGGCTTCAACGCCTGTTACCTTGCTTCCTTCAAGAATGAAGCCGGTCATCAGGGTCTCGAAATGGACTTCGCCTCCACAGCGCTTTATGGTTTCGCGTATGTTCCCGATGACTCGCGGCAGACGGTCTGTGCCTATGTGCGGGTGGGCATCGGACAAAATGGACGGACTGGCTCCGTGCTGGCAGAATATGTTCAGAATGCGGTCAGTGCTGCCGCGTTTCTTGCTTCGGGTGTACAGTTTGCCGTCCGAATAGGCTCCTGCGCCGCCTTCACCGAAACTGTAGTTCGATTCGGGATCAACCTTGTGGGTGCGTGAAATGGCGGCAATGTCGAGCTTGCGGTCATGCACGTTCTTGCCGCGTTCTATCACTATCGGCCTGAGTCCCAATTCTATCAGGTGCAGGGCGGCAAACAGTCCGCCCGGGCCTGCTCCAACCACAATGACGGTGGGCTTTCCGTCAACCGGACGGTATTCAATGCTTTCGAATTCGTCCTTTGGAGGAAGCTCGTTCACGAACACCCTCAATGTCAGGTTCACGAAAATGGTGCGCTGGCGTGCGTCAATGCTCTTCTTGAGCGTGCGTACGGCGTTTATGGTGCGTATGTCAAGCCCGCACTGGCGTGCTACGGTCTCTTTGAGAGCCTGTTCGTTATATGCGAACTGGGGCTCGACCCTTAACTGCAGTTCCTTGATCATTATGAGAACAGTTGCTTGAATGCCTCTTCCACTTTCCGGACGGGCACAATCTCGATTTTGTATTTCCTGGCATCAAGGCCGTGCATGTTGTTCCCGGGTATGAGCATGCGCCTGAATCCCAGTTTCTCAGCTTCGGCAATGCGCTGCTCTATGCGGCTTACCGGACGGATTTCACCTGAAAGGCCAACTTCACCGGTCATGCAGACAGTTGGATCGACTGCCATGTCAATGCTGCTGGACAGTACTGCACTTATCACAGCCAGGTCTATGGCCGGGTCACTCACGCGCAGACCTCCGGCTATGTTCAGGAAAACATCCTTCTGTCCCAGCTTGAACCCCACACGCTTTTCCAGGACGGCAAGCAGCATGTTCATGCGCCTGACTTCAAAGCCTATGGCATTGCGTTGCGGCGTGCCATAGACAGCCGTGCTGGCCAGTGCCTGGACCTCAATCAGGAACGGACGTACGCCTTCAACGGTACAGGCTATGGAAACCCCGCTGAGCCCCTTGTGGCTGTCGGTGAGGAGCAGCTCGCTGGGGTTGCTCACCTGCCTGAGACCGTTCTGCCGCATTTCGTAGATGCCCATCTCGGCAGTGCTTCCGAAACGGTTCTTTATGGGTCTGAGAATGCGGTACAGGTAATGCTGGTCACCTTCGAACTGCAGTACCGCATCAACAATGTGCTCCAGTATCTTGGGTCCGGCAATGCTGCCTTCTTTGGTAATATGACCTATGAGCAGTACCGGTACTCCGCTTTCCTTGGCATATTTGAGCAGAGATGCCGCACACTCGCGTATCTGGGTTATGCTGCCGGCACTTGAATCGACATACTCGCTGCTGATGGTCTGGATGGAGTCAATGATGACTATCTGCGGCTGTTGCTCCTTTATCTGTTCATATATGTTCTCCAGACCGGTTTCACACAGGACAAACAGGTTGCCGTGGCTCGATGCTCCAGCGTTGTCGGCAGCAATGCGGTCGGCACGCATCTTTATCTGGCTGGCGCTTTCCTCACCTGATATATACAGTATCCTGAGTCCCTGCAGTTTCATGACCGTCTGCAGGACAAGCGTTGATTTGCCAATGCCGGGTTCACCGCCCAGAAGCACCAGGGAGCCCGGTACCAGCCCGCCTCCAAGCACGCGGTCCAGTTCGCTGTCCTGCATGCTGATACGCTGTTCGCCAGTGGCTTTGACGCTTGCCAGTTTCATGGAGACCGATGCCTGCATCCTGCCGCCCGATGCCGCCCGTCTTGCTGCGGGTGCACCGGCCGATGATGATGCCTTGACGGTCTTCTCGACCATTGTGTTCCATTCTCCGCACGATGGGCACTTGCCGCTCCATTTCGGAGAGTCAAACCCGCATTCCGTGCATACATAGACGGTCTTGTCCTTAAGTGTTGCCATGGATTACCTTTTTTTGCTCATACGGCTCCAGAGAATGATGCCGTATATGGAGTTCATAGTGTAGAAAACGTACTGTATCATAAGAATGGGGGCGTAAGGAACACCTCTCGTCATGGCAATGGACCACATGACAAGCTGTGTGCCGTTGACCACAAGCCACATGAACCACTGTTCCACGAAGGCCAGCGTCAGGAGCAGCTGGGCTCCTACGGCCGCTGTCATTGCCATGGCGTCAGATACCGGCTGCGGGTCATCGGTTCCACGGAGAATCCGGCTCACGGTCCATACGGCCGCAACGCTCAGAACCACAAGCAGAACGCGCTGCCACCAGTTCATCCAGCGGGTGCGTATTCCGTCCTCCTCGGTCTGCAGACGGCGTTTGCGCCACTGGAAGAATCCTATGAACTGCATGGGGACATTATACAGAAGGAACAGGACAGCGTTGGCGTACAGACCGCTTTTCAGCGCCATGTAGCCCTGAATGGCCGATCCAATCAGACCGCAAACAAAGTTCAGGCTGTTGCCTTTGCATCCGAATATTATGCACAGAATGCTGAACACTCCGGCAGTGAAGCTCAGCGCGTTGAAGGAATTCTGCGGCAGCATGCTTACCGCCAGACTCATGATGATGAATCCCGCTATGAGAAACCAGTCCCACCATGTGAAATGCGGGAGCGAGAACAGTCTTTCCTGCTTTTCCATACTGCAAAAGTACAAAAAAAACCGTGTAGCCGGATGTTGTGTGCCTAAAAACGAGTAATTTCGCAATTTGTAATAAATCATACACAAGTGAAGGTACTCAAGTTCGGAGGCTCGTCCGTAGGTTCAAAGGAGAGCATCACCAGTCTCAAGAAAATAGTCGAGTCACAGAGTGACGATGTGATAGTGGTTGTATCGGCCCTTGGCGGTATCACCGACAAGCTTATCGGTACGGCACGGATGGCCGCACACGGTGACCGCCAGTTCGAGGCCGAGGTAGCTGCAATGCTGGCCCGTCACGAGCAGATGATACGTGACGTGGTCCGTTCGGAACGCCGCCGCAAGGCATACGCTGCAGTGCGCCGCCTGTTCGGGGAACTGTCAGGCATCATGCAGGGCCTGTTCCTGCTGCGTGACCTCTCGGACCGTACCATGGATACCATTGTCAGTTACGGTGAGCGCCTGTCATCGCAGATTGTAGCCCAGCTCATTGATGACATTGTGCTGTATGATTCGCGTCAGTTCATCAGAACCGAACACCGTCAGGGCAGCCATGCCATTGACCGCGACCTGACGTACAGCCTTATCAGGCAGACCTTTGCCGAACTTCCTCACAGGGCGCTCGCTCCGGGCTTCATAGCTAGCGATGCCCAGACTTCCGAAGTCACCAACCTGGGACGCGGAGGCTCGGACTACACCGCAGCTCTGCTTGCAGCCGCTCTGGATGCAAGCGTGCTGGAGATATGGACCGATGTGGACGGCTTCATGACGGCCGACCCCAGAGTCATAACATCGGCCTACACCATTGACCAGCTGAGTTACGTTGAGGCCATGGAGCTCTGCAATTTCGGAGCCAAGGTGGTCTATCCGCCTACAATCTATCCGGTCTGTCAGAAGAACATTCCAATCCTGATAAAGAATACATTCAATCCTGCGGCCCGTGGAACGGAGATAGTGAGCAAGCTGCCGGCAGGTGCGAAGCCCATCAAGGGCATATCAAGCATTGGCGACACGGCTCTCATCACAATGCGTGGTCTGGGCATGGTGGGTGTGATAGGTGTCAATCACCGCATATTCAAGGCTCTGGCTGAACATGGAATCAGCGTGTTCATGGTGTGTCAGGCATCGAGCGAGAACTCAACCTCGATAGGCGTGCGCAATGTCGATGCCCAGCCGGCAATTGACGTGCTTTCCCAGGAGTTCAGCCGTGAGATAGCGCTTGGCGCCATTGATCCCATTACAGTCCAGAAGGAACTGGCTACAGTCGCCATTGTAGGCGAGAACATGAAACAGAATCCTGGTACCAGCGGCAAGCTGTACAGCGTGCTGGGACGCGGTGGCGTGAACGTCATAGCCAGCGCCCAGGGTGCAACTGAAACGAATATATCGTTCGTGGTCGAGAAGCGTCTTCTGCGCAAGTCGCTGAATCTGATTCACGATTCGTTCTTCCTGTCGGAGTATCAGGTCCTGAACCTGTTCGTATGCGGTGTTGGCACGGTGGGCAGCAGTCTGCTGGAGCAGATACGTTCACAGCGCGAAAAGCTCATGCAGGAACGCGGACTCAAGCTGAATGTGGTGGGTATAGCACGCGGCACGAGGGCCATGTTCACACGCGATGGCATCGGCCTTGACAATTACCGTGAGGAACTTGAGAAGGCTCCGGAAAGCAATGTGCAGCGTCTGCATGACGAGGTGATTGGAATGAACATCTTCAATTCGGTGTTCGTTGACTGTACGGCCAGCCCCGAGGTTGCCGGACTTTATCATGATTTCCTTGACCATAACATTTCAGTGGTGGCTGCCAACAAGATAGCCACATCGGACAGTTATGGGAAATATCTTGAGCTCAAACAGATTGCGCGCCGCCGTGGTGTCAAGTTCCTGTTCGAGACCAATGTGGGAGCGGGACTTCCAATCATCAATACAATCAACGACCTGACCAGCAGCGGAGACCGCATACTCAGGATCGAGGCCGTGCTGAGCGGTACTCTGAACTTCATCTTCAATACCGTGAGTGCCGACTGCAGCCTGAGTCAGGCCATACGTCTGGCCAAGGAGAAGGGTTACAGCGAACCCGATCCCCGTGTGGATCTGAGCGGCAAGGATGTGCTGCGCAAGCTGGTCATTCTGGCCCGTGAGAGCGGATACCGTGTCGAGCAGGCCGATGTCGACAGCCGCCTGTTCATACCCGAAGAGATGTTCCAGGGCAGCCTGGACGATTTCTGGGCACGTCTGCCGGAACTGGATGAAGCGTTCGAGCAGCATCGTCTCGAAGTGGAGTCACGCGGACGCCGTCTGCGTTTCGTGGCCCGTCTGGAGAACGGCAAGGCCGGCATTTCGCTCGATGAGGTGGGCCGCTACCATCCGTTCTACAACCTGCAGGGTAGCAACAACATAATTCTGCTCACCACAGAACGTTACAAGGAATACCCAATGATGATCCAGGGCTATGGAGCCGGTGCAGGCGTTACCGCTGCCGGTGTCTTTGCCGACATCATGAGCATAGCGAATATCTGATCAAACAAAGCATTACCCGATATGAAATTCTACAGCACCAACCATAATTCGCCGGATGTCACCTTGCGTGATGCCGTTGTGAAGGGCCTTGCCCCTGACCGTGGACTCTACATGCCCGAAACCATAAAGTATCTGCCTGACAGCTTCTTTGCCGGAATAGACGGCATGAGCTTCCAGGAAATGTCATTTGAGGTGGCAAAGGCATTCTTCGGAGAGGATATACCTGAACAGGACCTCAAACAGATAGTCTTTGATACGCTGTCATTTGACACTCCGGCAGTCAGGGTTGAGGACAATATCCATTCTCTGGAGCTGTTCCATGGCCCCACATTGGCATTCAAGGATGTAGGTGCCCGTTTCATGGCCCGTCTGCTGGGCTATTTCAACAGGAACGAACGGCAGCTGGTCAATGTGCTGGTGGCTACATCGGGCGATACCGGAAGTGCCGTGGCAAACGGTTTCCTGGGTGTTCCGGGTGTTCATGTCTATGTGCTCTATCCCAAAGGCAAGGTCAGTCCCATTCAGGAATGCCAGTTCACGACTCTGGGACAGAACATCACGGCCATCGAGGTGGACGGAGTGTTTGACGACTGTCAGGCTCTGGTCAAGAACGCCTTTATGGATGCACAGCTGAATGCGGCCATGAAGCTGACATCGGCCAACTCAATCAATGTGGCACGATTCCTTCCGCAGGCATTCTACTATTTCAACGCATACGCCCAGATGAAGCGCATAGGCAAGGCTGACAATCTGGTCATATGCGTGCCGAGCGGCAATTTCGGCAACATCACAGCCGGACTCTTCGGTTGGGAGATGGGACTTCCCGTAAGGCATTTCATTGCAGCCAACAACGCCAACGACATATTCTACAAGTATCTGCAGACCGGGACCTACAGCCCCAGACCGTCAGTCCAGACGCTGGCCAACGCAATGGATGTGGGCGATCCCAGCAACTTTGCCCGTGTGCTTGACCTGTACGGCGGCAGCCATCATGACATAGCTGCCCACATAAGCGGTGCCACCTATACCGATGAACAGATTGCGCAGACCATGAAGCAGTGTCTTGAGGAAACAGGCTATCAGCTTGATCCGCATGGAGCATGCGGTTACCGTGCCCTGAAGGAGCAGCTTGAGCTAGGTCAGACCGGCGTGTTCCTGGAGACCGCACATCCAGCCAAGTTCAAGGAAAAGGTCGATGCCATTACCGGTGCCGATGTCGAGATTCCCGCCCGTCTTGCCGCCTTCATGAAGGGCACCAAACAGAGCGTGCCAATGAGCCGCGATTTCGTCGATTTCAAGCAGTACCTGCTTTCCGAGGCCGGAAAGTGACCGCTGTTCCGTGAACCGTAAAGACCAATCGGCCAAATGCATCAGGAGATTCCGTTTCATGACCTGAACATTCCCATGGAGGAAATCTATTCCTTTATGGGATATGGTCCTGCCGATGTTCCCGATGCGGAAACCGTACGTACAACCGAACTGCTGCTGGCCGATGCATCGGCCTTCCTGCATCCGTGCTTCGAATACATTTTCCTGGACGGAAAGATTGATCTGGAGACGAACCGTATCACGCTTGACGGCCCTCAGGGTCCCGTGGCTTTTGATGCGGGCCGCATAATATGCCGTCAGCTGAATTCCGCCCGCCGCTTTGCCGTGTTCGTGGCAACTGTGGGCCGGGACTATTTCCGGTGGACAGACCGGATCAAAGCCCGTGATGACGTGTTCCAGACATACGTAGCCGACTGTGTGGGCAGTCAGGTGGCTGAATCGGCCGCCGATTACATGGAGCGTGTCCTCCAGACCGAGCTTGACACCCAAGGCCTGAAGCGCACCAACCGCTACAGCCCCGGCTACTGCAGCTGGCATGTCTCCTGCCAGCCGGCCCTGTTCAGCCTTTTCCCCGAAGAGCATCCCTGCGGAATAGAACTCACCGATTCCTGCCTGATGCTCCCCGTCAAATCAGTAAGCGGAATAATAGGGATAGGTCCCGATGTCCGTTTCCTGCCATACTCCTGCGGGATCTGCACCATGCAGCAGTGCTTCCGCCGCCACCGGCCTGCCACCGTGGAAACTATCCCCTAAAAGAGGTCTTCTTACTTGACCTTCCAGACATCAAGCGTGATTCCGCCACCGGCACCGCCAAAGCTGGGCTGGCACAGGAACAGGCACTCATTGAGCCATGCGTACTTGCTGTCCTTTGGAGCCTCGAATTTAGGAGCACAGCGGAAATACATGCCACCCTGACCGCCCATCTTGATGATGCCGTTGTTGCGGACATGGATGTTCACACCGTCATCGGTACGGATGCAGTAGATGGCTTCAATTTCGGTACGGCCGTCAACTGCCATCTGGTAATCGGCACCGCCTGGCAGGACCTCGCCCTTGATGTCCTTGCCTTCAAATGTTCCGCCTGTGATAGGAATGACAGTGCGTGTGCCCTTGCCATTGTCTCCGACCGTAAATGCCTGACCGAGTGATACATGGAGACGTACCACCCATTCAAGCTCGGGACCCTTGGGGTCACCGTTCTCATCGGTCTGCTGCTGTGGAGCACCGAAACCGAACTGTGCGTTTGCGTTAACACCTGCGAACATTGCCATTACGGCTGCCATGAAAAGAAACTTCTTCATAATGATACTATTTTCTGATTTTTGGTTTTCGTAGCCGTAAAGGTAGATATATATTGCTAACTTTGAAGCCCGAAATGAAAAAATCCGTTCCAAATACTCCTGCTGCATGCTGTGTCCTGGGCATTCTCATGGTGCTGCTCTTTCTGGCAGGCCTGTGTCTGGGACCGGTTGACATTCCGGTGTCCGGAGTCATTGGTGCCGTTCTGGGGCAAGGTTCCGGAAACGTGTCATGGGACTACATTGTGCTTGAATCGCGTCTGCCGTCAACGCTTACGGCGCTGCTGGCCGGTGCGGCTCTTTCGGCTTCGGGACTCATGCTGCAGACGGCATTCCGCAATCCGCTGGCCGGACCCGATATTCTTGGAATCAACGGTGGAGCCGGACTGGGCGTGGCACTGGTCATGCTGCTTCTTGGCGGGAACATTGGAATTGGCGGAACAAGTCTGGGGACATCAATCTCAATCATTCTTGGCGCCCTGGCGGGTGCTCTGGCGGTTACGGGGCTGATACTTGCCCTGTCGGCCAGAATAAAGAATCCAGTCATGCTGCTCATTGCGGGCGTCATGGTCAGCTATCTGGCATCGGCACTGATATCGCTTCTGAACTTCTTCTCGTCGGCCGAGGGCGTGCACTCCTATACAATGTGGGGCATGGGCAATTTCGGAGGCGTCTCGCTGTCGCGGCTGCCGCTTATGGCCGCTTTAGTCGTGGCAGGTCTCATTGTGGCTTTCCTGCTTGTGAAACCGTTGAATGCCATGCTCCTGGGGGATCTGTATGCCAGGAATCTTGGAATAGATGTCAAACGCACAAGGATGTTGCTGCTGTTGGCAACCGGTCTCCTGGTAGCCATAACAACGGCATTCTGCGGCCCGGTCTCGTTCATCGGACTGGCGGTACCCCATATTGCAAGGCTCATACTTGGCAACGGCAACCACAGGGCTCTGATGCCGGTTACGGTGCTGACAGGAGCGGTGGTGGCCATGCTGTGCAATCTGCTGAGCTCGTTGCCCGGCAGCCGTGGGCTTATACCGCTGAACGCAATAACTCCGGCATTCGGTGCGCCGGTCATTCTTTATGTTCTGCTCAAACAGCAAAGACACAGCTGATTCATGTTCAACGCCGATACGCTTCTCCATATTCTGGCCGACTGCCTGAGAACCTCCATCCTGGTGGCGGGGCTCGTGACCATCATGATGATGCTCATCGAGGTCTTCAACCTGAAGTCCGATGGCCGTCTGGTCCGTTCCCTTGAAGGCCGTCCGGTGGGGCAGGTGCTGCTGTCGGCATTTCTCGGCTCGATTCCGGGATGTATGGGCGGTTTTGCAAGCGTATCCATGTACAATCACGGCATGATAGGTTTCGGGGCTCTGGTGGCCATGATGATAGCTTCATCGGGCGATGAGGCATTCATGATGCTTGCCATGTTTCCCGGAAAGGCCATCTGGATTACGGTCGTGCTGTTCATTCTGGCCGTAGTCGTGGGACTGCTGCTGAACACCGTCCAAAGCCGTCACGAGGTCTGCCATTCCATGCAGGTGCACGAAGAGGACAAGTCCGGCCACGTTGAAACCGGCGATTCCAGACATTTCGGCTGGAAGCGTACCGTCCTACTGTTCGGTGTCGCCCTGTTCCTTGCCGCCCTCCTTCTGGGCCTGCTGGAGGATGACGCGAACGGGGGACAGGTTCCGTTCCGCATTCTGTCAGAGGAATGGATGTACTGGTTTTTCTCGGCCTTGAGCCTTGTCCTGATAGTAGTGCTGTGCGTTGCCAAGGACCATTTCGTTGAGGAACATCTGTGGGAACATATAGTCTGTCATCATCTGCCCGGCATACTGGCATGGACGGCTGGGACGGTGCTTGTGGTTGACCTGCTTGTGCAGAGCGTTGACCTGAACGTATGGATAAGTGACAATACTGCCCTGATGATTCTTCTTGCAGCACTAATAGGCCTGATTCCCGAATCCGGGCCTCACCTGGTTTTCGTTACGATGTTTGCCGCAGGAGTGGTTCCGATGCCGGTGCTTCTGGCCAGCTGCATAAGTCAGGATGGCCACGCATCGCTGCCTCTTCTGGCTGAAAGCCGTTCAAGCTGGATAAAGGCCAAAATGTTCAATGTGCTTTGCGCTTTGGCCATCGGTTACATTTCCATGCTGTTTCTGTAATATTTTTTGTTAAAAACAGACTGGCGTGTTAAATTATTGCAGGCCTGTCTCTCTCTGGTACGTTTTTTGCGTATATGTTTTTGACAAAAATAGGAAACTCTATGGTAAAATTAGGAAAACTGATTGCCATTGCTGTGGCTTTAGCCCAGTTACCGGTGTCTATGGCATCGGCCCAGACCAGACTGACGCTGGAAGAGTGCAGGACAATGGCACTGGAGAACAGCGGACAGTCCAGAATTGCCCGCGAAAAGCTGAATGCAGCTCAGTATGACAGGAATGCCGCATTTTCGAATTATCTTCCCAAACTGTCGGCAACAGGGCTGTATCTGCACAATTCCAAGGATATTTCGCTTATCACTCCCGAACAGCAGGCATCGATTTCCGGTCTTGGTGACCTTGTCCAGAACGGAATAGGTACTGTGGCACAGTCGCTCATGACCGATCCGCAGTTTATCCAGCTGGTTATGACCGACCCCACACTGAAATATCTGGTCGGCAAGATGGGCGCTGTGGATGTCCGCGAGGCCCTCAATACAATTGGAACGGACCTGGCTGACAACCTGTCAGTCGATCTGGACAATGTGTATGTAGGTCTGGTCAGCCTGGAGCAGCCCCTGTATGTGGGCGGCAAGATCAGAGCGTACAATAAGGTGACTGCCTATGCCCAGGATCTGGCCCAGGTTCAGCTTGAAGGCGAGGACCAGAAGGTTATGGTGGCTGTTGATGAGGCATACTGGCAGATAGTATCGGTTGCTGCAAAGCTCAGGCTCACCGAAAAGTATGTGGAACTGCTGCAACAGATGGACAACAACGTGCAGATTATGCAGAAAGAGGGTGTTGCCACACAGTCCGATGCCCTGTCCGTACGCGTGAAACTGAACGAGGCCCAGATGTCGCAGGTCAAGGCAATGAACGGACTTGCACTTTCAAAGATGCTGCTCTGCCAGCTCTGCGGTCTGCCGCTTGACAGCGAGATAGTGCTTGCCGATGAGGGCGAGGATGCTCTGGTCGTTCCTGAAGGCCGTTTCCAGTATTCTGAACAGGATATTCTTGAGAATCGTCCGGAATTGAGAAGCCTTGATCTGGCTGTGAAGATGTATGATGAGAAGTCACGCATTGTCCGTGCCGATTTTCTGCCTACCGTTGCTCTGATGGGTAATGTGCTGGTCAGCAATCCATCGTTCTCAAAAGGAATCAAATATGAGTTCGGCAGCATGTGGAACGTGGGTGTGGTGGCAAAACTGCCGCTGTTCCATTTCGGAGAAGGCCTGAACAAGTACCGCCGTGCAAAGAGCGATGTCCTGATTACGCAGTTCCAGCTGGATGATGCCCGTGAAAAGGTAAGTCTTCAGGTCAACCAGTTCGAGAAGAAGATTTCAGAGTGCGATTCCCGTCTGGAGATGGCTCACCGCAATATGGAGAGTGCTGAAGAGAACATGCGTGTGGCTGACATAGGTTTCAGGGAAGGCGTGGTTGAACCGTCGGTCGTCATGGCGGCCCAGACCGCCTGGCTCAAGGCCAACAGCGAGGAGATTGATGCTGCAATTGAGAGAATAATGGCCGATGTCTATCTGCGTCAGGCCGTAGGAATGTTGAAATAATAACAAGGATTATACAAGTCATGAAGGAAATGGATGAAAAACAGCAGGCTCAAAGGCTGAACATAGTTATTTCGCTGATATGCTTTGCAGCGGTAATTGCAGTGGTATGCGTGATAGGCATTCTGACGGCCCGTCATACTGATCCGGAATTCGTACAGGGTCAGGCCGAGGCCAGTGAATACCGCGTATCGAGCAAGGTGCCCGGCAGGATTGCACGTATTCTGGTCCGTGAGGGACAGGCTGTCAAGGCCGGTGATACTCTGGCCATTCTTGACACTCCTGACATTGATGCCAAACTGGCTCAGGCCGAGGCCGTACAGACAGCAGCCACCGCTCAGAACGCTAGAGCGCAGAAGGGTGCCCGTGAGGAGCAGATTCAGGGCGCTTTCGAACTCTGGCAGAAGGCCAAGGCCGGTCTGGAGATTTACGAGAAGTCATACAAGCGCGTGGAGAACCTCTTCCAGCAGGGTGTCGTAAGTGAGCAGAAGCGTGACGAGGCCAAGGCCCAGTTCGATGCTGCAGCTGCCACCGAACGTGCCGCCAAGTCACAGTATGACATGGCCGTGAACGGTGCTGAAAAGGAAGTCAAGGAAATGGCCGCAGCCCAGATGCAGCAGGCGCAGGGCGTTGTGGCTGAAGTCAATTCATACATTGCCGAGACTATTCTCATTGCCAGTGCAGACGGTGAGGTCAGCGAGATCTTCCCTATGGTGGGCGAACTGGTGGGAACCGGTGCCCCAATCATGAACATTGCAGTCTTGGATGACATGTGGGCCAGCTTCAACATCCGCGAGGACCTTCTCAAGGATCTGGGTGTCGGAACACAGTTCAAGTCATACGTTCCGGCTCTTGACCGCGACATCACCATGGAAGTGACCAGCATGCGTGATCTGGGTTCGTATGCTGTATGGCGTGCCACAAAGGCAAAGGGTCAGTATGACCTGAAGACCTTCGAGCTTCGTGCCGTTCCGGTTGAACCGGTTGAAGGCCTGCGTCCCGGAATGAGTGTCCTCATTGAAAAGAAGTAAGTGATGTCCGGAAGAAAACATACGGTACTGAAAATAGCATACCGCGAGCTGGGACGCATGACTTCCCGTCCGCTGTATGTGCTGAGCATGGTGATTGCACCACTGTTCTGCTACATTTTCTTTACCACACTCATGAAGGAGGGACTGCCTCAGGATCTTCCGGCCGGAGTAGTCGATGCCGACAATTCATCGGTCTCCAGAAACATACTGAGAAATCTGGACGCTTATCAGCAGACCGAATTCATAAGGCAGTATTCCAATTTCGGTGAGGCACGTCAGGCAATGCAGAGAGGCGAGATATACGGTTTCTTCTACATTCCTGAAGGATTGGAGCACGATGCCTCAAACCAGAACCAGCCGCTCATTTCAATCTACACGAACGGTTCATATCTTATCCCGTCCAGCCTTCTGTACCGGGATATGAAGACCATGGCCACAATGGCAAGCGCCGGAGTGGGGCGCGAAGTGCTGCTGGCCCGCGGTGCCGGTATGGATCAGGCAATGGGCTTCCTGCAGCCTATCCAGATTGACATGCATGCTCTTGGCAACCCGATGCTGAACTATTCGGTATATCTGAGCAATACTCTTCTCCCTGCCGTTCTTGCTCTCATGGTGCTCATGATAACCTGCTTCTCAATCCATACGGAACTGAAGGACGGGACAATGCGTGAGTGGATGGAACTGGCTGACGGAAACGTGCTGAAAGCCGTGAGCGGCAAGCTGCTGCCTCAGACCCTCCTGTTTGTGCTGATGGCTGTCATATACCTTATTCTTTTATATGGGTATCTGGAATTCCCGCTTGAGAATGGAATCTGGCCCATGCTTCTGGCAGCGGTAATGCTTATCCTGGCTTCGCAGGGCTTTGCCGTGTTCATAGCCGCTGCAATACCATCGCTCAGATGGTCGCTCAGCCTGTGTACGCTCTGGGGCGTCCTGTCCATTCCAATCTGCGGTTTCTCGTTCCCGGTAATGGGAATGCCGGCTCCACTGAGGGCCATGTCATGGCTTTTCCCGTTGAGACACTATTTCCTGATATACGTAGATCAGGCCCTGAATGGTATTCCGCTCATTTACAGTGCCTGGTACTATGTGGCATTTCTGGGATTCATGCTCATGCCTCTGCTTGACATATGGCTGCTCAAGAAGACCGCATACAAATACACCTATCTGCTATGATGAAGAGTATCAGAAATCTTCTGTCTGTATGCGGACAGGAACTCAGAAAGAACATCTCCGACACAGGAGTCATGGTGTTCTTCCTGATAGTCCCTTTGCTTTATCCGCTCCTCTATGCATATCTGTACAGCGGTGAGGTGGTTCGGGAAGTCCCGGTCGTGGCCGTCGATCAGGATCGCAGTGCCATTAGCCGTGAGTTTCTGAGAAAGGCCGATGCCACACCGGACCTGCACATTATCCAGTATTGCAGCGATATGGAGGAGGCACGTGAACTGATGCGCCGTCATAAGTCATACGGAGTGATTCTTGTTCCCGATGATTTCAGCAGTTTGCTGGTTGCCGGGCATCAGGCTACAGTTGCCACATACTGCGACATGAGCGGTCTGCTCTATTACAAGGCTCTTCTGAGCGGTGCCACGATGGTTTCGCTTGACATGAACCGTGATATCCAGATAGAGCGTCTTGCCGGTCTGACGCGTGAACAGCTTAAGGTCCAGACCATGCCTGTCGAGAACGAGTACATCACCATGTTCAATCCGGCTAACGGTTTCCAGGGCTTCCTGATTCCTGCCGTGCTGATTCTCATTATCCAGCAGACCATGGTGCTTGGCGTATGCATGATGTCGGGTACGGAATATGAGCTCAGGAAAAAGGGTAAACTGTTCCTTGGCAGGGAATATAAGGATCCGCTTGTGGTCCTGTTCGGCAAGTCGCTTGCCTATATTCTGGTCTATGCACTGATGTCAGTCTATCTGCTCATGCTAGTTCCGCATCTGTTCCACATGCCTCAGCTGGCCAACCGTGCCACACTGACGGCCTTCATGGTGCCTTTCCTTCTGGCATGCGTGTTCTTCTCGATTTTCCTGTCATTCTTTGTCAGAGACAGGGAATCCGGATTCCTGCTGTTCGTGTTCGTCTCGGTTCCGATGATTTTCATGTCCGGCATTTCGTGGCCGGCCTCGAACATGCCCGGTGCATGGCGTTTCCTGGCACAGCTGTTCCCATCGACTCATGGTATCAACGGCTTCTGCCGCATAATCGGCAATGGAGCGCTGTTGGGCGATGTCCGTAAGGAGTATATGCTGTTATGGGTTCTGGCCGGAATCTATTTCCTGTGCTCGCTTTCGGCATTCCTGCTGTTTTACCGCTCAAGCCATATTCCAGGCATTGAGTTCATCAGAGAACGCCGCAACAGACGCCGTGAGATAATGTCGCAGCGTCTGGATGTGGTCGGTGACAAGATAAAGACGGTTCGGGCTGAAATCCGTGAAGACGTCAGGGAAAGACGCGACAGGAACAGGAATCAGTCCAACGGATGATAGTATCTCGCCTTCAGACCGGTTGAAGGGTGCATAATGGCAATAAAGTCGGAAAGCAGCCGTTCGGGATGGAAGGCGGTCTCTTCGAAATAGGGTGTGCGGTAAACGTCGCACACCCATATTTTTTTCTCGATGAAAGGACGGAAACGTGCGTATCCGCCGAAATCGCTTTCCAGCAGAGCGTATGTCATGGTGTGGTCCGTGCTGTTCTTCAGGAGCCAGATGTCGCTGTCATGTGCCTGTTCCAGAACGGTCTCGAACGGGAGGGGTATGGAACCGCTTTCCTTGCGGTCCCTGAATGCATAACTGGCTCCGGCATCGGAAAGCGTAATGCCGATGGTGCTGCCTCCTCCTGCGGTGTACCAGGCTGAACCGCTGCGGGTGTCAAGCATGACCTTGGGGCGTTCCTGTGTTGTGGCGGCCAGACTGCACAGTTTCATGTACCGGTCCCGAATGTTGAGGAAAAGGGAATCGGCCTTTGCTTCAACACCCATGAGACGGCCGTAGAGACGGATCCATTCGGCGCGGCCAAGGGGAGAGGTCTCCATGTAGTCGGCGCATTGGATAAGCGGAATGCCAAGTTTCTCAAGCTGTGAGTAGTTGCCGCCTTCGAATGGCGAGATGAAGATGGCATCGGGTGCCAGATCCATAATGCGTTCCACGTTCGGGTACATGCCGCTTCCGCAGTCGGCAATACGGCCATCTCTGACCATTGCCTGAATCGTGGAATCGGAAATGTATTCAGGTTCCGAGACGCCTGCAATCTTTTCCGCTATGTCGAGTTCCGAGAAAAGTGCGGCCAGACTGTTTGTGCTGACAATGACTTTTTCAAAAGCCCTGTCGATTGTGAATTCCTGCAACAGGGCATCTGATTTCCATGGATTGGCAATCTGAACATTACAGCTGTCCGATATTCCCAGGAGTGTGGCGTATTCAATGATTCCGCGCTCGTGGACTGAATGTGTATCAGAACCGCAGCCTGCCAGTGCCAGACACAGGCAGGCTTGAACGGCTATGGTCCTGATGAGTCTCATTCGGTTGGAACGGTAGGATTATTTCATTCTGATCCAGGAACCGAGTTCCTTCCAGGTAGGTTTCTTGCCGTGCATATATACACCGACACGGAAAATCCTGGCGGCCAGCCATGTCATGGCAAGGAATGACAGATACAGCACGACAACGGATACTATGATCTGCCATGCGGGTATTCCGAACGGAATGCGTGCCATCATGACTATTGGCGATGTGAAAGGAATCATGGAACACCAGAAGACCAGTCCGGAGTTGGGGTCGTTCATTATGTTCATCATGACGATGATGGCCAGAACGATAGGCATCATTATGATGGTGTTGAACTGTGCGGCATCCTGCGGAGTGTCAACTGCAGAACCTATGGCAGCGTACATGGCAGCGTAGAACAGGAAACCACCTACAATGAACAGCAGCAGTTCAATGAACAGACTGAGTATGAATCCGGTATCGGTGAATTTACTCACAATGTTCATGACATCGGCATCCTGGATGGAAGCGACTGCATCGGCAGGGAAAAGGGCCGGCATGATGAATGCACTGGCACATCCTATCAGAACGCCCCAGATGAGAATCTGGACTGCGGCCACTGCGGCTATGCCCAGAATCTTGCCCATCATAAGTTCGAAGGGCGTGCATGAGGTGACCATCACGTCAAGAACGCGGGTCTGCTTCTCGTCAATGACAGACTGAAGCACCTGCTGGCCGTAAACGATGAGAATGAAATAGAGCATCATACCCAGGACAAGACCGAGTATGAACGAGGCCGATGATGAAGTTGCCTCAACCGCTGCCGAGTCATCTTCATTGCCGTTGTTCTTGACGGTCTGAAGTCCACCGACCTTGAACGATGCGTCGGCAAGGATACGGTCAAGTTCCGGAGAGTCATAGCGGCTGAGACGTTCCTGACGTATTGCGTTCTGAAGCTGGCTCTGAATGTTCTCTTCCACAGACATGGACGGGGCATCATTGAGAATGAACTGAATGTTGGCAGGATTGTCAACGACATCGCTGCCCAACACCAGAATGCCGTATGTGCTGTCTGCGTTTCCATAGCGTGTGCGGGCCTGACCGGCAGTGACAGAAGGATCAAGCAGCTGGAAGGTGACGGTCGAGCCGGATTCCAGGCTCTTGCCTATCTTCTGTTCAGGACTGTTGTCTATCACCGCCACTGTCTTGGCATCGGTCTTACCCAAAACCATCATGAGTGACGGGGCTGCCATGAGGGCTATCATTAACAGTGGTGTCAGGATGGTGGTGATGATGAATGATTTCTTGCGGGTGCGCTCTGTGAATTCGCGCGATATGATAAGTCCTATCTTACTCATAGTTCTGTACGGTATTAAAGTGTGCCGTTCACGGCGCGGATGAATATGTCGTTCATACTGGGTACAATCTCCTGGAAGGCCCGCAGGTCGCAGTTGTCATTGAGAACGGATATCACATCCTTGAGGTTGCAGGTTTCCGGGATGTGGATCTTCTGCTGGGAAAAGCCTCCGAGAACGCCTTCGGCTTCTCCAATCAGTGTGACCTTGTCCTTTATGCTGTCAAGGAAAAGCTGACGGTCGCAGCCGTAGGTTACCAGATAGCTGCCCGCTCCGGCTCTGTGACGGATTTCCTGGACCGGACCGGAAAGAACATTGTGCGATTTGTTTATAAGGGTTATGTCATCGCAGATCTCTTCTACAGACTCCATGTTGTGGGTCGAGAAGATTACGGTGGCGCCACGGTCCCTGAGTCCAAGAATCTCCTGTTTCAGAGTGTTTGCATTGATGGGGTCAAAACCGGAAAATGGTTCATCGAATATGAGCAGTTTTGGCTCGTGTACGACAGTGGTGATGAACTGAACCTTCTGTGCCATGCCTTTTGACAGGTCTTCAACCTTCTTGTCCCACCATTCATCAAGTTCCAGACGTTCAAACCACTGCTTGAGCCGTCTGGTGGCGTCATAATGGCTCATTCCGCGCAGGCGGGCAAAGAAGACGGCCTGTTCGCCGACTTTCATCTTCTTGTACAGTCCGCGTTCTTCGGGCATGTATCCAATCTGGAAAATGTCTTTGTCGCTTATTTCATGTCCTTCAAAGAATACCTTTCCACAATCGGGAAAAGTCATGTGGTTGATAACGCGTATCAGCGTTGTCTTTCCGGCTCCGTTAGGGCCAAGCAGGCCATAGATGGAACCCTGCGGTATTTCCAGGGATACATCATCCAGCGCCTTGTGTCCGGTGTAGGTTTTGGAAACGTGTTCGATTTTAAGAATTGGTTCAGACATTGTCGTCATTATTTGAATATTGTGTTGAAAATGATATCGGTTATGACACTGTCACCCTGTTCCGTGGGGTGAATGGTGTCAGGAAAATACTGGCCCTTGCCAATGAATGGAGTGTACAGGTCAATGACCGGCAGTCCCTCCTGCTGTGCCACTTCCTTGAGCCCGGGGATGACGAAGGCCGATATGATGCTGTCATCGATGCTCCATGCATGGCCCATGGCAGGTGTCGGAAGCATAAGCCAGATCTCTGGATTTGAAGGCAGAGAGCGAAGCTCGTCAATCATGGCTTTGGCATCGGTCTTGAACTGCTCCTGGTCTTTCCAGTTGTATGGCTTGCTGTCATTGGTGCCAAGAAGCAGAGTGATTATCTGAGGATTGAATTCAAGAGCGTCGCGGTACGCCTGCTCGTTTGAATAAGGCATATCGGTTCCGTTCATCAATGTAACTCCACATACTCCGAAATTGCGTACATCGTATTTGTCACCCAATATTTTTCCAAGCTGGGCGGGGTATGTGTCATTATCTCTGTCGGCTATACCATGACCGTATGTAATGCTGTCTCCCATGCATGCTACTCTGACGGGTTCCTTCTTACATGATGATACTGCGCACAGAATGATTGCTGCAGTCAAAAGTTTTCCAAATGTTTTCATATCCAGTTGCTATTTTAGATTGTTGTTCTCGTTTTCAATCTGACAGCGGACGCTTTCCGCATGGATGGTTTCAAAAACCGAACGGATGAACTTTTCATCCATACCCTTGGTTGCCGCCTCACTGGCCACACTGTCTGAAACGCTCTGATAACGCTGCGGCTGCAATATGGCAAGGTTGTTGAGATGTTTGTAGGCTCCAATCCTTTTCACTATTTCCATTCTGCGTGCAAGTATTTCCACCAGTTGGGAATCAAGTTCGTCCAATTCGCTTCTCATAGGCGCAAGTTTTCTGGAATCGGACTCTTCAATATCTCTGTGTCTGCGAAGACTGGAAATCACTTGCTGGAACTGGGAGGGAGTAAACTGCTGCAGGCTGTCGCTTTTTGCCTGCTCGGGATTGGGATGAACCTCAATGAAAAGTCCGTCGGCATTCATGTCAAGTGCCATTTGGGCAATTGCACCGACATACTCGCGACGGCCGGCCATGTGACTGGGGTCACAGAGAATGGGCAGGGATGGCATTCTCCTGCGCAGTTCAATAGGTATCTCCCATTGTGGGGCATATCGCAGCAGGTTTTCCTGGGTACTGCTGAATCCGCGGTGGATTGCTCTGATATTTTCGATTCCAGCCTGTTGCAGACGCTCAATGGCTCCGGTCCACAGGTCGACATCGGGGTTGATTGGGTTCTTGATCATCACAGGAACACCGGTCCCTTTCAGCGAGTCTGCAATCTCTTGAACCGCAAATGGACTGGTGGTGGTCCTGGAACCTATCCAGAGTATGTCAATATCGGCTTCCAGAGCTGCCTGAACGTGTGCTGCGCTGGCAACTTCCACGGCCAGTTTCATACCGGTAGCCTGTTTGGCCGCTTTGAGCCATTCCAAAGCCGGCAATCCTGCACCTTCGAACGAATTGGGGCGTGTGCGCGGCTTCCAGACTCCGGCACGAAGTGTTCCGATGCCCTGTGCTGCAAGACTGACGGCACATTCCATTACCTGTTCCGGTGATTCGGCGCTGCATGGGCCTGCTATTATGTCAAACTGTTTCTTCATCTGATAGGAATGATTCTGCCTTTGTTCATGGCGATGAGACCCTCCTGCGCCAGATATGACAGAACCGAGTCGATTTTCTGCCTGTCATGGGGCAGTGAATAAATAATGTCGGGCTTTTCAGGATTATTCTTGAGATTGTCCATGATGCTTTGTGCAATTGATTGCTGTTCGCCGGCACTCATGCCTGACGCCGTCTTCTCGCAGCACAGATCACAGTGCATGCACGGCTTTTTCTGCTTTTCACCGAAATATTCCAGCAGCATGGCGCTGCGGCAACCTGTTTCACGGGTAGCGTATTGTACTATGGCTCCAATCCTTTCCTCGAATTCGTTCATCCTGAGACGATACACCTCGGGGTCGAAGTGCAGCATGTGGGCTTCGACTCTTGCGCGGCTCCAAATGATAACGGGAGTCTTGCGCTCGGGAACATATCTGACGACTCCTTGAGACTGAAGGCTGCAGAGCAGATCATAGAGACGGTGACGGTCGATGCCGGTTCTCGAGCAGATGAGCTGTTCGTCTATGAAGGCATAATCTGTAAAAATGCCGCTGTACAGCCTCAGTATTACGCTCATGACATTTTCCGTTGTGCTGTCCTGATGCAGACGGTACAGATCATCACGACCGGCAGTGAACAGAAGCTTTGCGGAATATTCCATTTCATCGGTGTATTCCAGATAGCCCATGCGTGTGAGAATGCGCAGCGCACTGTCGGTCTGGATTACGGGGAGCGAGAAATGATGGCAGAATTCTCCCAGTGAAAAGGCAAAATTGCATCCCTGACCGTCTCCGACAGCCATTTCGTGCCAGTATGCCATTTTCTCATAGACTTTCCTGATGAAGTCCTCTTTGGGGAAGTTGTCACTGAGCCGGCGGTTGGCAAGACGTTTGTCTCCAGGCGAAACAAGAAGAACTGCGTATGAACGCTGACCGTCACGACCGGCCCGGCCGGCTTCCTGATAGTAGGCTTCGATGGAATTCGGCATTTCCATGTGGATTACAAGCCTGACATCCGGCTTGTCAATGCCCATTCCGAAGGCATTTGTGGCAGCTATGATACGGTCCTTGCCTGCCGTCCATGATTTCTGCCTTTCGTCTTTGACAATAGGGTCCAGACCTGCGTGATAGTATGTGCAGGAAATGCCGTTCGCATTCAGAAAATCCGATATTTCCTTTGTAGCCATCCGGCTGCGGACATAGACTATTCCGCTTCCTTGAACGCTTTCGAGAATGTGCTTGAGTTCCATGAACTTGTTCTCGGTGTGTCTGACCACGTATGAAAGGTTCTCACGGTAGAAACTCATGCGGATGACGTTCTTTTCCCTGAAGCCGAGCCTGTCCTGGATATCATCGGCCACCCGCGGTGTCGCTGTGGCTGTCAGGGCCAGAACGGGAACACCCGGCAACATTTTCCTGATATCGGCAATTTTCAGATATGAAGGTCGGAAATCATATCCCCACTGGGAAATGCAATGCGCTTCGTCAATTGTGAGCAGGCATATTTTCAGGTGTCCCAACTTTTTTTGGAACAGGTCCGATTCAAGTCTTTCGGGCGAAACGTACAGGAATTTGTAACCGCCGAATATGCAGTTTTCCATAACCGCCACAATTTCTTCACGGCTCATTCCCGTGTGTATGGCGGCGGCCTTTATGCCGCGTTCGCGCAGAATTCTGACCTGGTCCTTCATGAGTGCAATCAGAGGTGTGATGACAAGGCATGTGCCTTCCATTGCCAGAGCCGGAACCTGGAAAGTGATGCTCTTTCCGCCTCCGGTAGGCATGAGCCCGAGTGTGTCGCGGCCCATTCCTATGCTTTCAATGATTTCCTGCTGGACACCACGAAAACAGTCATAGCCCCAGTATTGCTTCAGTATTTCAAGGTAGGACATTATCCCTTAGCAGTTGTGTCTTTTCCCGGTTCAGGTTGGTTCGGTTTGATACTTTCAATCTGAAGCAGCACGTCTCCATGACGGAAATTGTTCTCTTCAATGCTGTAGCAGATGTCAAATGACCGTTTTGTCTTGATGTATGTCACGAATTCGCTCTGTCCGAATGCAATTCCATTCAGCGGGTGGCCGCTCTTGCTGTCAATCAGCTCAAGCTTTATGTGCTCGTGGCCGCGACCGACGACCTTACTAGTGCCGTAGTCATAGACATTGCGGGTGCGGAATATCGGTTTGTGGTTGTCCGGACCGAATGGTTGGAATCTCTTCAGGTCACGGAAGAATTTCGGTGTTATGTCCTTGAAATCCAGGTCGCTGTCTATGTCCAGTGAAGCTTCCGTCTGGTCAGGCTCGATGTGATTGGATACGTATTCCTCAAACCGCTGCTTGAATTCATCAACATTCTCGACTTTGAGAGTGAGTCCCGCAGCATATGTGTGACCTCCGAAATTTTCCAGCAGGTCCTTGCAGCTTTCTATGGCCTTGTAAACATCGAATCCGGAAACGGAACGTGCTGAGCCTGTAGCCACATTCCCGGTACGGGTCAGTACCACCGCCGGCTTGTAAAATACCTCAGTGAGTCGGGATGCTACTATGCCGATTACTCCACGTTTCCAGTTCTCGTTGTAAAGGACAATGGCGTGACGGTTCTCTCCGTCCTCAAGACTGTTGACAATCTCGCCGGCTTCTTCGGTCATTTCCTTGTCGTCCTTCTTTCGGTCATCGTTCTCCTGGTCAATGCGTTCTGCCAGTTCTATGGCATGATTGAAATCCTTCTCAACAAGCAGATCAACGGCTTTCTTTCCGCTGCTCATTCTTCCAGCGGCATTCAAGCGTGGACCTATCTTGAAGATTATATCGTTGATGGACAGATTCTTGTCATCAAGCTTACAGACATGGATGATGGCCTTCAGACCAGTGCAGGGATTGCTGTTGAGCTGTTCCAGACCGAAATGGGTAAGTACCCTGTTCTCGCCCATGATGGGTACTATATCCGATGCTGTGCTGACTGCAACCAGATCAAGGCTCGGAAGCAGTTCACTGAACGGTATTCCGTTATCCAGGGCAAATGCCTGCATGAGCTTGAATCCTACGCCGCAACCGGACAGGTGCTTGAACGGGTAGGTTGAGTCGAAACGCTTGGCGTTGAGTATGGCAACTGCAGGCGGAAGCTGGTCGTCAGGCACATGATGGTCACAGACAATGAAGTCAATGCCCTTTTCCTTGGCATAGGCAATCTCTTCAATGGCTTTGATGCCACAGTCAAGTACAATGACAAGTTTGACTCCTGTTTCGAATGCGTAGTCGACACCCTTGTGCGACACTCCGTATCCTTCATTGTAACGGTCCGGAATGTAATAGTCAAGATTGTCGTAGCTGCGACTTAAGAAGTTGTAAACCAGCGCAACGGCAGTAGTGCCGTCAACGTCATAGTCTCCGTAGACCAGAATCCTCTCGCCACGCTCTATGGCAAGCCCTATGCGCTCAACAGCCTTGTCCATGTCTTCCATAAGCCATGGATCAAGCAACTCGTTCAGCTGCGGGTTGAAGAATTTCTGGGCGGATGCTTTGTCGGTGATGCCTCTTTCTATCAGGAGTTTACACAGGATAGGGCTTATCCCAATCGCTTTTGAAAGCTCCTGGGCTGCCTGTACCTGCTCCTGGGTGGGGGGCACACAGTTCCATTTGAAATTCATTTTGTATGTTGTTTATTATTTTTTCCATTGTTTCAAATGAGTATAAGGTTACCCAATTTATCTGACTTGCAAATATATGTAATTGCAATTAAAAGGTCAACACATGTGCGCGTATTTATTATAAAATATTTTCTACTTTTGCCATTCCTATGATTAAACGCAGCGATTTTAACAATTTCAGTATAGTCCGAGCAACTGGCACGGATACGTTTTCATGTACTTTCTGTCCTGATTCAACAGACGACTCTGAAAGCATGTCCGTGGTCATTCCGACGGATGGAGGAGAACCGTTCAGTGTTCAGCTGGATAGTGTGATTTCGGCGGTGAAAAGGGCAAAAACTGAATTGGGCGACATTGTTTTTGCCAGGATTTTCCTGAGTGACCCGGCAAATCAGGAAGACATGACAAGAACCCGTTTCGACTTCTGCCATCCAGTGTCCATAATAGGGCAGTCTCCGTTGCCCGGATTCAAGATAGCCGTATGGATATGGACCCGTAAGAATATTGCCGTTTCCGTGGAGTCTGACAATATGTATCATGTTGCCATGGGTGATCATGATGAATATTGGGCGGTGACGTGTGGCTGCAGTGACGGTTCGTCAATGGATCAGACGGACTGTATTCTTGAAGCTTTCCGCCATGAACTTGATGGTCATTCTCTGACTTTTCAGGACCATTGTCTGAGAACCTGGTTCTTTGCCCGCGATATAGATAACAGCTATGCCGGTCTTGTTGTGGGACGGAACCGGATGTTTGATCGGGTCGGCCTTACTCATGACAGCCATTTCATTGCCAGCACTGGAATTGCCGGTATTGCTCCCGATCCGAAAACACTCGTCAGAATGGATGCTTTTGCGTCCCGCGGCTTTAAGGACTTGAGGTATCTGTATGCTGAGGACAAGATGAACAGGACTTCGCAGTATAATGTCCGTTTCGAGCGCGGTACTGCAGTCGACTACAGTGACAGACGACATGTTTTCATTTCGGGTACTGCAAGCATTGATGCCAAGGGAAATGTGGTGCATGTGGGCGATGTGAAACGTCAGGTGGAACGCATGCTGGAGAATGTTGAGGCTCTGCTTTCTGAAGGCGGGTGTTCTTTCGGAAATGTCATGATTATGCTGGTCTATCTTCGTGACATTGCCGATTATGCAACGGTAAATGAAATTTTCAAGGCGCGTTTCCCTGAAACCCCGTGTCTTGTCCTGCATGCGGCCGTATGCCGCCCGACATGGCTGGTCGAAATGGAATGTATTGCTATAAGGGAACTATGACAACAACAAACGCTGCGTCGGTCCTGCTTATATATACAGGAGGTACTATCGGTATGCAGGAGGATTGTAACGGTGCTCTGAAACCGTTTGATTTTGACAGTCTTCTGCAGAATGTACCTGAACTTGGGAAGTTCGCCGGCAGGATTGACCATCATACTTTTGAACCTCTGATAGACTCATCGGATATAGAACCTTCAATTTGGGTGAATCTTGCTGAAATCATACGGGAAAAGTACGATGAATACGATGGTTTTGTGATTCTCCATGGAACTGATACCATGGCATATTCGGCATCGGCCCTTAGCTTTATGCTTGAAAATCTCGGGAAACCCGTCATATTTACCGGCAGCCAGCTTCCGATAGGTCGCCCACGTACTGATGGTCGTGAGAACCTGATATCGTCTGTCGAGATTGCTTCGGCGAAGAAACCGGATGGCAGGGCCCGTGTTCCTGAGGTCTGCATCTGTTTTGATTCTCACCTGCTGCGTGGAAACAGGTGCATCAAGTCTGATGCCGGAACCTTCAATGCATTCTCGTCGCCTAATTACCCGAGTCTGGCAGAGGCTGGCATAAGTATCGTCTACAATGATCTGCTTGTTCGCAGAACTGAAAATGCTCCTTTTGCAATCAATACATCTCTCGATACCCGCGTCTCGATTCTCAAGCTTCATCCGGGCATTACACCCCAGGTGGTCCGTGATATCATGTTGGGCAGTGATACCCGTGCCGTCATTATAGAAACGTACGGGTCAGGCAATGCAATGTCGAAAGAGTGGTTCAATGCAATTATACGTCAGTCGGCGGCCATGGGAAAAATACTTGTCAATGTCACCCAGTGCGCGGCCGGCTTTGTGGATATGGCTATCTATGCCAACGGTCGTGGACTGGGACAGGCCGGTGTCATATCCGGTCATGACATGACGACCGAGGCTGCTTTGGGCAAGCTCTTTTTCCTGATGGGACAGACCGATGACAACGAGCTCGTCAAAAGACAGCTTGAACTTGATATGCGTGGGGAACTGACTTTGTGATCAGGGTCTCAACGGGTTGTCATCGGACTTGAACCATTCGATGAAATGGGCGATTCCGTCGTGCAGGGATGTGGTGGGGCGGTATCCGCATTCTTTTTCCAGCTTGGATGTGTCTGCGTAGGTTCGGGTTACATCGCCCGGCTGCATTGGCAGGAATTCCTTTCTGGCCTCGATTCCGATGGCCTGTTCCATTTCACTGATGAAATCCATGAGGCCTACGGGGTTCGAGCAACCTATGTTATATACCTTATATGGTATCTTGTCGGGACAGTTGTCCGCTTCGGGCGTATGGTCGAGCGCCTGGATGGTTCCTTCTACGATGTCGTCAATGTAGGTGAAATCGCGGCTGAGATTGCCGTTGTTGAAGACTTTGATGGGTTCTCCGCGGCTTATGGCTGTAGCGAAGAGCATGGGCGCCATATCCGGACGGCCCCAAGGACCGTAGACGGTGAAGAATCTCAGCCCGGTCGTGGGCAGCCCGAACAGCTTGCTGTAGGAATGTGCCATCAGTTCGTTGGCTTTCTTGGTTGCTGCATAAAGGCTGACGGGGTTGTCGACGCGGTCGTCCTCGCTGAACGGGACTTTCGCGTTCATGCCGTAAACCGAAGACGACGATGCGTATACAAGATGCCTGACTTTGCTCTGCCGGCAGTTCTCCAGGATGTTCATGAAGCCGACAAGGTTGCTGTCGACATATGCGTAAGGGTTTGTGATGGAGTAACGGACCCCCGCCTGGGCGGCAAGGTTGACGACAGCGTCAAAGCCGTTGAGCTGGAACAGCTGGGCTATCTGTCCGCGGTCTGCCAGATCCATTTTCATGAAACTCAGGTTGGGAAACAGGGAACTTTGCCTGGTTGATGAGTCAATGAACCGGCCGCTGGTGGATTCGATTCCCATCTTCTTCAGTCTGCCAAGTTTTAACCGTACGTCATAATAGTCGTTTATGTTGTCAAGACCTATGACCTCATCGCCGCGCTCTGCGAGGCGGAAAGCCAGCTTGGAACCAATGAAGCCGGCAGCTCCAGTAACCAATATCTTCATTTTGTCGGTGGATCAATAAATGTGGTGCAAAAATACAATAAAAATGCAATCTTTTTGTATATTATTCATTTAAACTGAATATTTCGTGGTAATTTTGCAAAAATATTTGTGAAATTGTTTGTTTGAACACTGACAAATAGTAACTTTGCAAGCGATTTTGATAGCATAATATCACGATTCGCTATTTGTTTTGAAAATGTTTAATTGATTTCAGAATAGATTATGGACAAAATGACACAGAATTGGGTTGACGGTTTTATGGCCGAACTCATTGCAAAGAATCCGGGTGAGAAGGAATTCCACCAGGCAGTTCGTGAGGTTGTTGAAAGTGTAGCACCTTATATCATGCAGAATCCGCATCTTCTTGACCAGAAGATAATGGAACGCATTGTTGAACCCGAAAGAGTCATCATGTTCCGTGTTCCATGGATGGACGATAAAGGCGAAATACATGTGAACCGCGGTTTCCGTGTCCAGATGAACAGTGCCATAGGTCCGTATAAAGGCGGTGTCCGCTTCCATTCAAGCGTAAACCTGAGCATCATGAAGTTCCTTGCTTTCGAGCAGACTTTCAAGAACAGCCTTACCACACTTCCGATGGGTGGTGCAAAGGGTGGTTCAGACTTCTCTCCGCGTGGAAAGTCCGATGCTGAAGTAATGCGTTTCTGCCAGAGTTTCATGAACGAACTGTATCGTCATATAGGTCCTGACACTGATGTTCCTGCCGGTGACATAGGCGTGGGCGGCCGTGAGGTCGGTTTCATGTTCGGCCAGTACAAGAAACTCCAGAACGAATGGACCGGAACCTATACCGGTAAGGGCCAGGGATGGGGCGGCAGCCTGCTGCGTCCTGAGGCAACCGGTTACGGAGCATGCTATTTCGCACAGGATATGCTTGCAACCCGCGGCGAGACCTTTGAAGGCAAGACTGTAGTCATTTCAGGTTCTGGAAATGTGGCACAGCACGCAGCTGAAAAGGCAATGCGTCTGGGTGCAAAGGTAGTTACCCTTTCAGACAGCAATGGCTTCATATATGATCCCGATGGCTTCACGGAAGAGAAGATCGCTTACGTCAAGAAGCTCAAGAATGTCATCCGTGGCCGTATCAAGGAATATGTAAAGCAGTATCCGAACGCACAGTATACTGAGGGTGAACGTCCATGGGGCATCAAGTGCGACATTGCCATGCCTTGCGCTACACAGAACGAAATCGAACTCAAGGATGCTGAAAAGCTTATGGCCAATGGCTGCTGGTGTGTAACCGAAGGTGCCAACATGCCTACCACTCCCGATGCCATTGCACTCTTCCAGAGCAAGAAGATTCTTTACTCACCGGGTAAGGCATCGAATGCCGGTGGCGTTTCAACATCAGGTCTGGAGATGTCACAGAACTCAATGCGTCTCAAATGGACAGCCGAAGAGGTTGACGAGAAGCTTCACCGTATCATGTCGGATATCCATGCTGCATGTGTCAAGTACGGCACAGAGGAAGACGGATACATCAATTACGTCAAGGGTGCCAACATTGCCGGCTTCATGAAGGTAGCCAATGCCATGTGCGATCAGGGGCTTGTCTGATTTAAAAGAGGAATATCCTTGAAATAACAAGATAAAATTGCGAAATTTGCCGCTCTCCTGCTGGCCATGAAGAATAACCGTCGGGAGAGCGGCAATTTTTATTGTCCTAAACGAACCCAAGCACTGACAATGAATTCACAGGAACCTGACTATGACGGACTCATGTCCAAAAGAATACGCCGTATTCTGCTGGTCTGCAACAGCTATGACAGTTTTGCCCTGGAAGAGGACGGCCGCATTGAACAGCAGATAGTCCATGACTATGCCCAGTTGAACATCAGCAATCCTCCTGACATTGTCCGTGTGGCAAATACGCTTGATGCACTTGAGATGGTGTCATCCGGTCAGCAGTTCGATCTGATGATAACAATGTACAATGTGGGTGAACCTGGAGTGTTCGATTTCTCACTGCAGATGAAGAAACTGGCTCCGAACACTCCGATAGTGCTTCTGGCTACATTCTCGAAGGAGATATACAACCGCATTCAGGATCATGAACATTCCGGAATTGACTGGTTCTTCTGCTGGAACAACTCGACGGACCTGATCATTGCCATCATCAAGCTTCTTGAGGACCGCATGAATGCACAGCATGACATAGAGGAGTGCGGAGTGCGTGCCATTCTTCTGGTCGAGGATTCAGTCCGATATTATTCGACATATCTGCCGGTCCTCTACAAGCTGGTACTGCAGCAGAACAGTGAGGCTATCCGTGATACATTGAACGAGAAGCAGCAGAACATGCGCAAGCGTTCGCGTCCTAAGATTCTCATGGCCAGCTGTTATGACGATGCCATTGAACTGTACGAACGATACAAGCAGAACATTCTTGGAGTGATTTCTGACATCGGATTCGTGGTGCATCGCGATGACAAGCCGGAACAGGAGAAACTTGATGCGGGTATTGACCTGTGTCACCATATCCGTCAGGATAACCCCACAATGCCAATTCTCATGCAGTCGTCTCAGGAGAGCATGCGACAGGTGGCCGATCAGTTGGGCTGCGGTTTCGTGGTCAAGAAATCCAAGACTCTTACTCATGATCTGTCCGATTACATAGGGCGCGAGTTCGGATTCGGCGATTTCGTCGTCACCGATCCGCAGACCGGTGAAGAACTGCTGCGCGCGAATGACCTCTGGGGCTTTGAACGCATAGTCAAGGAGATATCGGACAGTGACCTGCGCCGCCTTTCTGACAAGAACTACATTTCGCGCTGGCTGTTTGCCCGCGGTCTTTTCGCCCTTGGAAAGAAGCTCAGACCTCTTACCATACGTGATGACTCGGACCTTCCCGAGATACGCCGCATCAATCTCGAAGTCATCCACGATTTCCGTATCAACCAGGGTGTGGGTGTGGTGGCCAAGTTCGATGCCAGGACATACAACGACACCATACGCTTTGCACGTCTTGGCGAAGGCTCGCTTGGCGGCAAGGGACGTGGCCTGGCTTTCCTCAACCATATTCTGGTCAAGTATGACATGTATGACAAGTATGAGGACGTGCGTATTACCGTACCCCGCACTCTTGTCATCACGACAGACTTCTTTGACCGTTTCATCATAGAAAACGGCCTGCAGTATGTGATCAATTCCGATGTCAGCGATGAGGAGGTGCTGAGCGAATTCGTGGCTTCGGCCCTTCCGTCGGAACTCACGGAAGCGCTCAGGTCATTCGTCCACAATGTGCGTCGTCCAATAGCCGTACGTTCCTCTTCGAAACTTGAGGATTCGTACTACCAGCCGTTTGCCGGGGTCTATTCCACCTATATGATTCCCCATACTGAAAATGAGGATCAGGAAATCAGACTTCTTTCAAAGGCAATCAAGAGCGTGTACGCATCGGTCTATTTCTCGGCTTCAAAGGGCTACATAGCAGCTACTGCAAACGTAATCAGTGAAGAGAAGATGGCTATCATACTGCAGGAAGTCTGCGGAAGCCGTGATGGGGAATACTATTTCCCGACATTCTCGGGCGTGGCGCGTTCCGTCAATTTCTATCCGATCGGTCACGAGCAACCTGAGGACGGTATAGTCAAGGTCGCATTCGGACTGGGCAAGGCTGTCGTCGATGGTGATCAGGTCTTGCGCTTCTCGCCGAAATATCCCAAACACGTTCTCCAGACATCGACTGTCGAGCAGGTCATGTCAGAAACGCAGAAGTACATGTACGCCTTGAACCTGCAGCCTGAGAAATTCAAGACATCGGTCAACGATGCCGTGAACCTGGAGCGCATTGACGTGGCAGGTTGTGAAAAATTCAGGAATCTGAAGTTTGTGGCATCTACCTGGGACAACGAGAACATGCGTCTGGTAGATTCAACCTATCCCGAAGGACCGCGTTTCATAACTTTCTCGCAGATTCTCAAATACAGGACATTCCCTCTTCCCGAAATCATTTCAGAATTGCTTGAAATCGCAAAGACCGAAATGAAGTGCGGTGTGGAGATCGAGTTCGCGGCAGATCTTGACAGAGGTGGAAAGGCCAAATTGCCAAAATTCAATGTCCTTCAGATCAGACCTATATCAGTTGACAGCAGAAATGTGGAGGTGAATTGGGATGAAGTCAATACTGACGGCTCATTTCTGGAATCATCCAGTGCACTCGGCACCGGTTGGATTGGTGGGGTGAGGGATGTCATCTATCTGAAGCCTCAGGCGTTTGATACAGCCCATACTCAGGAGATGGCTGCCCAGCTCAAGGCTCGCAATGCCCAGCTTCGCGGTCAGAGCGAGGGCTATATCCTTCTTGGTTTCGGACGCTGGGGTTCCAGCATTCCCTCGTTGGGCGTACCTGTCCAGTGGAGCGACATTTCGCAGGCTCGTGCCATTGTTGAATGCTGTCTGGAGAATTTCAGGGTCGATCCCAGTCAGGGAACCCATTTCTTCCAGAATCTGACCTCATTCAATGCCGGTTACATCAATGTCGATCCTTTTGCCGGGCGTGGGGACAGACTTGACTTTAGTGTTCTGGATTCCATGCCTGCGGTTTGGGAAACCGAATATATCCGTCAGGTGCGTTTTGACAGAGATATGGAAATATGCATAGACGGCCGTGCAAGCCGTGCTTTTATGAAATAAAGACTTATTAGTGATATGATTACTTTTTCATTATGTCTTGTGGCCCTTGTGCTGGGCTATGTGTTTTACGGAAAGTTCCTGACACGACTTCTTGGAGTTGAAGAGAAAAGGGTCACTCCTGCATTGTCGATGACTGACGGAGTTGACTATGTGCCTATGTCCAGATGGAAGGCTTTCATGATCCAGTTCCTGAACATTGCCGGACTGGGACCTATTTTCGGCGCTATCATGGGTGCCAAGTTCGGAACATCGTCATATCTGTGGATTGTCTTCGGTTCCATATTTGCAGGCGGTGTACATGATTACCTTTCGGGCATGATTTCAATCAGAAACAATGGTGAGAGCCTCACTTCGATTGTCGGACGCTATCTCGGTCCCACCATCCAGCAGGTATTCACTCTGTTCTCGCTTATCCTGATGATTCTGGTAGGTGTCGTGTTCGTGTCGCAGCCGGCAGATCTTCTGGCACGCCTCACTCCCGAAGTGCTGTCAGCGAATTTCTGGGTCGGTGCAATATTCGTCTATTATCTTTTTGCCACACTCTTTCCGGTTGACAAGATAATAGGCCGCATATATCCCATATTCGGTGCGCTGCTCATTTTCATGGCATTGGGTATTCTGGTGTCGCTTTACATCAACCAGCCCGACCTGCCCGAAATGTGGAACGGTTTCGGCACCAAGTATGAAAAGGCTCCCATTTTCCCGATGATGTTCATATCCATTGCCTGCGGTGCAATCAGCGGATTCCACGCAACACAATCGCCGCTCATGGCCCGTTGTCTGACCAATGAAACGTACGGCCGCAGCGTCTTTTACGGAGCAATGATAACCGAGGGAATCGTGGCACTGATCTGGGCCGCTGCCGCTACAGCATATTTCGGCGAAAACGGAACAGACCAGACAGCCGCCCAGATAGTCACTGAACTTTCCAGAACCTGGCTTGGTAAGGTTGGCGGTGTGATGGCTGTCCTTGGAGTGGTCGCAGCTCCAATCACATCGGGCGACACAGCTCTCCGTTCGGCACGTCTCATGATAGCCGATGCCCTGCACAATGAACAGAAATCAATCCGTCACCGTCTGGTAATCAGCATTCCTCTGTTCGTGGTGACACTGGCAATCCTTCTTTTCAGTATGCATGACAAGGACGGTTTCAACATAATCTGGCGCTATTTCTCATGGTCCAACCAGACATTGTCAGTATTTACCCTGTGGGCTATCACCGTTTTCCTTGTCAGAGAAGGAAAGCAGTATTTCATCACTCTGATTCCGGCACTGTTCATGACCATGGTGACATCGGTCTACATTCTGGTTGCACCCGAAGGACTTGAATTGCCGTCTGCTCTGGCGTATGTCCTGGCTTCAGTGTTCACTCTTAATCTGCTGTATTTCTTTATCCGTTGGAGAAAACATTTCCTTGATAAGCAAAAAAGTGCTAATTGATATAATATAACAAGCGGATTTCCGCCAAAAAAGAGTAATTTTGTCCGTCTTGGATTCTTGTGGGTTCAAGACGGGCTTTCTGTTTTCAGAAAAGATTTCATTCAATAACAAGATATGGCAAAGAAATTTATCACTTGTGATGGTAACGAGGCTGCGGCTCATGTAAGCTACATGTTCTCGGAGGTAGCAGCTATCTACCCCATCACCCCGTCATCACCAATGGCGGAGCACGTTGACGAGTGGGCAGCCCGCGGTCGCAAGAACCTGTGGGGCCAGACCGTCTCAGTTCAGGAAATGCAGTCGGAAGCCGGCGCAGCCGGTGCAGTCCACGGTTCACTTCAGGCAGGTGCCCTGACAACCACATTCACTGCATCGCAGGGTCTGCTTCTCATGATTCCTAACATGTACAAGATTGCAGGTGAACTGATTCCTTGCGTGTTCGATGTATCGGCACGTACACTTGCCAGCCACTCACTTTGCATATTCGGTGACCATCAGGACGTTATGGCATGCCGCCAGACCGGTTTCGCCATGTTCTGCGAAGGTTCTGTACAGGAAGTCATGGACCTGACAGCCGTTGCACACCTGTCAACTCTGGAAACCTGCGTTCCTTTCGTGAACTTCTTTGACGGTTTCCGTACTTCACACGAGTACCACAAGATTGAAGTCATGGACCAGGAGGCTATCCGTCCGCTGGTCAAGGAGGAGTACATCAAGCGCTTCCGTGACCGTGCACTGAGCCCTGAACGTCCTGTGACACGCGGTACTGCCGAGAACCCTGAAACATTCTTCACACACCGTGAGGCCTGCAACCAGTACTATGACAGCGTACCTGAAGTTGTAGAGAAGTATCTTGGTGAAATTTCAAAGATCACCGGCCGCGAATATCATCTGTTCTCATACTATGGTGCCAAGGATGCTGACCGCATGATCATTCTCATGGGTTCTGCTACCGATGCCGCACGTGAGGCCATCGACTATCTGAACGCCAACGGCCAGAAGGTCGGCATGATTTCAGTCCATCTGTATCGTCCTTTCTCAGTCAAGCATCTGCTTGCTTCAGTTCCTGCAACTGTAAAGCGCATTGCCGTTCTTGACCGCACAAAGGAACCTGGTGCTGACGGCGAGCCTCTGTATCTTGATGTCAAGGCTGCTTACTATGATGCAAAGGAACGTCCTCTCATCGTAGGCGGTCGCTATGGACTCGGTTCACATGATACCACTCCTGCCCAGATCATCAGCGTGTTCAACAATCTGGCAATGCCGGAGCCAAAGAACCATTTCACCATCGGTATCACTGATGATGTCACCTTCACTTCACTTCCTGAAGTCGAGGAAATCGCCCTTGGCGGTGAAGGCATGTTCCAGGCAAAGTTCTACGGCCTTGGTGCTGACGGTACTGTAGGTGCCAACAAGAACTCTGTAAAGATTATCGGCGACAACACCGACAAGTACTGCCAGGCATACTTCTCATACGACTCAAAGAAGTCAGGCGGTTTCACCTGCTCGCATCTGCGTTTCGGTGATACTCCAATCCGTTCCACATATCTGGTGACCACACCTAATTTCGTGGCTTGCCACGTTCAGGCCTACCTGCACATGTACGATGTTACACGCGGTCTGCAGAAGAACGGTACATTCCTGCTGAACACCATCTTCGAGGGTCAGGAACTTGCCAACTTCATTCCTAATAAGGTGAAGCGTTATTTCGCACAGAACAACATTACCGTATATACAATCAATGCAACGAAGATTGCCCAGGAAATCGGCCTTGGCAACCGTACCAACACCATTCTCCAGTCGGCATTCTTCCGCATTACCGGTGTCATTCCGGTAGAGCTTGCCGTTGAGAAGATGAAGGCTGCCATTGTCAAGTCATACGGTTCAAAGGGTCAGGACGTTGTCGACCTGAACTACGCAGCTGTTGACCGTGGCGGTGAATACAAGCAGTTTGCCGTTGATCCCGCATGGGCAAACCTTCCGGACGATGCAGAAAAGCAGGACGATGCTCCGGCATTCGTCAAGCAGCTTGTACGTCCCATCAACGCTCAGGCAGGTGACCTGCTCAAGGTCAGTGACTTTGTCAACAACAATACAGTTGACGGTACATGGATGGTCGGCACAGCAG
Source organism: Bacteroidaceae bacterium (assembly GCA_024398615.1). Lineage (GTDB taxonomy): Bacteria > Bacteroidota > Bacteroidia > Bacteroidales > Bacteroidaceae > Colenecus. The sequence goes on from JAKSIU010000002.1 coordinate 75,720, forward strand.
CATACGAGAAGCGTGGTGTCGAAGCATTCGTTCCCGTCTGGAACAAGGACAACTGCATACAGTGCAACCAGTGCGCATACATCTGTCCTCACGCAGCTATCCGTCCGTTCGTTCTGACCGATGACGAGATGAAGGGCTTCGACGGTCTTGACACCATTGAAATGAAGGCTCCTGCAGCAATGAAGGGCATGCATTTCGTAATTGAACCTTCAGTCCTTGACTGCCTTGGCTGCGGCAACTGCGCCGACATCTGCCCGGGCAACCCGAAGCTGGGCAAGGCTCTTACCATGGTTCCGTTCAACCCCGATGCAGCCGACATGAAGAAGATGGCCGCCGACTGGGACAAGCTGGTCAAGGTTCCTTCAAAGCAGAATCTGGTCGACATAAAGCAGAACGTCAAGAACTCGCAGTTCGCACAGCCTCTGTTCGAATTCTCGGGCGCCTGCTCGGGCTGCGGCGAGACTCCGTACGTCAAGCTCATCTCACAGCTGTTCGGTGACCGTCAGATGATTGCCAACGCTACAGGCTGTTCATCAATCTACTCGGCTTCAATTCCTTCAACACCTTATACAAAGAACGAAAAGGGTCAGGGTCCTGTATTCAACAACTCCCTGTTCGAGGACTTCTGCGAGTTCGGTCTCGGTATGGCACTTGGCAACAAGAAGATGAAGGAACGTATTTCAGTCCTGCTGGCCGATGCCACTTCAAACGAGCAGTGCCCTGCAGAATTCAAGGCTCTTGCCGAAGAGTGGATTGCAAATAAGGACGATGCAGACAAGACTAAGGAAATAGCTCCCAAACTCAAGGAATACATTGCCGGAGGCGCAAATGCCGGTTGCCCCACCTGCAAGGAACTGCAGACCCTTGACCACTATCTGGTCAAGCGTTCACAGTGGATAATCGGTGGTGACGGTGCATCGTACGATATAGGTTACGGTGGCCTTGACCACGTAATTGCCAGCGGTGAGGATGTCAACATCCTGGTTCTTGACACAGAGGTATATTCCAATACCGGAGGTCAGGCATCGAAGGCCACTCCTCTGGGCGCCATTGCACAGTTCGCAGCTCAGGGCAAGCGCATCCGCAAGAAGGATCTGGGCATGATTGCCACCACTTACGGTTACGTCTATGTTGCCCAGATTGCAATGGGCGCTGACCACGCACAGTGTCTCAAGGCTATCCGTGAGGCAGAGGCATGGCACGGTCCTTCAATCGTAATCGCTTATGCTCCATGTATCAACCACGGTCTGAAGGCCAAGGGCGGTATGGGCAAGAGTCAGGCCGAGGAGGCCAAGGCCGTTGAGTGCGGTTACTGGCATCTGTGGCGCTTCAATCCGGCTCTGGCCGAGGAAGGCAAGAATCCGTTCAGCCTTGATTCGAAGGAACCTGACTGGGCAAAGTTCCACGACTTCCTGATGGGTGAGGTCCGTTACCTGAGCGTCAAGAAGGCATATCCGAACGAAGCCGAAGAACTGTTCGCCGAGGCTCAGAAGATGGCACAGATCCGTTACAAGAGCTATCTGCGCAAGCAGGCCGAAGACTGGAGCGAAAACGCCTGAGTCCTGTAGGCAAACCATATTGAAAGGGGAGGGTGACTGTCAGGCCATCCTCCCCTTTGATTTTTTGCAATCTGTATATGTAGGAAGGTAAAATCATTATCTTTGTGAACGTATAAATGAATTGGTTTACAATGAACTTATCTTCCAGTCCGGATCAGATTACGCGTGACTTTTTCGATTCGCTGCTTCTTGAGACCAGATATTTGGATTCGTCGATACCATCGACTGAAATCACACTGTTCGGGCACAGCTTCTCGATGCCTGTAATGACTGCGGCCCTTTCCCATCTTGACAATACCGCACCCGGCGGAATGGTTACATACGCTGCGGGTGCTGCCAAGGCCGATGTCCTGCACTGGGTCGGTATGGGGTCGGAGCAGGAACTCGAGGCTGTTCTTGCAACCGGAGCCAAAACGGTGAAGATCATCAAACCGCATGCTGACAACAGAGTCGTGTTCGGGAAAATGGAGCACGCAGTCAAGGCCGGATGTATTGCAGTCGGCATGGACATTGACCATGCCTTCAATTCCCAAGGCGGGTATGACAGTGTGTTCGGACTTCCAATGAAGGCAAAAACGACCGATGAAATCAGGGATTTCGTTCAGGCTGCCGGAGTCCCGTTCATTGTCAAGGGAGTGCTGAGCCCGTACGATGCTGAAAAGTGTATCAAGGCGGGATGTGCGGGCATTGTGGTTTCGCATCACCACGGAATGATGCAGTACAGCGTGCCTCCGCTCATGGTTCTTCCGGACATACTCAAAGCCATAGGTCATGACATTCCGGTGTTCGTTGACTGCGGCATAGAAAGCGGCATGGACGCCTACAAGTGTCTTGCCCTGGGCGCAACTGCAGTTTCGGTGGGCCGCCATCTCATGCCTCTGCTCAAGGATGGTGCCGATGCCGTGGCTGCACGTATTGGACAGATGGGTGCCGAACTGGCAGGCGTGATGGCACGCACAGGTGTAGCTTCGCTCTCACAGATGGATTCCAGCGTCATCCACAAAAGGAATTTCTGATGGAATACAACGGTTTTGTCCGTCTGACCTGGTTCCAGAGAATCAGTTTCAGCGTAGGTGACCTGGCCCAGAATCTCATATATCAGACCATCAGCATCTGGTTGCTGTTCTATTACACAAATGTGTTCGGTCTGAAACCTGAAGTTGCGGCAACGATGTTCCTCATTGTCAGGATAGTCGATGTGATTTGGGATCCCATTGTAGGCGCCTTTGTGGACAAGTCCAATCCGAAGTGGGGAAAATACCGCTCCTGGCTGCTGTTGGGCGGAGTCCCGATGGCCGGATTCGCAATATTGTGCTTCTGGAACGGATTCAGCGGCTCGCTCCTCTATGCGTATATTACATATGTCGGAATGTCAATGTGCTATACCATGGTCGGGGTTCCATATGGAGCATTGAACTCTTCACTGACCCGCGATACGGACGAAATTACCATTCTGACAAGCGTGCGCATGGTCCTGGCCAATCTGGCAGGACTCATCATAAAGACTTTGCCGCTGATTATCGCAATCTTCGCTCCCAAGGTATACAATCCGGAAACAGGAAAGACGGTTGCCGTATACAACACTCCTGAATCTGCCGGGGCATGGTTCATTACCATGTCCCTGTTCGCTCTGACCGGTCTTGCCCTGCTCATTTTCTGCTTTACCCAGACTCGGGAGAATGTCGTGATGGACAAGAAGCAGTCTGACAATGTCAAAGCCAGTGACCTGTGGATGGAACTGGTCCGGAACCGTCCGTTGCGCATATTGTCGATATTCTTTCTGATTGCCTTCACCATGATGAGTGTGAGCAATGCAGCTGACTCATATTTCATGGCATACAACATAGGCGCCACACCGTTCATGACCACGGTGTTCATGTGGCTCGGGACAGTTCCTGCATTCATCCTGCTTCCGCTTGTGCCGGCAATCAAAAGACGTATTGGAAAACAGGGCATGTTCCGACTTTTCATCGGCCTGGCTACATTCGGCATGCTGCTTCTCTATGTGGTCGTAACAGTTCCGTCATTGAAGCAGCATTTCATTCTGCTCTGTATTGCTCAGGTCATAAAGAATTCAGGTGTGCTGGTAGCTACCGGCTACATGTGGGCGCTTGTTCCTGAAGTGGTGACATACAGCGAATACACGACCGGCAGGCGTGTGGCAGGCATAGTCAATGCTTTGACCTGCATCTTCCTTAAGGCAGGCATGGCTTTAGGTGGGGTGATTCCCGGCTATGTGCTGGCATGGGTGGGTTTCCATGCCGATGCAGCCACGCAGACGCCTCTCGCTCTCCAGGGGATTCTCTGGCTTGTGACAATAATTCCCGCCATACTCTTTGTGATAGGGTATTTGGTCATAAAATGCTATGAACTTACCGATGAAAGGATTGATGCCATTAACCGTGAGATAGAAGACCGTAAGAAATGAAACTTGGAATATCATCGGCCCTGGAACATACAGACCCGCACGATTGGGCCCTGAAACATAAACGGTTGGGACTGGAATGCGTGAACTTCCCGGTAGACCACACTGCCGGTGAAGAAGTGTTCATGGCATATAAGGAAGCGGCCGATGAGGCAGGTCTCATGATTGCCGAAGTCGGGGTGTGGCGCAACACTCTGGCGCGTGACCCAGAAGAGCGTGAGCGGTGGATACGTTATGCCATAGGGCAATTGGAGATGGCTGACCGTATAGGAGCCCGATGCTGTGTGAATGTGGTGGGCACTCCGTATGGTCCGCGTTGGGATGGCGGATACCGTGGCAACTATTCTCCTGAACTGTGGAAAATGGCAGTGGACATGATACGGCGCATAATCGACTCGGCCCGTCCCAAACACACGAAATACAGCATAGAATCCATGCCCTGGATGATACCCGACAGTCCGGATCAGTATCTGAGGCTGATTGAAGATGTGGACCGCGATGAGTTCGGTGCGCATTTGGATGTGGTCAACATGATAACATCACCAGAACGCTATTTCTTCAATGAACTCTTTATTGAAGAATGTTTTGAAAAGCTGGATGGCCGCATCTGCAGCTGTCATCTGAAGGATGTGCTTCTGAAACAGGAATACACTTTCCAACTTGAAGAGTGTGCATGTGGCCAGGGAACGCTGGACATTGGGCGATATGCAGATCTGGCATCGGCCCAGGATCCTGATATGCCCATGATAATCGAGCACCTTGACACAGACAGCGAGTACCGCGACAGCGTCATGTACGTCAGAAACCGCCTTTTACAGTTGGGCGATGGGGGTGTCCCAGATGGGGCCTGACTGGGTGGAACGGGTCTTTTCCAACTGTTTCAGGGACTTGTAGATGTGGCTGTCTGCCTTGCCGAAGCTGAAGTTGCTGTAACCGGCTTCGTTCAGGCTGTTCAGGACTGTTGCCACGGTCATCTTATTGATGTCAAAGGCCGGTATGTAGCTCAAGGCCTCCATTGGGCCGTCATTTGATACCGTTTCCAGGAGTTCGGCATCAACCATGTTATAGACAGACTGAAGCGTTGTCCGCAGCGGAATGTGCAGTTCTTTGGAAATCTGCTGGGCCGTGTATGGCGTCTCGCCTTTCGCGAAACGGCGTGCTATCAGGTTCAGGACCATGAGTGCATAGAAATCCTCATGGTAACGGCTTATCTTTTCAGGTTCCGTATAGTAGCTGAAGAAGTCATTGTTCTGGCTTACGTATGTCAGTTCGCAGCCGAACAGGACTATTGCCCATGATACATTGCACCAGAACATGAACAGCGGGAGTGCTGCGAAACCTCCGTATATGGCGTTGTAGTTGCTCAATGACAGCTGTCCCTGGAAATACAGGTTCTGGACGAACTGGAAAATGATGCCGGCAAAGAATCCCGGGATTATGGCATGCCTGAATTTGACCTTGGTGTTGGGCATGAACATGTAGAATCCGGTAAAGATGAGCCCGGCCATGATATACGGAATGGCTCTGATCAGGAACTGGACGAAACTGCCAAGCAGCTGGTAGCCCTGTGTGCGTGTAAGTATGTTCGATGCCAGGACAGACAGACCGCTCAGCAGGATTATTGCAATGGGAATCAGCAGCAGAAGCGAGAAGTAGTCGGTGATTTTGCGACTGACCTTACGGGTTTTCTTGAGACGCCAGATGAAATTCAGGTTGATTTCTATACCGTTGGCAAGCGCAAAGACTGACCATAGCAGGAACAGAAGTCCGAATCCCACGAACAGACCGTTGTGTGTGAACTGCAGGTAACTTTGGATGAACTGCATCACGGTGTCGGTCTTCTCCTGGCCTATTACACCATTCTTGAGCAGTTCTTCCACGATGTTCTCAAAGCCGAAGCCTTTGGCCACGGCAAATATCAGTGCCAGAATGGGAACCAGAGCGAACAGGGTGGAGTAGGTCAGGTCGGCAGCCCGCCTGATTATCCTGTCGTCAAGGAAACGGCGCACGGCAATGGCGCATACCTTTGACGTGTTGTTCAGCGCGCGCCGCATGAATGAGGCGTCGCTCAGGTCCTGGGTCCATATTGTCGTTTTGAAGAAATCCCTGATTGTGGCAATTCGTTTGCTGGGCATATGGCTCTGATGTTTTAAATTTTGTCCTTAAGGTAACGGCCGGTGTAGGATTCCGGGCAGGCGGCAACCTGTTCTGGCGTACCGGCTATGACCAGATGACCTCCCTTGTCTCCGCCTTCGGGACCAAGGTCGATAATGTGGTCGGCGCATTTTATCACGTCAAGGTTGTGCTCAATGATGATTACGGTATGGCCGCGGCGCAGAAGTGCATCGAATGAGTCGAGCAGCTTGCGTATGTCGTGGAAATGCAGGCCGGTGGTGGGTTCGTCAAATATGAATATTGTGGGCTCGGCTTTCTCCAGGCTGAGGAAATAGGCCAGTTTGACCCGCTGGCTTTCACCTCCGGACAATGTCGATGACGACTGTCCCAACTTGATGTAGCCAAGACCGACCCACTGTAGCGGTTCCAGCTTGCGTACAATCTTCTTTTCCGTGGCGTTGTCAGAGGAGAAGAACTCAATGGCCTGATTCACGGTCATTTCAAGTATGTCCCAGATGTTCTTGCCCTTGTAGGTGACTTCTAGCACGTCCTTCTTGAAACGCTTGCCGTGACAGCTTTCGCATTCAAGGGTCAGGTCTGACATGAACTGCATGGAAACAGTCACAGTGCCCTCGCCCTTGCATTCCTCGCATCGGCCTCCCTCGGAATTGAATGAGAAATGTGTGGGACGGTAGCCCATCTGTTGGGACAGGGGCTGGTCGGCGAACAACTTGCGTATCTCATCGTATGCCTTGACGTATGTGACAGGGTTGGAGCGCGATGTCTTGCCTATGGGGTCCTGGTCAACGAATTCCACGCCCTTGGCAAGGAAGGTGTCTCCTGTGAGACCATCGCACTGTCCTGGTATCTGTCCGTCGCTTTCTCCGTAAACCGATTTGAGTTTCTGGTACAGGATGTCACGCACCAGCGTGCTCTTGCCCGATCCGCTCACTCCAGTTACAACGGTCATCACGCCAAGAGGGAATTTTACGTCAATCCCGGCCAGGTTGTTCTGGCGTGCACCTTTTATTTCTATGTGGTTGTTCCACGGCCTGCGGCTGGCCGGAATGTCAATCCGCTCGCTACCCGTCAGGTAACGGACGGTCCAGCTGTCTGAACTGCTGTCCAGTTCAGAGGTCTTGCCCTGCCAGACGATCTGGCCTCCATGGCGGCCTGCGTCGGGCCCTACATCAATTATATAGTCCGATGAACGGATTATCTCTTCATCGTGTTCAACGACAACGACTGTGTTGCCAAGCTGCTGCAGCTGCTTGAGCACATGAATGAGTTTCTCGGTATCACGGCTGTGAAGTCCGATGCTGGGCTCGTCCAGAATATACAGCGATCCCATCAGGCTGCTGCCCAGTGATGTGACGAGGCTGATTCGCTGGCTTTCACCGCCCGACAGTGTTCCGCTGCCGCGGTTCAGGGTGAGATATTCAAGTCCGGTATCGACCATGAACTGCAGACGGCTTTTGATTTCTATCATAATGCGGCTGGCTGCAAGCGACTGTGACTTGTCAAACTCAAGATTGTCAAAGAATGACTTGAGTTCCTTGATTGGCATCCCGACAAGTTCTGTTATGGACTTACCGCCTATTTTGACATATTCGGCCTCTTTCTTGAGGCGTTTTCCGTGGCATTCGGGACAGATGGTCTTTCCGCGATATCTGGCCAGCATGACGCGGTACTGGATCTTGTACTGGTTCTTCTCCAGCATTCTGAAGAAGTTGTCAATGGAGGGTTCTTCCCATCCGTTTTCGTCAGGGCCACATCCGCATCCGTGCCAGAGATAGTCCTTCTCGCTTTGGGTAAGCTGGTGGTATGGCGTGAATATGGGGAAATCGTGTTTCTGGGCATTGAGTATGAACCAGTTCTTCCATTCCACCATTTTCTCTCCCTTCCAGCAGACTACGCATCCGTCATAGACGCTCAGCGAGCGGTTGGGAATGACAAGGTCTTCATCGATTCCTATGACCCGCCCGAAACCTTCGCAGCGCGGACAGGCTCCAACCGGCGAATTGAACGAGAAAAGGTTTTCTGTAGGTTCCTGAAACTGTATTCCATCGGCTTCAAAACGGTTGCTGAATGTGTGGAGAACGCTGGTGCGGTCCGGGTTGTAGAAACGTAGCAGACATTCGCCCCTGCCTTCAAAAAATGCCGTTTCCACCGAATCATTCAGACGGCTTATGTTTTCCTGCGAATCCGATACTGCCAGACGGTCAACAAGCAGGAACAGGTTTGCCTGAGATTTCTCAACTTCCTGAGTCCGTGACTTCATGTCATTGATTTCGACCATTTCACCGTCAAAATCAATGCGGGAGTAACCTTCCTTAAGGTAAATGGCCAGCTGTTCTTCAAGACTGCGTCCGGCAGCCAGCCGTATGGGGGCCAGTACGGTGAAACGCTGTCCCGCGGGCTGTTCCTGAACGAAACTGACTACATCGTCAACACTGTGCTTCCTGACTTCCTGTCCGCTTATGGGGGATATGGTCTTTCCTACGCGGGCAAATAACAGTTTCAGATATTCGTAGATTTCAGTCTGTGTGCCTACTGTGGAACGCGGATTGCGGCTGCTGCCGGAACGTTGTCCTATGGCTATTGTCGGAGGAAGCCCCTCAATGCCGTCACATTCGGGCTTCTTCATGCGGCCCAGGAACTGGCGGGCGTAAGCTGACAGCGATTCCACATAGCGGCGCTGCCCTTCAGCGTAAAGGGTGTCAAAGGCAAGAGACGACTTTCCGGAACCTGACAGACCGGTAATGACGGTGAAACTGTCCCTGGGAATTCTGACGTCCACACTTTTCAGGTTGTTGGCCCTTGCTCCGCGTATGTTTATGTATTCTTCCTTATCCACTGAAGCTGTTCAAAACGAATGTGCAAAAATACCGATTTTCTTATTATAAAAGGTTACCTTTGCAAATCCAAATTCAAATATAGAAATGATTATCTTCTTCAAGAACCCGTCAGGCACGATAGTTGCCACCGAGACTGTTTCAAAACCAACAAGTGAAGACATCAGTAAACTCAGCTGGCTGTACGGCAATGCAACCGCACTCGAGGCTGAGTCGTTGGAGGGCTATTTCATTGGCCCGCGTCGCGAAATGATTACCCCGTGGAGTACGAATGCAGTTGAAATAACCCAGAACATGGGTCTTTCAGGCATTGCCCGTATAGAGGAATATTTCCCTGCAAAGGATGAGAATGCTGAGTTCGATCCAATGCTCCAGCGTCTCTACAAGGGTCTTGACCAGAAGATATTCACGGTTGATATCAAGCCGCAGCCAATTCTTTTCATTGAGGATCTGGATTCCTATAATGAGGAGGAGGGTCTTGCCCTTTCAAAGGATGAGATCGACTATCTGCATAAGGTGGAAGGTGAACTGGGACGCAAGCTTACTGACAGTGAGGTGTTCGGTTTTGCACAGATCAATTCAGAACACTGCCGTCACAAGATTTTCGGTGGCAAGTTCATCATTGACGGAAAGGAAATGGAGTCTTCCCTGTTCCAGATGATCAAGAAGACCACTCAGGAGAATCCCAATCAGATCCTTTCTGCATACAAGGATAATGTTGCATTCGCTCAGGGACCGGTTGTAGAGCAGTTCGCTCCGGCTGACCATTCGACATCGGACTATTTCATTATCAAGGATATCGAGACGGTCATTTCACTCAAGGCCGAAACCCACAACTTCCCGACTACGGTCGAGCCGTTCAACGGCGCATCGACCGGAACAGGCGGTGAAATCCGTGACCGTATGGGCGGCGGTACAGGTTCCTGGCCTATTGCTGGTACTGCTGTCTATATGACTTCATACCCGCGTAATGATGAAAAACGTACTTGGGAAAAGGGCATGAAGGAGCGCCAGTGGCTGTATCAGACTCCGGAACAGATCCTGATCAAGGCTTCGAACGGCGCATCGGACTTCGGAAACAAGTTCGGCCAGCCGCTCATCTGCGGTTCCCTGCTTACTTTCGAGCATCAGGAGAACGGCGAGCAGTACGGATATGACAAGGTCATCATGATGGCCGGCGGTGTTGGCTACGGAACCAAGCGTGACTGCCTGAAGGGCGAGCCCCAGAAGGGTAACAAGATTGTCGTGCTGGGTGGTGACAACTACCGTATCGGTCTTGGCGGCGGCTCGGTTTCATCGGTTGAGACAGGCCGATATTCAAGCGGCATTGAACTGAACGCAGTCCAGCGTGCCAATGCTGAAATGCAGAAGCGTGCATACAACGTGACCCGTGCTCTCTGCGAAGAGGATACCAATCCTATCGTTTCAATCCATGATCATGGTTCTGCAGGTCATGTGAACTGCCTCTCCGAACTGGTTGAGGAATGCGGAGGTCTCATTGACATGACAAAGCTGCCGGTCGGTGACAAGACCCTTTCATCGAAGGAAATCATTGCCAACGAGTCGCAGGAGCGTATGGGACTCCTCATTGACCAGAAGCATATTGAACATGTTCAGAAGATTGCTGACCGTGAGCGTGCTCCGATGTACGTTGTCGGTGAGACCACAGGCGATGCCCGTTTCGCTTTCGAGCAGGGTGATGGCATACGTCCATTCGACCTGGCTGTCAGCCAGATGTTCGGCTCATCACCAAAGACCTATATGGTTGATGAAACAGTCGAGCGCAAGTATGAGGATGTAACCTATTCAGAGAACAATATCCAGGACTACCTGAAGGATGTGCTCCAGCTTGAGGCAGTTGCCTGCAAGGACTGGCTTACCAATAAGGTGGACCGTTCCGTTACAGGTAAGATTGCACGTCAGCAGTGTCAGGGCGAGCTGCAGTTGCCGCTTTCGGACTGCGGTGTCGTGGCTTTGGACTATCGCGGTGAAAAGGGTATAGCCACTGCTATCGGTCATGCTCCTCAGGCAGGTCTTGCCGATCCTGCTGCAGGTTCAGTGCTTTCAGTAGCCGAATCACTTACAAACATAGTCTTTGCCCCTCTGACCGATGGGCTCAAGACCGTATCCCTGTCAGCCAACTGGATGTGGCCATGCCGTGCGCAGAAGGGTGAGGATGCACGTCTGTACAAGGGTGTCAAGGCTCTGTCGGATTTCTGCCAGGAACTTGGAATCAATGTTCCTACCGGAAAGGATTCCCTGTCAATGACCCAGAAGTATCCCAATGGCGAGAAGGTCATCAGTCCGGGTACTGTAATCGTCACCTCAGGCGGTCAGGTATCGGACGTGAAAAAGACGGTTTCACCGGTGCTTTCCGACCGTAGGGACAGCGTGCTGCTGCACGTTGACTTCAGTTTCGATGCACAGAAGCTTGGCGGTTCAGCATTCGCTCAGGTACTTGGCAAGGTGGGCAGTGACGTCCCGACCGTAAGGAATGCCGAATATTTTGCCGATGCATTCGATGCCGTCCAGAAACTGATTGAAAAGAGACTGGTTCTGGCCGGTCATGACATATCAGCCGGTGGTCTCGTGGTGACCCTGCTTGAAATGTGCTTTGCCAATGTTGCCGGAGGTCTGGAAGTGTCGCTTGACAAGCTGCAGGGTCAGGATCTTGTGAAGATGCTGTTCTCCGAGAATCCGGGCGTGGTGCTTCAGATTGAGTCGAAGAAACTTGATGCAGTCACGGAAATCCTTGATGAGGCAGGTGTAGGTTATGCGGTAATAGGCCGTCCGTCTGATGCACGTACCCTTTATATACGTCGTGACAGGAAGGACATCACCATCGATATCGATGCAATGCGCGACCTCTGGTTCAGGACTTCATATCTGCTTGACCGCAAACAGTCAATGAACGGTTGTGCTGACAAACGTTACGCAAACCTTGGAAAGCTCCCGATGAACATCAAGCTTCCATACAGTTTCACCGGCAAACTGGCACAGTTCGGACTGAATCCCGACCGCAGGACCGCAAGCGGCATCAAGGCCGCCATTATCCGTGAAAAGGGAACCAACGGTGACCGCGAAATGGCCTACACACTGTGGCTGGCCGGTTTCGATGTCAAGGACGTTACCATGACCGACCTTGTAAGCGGCCGTGAAACCCTTGATGACATCAACATGATTGTCTATTGCGGAGGCTTCTCGAATTCCGATGTCCTGGGTTCGGCAAAGGGCTGGGCAGGCGCATTCCTGTTCAATCCCAAGGCCAAGGAGACACTTGACCGCTTCTATGCCCGCAAGGATACGCTGTCACTGGGTATCTGCAACGGTTGCCAGCTCATGATGGAACTTGGCCTTATCACCCCGGACCATGAGGAGAAGGGCCGCATGCTGCATAACGATTCACACAAGTTCGAATCGTCATTCCTTGGCGTAACCATTCCTGAGAACAACAGCGTCATGTTCAAGTCTCTTGCCGGCACCCGCCTGGGTGTGTGGGTCGCTCACGGAGAAGGCAAGTTCTCACTTCCGTATGCTGAAGACAAATACAATGTGATTGCCAAATATACGTATTCCGGTTATCCCGCAAACCCGAACGGTTCGGACTACAACATTGCAGGTATTGCCAGTGCAGACGGCCGTCACGTGGCTATGATGCCGCATCCCGAGCGTGCAATATTCCCGTGGCAGTGCGGTTTCTATCCCGCTGACCGTAGGGATGACCAGATCACACCGTGGCTTGAGGCATTCGTGAATGCCCGCAAGTGGGTCGAGTCACAGAAATGATTTCGGCGAACCGATAAACAAAGGGACTGCTCCATTGCCGGAACAGTCCCTTTATTGTATGGTATGCCGTTATTGCAGGCTGACTTTGCAGCGCACCGGGTCGGATTCCATGTCTGACCGGTTCAGGGCGGTTACCACATAGGTGGCCTTTTCCTTTTCTCCAAAGGCGGAATTGAATTCGTAATAGTTGTTGCGGGTTATCGCTACAATGCATGAGGTGTCATCCAGGTCAACTGACTGTCCGTGCTCAAAGCGGTAGACTACGTAGCGGCAGGCTTTCTCGTAGTCCTCGACGCGTTTTGCTTTCGGCGCGGTCCAGAACAGCACGGGCCCGTTGCTGGTCTCAACTACCATAAGCTTGCGTACTTTTCCCGGAGCTTTGAACTTGAAGCTTTTCGGCACAGGCTGGAGGGCAGGGGTGTTGTAATACTCCTCACTGAGGACTGTCCTGAATCCGTCAATGTTGTTGACGACTGGCAGGGCAGGCCAGAAGCAGCTGCCGCTGAGACCGTCAAGAGAGCGCTGGAGGTTCAACTTGTGACGTTCCTGGTTCTGGTTTCTGTCTGCAGGGTCCTTCTCGCTGACAGTGCGTTCAACGTCCTGGCCTATATACATGAGGCATCCTTTGCCGTATTTTGACCACCATTCGGTAAGGACGGAATAGTCGGCTTTCTTGAAACCTGTATTCCAATATACCTGTGGAATGCAATAGTCAACCCATCCGTTCCTTATCCATAACAGAATGTCGGCATACAGGCCGCTGTAGCTTTCAAAACCGTTTGTCTCGCTGCCAGCGGGATACGCTTCCGACTGGTTGCGGTAAATGCCGAAAGGTGAAATACCGAATTTTACCCAAGGCTTGATTCGCTTTACGGTTTCGTACAACTGCTCAATGAAGAGGCTGATGTTGTCACGTCTCCAGTCGCCTATGCTGCTGAATCCGCGCGGGTCTTTCCGGAATGTGGCGTTGTCGTTGAATGAAAGACCATCTTCAGGGTAGGGATAGAAGTAGTCGTCAATGTGAAATCCGTCTATGTCATAACGGGTTACGATGTCTGCTGCTATGCTGCAGATGTAATCCCTGTTTTCCTTAAGCCCCGGGTTGAATAAGGTCAGTCCTCCGTAACGTACCATGCGTTCCGGATGGAGACTTGCCTGATGGTTGGCAGCCAGCATTGTTGTCGATGTGGTTTTTGCTCTAAAGGGGTTGATCCATGCGTGCAGTTCCATGTCCCTGCTGTGACATTGGTCTATCATGAAACGTAACGGGTCCCAGTCCTCATCAGGGGCCTGGCCCTGACGACCCGTCAGAAAAGCGCTCCATGGTTCAAGTGAGGATTTGTATAGGGCATCGGCCTCAACTCTGACCTGAAACAGTATGGTGTTGATGCCGGCTGCCTGAAGGGAGTCCAGCTGGTCGGACAGTGTCTGCTTGAGCTCCTGGGTCGGGACACCTTCAAACTGATGGTTCACAGCCTGTATCCATGCACCACGGAATTCACGTTTTGGCCCTGATGCCAGGCATATGCCAGTTACGGACAGCAGAAGAAAGAATGCGAGAATTGTCCTTTTCATGGGCATTTAAAGGCTGTTATATTCTTCAAGGGCCTGCGCCAGAAGATTCAGTGCCACTTTCAGTTCTTCAATGTCAAGGACGTAGGCCATACGGACCTGGTTCCGTCCCATGCTGGGGTCTGAATAGAATCCGGTACCCGGGGCCAGCATTATTGTCTTCCCGTCACGGCGGAAATCGGTGAGACACCATTTGCAGAACTTCTCGCAGTCATCTATGGGAAGCTGCACTGTAGTATAGAACGCTCCCATAGGAATTGGGGAGTATACTCCGGGAATCTTGTTCAGACCGTCAATGAGACATTTGCGGCGGGTGATGAACTCCTCGTAAGTGTTCGTGAGATACTCTCTGGGAGCTGATATTGATGCTTCGGCAACAATCTGTCCGATAAGGGGCGGGCTGAGACGTGCCTGGCAGAACTTCATGACGGCATCACGTACCTCATGGTTCTTGGTGGCAAGTGCACCTATTCTTATGCCGCATTCGGAATATCGCTTTGATACCGAGTCAATGAGAATGACGTTGTTCTCAATCCCTTCCAAGTGACAGGCCGATATGTATGGCGAACCGGTATATATGAATTCGCGGTAGACCTCGTCCGAGAACAGGAACAGGTCATATTTTTTGACCAGATCGCGGAGCTGGAGCATCTCCTTGCGGGTGTAGAGGTATCCTGTTGGGTTGTTCGGATTGCATATCAGAATGCCTTTTGTCTTTTCAGTGATCAGTTCCTCGAATTTTTCGACAGGTGGCAGCGCAAATCCGTCTTCAATGGTTGAGACAATCGGCTTGATGACCGCACCGGCCGATACTGCGAAGGCCATATAGTTGGCATAGGCAGGTTCCGGTACTATGATTTCATCACCGGGATTCAGACAGGTCATGAATGCGAACAGAACCGCCTCGGAACCGCCGCAGGTTATGATGATGTCATCCGGATTGAACTTTATCTGATACTGTTCATAATAATCGCAAAGCTTCTTTCTCAAACTTAAGAAACCCTGGCTGGGCGAGTATTCAAGAACCTTGCGGTCTATGTTCTTTGCCGCTTCAAGTCCGATTTCGGGTGTGGGCAGATCTGGCTGTCCTATGTTGAGGTGGTAGACGTGTACCCCTTCGGACTCTATTTTCTGTGCAATGCCTGACAGCTTGCGTATGGGCGAACTTGGCATTATCTCAGCGCGGGTTGAAATTTTCATTGTTTCCTTTTAATATATATGCAATTTGATTGCAAAGATAACCATTTTTTTGCCTTTGCAGTTGATATTATTCAAATTGATTGCATAACTTTGCATCGGACAAGAAGAAAAACAGCATGGATTTGAACAGGTATTGGCGACTCTATTGGCAAACCGTACGATGGCGTGGGGTGGCATAATCCTGTATCCCGACTTTCTGTAAAGTCAATCATGCATGTCCGTCCCACAGAATCAAGAGAGCAGTGAGGCGGATTTTTTATAACCGGAATGAAAACAGAATACAATATGAAACAGAAAAGATTTTTCCTCAGCGAGTCTGAGATCCCGTCACAGTGGTATAACATTCAGGCCGATATGACCACCAAGCCCATGCCGCTCAAGAACCCGGCAACAGGCGAACCCATTAAACCGGAAGACCTTTATCCCATTTTCGCAAAGGAGTGCTGCCATCAGGAACTGGATATGGAACACCAGTGGATCGATATTCCTGAGAAAGTCCGCGAAATGTACACCTATTATAGAAGCACACCTCTGGTGCGTGCTTACGGTCTTGAGGAGGCTCTCGGAACTCCGTGCCACATTTATTTCAAGAACGAAAGCGTAAGTCCTGTCGGTTCTCATAAGTTGAATTCGGCAATTGCACAGGCATACTACTGTAAGGAAGAGGGCGTTACCAATGTGACCACTGAAACCGGTGCAGGACAGTGGGGTACAGCTCTTTCATACGCAGCCAAAGTGTTCGGACTGGAGGCAGCTGTCTATCAGGTCAAGATAAGCTACGAGCAGAAGCCGTACCGCAGGAACATGATGCAGGTGTTCGGAGCACAGGTGACAGCATCGCCTTCGATGTCGACCCGTGCCGGAAAGGATATCCTTACCGCAACCCCGAACCATCAGGGATCACTTGGAACTGCAATATCCGAGGCTGTCGAACTGGCCCGCACTACTCCTAACTGCAAATACACGCTGGGATCGGTCATGAGCCATGTTTCTCTGCATCAGACTGTAATAGGACTTGAGGCTGAAAAGCAGATGGAAATGGCCGGTGAATATCCTGATGAAGTCATTGCATGTTTCGGTGGCGGCTCCAATTTCGGAGGCCTGGCCTTCCCGTTCATGCGCCACTATTATGACGGAACCCACAAGGATACCCGATACATTGCAGTCGAACCGGCATCGTGCCCCAAACTGACAAAGGGTAAGTTCATGTATGACAATGGTGATGAGGCCGGATATACTCCACTCATGCCAATGTTCACTCTTGGTCATAAATTCGCGCCTGCCAATATCCATGCCGGAGGTCTGCGTTTCCATGGCGCGGGGGTCATTGTGTCGCAGCTGCTCAAGGACGGAATCATGGAAGCTATGGACGTTGACCAGCTGGAGACATTCCAGGCAGGAATGCTTTTCGCACAGAGTGAAGGTATTGTGCCGGCTCCGGAATCATGTCATGCCATTGCCGCGACCATACGTCGTGCAAAGGAATGCAAGGAAACCGGCGAAAGCAAGGTGCTGCTGTTCAATCTTACCGGTCACGGACTCATGGATATGAGCGCCTACAACCAGTTCCTGAGCGGAAATCTGGTGAATTACGCCATGAGTGACGAGGAAGTGACAGAAAATCTCAGAAAGCAGAATATGCTCTGATTCAGCATTCAGAACGCAAATATGAAACAGTATATAGAACAGAACCGTGACAGATTCTTTGAAGAGCTTTTCTCCATTCTGAGAATTCCTTCAATCAGTGCCAAACCTGAAAACAGGCCGGACATGGAACGCTGTGCCGCCCGTCTTGCGGAACTTCTGCTTGAAGCGGGTGCCGATACCGCCCAGGTCATGCCGACAGCCGGCAATCCTGTCGTCTTCGGTCAGAAAATGATAGATCCGACCCTCAAGACGGTGCTGGTCTATGGCCATTATGATGTCCAGCCACCTGAACCTCTGGAAAAGTGGAACAGCGATCCGTTTGAGCCTGTTATCCACGACGGCGCGATATGGTGTCGCGGAGCCAACGATGACAAGGGTCAGCTGTTCATGCATATCAAGGCATTCGAATTCCTGGTACGTTCAGGTCAGCTTAGACATAACGTCAAGTTCATCTTCGAGGGTGAGGAGGAAACCGGAAGCGCATCGCTTCCAGCCTTCATCAAAGCCCACCATGAGCTTCTGAAGGCCGATGTCTGTCTGGTTTCGGACACCACCATGATATCGGATAAGGTACCGTCAATCAACTGCGGAATGCGCGGTCTTTCATATCTGGAAATCAAGGTGACGGGACCGAACAAGGACCTTCATTCCGGTCATTACGGAGGTGCTGTGGCCAACCCTATCAATGTGCTCTGCGAAATGATAGCATCGCTCATGGATGCCGACAACCGTGTCACGGTGCCGGGATTCTATGACAACGTGGTCGAACTTTCGCAGGCAGACAGGGATATGCTGGCCCGTGCCCCCTTTGATATGGAAGAGTATAAGAACTTTCTTGATATTGATGAGGTCAAGGGCGAGAAGGGTTACACGACACTGGAGCGTACCGGCATACGTCCGTCACTTGATGTCTGCGGCATCTGGGGCGGTTATACCGGTCAGGGTGCCAAAACTGTTCTGCCGAGCGTGGCTCATGCCAAGATTTCAGCCCGTCTGGTACCGAACCAGAGGAGCACGGATATAACCAGGCTTATTTCAGACCATCTGAAGAAGATAGCCCCGCCGTATGTGAAGGTCGAGGTCACTCCGTTTGAAAGCGGTGACGGCTTCCTTATTCCAATCACGTCCGATGCCTATCGTGCCGCATCGCGCGCAATGGCTCAGGTATATGGCATTGAACCGGTTCCCAGCCGCGGTGGTGGCAGCATTCCGATTCTTGCGGAATTCCAGAAGGAACTTGGCTTGGATCCGTTGCTCATGGGCTTCGGCCTGGAGCGTGACACCATCCACAGCCCTAATGAGAGCTATCTGCTCAGACAGCTCTTTGCCGGTATGGAGAGCATCGTGCTGTTCTATCAGTATTATTGAATGCTGTAAAGTTCTTCTCTTGTCAGAAGACTTCCTTCTTTCTTATAGGTGTCGTGGCGCACGTAGCCCACATCCTTGCTGTACCAGCTTATGTTTCCGACCTCGCGGTTATGGCCGGGGCCTGATTCCTTCTTGAATTCGCGTATGACTATGCATTCGAAGCTGCCGGCAGGGACCGTTATGGTTTCGCGGCGCAGGACTTTGCGTGAATACACGGATACCGTATATTTCAACGGCCCGATTTTTGCCTGTGCCTGTACGCTTGCCAGCGTGTCGCCCGGCTGCATTCCTGATGGCAGGACTGAAAGCTTTCCGGACCCGGTGGCATCAAGGCGTGTGCGGGCTTTTATGTATGATGCCAGCGCCTTGCCCATGTCCAGTATCACTTCGCCAGTTCCGGCATCGACCCGGGTCTTTTCGATGACAGGTCCGCTGTACATATTCTTTCCGTCAGCCTTAAGAAAGTCCGATGACGTGGTGACAGTACCGTCCTGGGTGACATCGGTCACGGTCATGACATGGCGCCAGACGAATTCTCCTCTGGTGGTTTTGCGTACGTATTCCAACCTGGCACCCTTGCGGCTGCAGAAATAGCCCTGCGCCGGTAACGGACTGCACGTGAGGAGTGTGATGAAACAGATTACAACTGTGCGTTTTAACATCAGTGGCAAATTTATATCTATTTTCCGGTAATGTGAAAAAATAACTATATTTGCACAATTCAAAATTATATGACAATGAAAAAATCTCTCATCCTTCTTGCTGTGGCAACGCTGTTTGCCGTTCCGGCAGATGCCCAGCTACTTAACAGACTTGCTGAGAAAGCCGCTCAGGCCGCTGAACGTGGCGTGGAGAGGGCTGTGGAAAAGAAGACGGAACAGGCTGCCCAGAAGGCAACCGAAAAAATCCTTGGCGGAGCTGAAAAAGCTATTGACAAGCAGACAGACAAGGCGGCTGCCGCTATTGAACAGGCTACCGTAAATGCTACACAGGCATATACTGATGCACTGGTTGAATCTGCCAATGCAATAAACGCATCGGCTTCTGAACTGAATGCTACTACTGATTCCCTGCGTAAGGCCAATGAAGCTGCCGGCATTTCTGCCGCAGGCGGTCTTGGAGGTCTGATGGGTTCATACATGACTCTTATGGGAGCCGGGACTCCGGTCTATGAGGACAATGGCAATGAAGTGTCTATGACTTGGAAGTACATCCAGTTCGATATGGCCTGGACATGCAAGTTCAGTGGTGACAAATGCAACAGTTCGATTATAGCATTCACATTCCCGACCGAGGAACTGGCCACCGAATACTATCGTGAGGAAACTGACGGGTTGGATAAAAAGGAGGCCAAGCAGTACAGCGTAAAGGGAAAGACTGTCTATCAGGACAATACCGAAGAATATTCCGGCAAGGACAAAATTGCCGTAAAGGCCGAAATACAGAAAGTGGTTCTTGCTATGGGAGGCAAACTTGAATAACCCTATTCCTCATATTGGATATGCAGGGGCGGTCTTTGACCGCCCCTGCATTTTTTTTTGCCTTTAAAAAAGGTTAATGGATTATGAATCAGGTGTTCCTGTGCCATTTTTACTTAAGTTTGCACAAAACACTTTATAACGAGATATGAACAGAATAACCAAATGGGTGATAGTGGCAGTTGTAGTGATCGGATTGACGGTTCTTGGCATATACCGTTTCAGACCCAAACAGAATCCTGATATTCCTGCAGGCCCCGGACCTCAGGCGGGTGCTCCTGCCGGACGAGGTGCTTCGGCACTTCTTGTACGCTATTCCGTCATGCAGCCTATGGAACTTGTAGATGGCATCAACATCAGCGGCAGTCTTATACCGAATGAGGAAGTTGACCTGTCATTCGAGACTTCAGGAAAGATAACCGGCATATATTTTGAGGAAGGAACTCATGTCAGAAAGGGACAGGTGCTTGCCAAAATCAACGATGCTCCGCTTCAGGCGCAGCTCAAGAAACTGGAGGCCCAGTATCAGTCAACCAAGGACCGTCTGGACCGTCAGAAAGCCCTGTATGAGAAGGAAGCTGTCAGTAAGGAGGCTTATCAGGATGCCGAAGCCAATTTCAACAAGCTGCAGGCCGATATTGAAGAGGTTCGTGCAAAGCTGGACCAGACTGAACTCAAGGCTCCGTTTGACGGTATCATCGGACTCCGTCAGGTCAGCTTGGGCGCATACGCATCGCCAAATACCAACGTGGCCACTCTGACTAATGTCCAGAAGCTTAAAATCGAGTTCGCGGTACCTGAACGTTATGCCGGAATCCTGCAGGATGGTGCCAGTCTGACATTTACCGTTGAGGGTATTGACGAAGTGTTTCCTGCCAAGGTGTATGCCACCAATTCAAAGGTCGACCAGGGTACCCGTACTTATCAGGTGCGTGCCATATATGACAATTCCAACGGAAAGCTTGTTCCTGGACGCTATGTCAGTGTAAGTCTGGATACACGTGTCTTCCACGATGCTCTTGCTGTACCCAGCGAGGCCATCATCTCGGAAATGGGCATTGACAAGGTGTTCCTCTACAAGGCTGGAAAGGCCATTCCTCAGGAAATTACCAAGGGACTCAGAACCGATGCCCAGGTCCAGGTCCTGAGCGGTCTGAACGTGGGTGATACCGTAATCACCAGCGGAACCATGCAGCTCCGTACCGGAATGAATGTCGAACTGAAATAAGCCCGCCAATTCATGAACATATCAGAAACCAGTATCCGCCGCCCGGTACTGTCAACAGTGCTGGTGCTCATAGTCATGCTGTTCGGCGTGGTGGGCTATACCAGTCTGGGCGTACGTGAATATCCGTCAGTTGACAATCCCATAATTTCGGTATCGGCCTCTTATCCCGGTGCCAATGCCGAAGTCATTGAAAATCAGATTACCGAACCTCTGGAACAGCAGATCAACGGCATTCCGGGCATACGTTCGCTGTCATCGGTCAGCCAGTACGGAAGCAGCCGCATAACCGTTGAATTCGAACTGTCGGTCGATCTGGAGACTGCCGCCAACGACGTGCGTGACAAGGTCTCCCGTGCCCAGCGTATGCTGCCCCGCGACTGCGACCCCCCAACCGTCTCAAAGGCCGATGCCGATGCCATGCCTATCCTCATGGTCGCTCTGAACAGCGACAAGCGTTCTCTGCTTGAACTGAGCGAACTGGCAGATCTTGTGGTCAAGGAACAGCTTCAGACCATCCAGGACGTAAGTTCCGTCGGTATCTGGGGCGAAAAGCGCTACTGCATGCGCCTGTGGCTTGATCCGGTCAAGATGTCAGGTTACGGAATCACCCCCATGGATATCAAGAACGCTTTGGACAAGGAGAACGTGGAGCTTCCATCGGGAACCATCGAAGGCAATACCACAGAACTTGAAATCCGTACTCTCGGGCAGATGCATACCACCCAGGAATTCAATGACCTGGTGATCAAGCATGACGGCACACGTGTGATACGCTTCAGCGATGTGGGTCAGGCCGAACTCAGTCCGCGCGATATAAAGAGCTACATGAAGATGAACGGCATACCGATGGTAGGCGTGGCAGTGACACCGCAGCCGGGAGCCAATCACATCAATATTGCCAATGCTGTCTATGAGCGTATGAAACTCATGGAGAAGGACCTTCCTGAAGATGTCCACTACGAATACGGCTTTGACAACACCAAGTATATCCGTGCCAGTATCAATGAAGTGAAGAGCACTCTGTTCGAGGCCTTTGCTCTGGTTATCCTTATCATATTCCTGTTCCTGCGCGACTGGCGTGTCACATTGATTCCCTGTCTGGTAATCCCGGTGTCCATTGTGGGCTCGTTCTTTGTCATGTATCTGATGGGATTCAGCATAAACGTGCTGTCCATGCTGGCTGTCGTGCTTTCGGTAGGACTGGTGGTCGATGATGCCATAGTCATGACCGAGAACATCTACAACAGGATTGAAAAGGGCATGACCCCGTTCCAGGCCGGTATCGAGGGCTCGAAGGAGATTCTGTTCGCGGTAATATCGACTTCCATAACACTGCTCTGCGTATTCATACCCATTGTGTTCATGGAGGGCCAGACCGGACGTCTTTTCCGCGAGTTCGCGTTCGTGATTGCAGGTGCTGTGGTCATATCGACCTTTGCGGCCCTGACCTTCACCCCCATGCTTTCAACCAAGATTCTTGTTAAGCGTGAAAAGAAAGGCTGGTTCTACAGCAAGACAGAACCGTTCTTCGACGGCATGAACCGTTATTACAGCAAGAGTCTTGACTTCGTTCTCAGAAACCGTTGGATTGCCATGGTCCTCATGGTGCTTGCCATTGGCGGATGCGTATGGATGTGGATGACAACCCCGTCCGAGATGGCTCCTATGGAGGACCGTTCTCAGGTGACAGTGCGTACCCAGGGACCGGAAGGCGTGACTTACGAGTACATGCGCGACTATACCGAACATATCAATGACGTTGTCGATTCCATCATGCCCGATGCCAAGTTCGTCACCGCCCGTGTTCAGAGCGGAGGTGGCAATATCCAGATCACATTGAAGGATATAGCCGAGCGTGACTATTCCCAGATGGAGGTGTTCGAGAAATTGTCTGCAGCGGTGCGCAGGGAGAACGATGCCCGTTCATTCGTGCAGCAGCAGTCATCGTTCGGAGGTGGCCGTGGCGGCATGCCGGTACGTTATGTCATCCAGGCTACAAACATTGAGAAGCTTCAGGATGTGCTTCCAACATTCCTGCAGAAGGTCAACGCGAATCCAGCCTTCCAGATGGCCGATGCCGATCTGAAATTCTCCAAGCCGGAGGTCCGCATCTCCATAAACCGGGAAAAGGCCAACCTGCTTGGCGTGAGCACCCGCGACATTGCACAGACCCTGCAGTGGGGACTGAGCGGCCAGCGTATGGGCTATCTCTATATGAACGGAAAGCAGTATGACATTATCGGTGAAATAAACCGCCAGCAGCGCAATACCACGCAGAACCTGAAGTCAATCTATATGCGTTCCGGCAGCGGCGACATGATCCAGATGGAGAATCTGGTCGAACTCAAGGAAGATATCGCACCTCCAAAACTGTACCGCTACAACCGATTCGTGTCAGCAACCATATCGGCCGGTCTGGGTAAGGGCTATACTCTTGGCCAGGCTCTTGACGAGATGGACAAGATCGCCAAGGAAACGCTCGATGACACTTTCCGCACAGCTTTGACGGGTGAGTCAAAAGACTTCCGTGAAAGTTCCAACAGCCTGCTGTTCGCCTTCGGTCTTGCCCTTTTGCTTATCTATCTGATTCTGGCGGCACAGTTCGAGAGCTTCAAGGACCCGATCATTGTGATGCTTACCGTTCCGCTTGCCGTTTGCGGTGCACTCATTTTCATCCGGGCCGGCGGACAGACAATGAACATATTCAGCGAGATCGGTATCATCATGCTTGTGGGACTGGTGGCCAAGAACGGTATTCTGATTGTGGAATTCGCAAACCAGAAGCAGGATGCCGGAATTGACAAGGCCACCGCAATACGTCAGGCATCGGTCCAGCGTCTGCGCCCGATCCTGATGACCAGTACGTCAACCATGCTGGGTCTGCTGCCGCTCATGTTCGCACATGGCGAGGGCAGTGCCGGTCGTGTGGCCATGGGAACGGCTGTCGTAGGTGGAATGCTCATATCGACATTCTTTACCATGTATGTCGTGCCTTCAATCTACACATATATTTCAACCTCACGTAAAAAGAAGGAAGAATGAAAAGACTTTCCATAATACTGTCCATAATTGCACTGATGCCCCTTGTGGCACATGCCCAGACAATGACTCTGGAAGATTGTCTGACAGAAGGGATAGACAGCAGTTTTCAGGTAAGACTCGTACGGATTCAGCAGGAACAGAGTGCCAACAACGACAGTTGGTCCAATGCAGGTGCGCTGCCTACTGTGAACATGTCAGGCACCTATTCCACAAGGGATCTTGAAAACCATTCCATGAATGCCCAGGTCAGGGCAGACTGGACAGTCTTTGACGGTTTCGGAGTACAGGCCACACACCAGCGCCTGCAGCAGCTGCACCGTCAGGGTGATCTGCAGTTCCGCGTGTCGCTTGAAGATTATGTGGCATCGCTTGCATCGGAATACTACAATCTGGTCCGTCAGACCATAAAGCTCAAGAATCTGGAATATGCGGTTTCGCTTTCCAAAGAGCGTCTGCGTGTGGCACGTGAGCGTTATGACATGGGAGGCAACTCGCGTCTTGAGTACCAGCAGGCTCTGGTTTATTTCAATGCCGACAGCGCGCAGAGCCTGAAACAGCATGAGGCCCTGGCATCGGCTCGGATAAGGATGAACCGTATCATGTCGAACAGTGACCTTGGCCGTATGATTGTTGCTGCCGATACGGCAATAGAACTTTCTTCGATGCCCGATTACGAAACCCTGCTTGACTGGATGATGGCTACCAACGGCAGCATCCTGAAGGCTGAGAGCACAAGCGAAATGGCCCAGATTGACCGCCGTACCGTACAGTCCCGCAATTATCCGTATCTGAAACTGAATGCCGGCTACGGGGTGACGCATAATATTGGCAGTGACATGACAAGCACAGACTGGTCTCCTAATCTGGGAGCCACCGTAGGCATGAACATTGTGACCGGCAAGCAGCGTACTCAGGAACGCAATGCCCGTCTTGATGTGCTCAGTGCTGAAATTTCGCAACAGCAGCTTGAACTGCAGCTTCGGGCCAATCTGGATGATTTGTGGCAGTCATACCTCAATAACCTTCTGCTCGTTGAATTGCAGGAGTCAAATCTGAAAACCGCTCAGGAAACCATGGAGGTCGCTCAGGAACGTTACATGCTGGGTGATTTGTCGGGCATTGAAATGCGTGAGGCGCAGAAATCCCTGCTTGATGCCGAGGAAAGCCTGCTCCAGGCTCAGTATGACACCAAAATCTGCGAAATCTCACTGATGCAGATAAGCGGACGCCTGCTTGATCTTTTGAATCTTGTCAAGCCAGTGGAGTATAGTGGGCTTTAAGGAGGTTGTCACTCAGCTAGGAATAATCAGACTGATTGCTCCTGGGATAATTTCCACATGAAAATCCTGACCGGGCAGCATTTCTCCGTCCAGACACAGTTCTGTGGGCTTGTGGCTGTGAATGTCAATCACACTGGCGCGGCGGTATATGAAATAGCGGCTTGAACGTGGATTGTCAAGGTGAGTACCTTTCTTATATCTTGGCATCAGCGTAACCAGAAAGTTAATCAGTGTGCTGGTTTTGCACAGACCTACTTCAATAAGTCCGTCATCGTTGCTGGCGCGTGGAGAACAGTAGTATTCACCTCCGATATGGTCATTGTTCCCGAGCGTGCACAGGAACAAGCGTTTGCCTTCGTTGATCCGCTCACCGTCAACCGTCACGTCAATGCTGTTGCGCATGGCTGTCAGAATTGCGTTCAACAACCCCCAACGGTAACTGTTCTTCCAGCCGCGGCGGTTCAGACGGTTGGCTACGCTGCATACCTTGGCATCGAATCCGAAATTGCAGATGTTGATGGAGTAGTGGTCATCACCGACTTTCATGATGTCGATGTCATGGGGTTGTCCGGAAACGATGTTCCCGATATTCTGGAAGTTCTTTCCGGGGTAGTATTTGATGAAGTCGTTGCCGCTTCCGTATGCCAGTACAGCCAGATGCTTGTGCGATGTTCCTCCCAACATCATTCCTGTCGCCACCTCGTTGATTGTGCCGTCTCCTCCGCAGGCTACAAAGCAAGTTTCAACATCCGGTTTCGTTTTGCAGTAGTTGCAGACAAAATCGGTTGCCGTGCGCATGGCCGTAGTCTTATATACCTCGTAATCAATGATTGTATCCAGCCTGCCTATCTGGTCTATTATCTTCGGGGCATTCAACACCTTGTCAGGTGCGTTGTTTATTATGAAGCAGTAGTGCATGCCGGACTGACTATGGAAATATTTTCGGCAAAGGTAAGCATTTTGACTTGTCATCTTGACTAATGTTGACTAAATTTGCAAGTCAAATGGAAATGTGAATCATTTATCAAACAAAATAATCCAAAATGAGTACAAAGAGTGCATTGCAGATTGCACGCGCTGCCTATCAGCCAAAACTGCCTAAGGCATTGCGCGGAGCTTTGAAGGCTGTTGAGGGAGAACCCACACAGTCAGTAGCTGATCAGGAAGAGGTAAAGAAACTTTTCCCGAATACATACGGAATGCCGTATCTGCATTTCGAACCGGTTGCAGGTGAGACGGCAAAGGCCAGTCTCAATGCCGGTGTCATCCTGTCCGGAGGTCAGGCTCCCGGTGGTCACAATGTCATCGCCGGTCTGTTTGACGGACTCAAGAGACTGAATCCTGAAAACAAACTGTACGGTTTCATTCTTGGTCCTGGCGGTCTTGTTGACCATAACTATATGGAACTGACAGCCGACATCATCGACGAATACCGCAACACTGGCGGATTTGACATTATCGGCTCAGGCCGTACAAAGCTGGAGAAGAAGGATCAGTTTGACAAGGGGCTGGAAATTCTCAAGGAACTTGACATCAAGGCTCTGGTCATTATAGGTGGTGATGATTCGAATACCAATGCATGCGTTCTGGCAGAGTATTACAAGTCCATTGGTGCCGGAGTACAGGTAATCGGATGCCCCAAGACCATTGACGGTGACCTCAAGAACAGTGAAATTGAGACTTCATTCGGTTTCGATACCGCAACCAAGGTCTATTCCGAGATAATCGGCAACATTGAGCGTGACTGCAATTCAGCTCGCAAATATTGGCATTTCATCAAGCTGATGGGCCGTTCTGCAAGCCATGTGACTCTGGAATGCGCTCTTCAGACACAGCCGAACATCGCCCTTATCGGTGAGGAAGTTGAAGCTAAGAACTACTCACTTGACGATGTTGTCACCTACATAGCAAAGGCTGTGGCCGCCCGCGCAGAGAAGGGCCTGAATTTTGGTACTGTCCTGGTTCCGGAAGGACTCATCGAGTTCATTCCTGCCATCAAGAAGCTCATTGCCGAACTGAATGACGTTCTGGCTGCAAATCAGGCAGAGTTCAACCTTATCAAGATGAGCCGTAAGATTGAGTACATTGTCAGCAAGCTTTCACCTGTCAATGCTGAAATATTCAAGAGCCTGCCGGAAGGTGTAAGCCGTCAGCTTGCTCTGGAGCGCGATCCTCACGGAAACGTTCAGGTTTCTCTTATCGAGACCGAACAGCTTCTTGCCGACATGGTCGGAGCCAAGCTCGCCCAGTGGAAGGAAGAGGGCAAGTACAATGGCAAGTTCTCGACCCAGCACCATTTCTGCGGTTATGAAGGCCGATGCGCAGCCCCATCGAACTTTGATGCCGACTACTGCTACAGTCTGGGCTTCAACGCATCAATGCTGATAGCTGCCGGCAAGACCGGTTACATGTCATCGATCAAGAATACCGTAGCTCCTGCTGATGAGTGGATTGCCGGTGGTATTCCAATCACGATGATGATGAACATGGAGAAGCGAAACGGTGAAATGAAACCGGTTATCCGCAAGGCTCTGGTTGAACTGGACGGTGCTCCTTTCAAGGAGTTCGCAAGCCATCGCGAAGAGTGGGCCATCGAAACAGCTTTCGTATATCCCGGTCCTATCCAGTATTTCGGTCCGACACAGGTTTGTGATCAGACGACCAAGACTCTGGCTTTGGAACACAAGTAATTAATTGACAGCTGCTTGACATAAAACTGCCGTCCGCGTCCGCTTCAGGAAGAAGACATGCGTGGACGGTGGTTTTCATTTATAGGGCTTTCCCCCATGACAAATAGGGTTTTTCCCCGTGCAGGGTTATTGTTCCTTGATATATTTGCAGTGAGAAAAACCTGTAAAACAATTATAATTATGAAAAAGTCAGCTTTGGTTTTAGCACTTCTGGCAGTCACAGTGGCAGCCGGTGCACAGAGAAATGACCTGTATTCAACTGGCAAGACCAGCAGCAAGTCAGTTTCAACCGGGACCGTTCAGGTTTCAGGTGTGACAGAGACCAATGTTACGCGGGTTCCGGCAGGACAGACCGTACCTGAGTACAGACCGTACGTTCAGAGCACGGCCGAGCGCGACGTTGATGAATACAACCGCCGTTCCGGCAGTTATTCGTACGGAAACCAGTATGATGAGAATACAGTCTATGTACATGATACTATCTACATGATAGCCGATCAGGTGTCCCGTAATGAGAGCCGTTCATACCTTGAGGGGTACAGCGATGCAGTTGAGGATTTCTATGCAACCAGACTCATCAGCCGTTTCCACAGACCGGGCCTCAGACTGAGCCTCGCATACGATCCATGGTTCCGTGACTACTGGTATTATGACACATGGTACAGCCCTGCCTTCGATCCCTGGTTCGATCCCTGGTATGACCCTTGGTATGATCCCTGGTATTATGGTTCATGGCATTTTTATGATCCCTGGTACGGACCTTCATACCGTTACGGATATTACTATTCGTATGTCACACGTCCGGTGTATGTCAGAACGGTTGACCGTTTCGCTCCGAATCGTAGGGTAAATACAGGCGGATGGGACCGCAATCTCAGTGCCCAGAGTACAGGACGCAATGCCTTTGACGGTTCCCGCAGTTCCCGCAGCGTAAGCCGTAACCTTAATTCAGCGCAGGGCGTATCATCCCGTTCAATCAGTTCAGGCTCATCACAGGGCAACGGCACAGCTAACAGGAGTGTGGCTGTTCGTGGCAGCGATTCCCGTCGTGGTGTAACCGGCTCATCATCGAACTATGATCGTCCCAGCAGCACCAGCTCAACTACGAGAAGCGTTTCCAGCGGCAACAGTTCGAGTTCCACCCGCAGCGTTTCCAGAAGTACGGGAACCGGCAGCCGTGGTGAAAACACCCAGGCCGCAACCCGCAGCTCCTCAACCCGTAGCGTGAGTTCCTCAAGCAACTCATCAACTCGCAGTGTAAGCTCCTCAAGCAGTTCATCGAGCCGTAGCGTGAGCTCTTCCAGCAGTTCTTCCAGCTTCGGTGGCGGCAGTTCTTCGCGCAGTGTATCCAGCGGCTCAAGTGGCGGCGGCTCACGCGGTGCTTCCGGCAGTTCATCAAGACGTTGATCTTATGTGTTGGCAATAGTGGACATGTTGTACTTACATTTAAAATGAATGCAGCTATGAATAACAGAATACTTTTTGCAGCAGGCGCAGTTCTGGCGTTTGGTACTGCCACATTTGCTCAGACATCATTTGATGCAGCTGTCGTGAGCAGTCAGGAACTTAACGGCACATCGAGATATGTTGCCATGGGAGGTGCCATGGGTGCTCTTGGCAGTGATATCTCGGTTATCAATCAGAATCCTGCCGGAATAGGAACATTCCGTCAGAGTGACTTCAATGCTACCATGTCAATAATGGGCGCACAGTCAAGGACCAACCCTCTGTTCGATCAGGCCAACCCTGGGATCTTCGGCAATTACAGCCTTTATTCACATAACAGCAAGTCCGATCTGGTTGGAAGCTTTGATAACGTGTCAATAGTGCTGAGCGGATTTGAAGGTGATGGCTGTTATGCGAATTTCGGTTTTTCATATCACAAGGTGAACAATTCCGATTGTGACATGGATTACATTGACTCGTTCAGTGATGATGACGGGTATATGGTATATCGTGAGTATCGCGATCACAGACGTATCATGAACAACTCCTTTGATTTCAATCTGTCGTTCAATGTGAATGACAAGATGTATTTCGGTGTAACCATGGGGATTCTCCAGACTGACACATGGACCGATGGATACTACTATGATTACTATCCGACCGGTTCTCACCCGGATTTCCCGGAAGGGCTTGATTATACCTGCGGTGACTGGCAGACGAATGCAGCCGGAGCAGGTGTGAACATGGCTTTCGGTATGATTGTCAGACCAGTTCCTACATTGAGATTGGGAGCTGCTTTCAAGTCGCCCACATGGATGCATCAGTCTCTTGATTATTTTGACTGTCTGTACGCACTGCGCGGCGAGCAGAAGGATGGCAAGGATTTTTCAACTGGTACTGACTACCGCTTCACTTCACCATGGTCTCTTGACCTGAGTGCCGGATACACCATTGGCAGCACTGCCTTCGGACTTGAATATGAGAGACATTTCACAGGACGCTCGTTCCTTTCAGTGGGTGGTACACGTATGGATGCTCAGGGCGCTCCGCAATACCGTAACTATTCGACTGTCCGTTTCGGCTTTGAGCACAATATCGGCAAACTGGCTCTCCGTGCCGGCTATTGTGGAACTGGGAGCATGCTGCGGAACGATGCTTATCCTGTCATGATTGATTCCGATTTCAACGACAACCGTCTGGAGTTCCAGCTGCATCGTCCTGAAAATACGAATAACCTGACATTCGGTCTCGGCTACTGCTCAGAACCCGACGAATTCGGTTCCCAGTTCTATGCTGATATGGCATACGTTCATGGAGTGCAGAACAGTAAGGTCTGCGCAAATGAGTATCTGGAAGATCCTGTTGTGAAATACCAGTATGTGACAGACAAAATCCAACTGACTTTAGGAATAAATTTCTAAAGCAGCTTCATCAGATATCTGGTTGTAAACCGGATCAATCGTAGAATACCCAGCTCAATCCGAACTTGAAAGTACCTGGATTGGCTGGGTATCCTGGTACTATGAAGGAGTCGCGCAAATTCATGAGACCATCATTGAAATGATAGTACATGACGTAGAATCGGACTCCGCGAAGACTGCAGTTGACATAGCCGGTAAGCAGGGGGTAACCGCCGACCTGCTGCAGGCAGTCCGGATTCTGCAGATGATACATGCCGACAGCCGGACAATACCCCGGTGCGTCATATCGGGTGAAATATGTGGCATTGGCACCGATTTCCATGTTCAGACGTTTGGCGTAGATGAATTTTAGATACATGTCGGCAAACACGTTCAGTTCCGGCAAGGGAAGAATGCGTTCGTCCGATGAATGCTGCCATGCTATGCGGCTGTCTATGTGTAACGGACCAAGTTTCAGTTTCTGGTCAAGGCTGGCACTTAGAACCTGAATGGATTTGTCTTTCTGATAAGCTCCTATGAGATATTCCGGCTGGGTCACACCGTCAGAGTTCGTATGTGCTCCTCCTGTGTTGTCAAGATAGATATAACCGTCAATGTTGCTCAAGTCTATGTCAAGTGTTGTTCCCGTCTTTGCAAGATGGGCGGATGCTCCCAAGTGAGTACGTATCTCATTCTTGAAACTGCAGTCCCACCATGCAAATGTGGAATGATATTTCTCCATGAAGAAAGCAGGGTGCAGACTTGACAGGTCTGCGCTGACTGACAGGGATGCAATGTCATGGAACAGACTGTCTGCCAGCCTTACCTGGCCATGAATATCCAGATCTCCGAAATGTGCTCCGGCAATGGTGGCCTCGGCCAGTCCCTTGAATGTGAGATTGTCGCCCTTCGCCTTTTCCAGAACAGCTCCTGCTGTCAGGTCCTGTACGTTATAACGGTGCGTGTATTCAAGATAATCGTCTTCTTCCTTCGCATCGGGCATTTCAAACGATTTGTATTCATGCCTGAGAAAACCAGTCAGTCCGGCAATGGCCCATTTCGTGGAGCCTTCAAGAAGTGACACGGAGAGTGTGTTGGTCACATAAAAGTTCGAGAACAGGTCAATGGAATCGTCATACAGGTACTGTTCCGGATAGAAGCCATCCGGCTGGGCATAACTGATATAACGTCTGCCAAGCTTGCCTACTTCAGCGCTGTGGGCCAGATGTCCTATGTTCACTGTGTCATGATCTGTTACGGTTATGATCTCATTTTCAGCAATAAGCTCCTCGGTTTTGAAAATGGAATCTGTCATCATCAGATCGGACACCAACGGAATTGTTTCAGTCGAGTCCGCTGATATGGAGTCTTCAGTAGCGGAACTGAATGTTACGGCATCGGCCAGCACGGCGCCAAATACGGTAATTGAATCTGAACTGACGGAATCAGGCTGGACATTAATGCTGTCCTGTGCCGGTATGTTTTCCGGTTTTGGGGTGGCCGGTACTGAAACTTCTCTAACTGTTGCCCTGACTCTGTTGATTGGAACCGACTGGTTGAACAGAATCTGTTTGTGTGTGATATTGTTCCAGTTTTCGTAGAGACGGAAGGGTATGTCTTCGGGGGAATAGGACTTCCGTCCCTCGGCCATTGCTTCAGGATTGGTAATATATCTGGGGTCCTGTATGCCTCCGTTCTCGGCAATCTTCATGTTGTCGCTGTTCCCTGACAGATGCATGCTGTATCTGTCTCCGCGATAGTATGCATACACTCTGGCGTCAAAGAACGATGTGGACTCATTGCTGTACCGGCCCCTGCCGACCAGATAGTCCATGTCGAATCCGATACCGAATCTTTTGTTGAAATTGGCTGCAAAATAACCTTTGATGTGTTCTTCACCGGTACGCTTGTCTCCACCCTTGTAGTAATCGACGTTCATATGCGGTGTCTTCGTGTCCGTGAACCGGAAATCCATGGGCTTCTTTATCCAGGAGTCATACGGAGAATCAAACATGAAGTCATTCAGATAGCCGCGTTCGGAAAACAGACGTGACAGGCGTGGAGATCCCATGTTGCCAAGACTGCTGTAACTGCTCCACATGCCCTCGGTCAGATGGACGGAGTGGAAGGAGTGGTGAAGGGTATCCGGTTGTATCTCGGTCGGCAGACCGCTGTATGGGGCAATGGTCCACTGCCAGTATTCCGTGGAAACGCTACGCTCTACAACTGTGGAGTCCTTGTCAGGACCGGAATCCATGAATCCGTCCATCTGTTCTCCCGAAAAACCATCCTGATTCTGAGACAGTGTGGATTGGGCGTATATGCCGGTGGAAACAGATAAGGCTGTAGCCAAAGCAATCAATGACCTGACAGAAGAAAAATGCATTCCTGAAATGAACTTCATCATTAGAATAGTCTCAGAATATATTCTGTCAGTTTGATGACAATCGAAATTCCACAGGCCCAATAGAACGGAGCAGTTCCGGCTCCGCACCATTGCAGGATGAAAAGCACGGTGGTGACAGCTGCACATGCCAGAAACAGCGTATTCAGGGCGTATCTCACTTTCTCGATCTTTCCACTGTTGGAATGGGTCCTGCGCTTTGCTGTCTTCCGGGTGGTCTTGCCTGTAATGTCATATACGGCCCTACTGTCCATGTTTCCAAGAATCCGGTAGGCGCGCTCCACATTCTCCCTTTCAGGCGTTCCTTCTGCGTAGAGTTCCGACAGTCTGGAATAAGCGTCTCTGATTTCCTGATCAGAGCAACTGTCATTCAGACCCAGAATACTGTACAAATCCTTGTCTTTGGCCATTTGTAGGTCTCAAGTGCGTTATCTGCTGCCCGCAACAGTCTGGCTGATACTGTCGAACAAGCTGTCTTTCAGGTCTATTGTCTTGATGCGGAACTTGCCTGTGCGCTTCAGGAACCTGGTCTTCTTTGCGTTGAAGGCCTCTTCGTCGGTAATCCACTCCTCTGCGTTCAACAGCTGGCCGCCACCTTCGCGTCCTTCCTCGTAGCGGTATTTGATGTCGGTCATCGTGGCAGTTACGCTATTGTCTCCTACTGCTACGGAGAAGTTGTATTCAATGCGCGATTCGTCAGCGACAAGTCCGGTTCTCTTGAATGTGATGGTCTGGTCAGCATGGAAAACGAAACGTCTTGACTGGGCGTTCTCTGTCAGAACGCGCCCGGCCTGAACGAACGGTTGGGCGAAACGTCCTTTTGCCCAGTTGAGCATGAGTTCATAACACTGGTCCTGTGTCATTCCTGAAGGAATAGGGAAGGACTGCTGGAAATACACTTTGCCGTTCTCGTTGGTAACAATTGCACCTACGCCGTACTTTGGATCTATGTCTCCCTTTGCCCAAACTGACAATGAGACAATCCCTAACAGAACTGATAAAAGATACTTCTTCATATTGTCCACAAAAATAGTTCATTTTTTGTATTCATGATGGAATTGACTCGCGCTTTTTGCGGTCAAAATAGGATTCTGCTCCTGATAATTGTTGAATTATAAGCAAATAAAAGAAAAAAAATAATCTAATGTTTGCTGATTGTTAAAATAGTGTTACTTTTGCCGTCAGCGTAAATTCATTAATCATTTAACAATAACAAATTATGGAGACAATTCTGAAACAGGTTGCTGAGCTCTATGCAGATTTTGCAAAGGATGCTAACTCACAGATTGAAAAGGGCAACAAGGCTGCCGGAACCCGTGCTCGCAAGGCTTCTCTGGAAATCGAAAAGCTTATGAAGGACTTCCGCAAGGCTTCACTCGCTGCTGCAAAGTAATTCTTCAAGGACAGATCTGACAATGAGGCGTGCCGGATATGATGCGGCATTCCTCATTTTTTTTGCACGTGTTTTAAATGAAAAGCCCCATACAGAGTAGTTCTGTACGGGGCTATATAAATGTTGATCGGCTGGATCAGAACATCATGCCGCCGCCCATGCCGCCGCCGAAGCCGCCCATGCCGCCGCCGAAGCCACCGAAATCGCCGCCGCCGAAGCCACCCATGCCGCCGCCGAAGCCGCCGAAGTTAGGCTGTTCAACCTTGCAGCCTTCGGGAAGCTGGAACAGTGATTCTGATATATTGGGGTTCTGCTCGAACTTGACAGCTGTCTGGGTTACCGGGGTCGTGTTCCATTCGCTGAGTGTTTCAGTTGAGAGGACAATGCCTTCATATACGCAAAGGGTGGTTGTGGTTGTCATACCCATCTGGTTGACAGGTGACATTGTGTATTTCTTGCAGGTTACACCGGCTACAGTCTCTTCGCCGAGTTCCTTGATCTTGTTGCGACGGATGGTCTTCTTGTCAAGGTTTCTCCAGTCAATCTGGCCGAGTGTGCCTACTGAAGCACCGCCCATGCCGCCGAATCCCATTCCCATACCGCCGAAACGTCCGCCACGGCCTCCGAAAATAGGCATTGCCGTTGCAGTGTTCTTGGCTTCATTGATGGTGTAGGTGGTGTCGCCAATGGCAACTGTACGGGTAATACGGTCACCGCTCTTGGTTACAGTAGCAGTCTTGCGGCCATAGTCGTCAAAATAAATCATCTCAACCATGTCGTTGGGGTTGAAATTCATGAAATCCTCCATGCCTTCGGGAACTGTCATTCCTTCTCTCATACCTGCGAATTCGCTGAAATCAGGCATTTCCATGTCTGATGAGATGGTGATGATACCGGACTTGATTCCGAACTGTGGTTCGCTCTTTTCCTTCTTGGCGTTAGCTGAAACGCATACTGCAGCAAGCATCATGGCTGCGAGAACATACTTCTTCATTCTTTTATTTGGTTTGATTGTACATTTTCCATTATCGGACACATTATATATAAATCGTTTTCCGGAATGTTAAACGGTCCGCCTGTTGAAAACTAATTATTGAAATAATTTGCCGGAAAGAGTACGATTGCCTACCTTTGGTAAACAAACAATAAACATTCGGAATTATGGCAAGTCGCAGAAAATTGAAGAGAGATGTAGGTTATGTGATTGGTGATCTTTTTACGGAGTGCCTTATTACAAAGGAATTCGTGCCGGGTGCAGACAAGGCTGCAGCAGACGATCTGATGGTGGATCTGCTCAAGATGGACAACGAATTCATTACGCGTATCAGCCATACCCAGCCGGGTGAGGCAAAGCAGTACTATCGTGCATACTATAAGGATTTCAACGCTGCTCTGCAGAATATTGCGAACAAGTTGAACTCTCTCAAGAAGTAACTTTCCTAAAGGAATAGAAGAATGCTGCATTGTGGCAGGACCCTGGTGGCGGTGCTTGCCGCCATGCTTGTTGTTCCCATACCTGACGCATCTGCCCAGAAGGCAGGGAGCGTGGGGATCAAGACGCTGGTCCAGCAGCATTTCGATTCATTGCAGACTGACGTCGACCTTGGAAAACTGACAGTGCGCAGTGTGAGTGTCAGTGAGAAAGGCCGACGTCTTGACGTTGAGTTGAGCCCCACTTTCAGCTATCTCCGTTTCAGACGTGAGTTGGCTGATTCAATTTATTCAGGCCTGCTGCGGGACCTTCCAGACAAATACTCAGGATATAAGGTCATAATCAGGACGAATGGATATGACATGGAAGAGCAGATACCGCTCTGGTCATATCCGACGGCTGAAGATGACGGATATCGCATTGTCTTTGATGAGAGGCCTCAGATACCGGCCTGGAAAAGGAATGACAGCCGTCCGGCTGTTCCTGAACGGCGGGCCGGACTCGAAGGCGTTCCGCTGGCAGTCACTCCAAGCCACGGGCTATATTATGACCGTGGAGACACGCTTTGGGAACTGCAGCGCCCCCCGCTTTACTGCTCGCGTGAGGATCTTCTTACGCAGTCTATTGCCTATCCCTATCTTATTCCTATGCTGGAGAACGCCGGAGCAGTGGTGCTTTGCGGGCGTGAACGTGACTGGCAGGAGAACAGGGTGACAGTCGGCGTATCCGAAAGGGGTAACTATAGGGAAACAGGAAAATGGACAGACCTGAAGGCTGGCGGATACAGTTCAGACAGCGTGCGGATCATGCCTGACAGCGTTGGCCTGACCACCAGGGTGGCGCTGGCCGGACCGGGTACTGCAAGTGCCACGGCCATGTGGGTCCCTGATATACCGGAGTCCGGCGAATATGCGGTGTATGTGACTTACCGTTCTGATTCGACCCGTGTAACCGATGCCAGATACGTGGTGTATCATTCGGGAGGGACGACTGTGTTCCGTGTGAACCAGAGGATTGGTGGTGGAACCTGGCTCTATCTGGGTACTTTCCAGTTCGATGAGGGGAGAGGACCACAGGGCATGGTCTCGCTTGACAACAGTTCTGCAATGGAGGGAACTGTAAGTGCCGATGCCGTGCGTTTCGGAGGCGGTACGTTTACAGAGACCCGTGAAGGTCTGACTGTAACGGCTCCGGCATTCATGTTCGGAACCAGATATTACGGACGTTATGCAGGAGCTCCTGACAGTGTCACCTGGTATTATCAGGGGCAGGATGACTATCGGGAGGATATCTGGGCCCGTCCGCTTATGGCCAACTGGGTCGCGGGGACATCGGTCTATAATGAGAAGAACCATGGACTTGGCGTGCCGTTGGAAATGTATTTTGCCCTGCATACAGATGCCGGCTATCACTATGGTGACACATTGTACGGTTCGCTTGGAATATGCACTACCGATTTCAATGATGGCCGCCTGGCCATGAACGAGTCACGGCTCAGAAGCAGGGATTGGGCCGATATGGCTGTCAGCGAGCTTATCAGGGACTTCAAGGCATCAACCGGAAGGGACTGGGCATGGCGCGGTATCTGGGACAAGAACTATTGTGAGAGCCGTGTACCGAACATGCAGTCCATACTGGTCGAACTGCTTTCCCACCAGAATTTCTGGGATATGAAACTGGCTCTGGACCCCAATTTCCAGTTCATGGCCGCCCGCTCGCTGTATAAGGCATTGCTCAAGGAGAACATATCCATGTATGGCGGCAAGGCGGTGGTGCAGCCGCTTCCTGTCAACCATTTCAGCATATCGCGTCAGGGCGACAATCTGCTGCTGCAGTGGAAGGAAACGGTTGACACATTGGAGGCAAGCGCAAAGCCCGAGGGGTATATAGTATATACGTCAGTCGATGGAAAAGGCTTTGACAACGGCACTTTCGTCAAGGAAAACTCTATGCGTTTCTATCCTAAGAAAGGCAGTATCTACCGCTTCAAGGTTACTGCCTGGAACAAGGGAGGGCAGAGCATGGACAGCGAAATCCTTGCAGCTTCCATCCGGGAAGATTCAAGAAGGACGGCACTTGTGGTGAACGGTTTCCAGCGTCTGGGACCGCCTGCAACAGTCGAGACAGACACAACCGTAGGTTTCGATATCAAGGCCGATGCCGGTGTCCAGTATCGCCGTTCGCCCATCCTGTGCGGTGAGCAGGTGGTGTTTGACCGTTCCATGATGGATCTGGACGAGAAGATTCAGACCGGAGCCAGCGACTGCAGTCTGGAAGGGCAGATACTGGCAGGAAACAGTTTCGATTACCCGTATGTCCACGGACAGGCGCTGGTTCATGCCGGGTGGTCATTCGTGTCATGCAGCCGTGATGCATTCATGGACAGCCAGGTCGATTCCAGACAGTACAATATGGTGGATCTGATTCTTGGCTTCCAGAAGAGTAGCATCACAGACAGCACTTTCCATCGTGATTACTCCTGCTTCCCGGAACGTATGCGTCTGGCCTTGGATGCATATCTGACTGCCGGCGGACGGCTGATGGTCAGCGGCAGTTACGTGGCATCGGACCTCAAGGACCCGCAGTCAGAGGAGTTTGCAAGAGAACAACTGCATTATTCGTTGTCCGATGCTGTGGTACCCGATGACTGTACCGGAATAGACGGACGCCGTACGGCTGCTTTCGGGATCCAGCGTGTGACCGATTCCCACCGTATGGGAGTGCAGCACCCGGACGTTCTGAAGCTTGAAGGTAGCGGAGACCGCCTGTTTACATACGGAAACGGACGTCTGACTGCGGCAATCGGTGTCAAATATACTACTTCACGTGTCGTTGTTTTGGGATTTCCCTACGAATGCATATCTTCGGCACGCGAACGTGATCATGTGATGCGTTATATTCTGAATTATCTTATAGAAAAATAGTCATGTATACTATCAAAGCCAATGAATCGGGCACCCGCCAGATTGGAATTTCAACAGAAAACCTTGTAACCATACGTAAATATAACCTGTTCCAGTTCCTGATTGACAGCAACGGAATCGTTACCGAACCGGTTCTGGACAAATTGCGTCTCAACCTCCGTTCCATGCTGACCGGTGGTGCGGACAAGGATCTTGTGGATCTGTGTATTGACGTGATTTTCCATAGGGACATGAAGGCCCTTGGCCTGTCGAATCTTCTTGCTCTCTACGAGGAGTGGAACACCGCAAATCCTGAATCGGCCGAATAAATTTAAAGAGAGAATGGCTGAATGGCTTCCGACAACTAAGAAGGAATGTGAACGTCTGGGTTGGGATGAACTGGATGTGATCCTGTTCAGCGGTGACGCCTATGTGGATCATCCGTCATTCGGAACTGCCGTGATAGGCCGTGTGCTCGAAGCGCAGGGCTACCGTGTGGCCATAGTTCCTCAGCCGAACTGGCAGGACGATCTGCGCGATTTCAGGAAACTGGGACGCCCGCGCCTGTTCTTCGGAGTCACGGCTGGCTGTATGGATTCCATGGTGAACCGCTATACTGCCGCCCGCCGTCTGCGCTCGGAAGACGCATATACCCCTGATGGCCGTCATTCCGGAAGGCCCGAATATGCATCGGTCGTATATACCAAAGCATTGAAGAAGCTTTTCCCCGATGTGCCGGTCGTGCTTGGGGGCATAGAGGCAAGCATGCGCCGTCTTACCCATTATGACTACTGGCAGGACAAGCTGCTGCCAAGTATTCTTGAGATGAGCGGAGCTGACTACCTGATATACGGTATGGGTGAAAAGCCTGTTGTCGAACTGGCTCTGGCCATAGATGAAGGCCGATGCGCGGACATCCTGACTCAGCCTCAGATAGGCTTCCTGTGCCGAGAGGTACCTGGAGGAATACAGGAAACGGACAAGCTGCTTGCATCGCATGAGCAATGTCTTGGGGATAAAGTGCAGCAGGTGCTGAACTTCAAGGTAATAGAAGAGGAGTCCAACAAGATAGTGGCTCAACGTATTGTCCAGCCAATCGACAAGCGCTATGTGGTCATCAATCCTCCTTACAGGCCGATGACCACACAGGAGCTGGATGCTGTCTATGACCTTCCTTATACCCGGCAGCCGCATCCGCGTTACAAGGGTAAACGTATTCCGGCATACGAAATGATACGTCATTCGGTGACAATCCACCGGGGCTGTTTCGGCGGTTGCTCGTTCTGCACCATATCGGCCCATCAGGGCAAGCAGATTGTGAGCCGCAGCAAGGCAAGCATACTCAAGGAGGTCCGGGCCATTACCGCAATGGATGATTTCCACGGACAGGTATCGGATCTGGGCGGTCCTTCGGCAAATATGTACGGACTTGGCGGCCGTGACCGTTCGCTTTGTGAGAAGTGCAGGCGCCCGACCTGTCTGCATCCCAAGGTCTGTCCCAATCTGAACACTGATCTGAGTGCTTTGACTGATCTGTATCAGGCTGCCAGTCATGTTCAGGGCGTAAAGAAGATTGCCATAGGAAGCGGCATAAGATATGATATACTGCAATACCGTGATCCTGATACTAAAGCTGACAGGTCACATCTGGAATATGCGCGCGAGCTCATTGTGAATCATGTGAGCGGACGTCTGAAAGTGGCTCCGGAACATACCCAGACTCCGGTTCTTGACTTGATGCGCAAGCCCGGTTTCGAGCAGTTCGAACAGTTCAAGAAGACTTTTGACAAAGTGAACCGTGAGGCCGGTCTCCGTCAGCAGCTTATTCCTTATTTCATAAGCAGCCATCCGGGATGTACACCGCAAGACATGGCGCTTCTGGCGGTAATCACCAAAAAACTGAACTTCCATCTGGAGCAGGTTCAGGACTTCACTCCAACGCCCATGACTCTGAGTACGGAGATTTTCTATTCAGGAATAAATCCCTATACAATGCAGAAAGTATTCGTGCCCTGTTCCGACCGTGACAAACAGGCGCAGCGCATGTTCTTCTTCTGGTACGATCCGTCAGTCAGGCATCAGATCATGACCGAACTGCGCCGAATGGGCCGACCGGACCTTATATCCAAACTTTTTTGAAACATAATCAACAAAACAACTTACATATATGAAAAAGATTTATTCAATTGCACTGGTATCGGCATTGTTATGCGCATGCGGTGAGCCGCAGTATAAGATAAGCGGCAATGTTGAGGGACTTGACGGAATGGTTTATATGCTTGACTCGAAGCGTAATCCTATTGATTCCGTTCAGGTGGCAGATGGAAAGTTCGAATTCCAGGGAGAGTTTACTGAGGCGAAACGCATTTACATTACCGACAACAGCGACCTGTCAAAGGTGGAGAAATATGTCATGCTGTTCATTGAGGAGGGAAAGATTCTTGTTCAGGAAAACGAGAACGGACTCTTTGCAACCGGAACTCCGTCAAACGATGCCTATTCTGCATATAATGATCAGGCAGAAAAGCTTTTCAAGGAATATGATGCCGAAGAGACGACCGCAGAACGCCGTAATCAGATTGATGAGGAGTATGACCAGATGACAATGCAGTCAGTCAAGGATAATCTTGACAATCTCTTTGGAATGTATCAGTTCGGCTCTGTCTTCTATGATCTGGACGGACAGGGAGCGATTGATCTGCTGGAACAGTTCTCGGACGAGTTCAAGGCAGGCGAATCATGGAAGTCATACATGGAAGTCGCACAGGCCAAGCTTAATGTCGCCGATGGCAAACCGTACATTGACTTTGCACAGAATACTCCTGAAGGAGTGGAACTGTCACTGAAGTCGGTCGTCGAGAATCCGGAGAACAAATATGTTCTTGTCGATTTTTGGGCCAGCTGGTGCGGACCATGCATGGGCGAGGTTCCATATCTCATCAGCGATTATGAGAAGTATCATGACAAG
The DNA here is from genome assembly GCA_024398615.1 of Bacteroidaceae bacterium. Classification (GTDB taxonomy): domain Bacteria; phylum Bacteroidota; class Bacteroidia; order Bacteroidales; family Bacteroidaceae; genus Colenecus. The sequence goes on from JAKSIU010000002.1 coordinate 117,911, forward strand.
GGATTTGAAATTCTGGGCTCATCGCTTGACCGTGACAGCGAAAGCTGGACTCAGGCAATTGAGAGCAAGGGCATGAACTGGCTGCATGTAAGCGATATCAAGTATTGGGACAATGCTGCCGCAGCTCTGTATGCCGTCCGTTCAATTCCGGCTAACTTCCTGATTGACTGCTCAACCGGAAAGATCATAGCTCACGATCTCCGTGGCGAAGGTCTTGGTTCCAAGCTTGCAGAACTGCTTGATTGAAGTGTAAGATCGTGCCTGTTTCAGAGACGGTCTGCGTCTGCCAGAACCGGAAACTTGGTGCGGAAGCGTGTCAGCAGGTCCATGTCAATAGTACCGACAGCAATTGACTCTGTGTCGTTCGGATTTGCTGCCAAAGTATCGCCGTATGGGCCGATGAGGGCGCTGTGACCCTGATATGTGCCGTACTGGTCCTGACCGGTACGGTTGACTCCTATAATGTATGACTGGTTTTCAAGGGCACGGGCACGGAGCAGGGTGTCCCATGCGAAACTGCGTCGGTCCGGCCATGCTGCCACGTATATTGCCGCATCATAGTCGTTCATGTTGCGGCTGAAAATGGGGAAACGCAGGTCGTAACAGATCTGAAGCAGGAAACGGACTCCACGGAATCCAACAGTCACGCGCTTCTGGCCTGATGTGAAATGCTGGTTTTCCCCGGAATAACTGAACAGATGACGTTTGTCATAACATGCCATCGTGCCGTCAGGCATGGCAAAGCACAGACGGTTTACAAAGTGTCCGTCATCACTGATTGCAATGCTTCCGCAGACTGCGGCATCCAGTTCTGCGGATTTCGCTTTCAGCCAGCTGACTGTCGGGCCGTCCATGGTTTCGGCAATACCGGCAGGGTCAAGATACTGGCCTGATGAGAACATTTCTGGAAGTACATAGACATCGGCTTTGGCATCCTTGCGTCTGTCAATGAGGCGGTCCAGGTTCTTGAGGCTTGCCTCTACATTGCCCTGGACCGGAATGCTTTGGACCAATGCTATTTTCATTCAGCTTTTAATCCGATTATTGACGCAGTGCAGACAGGACCGTCTCACTCAGGGTGGGGTGGGCGAAAATGGTCTGCTGTAATGTCTGAAGGGTGGCACCGGCATTCATGGCGACTGCCAGCTCATGGATGAGATCCGATGAGTGGGCTCCCATGATATGGGCCCCGAGAAGTGACCCGTCAGCGCCTGCAAGTATCTTGCAATAGCCGTCAGTCTGGTCCATGGATACGGCTTTGCCGTTGGCACGGTAGAATGACTTGAGCGCGCGGTATTCAATGCCCTGCTGCTTGCAGTCCTCTTCTGTGAGTCCTATGGTCGCAACTTCGGGGCTGGTGAACACTGCTGCGGGAATAAGGTCGAATCGGATTCTGTCTGGGGTGCCGCATATATGGTTCAATGCGTGCAGACCCTGGGCCGATGCGGCATGTGCCAGCATGATCCCTCCTGTCACATCGCCGACAGCGTAGATGCCCGGTACGTTGGTGCGGAAGTCTGAATCGACAGTGATTCCGCGTCTGGTGTATCCGATTCCGGCGGCTTCAAGATTCAGACCATCCATGTTGGCCCTACGGCCGACAGCCATGAGTACCTTTTTTGCGCTGACTTCAAACTGCTTGTCCTTCTGTGTGTAGAAGACTGTGCCGTTGTCAATGGCTGTAACCTGGGCCTGCAGTTCAATGCGTATGCCCTGTCTGGAAAGTGACTGCTTGAGCCGTTTTGCCAGGTCTACGTCGAAACGCGGCAACAGGTTCGGACAGTATTCGAGGACGGTTACCTGACTGCCCAGACTGTTGAAGACCGATGCGAATTCGAGTCCTATCACTCCACCGCCTATCACGCACAGGCTTTCGGGAACCTGTTCAAGTTCGAGTATCTCTTTCGATGTGATTGCTTGGTCTGCACCGGGAATCGGCAGCATGGCACTTCTTGAACCTGTGGCAATGATAATGGCATCGGCCTCGACATCCTGACCGTTGACTGTGATGGTACGGGTGTCCTTGAAACAGGCTTTGCCGTAAATTACATTGACGTTCTTGAGAAGCATCTCAATGCCGGATTGCAGCTGGCTTATGACCGCAAGACGGCGTTGCTGGATGAAATCAAACGGTATTGTGGCGTTGATGCCGGCCTTCCGGTTCTCGTCAATGAGTTGTGCGTAGTGACAAAGTGTCTTGGTGGGAATGCAGCCTTCGTTCAGACATGTTCCTCCCAGTGGTCCCTCAGTGACAAGTGTCACTTCCAGACCGCGTCCGGCGGCCTGGACGGCGGTTTCGTAACCGCCAGGTCCGGCTCCTATGATCAGCAGGCGCATTCGTCCCAGATTTTGAGTATCGGATTACGTGCGGCTGCAGTCTCGTCAGGACGTGATATCGGAGTGTTGTGCGGTGCCGTGTGCAGCAGGTCAGGATCCTGTGCGGCTTCCTGGGCTATGGTGCGCATCACTTCGATGAACTGGTCCAGAGTCTCCTTAGATTCCGTTTCCGTAGGCTCGATCATGATTGCCTGATGGAACAGAAGCGGGAAGTAGATGGTCGGGGCATGGAAACCGTAGTCGAGCAGACGCTTGGCTACATCAAGGGTGGTGGCTCCGGCAACGCCTTCGCGTGCACCGTCATTCACAAGTCCGTCAAATACGAATTCGTGTTTGCAGACCTGAGCGAGCGGCAGCTTGTAGCAGTCCTTGAGCGATTCCTTTATGTAATTGGCTCCGAGAGTTGCCAGACGTCCGCACATCTTGACATTCTCGCGACCAAGCATGAGAATGTATGCGTATGCGCGCAGCATGACTCCGAAATTGCCGTTGAAGCCCGACACGTTTACCTTGAAGAAGGGAACCAGCTTCTCGCATACACCTACAGGACCGCTTCCGGGGCCTCCGCCTCCATGTGGAGTGGAGAATGACTTGTGCAGGTTCAGATGCATCACGTCAAAGCCCATGTCGCCCGGACGGACTGTGCCGATGAGCGGGTTCATGTTGGCTCCATCGTAGTACAGCAGTCCTCCGCATTCGTGGACGAGCTGTGCAATCTCCCTGATGTCCTTTTCAAACAGTCCCAGAGTATTCGGATTGGTCATCATGATTCCGGCTATGGTGTCGTCCAGCAGTGGTTTCAGGTCTTCGACATCGACCAGACCGTTGGCATTGGACTTTACCTGGACAATTTCCAGACCGCATACGGCGGCACTTGCTGGATTGGTTCCATGGGCGCTGTCCGGAACGATTATGCGGGTGCGTTTCATATCGCCGCGTGACATGTGGTACTCGCGGATAATCATAAGTCCCGTAAGTTCACCGTGTGCTCCGGCGCAGGGCTTGAAGGTGAAGTGCTTCATGCCGGTAATGGCGGCAAGAGCGCTGTCCAGTCCCTGATATACGGCTTCGATACCCGGCAGGTTCTTCTGCAGCGGGTGTATGCCTGCGAACTGCGGCATGGAGGCAATCTCTTCGTTGATTTTGGGATTGTACTTCATGGTGCAGCTGCCAAGCGGATAGAAGCCGGTGTCAACACCGAAGTTCATCTGGCTCAGATTGGTGTAGTGGCGTACCACATCGACCTCGCTTACCTGAGGCAGCAGGGGAGCTTCGCTGCGGCGAAGATTGGCTGGAATGGAATCACAGGTGTCCAGATTGTCTTTGGGCCTGGGAAGCGAGTATCCCATGCGTCCTTCTTTGGACAGCTCGAATATCAGTTTGTCGTAGTATTTCATGATTCCTTATCCTTTGAGTGCTTTAATCAGTTCGAAAATCTGTTCCTTGGTGCGCATCTCGGTAACGGCAAAGGTTGTATAGCCCTCGGGTGTCTGGAGAGCTCCGAAAATGCCGTGCTCCTGCAGCTTCTCCTGAATGTAACGTGGTGGAATGAGCGGCTTGAGGGCAAATTCCTTGATGAATGGCGCACCTGGGAATGCTTCCTTGAACAGACCTGTCTCCAATAGGTTCTGCATGAGGAAATGGGAACGCTGATAACAGATGTCGTTGACCTGTTTCAGACCTTTGGGACCCATGAGCGACAGATATACGGTCACCCACAGAGCCATGAGACTCTGGTTCGAACAGATATTACTGGTGGCCTTTTCACGGCGGATGTGCTGCTCGCGTGCCTGCAGTGTGAGTACGAACGCACGGCGGCCTTCTCCGTCACGGGTCTCGCCGACAATACGCCCGGGCATCTTGCGCATCAGCTCGCGGCTGGTGGCCATGAACCCTACGTATGGTCCGCCGTAGCAAAGCGGAATGCCCAGCGTCTGTCCGTCACCGACTGCAATGTCGGCTCCCCATTCGGCCGGAGTCTTGAGGACTGCCAGAGTCGAGGGGTCACAATATACTGTCATGACGGCTTTTGCGGCATGGATCATGTCGGCAAAGCCTTCGAGATTCTCAATGATGCCGAAACGGTTGGTAAGAGGAACTACAACGCCTGCCACCTGTCCGCCTGCCAGCAGACTTTCCAGACTGGAGGCCGATGTCTGTCCGCCTTCCTGTGCGATCTCGACAATCTCAATGCCTGCATAGCGTGCGTATGTGTCGATGACGGCACGGACGTTCGGCATCAGAGTGTTGGAAACCAGAACGGTGTTCTTCTTGCGGGCCTGCGCTACAGACATGCGGACGGCTTCGGCTGCAGCAGTGGGACCGTCATACATTGACGCATTGCTGACATCCATGCCTGTCAGAGTACATATCATGCTCTGAAATTCGAAAATATAGCGCAGTGTACCCTGTGAGATTTCACACTGATACGGTGTGTATGCGGTCTGGAATTCGCTTCGGCTTGTGATGTAGGGGATGACGGCCGGTGTGTAATGGTCGTATGCTCCGGCACCTGCAAAAACCGTCTGGCGCGGATTCCTGTCGGCTAGTTCCTGAAAGAACTGGCGTACCTCTTGCTCCGTCATGGCTGACGGAAGGTCATATTCGCCCTGGAATATGAAGTCCTGGGGCACATCGGCATACAGGTCATCAAGACTCTTCACGCCTATGCGTTCAAGCATGGCCTGTATGTCTTGGTCTGTCTGAGGAAAATACTGGAAGCCCTCCATGCTTATTCTCCAATCATTGACTTGTAGGCAGAGGCATCCATAAGTCCGTCGACCTGTGATGCATCGCTCATTCTGACCTTGATGATCCAGTTTTCGAAAGCGTCCTGGTTGACAAGTTCCGGACTGTCAACAACTGCGTCATTGACTTCAACGACGGTGCCGCTTACCGGGCAGATGAGGTCGCTGCTGGCCTTAACGCTTTCCAGAGCTCCGAATTCCTCGCCCTGCTCAAACTCATCGTCAACACTGGGACAGTCAACGTAGGTGATGTCGCCCATCTCCTTCTGTGCAAAGTCACTGACTCCGATGACAGCAATGTCACCTTCAACCTTTACCCATTCATGGGTCTCACTGTACTTGAGTCCTTCAAGAATCTTGCTCATATTGTTTATTTTTTGTAGTTTGTCTGATAAAAACGCTTCTTTACGACCTGTCCGGCAAATGTCTTCTTGCGGATGCGGATCCAAAGCGGGGTGCCTAGAGCCGCATATTCTGATTTGACCAGTGCAAAGCATATACTGCGGTCAAGGCTGATGCTGTGGTAACCTGTCGTTACCGTGCCTATCTGAGTTCCGTCTTCAAGTTCCACCGGATAGCCGTTGCGCGGAATGGCGCGGTCCTGAATCTCAATGCCTACGAGCTTCTTTTCCGTACCGAGTTCCTTCTGTGCCACAAGTGATTCGCGGCCTATGAATTCGGCCTTGTCCAGTTTGCAGAACATGCCCAGCCCGGCCTCGATAGGACTGATGTCCTGTGACAGTTCATCGCCATAGAGCGGCAGACCAGCCTCGAAACGGAGAGTGTCGCGGCAACCCAGACCACATGGCTGGATTCCGGCTTCAATAAGCCTGTTCCAGATTTCAACCGTACCCTGCTGGTCGGTGTAGAGTTCGAAACCGTCCTCACCGGTATAGCCGGTTCGGCTCACAATGAGTCTCTTGCCGTTCCAAAGTGCGTTGCAGTATTCGTAGAAGCCGAGTGCGGCTGCGCAGTCAAGTCCGAGAACGTCAATGACCGTCTTCTCAGCCAGAGGTCCCTGAACGGCAACCTGTCCCCAAATGTCCGACTGGTTGTCGATGTTCACCTCGAATCCTTCCTGCTGGGCCAGCATCCACTCATAATCCTTGTCGATGTTTGCGGCATTGACGACCAGCAGGTAATGGTCCGGCTGGAACTCACGGTATACAAGCAGATCATCGACACAGCCACCGTCAGGATACAGCATCATGCCATACATGATCTTGCCCATGGGCATCCCGCTGATGTTGTTGGTGAAGATGTGGTTGATGAAACGTTCCGCATCAGGGCCGTCAATGAAGATTTCGCCCATGTGGGAAACGTCAAACATGCCTGCACTCTGCCTGACGGCAAGGTGTTCGGCTGTTATTCCTGCATACTGGATTGGCATGTCAAAGCCTGCGAACGGGCTCATCTGCGCTCCCAGTGCCAAATGGTTTGCGTGGAGGCAGGTAGTCTTAATGATTTCGGCCATATCTGATGAAATTTTCGTCCAAATAACTGTTTTCAATCTCGCAGACCTGTGACATCTCGGCCTCAGTCAGCGTTGATTGAATATTATTGCAAAAATAATAAATCAGTTTGGACTTCAAAGCATCAGAACTCAAATCTGTACCAAATTCCTTAAGATTTGCAACCCTTTGCCGGACTGACTTGACATGATGGCTCTCAAGTTTCACAGCCGATGGTGTAATGGCCTTTTCCAGTACGGAGAAATCGGTGTCGTAAAGCAGGGTTCCGTGAATGACGCATCCTTTGGGAGTGGCGTAGCATGCGTTGCCTGAAACCTTGCGTCCGCACACCAGAACGTCATTGTTCTGTGTTATCGCCGATTCGAATCCCAATTCTCTCAATGCTGATGCCAGACGTTCCAGATACGTACTGAAAGCCCTGTTGACATTCGTGTCGCGGGTTATGAATGAAAGCATGAGACAACCTTCATCGGAATAGACGCATCCGCCTCCGCTTTTGCGGCGGTACATCTCTATGCCGTGCTCCCGACAGTAGGAGACATTGACTTCGGCCTCCATGTCCTGATTGTGACCGAAAATGACGGTGGGGCGACTGCTCCAGATGAAGAATGAATCGCTTGCATTGCGTGATGCCCATTCTTCCATGGCAAGCCAGAACACAAGACGTCTGGTGTGATCTGTCTCGGGGGTGGGAGTGACTAGATTCTGCATTTATTCACCAAAGTTGTTGAACCTGTAACTGAATGATATTATGAACATTGACGGGCTGCCGAAAGTGCGGCTCTCATACCAGCCGGTACTGGAAACCGAGGCGTTGAAACCGTTGTAGTCATTGAGAATGTCACGCCATGTGACGCTGATTTCGGCCTGGCGGCTTTTCAGAAAACTGTATGTTGCACTGATATTCCAGAGACATTCCGTACGGTTGGCCGAGTCCAGTTCATATCCGAACGGTTTTGTAATGCTGATGTCGGTCCTTGCACCCAAACCTATGTCGCTGGTGAAGTCAATATCGGCATTGAAGCTGATTCTCTGCCCGCCGTTGGCCGTTGAAATGTAATCGCTTCTGTTGCGGTCCCTCATATAGCCTGCCCTTCCCTGGAACATCCAGTTCCTGTTGCTGTATCCGGCGTTCAGTGAGCAGTTGAGATTGTGGTAGTTGCTGGCGCTGGCCGATGGTTCCGAATCGGTGAATCCCTGAACGTATGTGAGGTTGTGGCTGAATGAATGGCTGGCATTGAGTGACAGCGACAGGTCCTGGAACGGATAGGTCAGGTACATGGATTCCGAGCAGCTCCAGTTGCCGTTGATGTTGGCAGGGCTGGAATGGCGCATGCCTGTCAGGCGGTCAATCATGGTCAGTTGGGTTATCTGGTTCCTGGTCGTGGAGTAGGAGAGGTTCGTCCTCATCCAGGATTTCAGCTGGTACTCGAATGAAACATTGTGTCTGAATGAATTCTTGAGGTTGCTGTTTCCTTCGGTCACGTTCATGGGGTCGCTGTAGTCTGTTACAGTTGAGAGCTGGTCTATGCCGGGAAGGCTGTTGCTGCAGTTGTATCCTAACTGTAACTGGCTGAGTTTGAACAGTTTGAACCTGAAACTGGCATTCATGTTGTAGCGTATGCCCTTCTGGGTCAGATTTTCCTCCCTGTCGGCCAGAGTGTTGCTGACATTGACGTGGGTCGGACGCGCATTGGCGCTCATGTTGAGCCAGATGGTTGAATCGGACCAGTTGAAGTTAAGGTCCGCACCCTGGTCCAAAGTGGAATTGTGTCTTGTGTAATGGAGACTGTCGACACTGCTCAAAGTGCCGTCAGGATTCATGTCGTCATAACTGCGCCTGCTGTCACCGTCAGAATATGAAATGTCATATCCCACACCGAGCCATCCGTTTTCGCCGATCTGTCTGTTGAAGGAGATTCCGGTGCGGAAATTGTTTGAACCCGATGGGGATGAAATAAGATGTCTTATGGTTCTGGAACTGTCACCCAACTGATAGAAACGGCTTTCCGACAGATTCTCGCTCGTGTTCTCACTGGTGGAACTGCTGAAACTGATATTCGCGCTGATGCTGTATTCCTGTTCTTCTCCAAAATTCTGCCACATGTTGGCATTCATGTTATAGCCGTGGGATTCGGAGTCGGATCTGTCCTGCTGTGTGGTGGATGACACCATGCCCAGCCCGTCATTGCTCAGCGTATCACTGCTCAGACTGCTGTTGTTTGAACGTGATGAGTTCAGTCCGGCCGATGCATTCCAGCTGCCATGCTCTCCAATCTGACCGTACATGTCAACGCTGCCGTTCCAACTGTCGCTTCCGCCACTGCTCTCACTGGTGTCCGATGTGGTCTGGGTGTAGTCCGGCAGGAAGGTCTTTCCCATGCTGGTCTGCCTGTTCCTGTTGAAATTGTCATTGTATGACCCACTCATTCCCATGGTGACCTTCTTGAATTCCCTGTTGTAGTAGATGTTTCCGTTATGATGTCTGTTTTCCAGTTCGCCGTAACCGTTCGGAATATCCGAACCGGAGTAGTAAGCGTACATGGAACCCTTGTCCTTGCGCCAGTCCGATGCGTTCACATCCAGTGAATGCCTGTTGAACCTTTCGTTTGTGCCAAGTCCGACAGTCGCGAACAGAGTCCTGTCCATTGGACCATCGGTTTCCATATCCATAATAAGGTGGTTGTCGCTATATACGCTCAGCGTGTCATCAGGCACCTCATAGACCTTCAGACTTTTGAGTTTGTCGGTGGGCATGTTGTTCAAGGCAATGCTCATGTCCCGCTCAAAGAAATGGTCACCGTTCAGACGGATTTCTTCAATGCTGCGTCCTAGATAGCTCATGGCCCCGTTCTCATATTTCAGTCCGGGCAGTCGTCTGACAAGGTCAAGCAGTACGCTGCCAGTCGGCATCTCGTATGCTCCTGCATTGAAAATGACCGTATCGCCATGCTGGTACATGCGCTGCAGCTCCGCCACGATTTCGGCTTCAGCCAGGGTGACGGGCATGCTGTGCAGACATATCGAATCCATTTCCACGGTGTAGCAGTCCACTCCGTCTTCCTTACTCCTGGCGGGCTGGACTATGGTGTCCAATGACTCCATGCCAAGATATGATATGATGATGTGTACTCTGGTGTCCTTAAGACGAGTCCTTGACCAGATGTCGGTCCAGAATTCTCCTTCTGATCCTGCAGCCATTCCTTCCATCTGTGTGGTGTCGCCCATGCAGGTCATCCTGACATTGGCACCCTGTAGCGGATATGGCTCCGGCTCATACTGGTCGGTACCGTAGACATTGCCTTCGAATCTGTAGATCTGCTTGACATACATCCTCATGGCCGATTCCCATTCGGGATCCGAATACCAGTCCTGTCCCCAGATGCCAATGGCCTGGAGAAACAGGAATACGAGCAGCAACGTTTTCTTCATCCTGAAGCAATCAGATAAAAAAAGCGCTCTTCTGTTGGAAAGAACGCTTTGTGGGTGAAGATGGATTCGAACCACCGAAGTCGAGAGACAGCAGATTTACAGTCTGCCCCATTTGGCCACTCTGGAATTCACCCCCGGAATAACCTGTCTGCGGCTTACTTGCCACCAAGACGGGCTATGTACTTGTCTGCCTGCTGGCCTTCAGCTGATTCAGGGTACTTGACCTTGATCGTCTTGTAGAGATTCAGAGCCTGAGCCGGCTTTTCCATTGCCTCGTAAATGAGAGCAGCCTGGAAATAGTAGTATGGTGAAAGCAGACCGTTGTCGGCCTTCTTTGCTGCAGATTCGAATGTGCTTGCAGCCTTGGCGTTGTCACCTGCAATTGCGTAGCAGTTTGCAAGGGTACCCAGAGCTGACGGACCTACCATCTGGTCCTTTCCGTTGAACTTTGAAAGAAGTTCGATGGCCTTTTCATTGTTTCCAAGCTTGGCGTAGCAGATTCCTGCATAAAGCTTTGCAAGCTTGCCTGCCTTGGTGCTGCCGTACTGTTTTGCAACGGCTTCGAAACCTTCGTATGAAGCGCCGTCTCCGTTCAGGGCAGTCTCATAGTCTCCGTTCACGAAGAGAGCCTCACCCGGATAGAGGGCTTCTGATGCTCTGGTCTGACGGGGAACAACCACCTTGGCATTGTAGATCATGCTGCCGGCAATGATGACGACGATTGCAATCATGATGCCGAATACGGTGTTCTTGTGGTTCTCGAAGAACTCTTCCCAACGGTTAACTGCTTCTCCAATGGCTGTTGGCTGTGCTTCAACGGCCTTCTTATTTTTCTTGCTTGCCATATCTATTTTATTTAGCGGTTGCAAAAATACTCATTTTTCACAAATCGAAAACAAATTGTACGGAAAAAGCGCAAAGGAAATGAAAAAGAGAAGTAAATTCGCACGGACCAATACCCGATATCATGCAGTTGGAGCATCTGTTTCTTCAGGATTACAGGAATATAGTTCAGGCGGACCTTGACTTTTCACCGGGTCTGAACTGTTTCGTGGGACGCAATGGCATGGGAAAGACCAATCTTCTTGATGCCATTTTCTGCCTGTCATTCTGTAAAAGTTCACTGGCTCAGACTGATGCTCTGGTAATGCGCCATGGAACCGAGTGTTTCCAGCTGTCAGGAACCTACCGTCTGCCTGACGGGAACAGGACCGTGATAGGATGCATGTCAAGGGCAAGGGGACGCAAGCAGATAACGCGTGACAGAAAGGAGTATCAGAGGTTTTCCGACCATATAGGTTATGTCCCGCTGGTCATGATGACTCCGCAGGATACCGATCTGATTCTTGGTGCCAGCGAACAGCGCCGCCGTTTCATGGATGTGGTCATCTCGCAGTATGACAGGGAATATCTGAATCAGCTTATCCGATACAATAAGGCTCTTGCACAACGCAATTCGCTGCTTAAGGCCGATGTCATGCCTGACCCGGAAATGATGCTCATGTGGGAACAGGTCATGGACCAGTCGGGTCGTGTGATTTTCGAAAAGCGCAGTGAACTGATTGAAAGGATTGTCCCTTATTTCGCTGAAATGTACGGCAGCATTGCTCCCGGCAATGAAAAGGCCGATCTGGCATATTCGTCGCACTGTCAGCGCGGTCCGCTTCTTGGGCAACTCGTTGAAGGACGTGCTGCAGACAGGGCTGTAGGCTATACCCTTCACGGCATTCACAAGGATGAACTGGAAATGAAGCTTGACGGCTATCCGGTGCGCAAGGAAGGGTCTCAGGGCCAGAACAAGACATTCCTGACTTCACTTATGCTGGCCCAGTACAGGCTGCTTGCCGATGCATGCGGACGCAAGCCGCTGCTTCTGCTGGACGATGTGTTTGACCGTCTTGATTCGGTCAGGGTAGAAAGGATCCTGCGTCTTGTCCAGGATTCCGAAAGGTTCGGCCAGGTATTCATTACCGATGTCGACCGCAATCATATCGGGGGCATTCTGGACTCCATCGGAACCCCGTACCGTCTGTTTACTGTAGAAAACGGAAGCGTGATATGAAAAGGACCGATTCCCAGAACCTTGGAAACGTGATCATGGAGTACCTGAGAGCCACCGGTCTGGAGACTCCGCTTCAGGAATACAGGGTAATCAGCGCATGGCCGGAGGTCATAGGCAGTGCGCTTGCCGCATATACTCAGGATGTGAAGATTTTCAACCGGACCCTGTTCGTGAAAGTCAGTTCGGCTGCGGTCCGTAACGAACTCATGATGCGGCGCACGGAACTGGTGGCACGCCTGAATTCAATATCCGGTGCCCAGACAATAACCCAGATTGTGTTGAGGTGACAGCCAACCGGCCTTATTCTCCGTCCAGGACTTCAATGGCCTTGAGAACAGTGGGGTCAGTACGGTTCAGGAAATCAAGATACTGTTCCATGTCCATCGCATCATATATTACGTTGCAATAGACAGCTGTGCGCATCTGTTTCCTTGCCGGTGCACTGAGGGTCCAGTCTCTTGCCACACCGTTGTCGGCAGCAAATCTGTAGAACTGTTCCAGTACCTGTTTCCTGTCAAGCCAGTTTTCGAAATCGTCAACCGAACCGATTGCTGACAGTTCCTGACGGTTATCATCCACAAACTTGAACGAGAAACGGTTGACAAGATTCTTGCGCATCACGGTGGCATAGTATTCTGAATATCCCGTGGTGTCCGATGCCACGAAAATGTCTGGCGTGATTCCGCCTCCGCCATAGACCGTGCGTCCGCCCTTGGTCGTGAAGGCATCGGATTCATTCTGTCTGATACTGTCGGCATTGAAGAATTCTCCGTGCTCGTAACGCTTCAGGATGTCCATGGCGTAATCTTCGTCCGATTCACCGTACGGTTTCTGGATGCAGCGTCCTGACGGGGTGTAGTAGCGGGCTATCGTGAGGCGTATGCTTGAGCCGTCTTCGAAGTCGATAGGCTCCTGGACCAGTCCCTTGCCGAATGAGCGTCTGCCCACAATGGTGGCACGGTCGTTGTCCTGCATGGCTCCGGTAAGGATTTCGGCTGCCGACGCTGACGATTCGTCAATCATGACCACCATGGGAATGTTCTGGTAGAAGCCGCGTCCCGTGGCGAATGTGCGGCTGGTTTCACTGTGGACACCTTCCGTATATACAATAAGGTCGTTTTTGGGAAGGAATTCATTTGCCATCTGAATGGCTGCGCCAAGATAACCGCCGGTGTTGCCGCGAAGGTCGATTATGAGCTTCTTCATGCCCTTGCTGCTCAAGTATGCCAGACCCGTCATCATTTCAATGTAGGTGTTCTCGCCGAACTTGTTTATCATGATGTAACCTGTCTCGGGGGTGATCATGTATGCGGCATCGACGCTTTTGACCGGAATGTCACCGCGGACAATCTCAAAGTCAATGAGTTCTGGCTCTCCGCTTCTCATTATTCCAACCTTGACTGTGGTTCCTTTCGGACCTTTGAGACTTTTTACTATGTCGTTGCTGGACATGCCTTTGCCGGCAAATACGGAATCGTCAACCGTGATTATGCGGTCACCTGCAAGGAGTCCTACCTTCTCAGACGGACCTCCGTGAATCACGCTGTTCACGCGGATGGTATCCTCCTGAACGGAAAACTGTATTCCTATGCCGGAGAAACTGCCATGGAGCTCATCGTTGCTGTCCTGAGTCTCCTGTGCAGGGTAATAGGCCGAATGCGGATCCAGTTCCTCAAGAATGACGGGCAGGGCACGGTCTATTATGGAATCCACATCAACGTGGTCCACATATTTCGTATTGATGGCTTTGATGAGTGTCTCGATTTTTGAAGAACCGCGCATGCTGGTCATGTAGTACCCGACACGGGCCTTCTTGACCATATCTATCATGATACGGCCACCTATCAGTATGCCTGCAAAGAGAATGAGAAGTCCGAGAATTACTTTTTTCAGTGTCTTCATCGTTTATCGTCAAGTTCAAGGTATTCAACATTCACTCCGGCCCTTTCAAGAAGGTCGATGCCATCGGTCAGCCTGTATTTTTCAGTATAGACCACACGACTTATTCCGGACTGGATAATGAGTTTGGCACATTCGATGCAAGGTGATGCTGTCACGTACATGGTGGCTCCATCGCAGTTGTTTGCCGAGCGTGCGAGCTTGGTTATGGCATTGGCTTCAGCATGGAGCACATAGGGCTTGGAGTTGTTCTCCTGGTCTTCGCAGATGTTCTCGAAACCGGTTGGCGTGCCGTTGTAACCGTCAGATATTATCATGTTTTCCTTGACTACCAGCGCGCCCACCTTGCGACGGGTGCAGTAGGAGTTCTCTGCCCATATCCGGGCCATTCTTGCATATCGGCAGTCAAGTGCCGCAAGTTTTTCCTTGTTCATGTCATTTCAGGTTTTCCAACAGGGGAATGCGTATGCCGCCGCGGCTCAGTTCTATGAGACCCTGGTCCTGCAGCGCATTGAGCTCCCTTGAAACGTTTATTCTGGTGGCGTCCAGAAGGACTGCCAGGTCATTCATCTTGATGTACAGCTTCTTCTCTCCCTTGTGGTGGTCGGCCAGACTGCGTATGAAACGGATTATGCGTTCCCTGAGCTCCATCTCATCAATGCTCCATACGTCACTGTCCAGTTTCTGGACGCGGCCGCTCAGGATGTTGAGCATATTCATGCGGCAGATGTTGTACTTGCCTATTTCAGTATAGACGTACTGCTTGTCGATGAACAGGAAGTTGGCGCGTCCCACAGCCCGATAGTTGCGACGGTACAGGTTGTGCCGGCCGAACATGGAATAAGGTTCTATGAGGCAGGGCGTGCTGATGAGTTCGCGGAATTCGAAGCGGCCGTGTTCATCGGACCTGGAACTTTCGACAGTGCCACCCAGAAGGAAGGCGAAATGCGAGCATGTCCCGTTGCTTGAAATGACTGTCTCGCCGTCTTCAAAGCGGGCAAAATCGAACTTGACCTTCTGCAGGAGACTGTCAAAGTCAGCTTTCGTCATTCCCTGGAACAGAGGCAGACTCAGCAGCGTGTCGAACATAGAATTTTCCATCGGTCCAAAGATAATGATTTTTTTCCCTGACGCTTGCATGTATGTGCCGATTTAGTATTTTTGTGAAGAAAGCGACACTGAAAAATTTTTTTCATCCGGCTGTAGTTTTTTCAGATTACCGGTGTCTATTGTGATGTAATCTTGAAACGATGAACGATAAGGAACGTCAGTTCACGACCATAGTGAACAAGCATAAACGCACTATTTATACCGTGTGCTATATGTTTTCGAATGACAGGAATGAGGTCGAGGACCTTTTCCAGGATATTCTTGTCAGGATGTGGAACGGTTTCGAGTCGTTTCGTGGTGAAAGCAGTCTGAATACATGGGTATGGCGGGTCAGTCTCAACACCTGTCTTAATTTTGAAAGAAGGAAGACCCGTGAGGGAGAACGTATTGAGCTCAATGTCGATATCACCCCGGCCGATGATGCCGATTATGATGCGATGCAGATCAGACAACTGCATGAGCGCATCGGCAGGCTCGGCTTCATTGACCGGAGCATAATTCTTCTCTGGCTGGAGAACATGAGCTATGATGAGATAGGTGCCATAGTCGGTATAAGCGCTCAGAATGTGTCTGTCAGACTGGTACGCATCAGAGAGAAGCTCAAGCGGATGTAAAACCTGAATTTTGGAATCATGGAGGAAAATATCAACATATCGGAAGAACTGGAGCAGCTGAGGTCTGAATATGCCGTGCTCAAGAACAAGCTGGACGAGCAGGAGATAATCAATGACAGGATCATGCTGGATTCAGTACGCAGCAAGGTCGATGTGATTGACAATAACGACAGGGTGATTATCGTGTGTTGTCTACTGGCAATGTTCTTTTCACCGGCTTACCATTATATATTCGGAGCGACCTGGTGGTTCTGCGGTGCGACTGCCCTGTTCATGGCATACGGGTGCTACTGTACGGTCAGACGTCACAGAAGTCTCTTCCTGACCTATAAGGTTGAAAAGGATATGCTTCCTCTGGTAAAGAAAATCAAGTATTTTCGCAGTGAGTACGCCAATTGGCTGAATGTAGGTCTGCCGTTGCTCATCGTGTGGGTGATATGGCTGTTCCTTGAAATCTTCTGGCATGCCGATAACAGACCTGTCGCATTGTTCCTGTCAGGTTGTGTCCTGGCCGGACTGTCCATTGGAGGTGCAATAGGACTGCGCATGCGCACAAGGGTTATCCGTACCTGTGACGCCATTATCGGCCAGCTGAAACACTGAACGGACATGAGTTGAACAATAACAATTAAAAACAACAGATATGGAATTCTTTTCATCACTTGAACCGTTGCAGAAGCTGTTCTGGGCAATAGCAGGAGTCGCAACGCTGATTTTTCTCATTCAGACAATCCTCACGTTCATAGGACTGGGTGCTGATTCCGACATTGATGTCAGTACCGGTGATATGGATATGTCCGGCGATACCTCTGGAGATGATGCCCTTAACGGTGTGTTCTCGTTCCGCAACCTTGTGAATTTCCTTTTGGGATACGGCTGGGCTGGAGTCCTGCTCTATGGCGAAATCCAGAAGGGATGGGCGCTTCAGGCCGTGGCCATCATTACCGGACTGGCGCTGGTTGGCGCATTCGTGCTTATGTATCGTGCCATCATGAAACTCTCCCATGACGGCAGTTTCAGAATGGAGGAGGCCGTAGGTCTCAGAGCTTATGTGTATCTTCGCATTCCGGCATCAAGACAGGGGCGCGGTATCGTACAGATCAGCGTCAAAGGCTCTGTACATGAGATCGATGCTGTCACCGATGCGGGGGAACCTATTCCGACAGGCGGATACGTTACGGTCAGGGAAGTCCTTGGCGAAGATCTGCTTCTCGTTGAGTGATAATGCTATACATTGAATTAACCAACTAAAAATCAAACAATATGGACAGTAGTAATTTTCCAATTCTGGTAGTAATCTGCGTGGTCGTTCTGTTTATCCTGTTCGCAACGATCATCAGACGTTATCGCCGTTGTCCGTCGGACAAGATCCTTGTAGTATATGGCAAGACCGGTGGCGGCAGCGCCAAGTGTATTCACGGAGGTGGCAAGTTCGTATGGCCCGTCATCCAGGACTATTCTTATCTGAGCCTTACTCCTATTTCAATCGATGCCAACCTGACCAATGCCCTGTCAAAGCAGAACATCCGCGTTGACGTTCCCTGCCGTTTCACAGTAGGTATTTCGACCGAGCCGGACAGCATGAACAATGCAGCCGAGCGTCTGCTGGGCCTGAGCGCTGAGGAAATCCAGGAACTTGCCCGCGATATCCTGTTCGGACAGCTCCGTCTGGTCATTGCAACCATGTCAATCGAGGAAATCAACAGCGACCGCGACACCTTCCTTGAGAAGATTGCAGGCAATGTTGAGGTCGAACTCAAGAAAATCGGTCTGAGACTCATCAACGTGAACGTCACCGATATCAAGGACGAATCGGGCTATATCCAGGCTCTCGGTAAGGAGGCTGCTGCAAAGGCAATCAACGAAGCTAAGGTCAGCGTTGCCGAGCAGGACAGAAACGGTGAAATCGGTAAGGCCGAGGCCGTCAAGGAGACCCGTATCCGTACGTCACAGGCTAACGCAATAGCCGTACAGGGTGAAAACAATGCAAAGGTCGATATTGCCAACTCTGAGGCTTTCCGCCGTGAGAAGGAGGCCGAGGCCAACCGTCTGGCAGTAACAGCCGAAAAGGTACAGCAGGCCAAGGCCCTGCAGGATGCCTACATTGCCGAGCGCGATGCTGAAAACGCCCGTGCCGAGCGCGAACGTTCAACCCAGATGGCCAACATCCTTGTTGCCCAGCAGGTTGAAAAGGAACGTATCATTGTTGCCGCCGAAGCAGAAGCTGAAAAGATGCGCGTGAGCGCCAAGGGTGAGGCCGATGCCATCTTCGCCAAGATGGAGGCCGAGGCTAAGGGTTATTATGAGATTCTGACCAAGCAGGCTGCCGGTTACGACAAGATGGTGCAGGCTGCCGGAGGCGATGCTGCAAAGGCATTCATGCTGCTCATGAGCGAGAAGATGCCTGAACTCGTCAAGACTCAGGTCGAGGCCGTCAAGGGCATCAAGTTCGACAATGTGACTGTTTGGGATTCAGGCAACAACGCAGACGGAAAGGGTTCGACCGCCAATTTCCTGAGCGGACTGATGAAGTCTGTTCCACCAATGTCCGACCTTTTCAATCTGGCCGGTCTGAACCTGCCCGAGTATCTTGCCAAGAAGCAGGAACCCGCTAAGGACGAAGCTGAAATCATAGAAGAAAAGTAAAATGATATGTATGAAAGTTGCCAGTGTCATACCGTGATATTGGCAACTTTCTTTTTGTAACGTAAGTCATGAGTGCAGCATCGATGACCGCTTTCAGAAAATGCCGGAAAGGATCACTGGCCTTCTCAGTTCTGAGCGTTGTGTTTTTGATGGTATTATTATGCATGTTATACCCCCACTGTGCAGATCGTGGAGAGTATGATTACGTTGTTACTGTCATGTTCGTTATGCTAACAGCATGTTGTCGGGCAATCGGTCCTATATGTGCGGTTCGGGCGAAACGAAAGGGGGAGTCAGCGCTGAAGCTATATGATGACAGGATAGAATACCGGCAGACAGTCTTTAAGGAAGAGTATGACAAGTATTATTTCCAGGATATGAAATCTGTGGAGATAAATGGGACTGATGCAGCCCTCTCTTTTGTCAATGATGTTTCAAAAAAGATTGATTTCAACGATTTGGACTGCTACATGTATGACTTCTTTGAAGAAATACAGGCAAGATTCAAGGCGTATGGGGAGAGCAGTCAGTTGAATGCTGAAAACGGATCTCACATATTCAAATCAAAGTTCCATGAAGAAAAGGATGGCATTGCTAAGGTCAGGAAATATATTGATCTGATCTCAGGCGCCACAATGCTGGCTGTTCCCATGTGGGAATTATTAAAGTCTGTTCCTTTAATGAGAAAGAGTGAAAGAATTGTTTTTTCCAACTCCATGTTTACTTTCGTGCTGGTTATGGGTATCTTTGCGATGTTGGCAGTCATTGGTTCGCGCAAAGAAGGAAACAAGAAGGGAAAACGCAAGGCCGACAAGGAAAAATGGTAACAATATGGATAAAACAGGTAGAATTGCAGCTGCAATGCTCTTGACACTTGCAGCGCTTGGAGCATCGGCACAGAAGAAATATGAGATTGGTATTCCCTCGGATCCCGCGCATTACGGTTATCTGAAGGAATACCTTCCGCTTAAGGAGTACGTTAACACGGAGAAGTATCCGAATTTCAGGATAGCAGGGGCGACTACTGCCGATGCCTATCTGACATCGGACCTTACGAAAGGCATGATAAACTCAAATTTCGTGGAGACCGTGCCCGGCAATGCCATGAAGATGGGAAGCTGTGTCGATGGCAACGGAAACATGAATTTCGGCACGGTGACCAAGTTTGTCAATGCTGCGACAGGGGCCGGACTGAATGTGTATGGACACACTCTGGCATGGCATTCCCAGCAGCCGGGGACATGGCTGCGGAATCTTATCAAGGACAAACCTGCACCTGAGATTGCCGGAGCTGACATACCTGTCTATGTGGCATTGGCCGAGAAGGATTTCCGCAAGACAAAGAGTGTTGGCTGGACTGCTGACAAGGCCCAGTACGGGTTCTCTCTGTCTTATTCCGATGCTGATGGATTGAACATTCATACCACCAGAAGGTGCAATTCCTGGGAGGTGCAGTTCGTGTCAATGGACAACATCCTGATAGAGAAAGGCAAGACTTACCGGATGACGATGACTGTCAGGGGAACGGCATCGGGCAAACTGCACAGCAAACTGGGCGACTGGAGCGTGGGCGCCACCGCCGACATACCTTTCACCAGTGAGTGGAAGGATGTCACCATAGACTACAAGTCGCAGGGCGGCAGTTTCCTTCTGCTTCAGTGCGGAGATTTTGTGGGTGACATCTACATACGCCGCATAGTGTTCGAGGAAAAGAAAATGGCCGTGGAGAAGACCGAGCAGCGCAGATGCATAGTGGTCAATGCTACAGACCGGAAAGCCGAAGTGTATGACAATCAGTTCTGGATAGTGAGCACCACAAATTTCTCAAAGGGTTCCAGATATGAATTTTCGGCCGATATCCGAGCCGACAAGGAGGCATCGGCATCCACTCAGATTCATACCAGTCCGGGATCATACGTCACTTATGATGCAATAGGAAACATAAGATTCACAACTGACTGGAGAACCGTCAGGCTGAGCGGAACGTTGAACGGTGCAGGCAAGTCCATAGCGTTCAATCTGAGCGAATTTTCAGGGGGCAACAACTATTATTTCGACAACATCAGCCTGAAAATCAATGGAAAGGAATGCGTCAGGAATGGTAACCTTGACGGTTCCGATACGGAAAGCTTCAGGGCAACTATCCGCTCCAGCACAACAACGGCACTTCGAGCGATTTCTTCTGGCAGGACTATATGGGCGATCTGGAATATGTTCGTTCGGCCGTGCGACTGGCACGCAAATATGGCCCGTCAGACATCAAGCTGTTCGTAAACGACTACAATCTGGAAAGTGACTGGGACGGCAACAAAAAGCTCAAGTCCCTGATAAACTGGATACGTAAATGGGAGTCCGATGGAGTGACATATATTGATGGCATTGGCACCCAGATGCACATTTCCTGCTATATGAACGAGACGACCCAGAATAACAAGAAGAAAGCCATTACAAACATGTTCAAGCTTATGGCCGAGTCAGGGAAACTGGTGCGTGTAAGCGAACTGGATATGGGCATGGAGGATGCAAACGGCAATAATGTGCCTACCGGCAAAATGACCGAAGCTATGCATCAGAAGATGGCCGATCTGTACGAATGGATAGTAAAGCAGTATCTTGCCATAATACCGGCTCAGTCGATATTTAGTGGGGGCTGAAGCCATCAGTGTCTGTTAGAAAGTTAT
>JAKSIU010000020.1 GCA_024398615.1 Bacteroidaceae bacterium
AAAGATTAAACGGCGTGAAGATGTAAAAATCGGCGAATTTTTGTTTT
The DNA here is from genome assembly GCA_024398615.1 of Bacteroidaceae bacterium. GTDB lineage: Bacteria > Bacteroidota > Bacteroidia > Bacteroidales > Bacteroidaceae > Colenecus. The sequence goes on from JAKSIU010000020.1 coordinate 48, forward strand.
TAGGCGAGTTTTATTTGTTTTTATTTATTTGGGTCAAAATTTGTAGCGGGCCAGTAGCGTCTCGTGTAACTTGCTGATATACAAGTTTTGTCAGCTCAGAGGAGGTCAAGTAAACTAAACTGGACTAAACTTATCCAATGCGGTGTGAATCAGTGATTTGCACCGCGTTGTCTTTTGCTGTAGTCAGTGTGAGGCACCCCTTATGGATGGTGGTCACACCATGTGCAGACCATCTTGCCCTGACGGATAAGTCCTTCCTGGAGGAAGCCACTTTTCTGTAACGGCACGGATTGATTGGCCGTAGGGATTTTTATGCTTACCTTTGTCTTTTCAAACAAGATAATAAAGAATTTGGAATGAGTTTCAGCTTTAAAAAATTACTGATACTGGCAGGCATCCTCTGTGTTTTCTTGATGCTTCCAGGCTGTACGAAGGAGGAAATACCTGTCTTTACAGAAAAGTATGAGGATCTCGGCCTTTCTGTCAAATGGGGAGAATCCAATCTGGGTGCAACATACAGAGAGGACTTGGGAATTTATTATTCCTGGGGAGAGACCGGGCCCAAGGCAGAATACCAGGTTCTCAATTATAAATGGATGAAGGACGGTTTGCTGACTAAATACTGTATGAATCAGTATTTGGGTGACGTTGACGGCAAATCAACTCTCGATATGGAGGACGATGCCGCCCGTGCACAATTGGGAACAGGTTGGAGGATGCCTACAAAGGCAGAATTCCAGGAATTGTATGATAAATGCACCTGGGTCTGGTCAGAACTCAACGGGGTGCGCGGTTTTATGATCATCAGCAATGTCCCCGGATATGAGGACCGCTATATCTTCCTTCCTGCTGCGGGATACAATCCGCAGGACGGAGTTATGAGCGACAACTATTACTGCTATTACTGGATGTCTGAAATCGACAAGGAGGACAGTACTCCATCAGCGATAATCTGGAAATCATCCGCGATGAATGCCGGGATCGGATCAGCACCAAGATATTTCGGCCTTCCTATACGCCCTGTTCACGACTAAACTAAATGACTGTCAAAATGAAACGTATAAATATATACTTGTTCTCAGCCTTGTTGCTGTGTTCCTGCACAGATGTTCTGATACCAACTCCAACCCCCTTGATCTCGGAGATCCAGGAGTATTCATGCGAGTTCCCTATTAACGAACTGCTGTACAAGACTGACCCTGTGACAAAGAACATCTATGTTGAGAGCTGGGCTACGGTCAATGACAGCTATTATGTCCCGTATATGCAGTGTATATCACCTGAAGGAAAGTTGAAATGGGACAACTGGAAAATAATGACAAGTTATGGAGGGAGACCATTCATTAATCTGAACATCTTTGACGTCACTTCAGACGGGCATGTCATAAACATTTTCAGCGCCAGAAAGGAAGGCTCGAAGGAGATGGTGCCTTACATCACGAAGATTTCCCCCGACGGCAAGGAGGAGTGGGGAAAGAACGGAATAATGTTCTATGAACTGAACCCGTACGCAACCGGTACCGAATTCAGCCCCACAGAAGGAATGGTCGCCGCTGACAACAAGGGAGGAGCCTGGGTTGCAGCCTGCAACAGTCTTGACCAGCTTGTGGTAAGAAGGGTCAGCTCCAATGGAGAAATGTCAGAGCCCATCATCTTCACGAATGGTGAAAAACGTTTCATCCGCAGGCCGCAGCTTCTTGTGAACGACAAGAATGAACTGTTCATTATCGTCCAGCTTGCGAACCAGAAAGGTGGAGGCGGAACACAAACCATTCTCGAGGGGCACGTGGATGTGATCAAGATATCAGAGGACGGCCGTGTCCTTTCGCAGTACGTGCTTATGAGTGAAAGGAAATTTTATCCCGGCCTCAGGGCCGAGATAAATCAGGACAGTAAAGGCGGAGCATATGTAATGCTCAGATCAGGCATCAGCACAGCCCACCAGTATGTCTATCATTTCAACTCCGAAGGTATTCCTGATACCCCAGAGGCCGATATCAGACCGGATGGATACAGAGGCGTGATCGGTTCACAGACTGTTGTATGTCCAGGCACCGATCAGCTGTTTGTCCTGACCATTGAAAAGATCAACAACAAATGCTCACTTTCCGCCAATTCCGTGGACCTGGATGGACATGTCCTTTGGGGAGATCAGGGCGTGACATTGCTGGATTGTCCTGATGATGCCATGCTGTCGACCTCCATATTCAAAGCCATGGCCCTCAAGGATAAATCAATTTATCTTTCATTCCTGTACCAGCCGATAGGAAAATATGATCTCCTTTATGAGATGACCATGTATCCGGACGGGACAGCGTCAGAGCCGGAAGCAGTATTGGAAATAGACAGGATCATATCTTCCAGCGGAACGTCTGATTGCGAATTTGCGCTGATTGACGGATGTCTTCGCCACATCTGGTACAACAGGGCGGACAAACGTTTCATGGGCTATCTTCAAAAAATCGAATAGTTCCTGCTATTTTCAACACATTCTTTAAGTGTTGCGTTTGCGTTTGGATATGTAGCGCGACTTAAATGTGGTATACCTAGTACTGTCCGGAATTATGCCCGGAGACGGACGGTCCGATCAGAAGATGATTTCGATCTGTGCGGTTTCGCCTGCTTTGAACGTGTACTGGACATGGTCGCCGTCCTTGGCCAGCTCCTTGCCATTCACAAGGATGCGGCAGCCTTCCCGGCGGTTGCGAAGCGTCAGGGTCTGGGCCTGATTGGAGGTGATGGAGGCACGGATGCCATTCTCGTCCCAGTCCATGTGATCAAGCTTGGCAAAGGTATACAGCCAGACGCCGTCAATGGCGCCGTGCATCAGGTTGGCAGGCATCACCGGCAGAAGTTCCACCGTGCCGGGCTCGCTGAAGACGCACATCTCCACCAGGAATGCCGGGACAGCGCCCGTCAGATCCGGGAACACGCCTCTATAGGGGAAGTGGCTGGTCTGTAGTGTGCGGCGGACGAAACCGTGGTTGAGCAGCTGGCTAAGGTTCTGCTCGGCTTCTTCCATATCCTTCAGGCGGATGGCTGTGAAGGCACGGTGGATGATGCCATGGGCAGAGTCGTCCTGCTGGGCGCGCTTGCGGTTGGAGATTTTGATGGCTTCAGCCAGTGCGGGATCCTTTTCGGGCGTGATAGCGCGGCCGGGCCATACGTCATAATGGTGGGACACGTGGCGGTGGTTGTAGTTCTCCTCGATAGTTGGCCAGGCCCATTCCTTCAGGCCACCGTCCAAATCCAGGAGATAGGTTGGAAGGGATGCCAGCTGAGCCTCCCAGTGAGGGATGCTATCCTCATTGATGCCCAGGGTCTTGCAGCCATCGATCAGGTTCGTCAGGATCTCGCGGCAGATGGCGATGTCCATGACAGAGTTGATCCTGGTAGGATTGATGTCTCTGCTGGTGACTGTCTCATAACCGGGATTCGGGGTCGGGTTCTCCGGAGAGAAGGACGGATAGAAGATGACCTTGCCGTCCGGGCCACGGTCGCACGCGTAATCCTCGTAGAACAGGGCCATTTCCTTGTAGGCCGGAATCAGACGGGTCCGCAGGAATTCCTTGTCTCCTGTGACGAGGTAGTAGCCCCACAACTCATTGTAGACCCAACCCAGGACGCCCGTAAAGCCGTAATGCGGATAGGTGTGGGAGAAATGATAGTACAGGCCGGAATTCGGGTCGCAGTGGACGCTGGCCAGTACGCCGCGGGCACCGTAGAGTAACTGCGCGTTGGTGCGGAAGTCATCGAACTTCGTCTCGTAGTACTTGAAATACACGTCCATCTCATCGAAGAGGCCCGTGTTGTTTCCGGCGCAGACCTGCAGGTTGGTGTTGATGTTGTGCTGACCCGTAAAAGGAGGGATATTCTTGCCCGTCTCGTAGATCTGGAAGAAGCGGCCCATATCATAGAGCTTCTCCAGCAGGGTGGGGTCCAGTTCGTTCCTGCTGTGGGCTCGACGGAGCAGTTCCTCACCGGAAAGCAGCAGGTCTTCATCGGAACTCAGATGGATACGGGAACGGTCCATACGTTCGCCGATGTACTTTTCGTTACCCTTGAGCAGCTTGTCGAAATTGACCTTCATGGCCATCAGTCCGTCACGGACGGGCTTGACGCATTCAAAGGTGAAGTCGTTTTCGAACCTCTCTATCTTTGCGACTACCATCAGGCTGTCCGCGCCGGAAATGTGCATGCCTTTTCCGGTCTTATTCATGGTGCCGCCTTTTGGCAGGAAGCGGATAACCACAGCATAGCCCTTCTGGCCGAAGTCCGGATTGTACGCGGTGGCCAGAGTGATCACACCGTCCTCGATATTCAGTTCGTGGGTGCTGCCGGTCAATCTTGGCAGTTGTATCTCCACGTTCAGGTCCAGCTGTCCCTTCGGCGCAGTGAAGCGGTTCACGGTGATGTCACCGTCATAGGCGCAGAAGCATTCGTTACGGAAAGAACCGCGCGCATCAGTCCACATGGAGGTGATCATGCCGTTCTGCATGTCCAGAAAACGCAGATAGTCCCGGGTGTCGGGCTGCTCCGGACGGCGGAAGCTGAGCGTGAATGCTGTGTGCCTGGACGGTCCGCCGACGGGATACAGAATCTTGTTGTCGAAATTCATGTACTTCTCGAAGCCGGCCTTTTTCTGGGCCTCGTCAACCAGGGCGTTCGCCTCATCCGGCTTGCCCTCCAGCAGCAGCTGGCGGATGCGGGGCAGGTAGGGGCGCAGGTCCGGGGGCAGGGGAGTCTCCGCCCATTTCGGCTCATAGAGATCTTCCTGGGTATAGGTCATCACATCGTTATAGGGCTGACCTGATGACTGCATGAGCAGGGTACCGTTGCCGGTGATGAAATTGTCCGATGATTCTCCCGCGGGTGCGATGGAGCAGATATTGTGCTTCGGCAGGATGGAGGAGCGCTTCTCAACCGGAATATATGGGATGGAGTACTCGAGCTTTTGGGTATCTATTAAGCCCTTGGCGCTGATGGTCCCCACCGTAAGGCACAGAAATGTGAAAAATGCAATTGACTTTTTCATAGCTGGGTATATATTAGTCGCGTAAAAATATGAATTTTCCTTCATTTCCATGAAGTGTTCTTGATTTGCTTATCGCAGGAGAATCAAAATATAACATACATTAAGGTACGTTCTATCTTCAACATTATCATTGTTTTGAAAGGAAAGGCTTATATTTGCAGACGAGACTGTGACGTATAGGGAAGAATAGTCATGTCAATATCAATTAAAGGCTTAAGCCATTATTATCCGAACGGGAAGAAAGCCCTGGACGACATCAATCTGGAGATTCCTTCAGGCATGTTCGGACTCCTGGGCCCTAACGGCGCCGGCAAGTCCACGTTGATGCGTATTCTTGTAACCCTGCTGGAACCCAGCGAGGGGCAGATTGATGTGTGCGGTTATGACATCCGCACGCAGCGCAGTGAGGTCCGCCGCATTCTGGGATATCTGCCGCAGGACTTCCGCTTCTTTGCCAAGTACAAGGTGCGTGAGTTTCTGGATTATGCGGCAGCACTTACCGGAATGACCAATTCCCAGGCACGCGGCAAGGCTGTCGATGCCATGCTGGAACAGGTGGGCCTGTACGAGGTACGTGACCGCTATGCACAGAATCTGTCTGGCGGTATGAAAAGACGTCTCGGCATTGCCCAGGCACTGATACACAAGCCCATGATCCTGGTGGTGGATGAGCCTACCACCGGACTCGATCCCGAGGAGCGCATCCGCTTCAGGAATCTGCTTTCCGAGGCCAGCACAAAGGATACCACAATCATACTGTCAACCCATATAGTAGGTGATATTTCCAGTTCGTGTACTGAAATGGCCATGCTCAACCAGGGCCATGTCATGTTCAGAGGGTCACCCGCAGGCATGCTCAAGGAAACCGAGGGCAAGGTCTGGCGTCTGAGGGTCACCAACGAACAGTATGCCGAGATAAATCAGAAGTATGCGGTCATCTCGACCATTCCGCACGGACTTGGCTGGGACATACAGGTGGTGGCAGACAGCCTTCCCGGATACGATGCCGTGAGCTATCCGCCCAATCTGGAGCATGCATACGTGTATTTCACTGAAATCAGGGATAAAGACAGATGAGACTTGGCATAAATGACATACTGACCGTCTCGAAATATGAGACGAAACTCCTTGTCAGAGGCTGGTTCTTCAAGGTTTTTGCATTCCTGGCGCTCATAGCATCTGTCATACTCGGAGCCAGTTACATAATCCAACCCTTCCAGGACCCCCTTATGGTCAACCGCTCGGTCATCCCCTATATGTATATGCTGGTTATGAACGTGGGGCAGGCCGTGGTGTCGGTGTTCCTGGCATCGGAGTATCTGAAGCGCGACAAACAGCTGGACACGTCAGAGGTGTTCTACACCAGGCCGCTCAGCAATGCCGAGTATCTGTTAGGCAAGATGTGGGCCACGCTGAAGGTGTTCTTCGTGCTGGATGCGGTGGTCATGGCGATAGGGCTGATAATGGGCATGATCAAGTACGGAACCAATCTGGACTACCTGAGCTGTATCTGGTATTTCCTTCTGCTGGACGTGCCTACGCTGGTGTTCATAGTGGGCCTGTCGACCACACTGATGCTCATCCTGAATAACCAGGCCATAACCATGGTCATACTGTTGGCGTACATCGGCGCCACGCTTTTCTATATTGACGATCTGTACTATTATCTGTTTGATTACATCGGCTTCAACCTGCCCATGCTCAAGTCGACAGTCACCGGTTTCAGCGGACTGGGAAGACTCATAAACCACCGCTTGTGTTATCTGCTGCTGGGCATCGGTCTGATTCTGACCGATGTGTCGCTCTTCCATCGGCTTCCCAACTCCAGGTACAGCCTGCTGCCGTGGCGCATTGCTTCGGTGCTGTTCCTGGCAGGCGGACTGTACGCCGGCTACAGGCACGTGCATTTATATAAGGTGGACGAGAAGTTCAGGACCGATATGATTCAGCTGGACAACAGTTACGTCCACACAGTAGGTGCCGTGGCTGAAACATGCAGGCTCGACGTGACCCAGAACGGCGATTCGCTTAACGTGAAGGCCACACTGATTGTAAGGCCCGAGGCCGAAACCACTCAGTTGGTGTTCACACTCAATCCCGGATTCGCCCTGCACAGCGTCAGTTCTCCGGGTCATTCCATGCAGTACCAGCGTCTCAAGCATCTCATCGTAATGGATTTCGATGCTGCACTCGCTGAGTCAGAACCGGTGGACATTGTCATGGAGTATGGCGGAGTGGCAGATGAGCGCATCTGCTATCTGGACATATCGTCTGACAAGATGCTGGAGAATACAAAGGTGCTGAACATGCTCAATACAGGCAGGCAGTATCTGTTTCAGGACCGTGATTACACGCTTCTCACCCCCGAGAGTTACTGGTATCCGCGTCCTGGCGTTGCTTACTGCGATGCCAGCCCCGAGTGGCAGAAATCATATTTCACTGATTTCACCATCAGCGTGACGCCCAATCCGGGACTGACACCCATATCGCAGGGGGCCTGCACTGCCAGCTCCGATTCCACGGAGTACACCTTCCAGCCCGAATCCCGCCTGCCATCGGTATCGCTTGCCATAGGTGACTACATCTCCAAGTCCATTACCGTCGATTCCACTACATACACCGTGTGGGAACTGGGCCATTGGGACGATGGCTTCCAGGTCCTGGACTCGATAAAAGACACCATTCCACAGATGATCCGCGATGTGCGCGGGGACATGGAGTGGAACATGGACATGGCTTATCCGTTCCAACGTTTCTCGCTGGTCGAGGTACCCGCGCATTTCAAGACATTCAAAAGGGTCTGGACATCGGCTTACGAGCAGCTGCAGCCCGAAATCGCGCTGATTCATGAGAGAGCATATGACATCGAATCGTTTCAGTTTAAAGAGAGGAAGAACGCGTTCATGCGTTGGAACAGAGACAGAAGCGAAAAGGATGTCCTGATAGACATTCTGCGGGAAGCGCTCAATTTCATGGCAGGAGAGCAGAACTACAATGGCAGTGGCGGAAGGGGGCGTTTCTCGATGACTGCTGTGGATAATCCATACTACATGCGGCCTCTGTTCACAAACTTCAGGTATAATGTCTATTCGTCCGACTGGCCCATGGCCAACAGGATGGTCGAGGCAGTGACAGGCGGAAATACGTCCGCGAACGACTGGATGAGAAGCATGAACGGCATGAGCGAAGACGAGAAGGCCCTGTTCCTGTTGGGAAAGTATGGTTTTGACCGCGTGATGTCCGATCCCGACTGGGAGGATCTGGCCGACAACGCACTGTCACTCAAGACAAGGGATTTCTTCGCTCCGGCATCGGCAGCTGTGGGCTACGAGGCACTTATTGACTCCATTAACGCCCACACCAGGGAACGCGCGTTTGCAAACATATCGTTCGATTCCATTCTGAGTTGGGTTGAGGACTATTCGGGAATTGATCTGCAGGCCAGAAAGGAAGAGTGGAACGGACGGGCGCTGCTGGCCTGCTATAAGATAGGCTCTCCCACCATAACCAAGGTAATCACCGATACGACCGATGTGTATCAGGCTGAAATCGCAGTAGAGAACATATCGGGCAACCCGGGATATGTGACCGTTCAGTACGAGTTTTGGAACATGGAGAATGCCGGTGATGAGGACAAACCCAAGACTTTCATGGTGGGCATAGAGGCGCATGAGACCCGGAAACTTGTGACTCACTGGCTGAATACGCCCAATCGCATACGGATCAACACCATGATGTCGTCCAACCTGCCGCACGATATGGTACTGGACGGCTCCGACTGGAATACATATGACGGAGAAGTCCTAACCCCAGAGGGAGTCTATGCCGTTCGCACAGGGGTGCTCAATACCGAGCCTGGCGAGATAGTCGTGGACAATGAGGATGCCGCCTTGTTCTCCCTGTCGAGGCCCATCAGGACGGGATATCTGTCCAAATGGCTGGACAAGGCCAGGGAAAAGGAAAACGAGTTTGTCTATCAGGGCTTCCAGGACTGGAACACCTATCCCCAGTGGATTCCGGTTACCGATCAGGAACTGTACGGCGATTACGTCCGCTCGGCTTACGTGATATCGCAGGGCGATGGCTCGCAGTTTGCACGCTGGAGCATTCCCCTGACGGATGCCGGCACGTACGATGTATACTACTATGCCACTCCCAGGATGTACAACAACAACCGTAATCGCAGGTGGAACAACAATAACAACAATAATAATAATGGTCGACGCCAGACCAATGACTACAACTTCGAGATAGCCCAGTATGAAACGGTGGACCGCGTATCAATGAACATGAACCGTGCCGATGAGGGCTGGAACCTGCTGGGAACCTTCCGCTTCGAGGCCGACACCGTCAGGGTCACCTTGAACAACAAGTCCGGCATCAGTGTGATAGTGGCCGATGCCGTGAAAATGGTTAAAAGATAAAGATAAATACAATCAATAAGATATGACAAAGAAACCTCTGCTTATCACTGCACTGATTGCACTGGCACCGCTCTTCGGGAACGGGGCGCGGGCGCAGATCATCATGACCATGGAACAGGCTCTCCAGTACAGTGCCGAGCATAACCCCGACCTGATAAACTCCCGCATGAGCATGGAGCGTTACGAGCAGAACCTGATAGCGCAGCGTGCATCGCTCAAGTCCCGCTTCTCACTGAACCTGGAGCCCGTCTCTTTCTCGCAGTCGCGTCAGTTCGACAGCCGTTACTCGGACTGGTACACCAACCGCTCGCTCTCTTCGTCGGGAACGTTCACCATCACCCAGCCAATCATCTGGACCGATGCCACTCTCTCGCTCAACAACAGCCTGTCATGGCAGGACAACGAGTCTACGATAGGCGGTTCCACCAATAAGAACCGGGCATTCAGCAACCGGTTGAACCTGAGTCTGAACCAGCCCATCTTCACCTACAACAAGACCAAGATGAACATGCGGCAGATTGAGATGAACTACGAGAATGCCCGCATCAGCTATGCTCTGCAGATGTTGAACGTGGAGCGCAACATCACCAACCAGTTCTACAGCCTTTTCATGTCGCAGCAGAACCTGGAGATAAGCGAGTCCGAGCTTGAGAATGCCGAGAAGAACTTCCGAATAATAAAGGACAAGGTCGATGCTGACATGGCCACAAAGGACGAGTACTATCAGGCTGAACTGAACCTGGCCCAGTCGCGCTCAAGCCTTGAAAACCAGCGCGTGAGTCTGGAGAATGCCAAGGACAATTTCAAGCAGTCGCTGGGCATTCCCCTGGACGAAGACATCAGGGTGGTATGCGAGATTGCGGCCGAGCCGGTACTGGTCGATTTCGACAAGGCCCTGCAGAGCGCCATGTCCAGCCGTCTGGAACTCCGCCAGCGCGAGATTTCCCGCGAACAGCAGGAAATGTCCATGATCCAGGTCAAGGACAACGACAGTTTCAACGGCAACATATCGCTATCGCTGGGTATCATGGGTGACGATCCGGAATTCCCGCATGTCTACGACAGTCCCACCAACAACCCGCGTGTGGCCATCTCGTTCAGCGTGCCTATCTTTGACTGGGGTACCCGAAAGGCCCGTATCAGGGCTGCCGAGATTGAACGCGAAATGTTCGAATTGAGTGCCGAGGAGGAACTGAAGAGCATCGAGATGGATCTGCGCAGCACTTGCCGCAGCCTGGATAACCTGCTGAACCAGATATCCATAGCCGAGCAGAGCCGCCAGAACGCCCAGCTGACCTACGACCTCAACGAGGAGCGTTACCGCAACGGCGAGCTGACCGGTCTGCAGATGAATCAGATCCAGAGCCAGCTGTCCAGCAGCAAGGCATCGTACACCCAGGCCTTGATCAACTACAAGATCCAGCTTCTCAACATCAAGATCCTGACACTCTATGATTTCGAGAAGGACGAACCTGTGGTCCCCATGACCTACGAGCAGAAAACAGATAAGAAACAAAAGAAATGATACAGCATATGAAATCAGGAATCAGCGCACTTTCACTGACTGTGCTTACGCTCATCATTGCAGGGTGCAAGCAGGAGAATACAATGAGCCGTAACGAGATACCTACACCGGTATCGGTCTCCGACATCACCTACGGCACTGTCAGCAGGATCTTCACCACCAACAGCACCGCCGTATCCAGTTCGGAGGCCCAGCTGACGACCGAAATGGCCGGCAAGTACATCCTTCAGAAGAACCCCTCGACGGGTCAGCCCTACAAGCTGGGTGACAGGGTACGCAAGGGCGCATTGATAGTGCGCATCGAAGACAAGTCGTATGAGAACGGCATATCCATCGAGACCAAGCGTCTGAACCTGGAGCTGGCCGAACAGGAGCAGGTCAAGACCAAGTCGCTCTACGAAAAGGGCGGAGCCACCCTTACCGAGGTCAAGAACTCCGATATCAAGATCATGAACTCGCGTCTGGAGTACGAGAATGCCGAGATGAACCTTGAGAAGATGAACATCAGGGCTCCGTTCGACGGCGTTATAGTGGACCTGCCGCATTATTCCAGAGAGGCCAAGGTCAGCAGCGGTGCGGCCATAGCCACCATCATGGACTACAGCTCCATGCTGCTCGAGATCAACCTGCCGGAGAGCGCCATCAACGAGGTTGTCGTGGGCCAGAATGCTTACATCACCCACTATACGCTTCCTAAGGACACCATCATGGGGCAGGTTACCGAACTTTCGCCTGCCATAAGTACCGAGACACGTACGTTCAAAGGTAAGGTGCTGGTCGACAACAGCAAGCTGCTCATCCGTCCGGGTATGTTCGTGAAGGCTGACATCATCACGGAAAGTCACGATCAGACCATCGTCATCCCCAAGAACATTGTCCGCAACGAGAACCGTCGCCGCCTGGTCTTCGTGGTTGATCAGGGCATAGCACGTGCCCGTTACATCCAGCTGGGCCTCGAAGAGAAGAACAATGTGGAGGTGCTGAGCGGTCTGGAGGAAGACGATCAGCTGATTGTCCGCGGTTTCGAGACACTGAGAGACGGCTCGAAAGTCAAAGTTCAAAGATAAACTGTACGCTAGGAAGCAATGAAGAAACTGGTCAGTTGGGCAGTCGGGCATCCGGTTACCGTCACCATGGCGGTGCTGGCCATACTGCTGCTCGGAAAGATATCGTATGACAGGCTGAGTGTGGAGCTGCTCCCCAGCATGAACAGTCCCCGCCTGTTTGTCGAAATAGACGCCGGCGAACGTCCGCCCGAGGAAATCGAGAAACAGTTCGTCAGCAACATGGAGTCGCAGATTGCCCGTCAGAGCGACGTGACTTCGGTGTCGTCAGTCGTCAAGGTCGGTACGGCCCGCATCACGGTCGAGTATGCATGGCGCAAGGATATGGACGAGGCGTACCTGGACCTGGAGAAAGCCATGAGCAGCTTTGCCCAGGACGACCGCGTAACTGACCTGCGCATTTCCCAGAAGGATCCCACCACGGCTCCCATCATGATCCTGGGCTTCTCCAACCCGGACATCACTGACATGGCCGAGCTGCGCAAGGTGGCCGATTCGTACGTGTGCAACGAACTGATGAGGGTCGATGGCATAGCCGATGTGTCACTTGCCGGTGACGAGTTCACGAACCTGGTCATCGAGGCCGATCCTTACAAGCTTGAGGCCTTCAACATTACCATAGACAACATCTCGTCACGCATCCAGGAGAGCAACCAGAGGGTGACCGGCGGCAGGATCACAGAGCAGGGCGCACAGTATCTTGTAACCGGCTCCAATACCCTGACCGATGAGACCGCCTTCGGCAACATCATTGTCGGATACCGCAACACCGAGGCCGAGGCCGGTCAGGTCAGCGAGTTCCAGTCTGCCAGCATGGCTCCCATCTACCTGCGTGATGTCGCTGCAATCCATTTCGAGAACCGTGAGCCGGAAAACATCGTCAGAGTGAACGGCAAGCGCAGCATCGGCATTTCGGTGTTCAAGGAAATGGACTACAATACAGTGAAGGCGGTGGAAGGCATCCGGAACAGCATAGACAAGATATGCAAGTCGTTGCCCGGATATGAAATCAGGGTAATCAGCGACCAGGCCACCTTTATCAATAACTCGATAGGCGAGGTCAAGAACAGTGCCCTTCTGGGTATCCTGCTGGCTGTGGTCGTATTGTTCGTGTTCCTGCGCAGGGTAGGGACTACGCTCATTGTGGCTGTGTCCATCCCCGTGTCCATAATCGCCACGTTCAGCCTGATGTACTTCGGCGGACTGACCGTCAACATACTGACCTTGGGAGGACTTGCCCTGGGTGCGGGCATGCTGGTGGACAATTCGATCGTAGTCATAGAGAGCATATTCCGCAATCAGGAACGGGGACTTTCCGTCCGCGATGCGGCGGTTACCGGCACGTCCGAGGTGGCCGGTGCCGTTACGGCATCGACCCTGACTACCATAGTGGTGTTCCTGCCCATAGTCTATCTGCACGGCGCCACGGGCGAGCTGTTCAAGGACGAGGCCTGGACTGTCACGTTCTCGCTTATCTCGTCGCTCTTCGTGGCCATACTGGTCATTCCAACGCTTTACGAACGCTTGTTCGGACGTAAGAAGGCTGTTCCCATGACGAATGTCAACTCGTTGAATATCAAGGGTTACGGCTTATTCCTGAAGAAACTTGTCCAGAAACGCTGGCTGGTCATTGCCTGCTCGCTCGTGCTTGTGGTGGGCACGTTGTTCCTGCTGCCGTTCATCGGTACCGAGTTCATGCCCAAGGCTGATGACAACACCGTCAACGTGAAGGTTCGCCTGGCCGAAGGTACCAGCCTGGAGCGTACATCGTCCACGTTGGAGAGCCTTGAGAACCTGGTCTTCGACATGACCGAGGATACAGCCTGCGTCATCTACACGCACATCGGTCCCGGTGCATCGTCACAGAACATGGATTTCCAGGGTGAGAACACTGCCACGATGAAGATCCAGCTGTCCAAGGCATCGCTCCTGACACCGGATCTCCTTACCGAAGTACTGGCCGATTACACCAATGGAGTGGAGGGTATGGAACTGTCATTCACTCAGGATGACAATTCGCTGAATTCGATGATGGGCACCCAGGATGCTCCTCTTGTGGTCGAGATCAAGGGCGAGGACCTGGATATGCTGTCAGTGCTTACCGGGAATGTCCTCTCTGCAGTCGATTCCATTGACTGCCTGTACAATATAGAAAGTTCGCTGGCAGGTGGCGCTCCGGAGATCATCATCACCGTGGACCGTGCCCTGGCCGGAATGAACAATATCAATGTATCGACCGTCATAACGCAGATACAGCAGCATCTGGCAGGACGTGAAGCCGGACAGATGGAGTACAAGGGTGACATGAGGGACATCAGTATCAAGGTGCCCGGCGTGTCGCTTGCCGAACTGAGCAATCTGGTCATCACATCGGGCCAGAAGGATTTCCGGCTGATCGAGCTGGCTCAGATAACGGAGAGTACGGCCCCCAAGGAGGTTCATCGCATCAACCAGAACCGCGTGACGCGCGTTACAGCCGACATTGACGGTTCCGTGTCGCTGGACAAGGCTGCCCAGCTTACGCGTGAGGCTGTGTCGGGCATCGAACTGCCTCAGAACTACTCCATAAACGTGACCGGCGAGGAGGAACGCAGGGCAGAATCGATGAACAGCCTGCTGCTGGCACTCGTGTTGTCCATCATACTGGTCTATATGGTCATGGCATCGCAGTTTGAATCGCTCCTGCATCCTTTCACAATCCTGCTTACCATTCCGCTGGCATTGGTCGGATCCGTACTGCTGTTCCTCATAACGGGAACCACGGTGAACATTATGGGTGTCATAGGTATGGTGATGCTGACAGGTATCGCAGTCAACAGCTCCATCATCCTGGTGGACCGCATAGGACAGCTCCGTGAATCGGGCCTGAGCATGATTGACGCCATTGCCGAGGCGGGTCAGCAGCGTATCCGACCCATCCTGATGACCAGTCTCACCACCATCCTGGCCCTTGTGCCGATGGCTCTGGGAATAGGAGAGGGGGCATCGCTCAGTTCACCCATGGCTGTGGCCGTGATAGGTGGTCTGACTACATCGACACTGCTCAGTCTTATAGTCATACCCTGTGTCTATTATGTGTTTGAGAGCGCCAAAATAAGAATAACAGGGAAATGAAGTCATTTGTCGACCGCAGGGTAACTATCTGCATGCTTCTGGTGGCCACGTCGCTCATGGGCTACTTCTCGTACAAGCAGCTGTCTGTTGAACTGCTGCCCAATACGGAACTGCCCCAGCTCTACATCAGCTGTTCGGCCCAGAGTGACCTGACTCCTTCATACATGGAGCAGCAGGTGATCATTCCCCTGGAGGGTGCCGTCAGCGCTGTGGGCGGCGTGGAGAACATGGAAACGACCGTGTCGGGCCGTCAGGGCACCATTACGGTCGATTTCAAGCGTGGAACCAACCTGAAACTCACCACGGTAAAACTGCAGCAGAAGATCAGTTCCATCCGTTCGGACTTCCCGACAGGAGTCAACGTGAATGTCCAGCAGGCCAACATCGGTGGCATGGGCAACCAGTTCATCTCGCTTCAGGTGCGCGGAACTGGCGGCGTGGACCGCCTCAGGGCCATCGTGGACAAGGATGTGGTGCCCCGTCTCCTGAGCATTGACGGAATAGCTGACGTGACGGTCTACGGCGGTCGTGTCAAGTCCATCGAGATCCGTTCCAATCCGGAGGCCATGCAGGCCCTGAACATATCGAATTCGCAGATCAGTCAGGCACTGAACCAGTACAACCAGGAGCGTACGTTCCTGGGTTTCATCAGCGAGTCGGACCGTAAGTACTACGTGCAGCTCGATGCCAACTACGATGATGTGTCGCAGGTGGAGAATCTTGTCGTTGCGCCCGGTCCCATCTATCTTAAGAATGTTGCGACGGTGTTCTTCGACTACAAGGACGAGACCACCATAAGCAGGGTTAACGGCATGGACGCCATTTCGGTATCGATGGTAAATGTGCAAGGCGAGAACATACTGGAACTGTCCAAGAGATGCCTGAAACGCATAGACGAGGTGAACCGCGAAGTGGCCCCGCAGGACCTGCAGCTGGTTGTGCAGTCCAATTCGGCCGACCAGATCAGCAATAACATGTCGCAGATAGTACGTCTGGCGCTGCTGGGCGGCATGCTGGCCATCTTCGTGCTCTGGTTCTTCCTGCGCAACATCAGGCTGGTGTGCCTCATTGCACTGTCCATCCCCGTGTCGGTCCTGTCGGCATTCAACGTCTTCTATGCTGCAGACATATCCATCAATACGCTTACGCTCTTAGGTATAGCGTTGGCAATAGGCATGCTGCTGGACAGCAGTATAGTCGTGCTGGAGAACATCTACCGCCTGGCCTCCATGGGAATGCCCCCGCGGCTTGCGGCTCTTCAGGGTGTCAGGGAGGTGCGCAAGGCCCTCATTGCATCGACGCTCACCACGATAACGGTGTTCCTGCCGTTCGTGTTCTCCAATGAGCCTATGATCAAGCTGCTTGGCCAGAATATCGGCTTCTCCATCATATCTACGCTGCTTTTCTCGCTTCTTGTAGCCGTCACGTTCATCCCGATGGCAACAGCCGCCATGATGGAACGCAGCAGTGGACGTGGCAATACTCCGTTCAGCAAGATGGCCATACACGACCGGCCGCTGCAGATTTACTCTACGCTGCTCAAGACCTGCCTCAGGAAGCCCGGTCCGACCATCGGCACCGCAATCGCCGTACTGGTCATTGCATTCATAGTGGCTCTCTCGCGCAATACCGGTCAGAACCGTCAGGTTGACAGCGACCGGGTCAATGTCAGCATAACCATGCCCACCGGCAGCACCATCGATAATACAGATGAGGCTACGGCTACGTTGGAGGCGCGTCTGGACAGTTTCCCGCAAAAGAAGGATGTAATAAGCCGCATTCAGGAAGATCAGGCTTCCATCACCGTCACCCTTCAGGATGACTACAGCAAGAAGGGAGGTCCGACCATAAGCCAGATTGTGGAGCAGCTGGGCGATCAGCTCAAGCTGGACGAAGACATCGATGTGCGCGTCACCCCGGGCTATGGCGGAGGACAGCAGAATGCAAGCGGACTGAACAGGCTGACGCGCTTCATGAGCGTGCTTGGTGTGGGTGACAATTCTGAGCGTATTGTGGTCAAGGGTTCCGATACCGAGACCATGCGTATCGTGGCCAACGAACTGAGATACAATCTGGAACAGATGGAGTTCGTGCGTGATGTCCGCGTGGACAACCCCGGTGGCCGCCGCGAGGTCCAGCTGACCTTCGATCCCGTGTCACTGGCATCGTACGGCATCACGCCACAGAACATTTCCTCGGCCCTTAACGCCCTGAACCGCTCTACCAGTACAGGTGCCAGCTTCAAGGTCGGTACCGATGAGTATGACATTGTCATCATGGACGATCTGACCGAAGAGGAGGAAGAGGCCGGCCGCTGGGAGAAAACGATGGATGACCTGCGCCGCGTCACCATAACCGACCAGAACGGCGGAGTGCATGAACTGCAGCAGCTGGCCAGCATACGTCTGAGCCGTGGACCTTCCGAGGTCCGCCGCGTGAACCGTGACCGCCGCATCAACGTCACCTACGGCATATCGCAGAGCGAGGAACTGCCCAAGGATGTGCTGGACGGATATCATGACCAGATCGATGACCTGATAGCCAATTACAACCTGCCTTCGGGACTGGCCCTGGAAGCACAGCGGGGCGATGACTCGACTGGCGAGTTCAAGTTCCTGATCCTGGCATCGATATTGTTGATATTCATGATATTGGCGGCATCGTTCGAGTCGCTGACCACACCTGTTGTGCTGCTGTTTTCCATACCTCTGGCAGCCATAGGATCGCTGCTGGCACTGCTCCTGTCGGGCAACAGCCTGTTGACGGCCAATACCCTGACCGGATTCCTGATCCTGCTGGGCGTGGTGGTCAACAACGGCATCATCCTGATAGACTACTCGACCACTCTGCGCAAGCGTGGCTACGGCCGCATGAGAGCCATCATGACCAGCGGCCACTCGCGTCTCAGACCTATCTGCATAACGACAATAACAACTATTGTCACGCTTATCCCGATGGCGATGGGCGACAGCGAATATGCCGGTGCCATAGGTGCTCCCTTTGCGCTGACCGTCATAGGCGGCCTTACGTTCTCGGCCATCCTGACGCTGCTGCTCATACCTACGCTCTACATCTCGTTCGAGAACATGCGCGCATGGTACAAGGGTCTGGGCCGCTACACGCATATCCTGCATGCCGTTATCTTAGGTGTGGGCCTGCTGGTGATCCTGACAAGCATGAGCGGAATCTTCCGTATCCTGCTCTCAATCATCGTGCTGCTGGTTGCCATTCCGGGAGTGACATATTTCATCAAGAGCTCCGTGAGGATTGCACGCGAGGACATCGTTGCTCCGGACCAGCCTATCGAGATTGAGGTACGCAACCTTGTCAAGGTATATGACTGGCCAGGACTGTTCCTGCGTCAGTGGAGGAGCGGCCTCAACATACGCCGCAGGCTTGGACTGGCACGCACTTACCATCATGCAAAGGACTTCGTGGGTCTTCTGTGGCAGGTCGTGGTATTCGGATTCACGGGTTATCTGGCCGGCTGGTATTTCGAGAAGAACTTCTGGATACTGCTCATGGCAATCATCACGCTGGCTGGTGTCAAAAACATACTTAAAGCCGTTACCGAGTACATTGGCTACAAGTGCGGCAATCCCGCTACTGCGCAGAAGATCAGACGGATACTCTTCTGGGTCCTGCCTGCTCTGACCATGTTCTTCCTGAGCAGACGCCTTGAAAGCAAGGGATTCATGGTGTTCATAGCAGTGGTCTGGGTGCTGGGACTCTTCATCCGCCGCACATCGGATTATCTCTATGAGAACGATATCAACGTGGAGCGTCTGAAGGGACAGAAGGCCGGTCTGAAGCGGACCTGGTTCGTGTTCGTCAAGAGCATTCCAGTCATTGGCAAGCAGAAGAAGCCGTTCAGGGCCCTGCGTGGCGTATCGTTCCAGATTCATAGCGGCATGTTCGGCCTGCTGGGCCCCAACGGAGCCGGCAAGTCCACGTTCATGCGCATTGTCACAGGCATCCTGCGCCAGAGTTATGGCACGGTGTTCATCAACGGAATGGACACGCTCAAATACCGCGAGGAGCTGCAGAGCCTTATAGGGTTCCTGCCTCAGGAATTCGGTATGTACGAGGCTATGACAGCGTGGGATTTCCTCGATTATCAGGCCATCCTTAAGGGAGTGACCGATGAGAAGGTCCGTCGCGAAAGGCTTGAGTATGTGCTTTCTGCTGTTCATATGTACGAGCAGAGGAACTCCGCCATCGGATCCTTCTCGGGCGGTATGAAGCAGCGTATCGGAATCGCCATGATCCTGCTCAACCTGCCGCGCATACTTGTCGTCGATGAGCCTACTGCCGGTCTGGATCCCCGTGAGCGCATACGCTTCCGCAACCTGCTGGTCGAACTGAGCCGTGAGCGCATCGTCATATTCTCGACCCACATCATTGAGGATATCGCCAGCTCGTGCAACCAGGTCGTGGTCATCGAGAAGGGTACACTCAAGTACTTCGGTGAACCCGGCGACATGGTTCATCTGGCCAAGGACAAGGTATGGCTGTTTGACATCGAGGCATCGCGTCTGGGCGAACTGGACGAGAAGCTTATAGCCAACCATATTCAGGATGGCGACATGATCAGGGTGCGCTACATATCGCCCACATGTCCCGTTCCCGGAGCCGAGCCGGCCGAGCCCAACCTGGAGGATGCTTACCTCTGCCTGTTGAAGAATCTTTAAATGAAGTAGAGCAATGTCAGTCATACAGAATTTGAAAGCCTATGCCAAGGTATGCGGCTACAATATGAGGATAATATTTGCAGGCAAGTTCATCTGGTTCCTGCTGCTGGGCCTGGCCCTGTTCTTCTTCCTCATGTTCACGGCGGCATCCAAGGGCACGGCGCTCAGCCACAGCATGGTATATGACCAGCTTATCATACCGGGACTGCTGCTTGTGTTCTATCCTGCCTGTTTCGGCATTCAGAACGATGCGGACAACCGCATATTGGAACTGCTTTTCAGCATACCCAACTATATCTATAAAGTATGGCTGTTCAGGCTGTTCATGATCTATGTGGAGGTCTTCCTGATTCTGGTGGTATATGCCTTTCTGGCCAGAATACTCTTGTACCCGGTGTCACCGTTCCTGATGGCGGCTCAGCTCATGATTCCCGTAATGCTGTTCGGCAACCTGGCCTTCATGTACTCCACGCTCATCCGTAACGGTAATGCCGCCGCGGTGCTGTCAGTGCTAACGGTCATACTGGCGCTCATCCTGTCCAACATGCCATTCGTCCAGAACAAGGTCTGGGACGTGACCATCAACCCATACGAGGAGCCGGAGAACATCAATGCGGCCATCTGGAGCGTCATTCTGCTCAAAAACCGCATAGCCATGATTGTGGCCGCTATCGTATTCCTTATGTCGGGCCTCCTTGGCCTGCAGAACCGCGGCAAGTTCCTCTGACCCCTGAACAACGGGCTTCGTACACTTGTCCCACGCGACCATATTAACTTGTCATTCGGCCCATTCGAAGTTGTCCGTCCCGGCTCCAATCTCGAAATGCAGTTTGGCTATGCCCAGGTCCATGCGGGTGTAGCCAATCAGGGATGAGCCTTTCTTTGCCAGAACTTTCTCCTTGTCGCTTTTTTTGTCAAATCCCAGATACTCGAAACGGAACTTCTGCTGGTTGACGGCAGTGGGGGCGAGCAGGGCGGCCTTTACGCCTTCGTTGAACCATTGTGGAGTGATTTCGCTGGCGTTGCTTACATCGGCCGGCGACTTGATTTTATGGGACACTCCTTGTGTCTCTCCAAATCCGATGGATATGTAGCAGGCAATCTTTTCGTCCTCTTCCAGGACGTATGTTCCGGGAATCTTACTGTAGCTTACACCTACCCAGCAGGTGTTGAGCCCCAAAGTCTGTGCCAGGAGCACAATCTGTTCCCCATAGTATCCGACCCTCTCGTCCAGGTCATCGGCCTTCTTTCCTGCCATGACAAGATAGTTCCTCACACCTCTGAACCTGCCGTACTTTGCCATAGGACAAAGGAAGGACTTGGGCTCGTCAAGTATGAACTGTACATGGAGATTTCCGTCCCTGTTGACTTCCTCAATCTTCCGTTCCAATGCCTCCAGCGTGCTGCCGGTGATAGGTTGGTCTGTATATGCCCTGACAGAATGACGGGCTGTTATTGCTTCCTGTAATGTCATCATATTTGATTGGAATCTTCTGAGTGTCGTTGCATGATATTACAAATATATTGTTTACTTTGTAAGGTCTTTCGTATTTTAGCTTCATTCGCAAATGAATTGGTACATGAACGTGGAAAAGAATAATATTGGCGTAAAAACGGGTCGGCATGTGAGAAAAGCCTTGCTGGCAGGTCTTTATATGCTTGTCTGCACATCGGGTATGATTGCACAGACGCAGGAACAGCTTCTGCTGAGCGGCTGGCGCTTCCAGCGCGGCAGCGTGCAGGGTGCGGAATCAGCACAGTTCGATGACTCCGGCTGGCAGCAGGTTTCCATTCCGCACGACTGGGCCATAGCAGGTCCGTTTGACAGTAACATCAAGAAGTCTGGAAGTACCGGCGCCCTGCCATGGACTGGCGAGGGGTGGTACCGTACGCAGATAAACATCCCCGAGGGGTACACTTCGGCCGAGCTGATTTTTGACGGGGCCATGGCCGAGCCGCATGTTTACATTGACGGCAATGAGGTCGGTTACTGGGCCTACGGATACAACACTTTCAGTCTTGATATTTCCCGGTTCCTTCCACAAGACAATGGCGATCTGGTTCCCGGAACGCATACTCTGGCTGTTCATCTGTACAACATCGAGGAATCAGCACGCTGGTATCCGGGAGCGGGGCTGTATAGGCCTGTACGTCTTGTACTTCATCCGGATTCTTATCTGAAGACTTGGGGAACATTTGCCCGCACTACTATGGTGACAGGTGTTTCGGCCGATGCTTCCAGCGCCAGTGAAGCCCGCATATATGTGTCATCGGAAGTCAAGTCCGGCAGAATACCTTTCGGAAACAATAAATTCCAGGTACGACAGTCACTGTTGGACAATACTGGAAGTATAGTGGCTCAAAGTATTGAGAATGTGAATCTTGTCGGTATGGGACTCACAGGTGAGACCAAACATGTCCTCTCTGTACAGGATGCTCATTTGTGGAGCCCTGAAAAACCTTATCTCTACACTCTTGTCACTGAATTTGTGATGAATGATGAACTGTTTGACCGCAAGGAGACCAAGGTGGGCATACGGTCCATTGAATACACGGCCGATGGTTTCAGACTGAACGGGCAGGTCCGCAAGTTCAAGGGCGTATGCCTGCACCACGACCTGGGGCCCCTTGGAACGGCTTTCAACAAGGATGCTTTCCGCCGGCAGGTCCGGCTGCTCAAGGAGATTGGTTGCGATGCCATACGCACCGCCCACAACATGCCTGCCCCGTGGCAGATGGACATCTGTGACGAGATGGGCATGCTGGTCATGGCCGAATCATTCGACATGTGGATAAGCCCGAAGGTCAAGAACGGTTATTGCCGTTTCTTTGACCAAAGGGAGACGCCCGACAGCGATCCGTGGTGGAAACGCGACCTGACCAACCTTGTGCTTGTGAACCGCAATCACCCGTCCATTGTGATGTGGAGCATAGGCAACGAAGTTCCGGAACAGGGTTCAGTACAGGGACGCGAGTACACCCGCCTTATGCAGGACCTTGTTCATGATTTGGACGGCACACGTCCCTGTACGCAGGGCATGGACCAGGGAACAGCATCAATGAGAATCGGCAATTGGCAGGAATGTGACATTCCGGGATTCAACTATCGGCTTCATGTATATCACGAAGGGTACAGGAACTCACCGAAGGGAATTGTGCTTGGCACAGAGACCGCATCGACCATATCAAGCCGCGGAGAGTACAAGTTCCCGGTACAGGAGGAGCATGGCACGGCCTACTCTGACGGACAGGTTTCCGGCTATGACCTGGAATCGTGCATCTGGAGCAACCTGCCCGATGATGACTGGATGTATCAGGACAAGCTGCCATGGGTGATTGGTGAATTCGTCTGGACAGGCTTTGACTACCTGGGAGAACCCACGCCGTATGATGGAAGCGGTCAGTCACGCAGCAGCTATTTCGGGATTTATGACCTTGCCGGTCTGCCCAAGGACCGTATGTGGCTGTACAGGACCCACTGGGCTCCTGAAAAGGAGACATTGCATCTGTTGCCGCACTGGACGTGGCCCGGTCGCGAAGGAGAGACGACTCCCGTCTTCTGCTACACCAGCTATCCTGAGGCCGAACTCTTTGTGAACGGCAAGAGTCAGGGACGCCTGAGTCATTCTGACATGACCCTTGAGGAATATGAAGACCATAGGATCCAGGCGCCCATGCCATGGGGAGGAACGTCAACCTATGCCGATCCTGCTGCCGGTAAAAACCGTCTGGACCGATACCGTATGCGCTGGATGAATGTTAAATACGAACCAGGGGAACTGAAAGTCGTTGCATACGACGCCGATGGCAACAAGGTGGCAGAAGAGGTGGTCCGCACTGCAGGCAGACCCGATCACATTGAACTGGTGGCTGATCGCTCCGAAATGCCCGTACTCCCGACCGATGCCGAAGGTAATGCCTTGGACTGCCCCAGTCTGACCTTTGTGACCGCCCGCATTGTCGATAAGGCGGGCAACCTGTGCCCTGATTCCGATTTACAGCTGTCATTCAGCGTAAAGGGCAAATCGGCAGTTTTCAACAGCTGCTGCAACGGTGATGCCACCTCAACGGAGATATTTACGGAACCGACAATGAAGGCCTTCCACGGCCAACTGGTAATTGTTCTGCAAAGCACAGACCAACCAGGCCTTTCCACACTTACCGTAACCGGCAAGGGGCTGAAAAGCGCAAAAATCAGTGTATCCGCCAAAATTTGATCCATATATGAAACTGAAATTACTGACTGCCATTACAGTATCGGCTTTGGTTGCAGGGAACTGCGCCATGGCTCAGACCGAGGAGTTTGACAATCCTGTGATAAGAAGCTGTTACACGGCCGATCCGTCGGCCCATGTGTTCGGAGACACTCTCTATATCTATCCCAGTCACGATGAGGACAATGCATTCACGTTCAGCATGAAGGACTACCATGTATTCACGACAACCGATATGGAGACTTTTCAGGACCGTGGAGTCATTTTCAAACCTTTCGAGCAGACCACATGGGCCAGACAGGGCGCATGGGCGCCTGACTGCGTTTACAGAAACGGCAAGTACTATCTGTATTATCCCACGGACCAGAAACATATAGGTGTGGCGGTGAGCGATTCGCCAACCGGACCGTTCACAGACCCGCTGGGATATCCGCTTCTCAGCATTGATTCGCCCGGAGTTGTCTGCGACCGTGATTTCATTGACCCCTGCGTGTTCATTGACGATGACGGTCAGGCCTACATGTTTGTGGGGCAGAACACTCTGTGCTGCATCAGGTTGAACGAGGATATGATTTCATATGACGGACAGGTGCATATCATTCAGGGACTTGTGGAATTCTTCGAGGCTGCATGGTGCCATAAGTACAACGGCAAGTATTATCTGTCATATTCCAACAGCTCGCTGACCGGACATCAGCCTGAGATTGTCTATGCCATGGCCGATAATCCTCTGGGACCTTACGAATACAAGGGCGTAATTCTTGATCCGGTGAACAGCGGTACCAATCATCACAGCATAGTCCGGTTCAAGGACAAATGGTACATGTTCTATCACAACGCCGACCTGAGCATATCGCGCAGGCAGCCGTTTACCGGTGTGCGCCGTTCAGTCTGTGTTGACCGTCTGTACTACAATCCTGACGGTACAATCAGAAAGGTGATACAGACGCATAAGAAGAACGATTGATATAGCGGAGATTTTTTTTTATCTTTGACGAAAAAAGAAACTTACATAACGAATTATGGAATATCTGTTCAGGAAAATCAGCATTCTGTTTGCAGGTCTCTGGCTTACGGCCGGCATTCAGGCTCAGGACAATTTCGACAACTTCATCACAGACCGGGAATCAAGTACATTCGATGGCGGCAGCAAGGGCAAGTGGGCTTTTGTCAACGGCAACGACAATAATGGCAATGCCACACTGTCAACCCAGTATCCCGGCTATGACGATAAAGGATACTGCCTGCTTCTCAAGAACAGTTCGGCTGCATCGGACAACTGGAAGGCACAGGTCCGTTATGAATTTTCGCCCGCCCTTTCCGCAGGAAAATACAGGCTTGAGTTCTATGCCAAGGCATCGGCCAATGTGAGGCTGGAATTCGGATATCAGAAGAATGCATATCAGGACGGTGAAAAGACCGGAATATATTTTGACATAACCACAGAGTGGACCAGACAGACGCTCGATTTCGACATGGCATTCGGTGACGTTGCACGCATGTTCTTCAATTTCGGCAAGTTCAAAGGTTCAATATACCTGGATAACATAAAACTGCTTGACATAAATCCGCCGGCCGAAGAGCCCAACGTAGCGGGCAACCTGATTACAGACAACGCTTCATACAATTTCAACGATACCACCACAGGACTCTGGCGCATACCTGATGGTTTTGACAATTCGGGCAATGCTGCTGCTGTCGCTGCGACTCCGGGATACGGGAAGAGTGCCGCATGTCTGAAGCTCTCCAACAGCCGCATAAGAGTACACAACAGCGATGCCCGAATTGAGTTCAAGCTGCCAGTACTGCTTGCAAAGGGCAACTACAAGCTGGAATTTTACGCCAAGGCATCGAAAGAATGCAACACCTTTGAATTCGGCTACCGCAATAGTGATCCCGCAAAAATTGACAAGGCCAAAATGAGAATCAAGCTCACTACAGAATGGTCCAAGAAGTCGGTCAAGTTCGAAACCATATCCGATGATGCCGAATACCTGTACTTCAATTTTGCAAACGTGATGGCTGACATCTACATTGACAGAATTGTACTCAAGCCTGATGTGGCACCCACACCCGGTTCGGTCGATGCCATACCATACT
Organism: Bacteroidaceae bacterium; assembly: GCA_024398615.1. Classification (GTDB taxonomy): domain Bacteria; phylum Bacteroidota; class Bacteroidia; order Bacteroidales; family Bacteroidaceae; genus Colenecus. The sequence continues at coordinate 26,215 of JAKSIU010000020.1, forward strand.
TCTATCCGGTCGAGGAGGAGTACACCGGTCCGGCACCGTCATTGCCTGCTGTGAGCAATCTGGCATCGTACAGGATGCTGCCCGATCCTTTTGTCTATTCCGATGGCAAGGACACCGTGAAGTTTTTCTCGGGCTGGGCAAAACGACGTTATGAGATTTCGCAGGAGATTCAGAAATATGAGATAGGAACCAAGCCCAAAGTGGACCCGGATCAGATTTCGGCCAGCATGTCGGGCAACACGCTCAAGGTCGTGGTGATTGTTGGCAGTAATTCAGTAACGCTCACATCGACCATATCGGTACCCAAGAGCGCTTCGACCCCATGTCCACTTATGATAGGCACCAGCATGAATTCGCTTCCTGCCAGTTTCTTCAGTGAAAACGGCATTGCCACCATGACGTTCTCCGAAGCCCAGGTTAACAACTACAGCCAGATGGGCGGCAGTCCGGCCGGACGCGGCAACTACAATTTCGACAAGCTCTATCCTGAACTGAAGTCAAACGGTGCATACGCCGAGTGGTCATGGGGTGTGAGCCGTCTCATAGACGGACTGTATTTGCTTGGCGAAGACGAGACAGGCATAGACCTGTCACATATAGGAGTGACAGGCTGCTCATACGCCGGCAAGATGGCCCTGTTTGCCGGAGCCATGGATGAGCGCATCTGTCTGACAATAGCTCAGGAACCAGGTGGAGGAGGTGCAGCCGCATGGCGTGTTTCGGAAGGGATGAATGACGTTGAAAAGCTGGGAGCTACTGACGGCAACTGGTTCAAACAGGATTTCCAGAGCAATTTCTCGGGCAACAACTGCTACAAACTTCCGTATGACCACCACGAACTCATTGCAATGTGCTGCCCGCGTGCCGTGCTCATACTGGGTAACCCGGACTACACCTGGCTGGCCGATGAATCGGGCTACGTATCCAGCGTGGCCGCCCGTGAAATATGGTCCCGTTTCGGCATTGAGGACCGCATGGGATACTCGTTCATGGGGGGACACGACCACTGCTCGCTTCCAAGCACCCAATACACCGAAGTCCGCAATTTCATCAAAAGATTCATGCTTGATGATACCGATGCCGATACCGATGTCCAGATAGCACCCAAGTTCAAGAACACCGATGCGGAGAAATGGTTCGATTCATGGAGCGATGTAACCACCGCATTTGACCCATCGACCGGCATCAAGGCCATGCCGGCCATTAATGCCGTCCTGACAGTAACCTGCAGCGGAACCACTGCCACAGCCCAATTCACTATAGACAGTGACTGCAATGTGGAATTCATCATCCATGATCTTTCAGGCGTGGTAATAGGACGCACTATCCGCCACTACGCTGCAGGCAGTCACAGTACCAGGATTTGCCAACTGCCGGGCAAAGGCACCTTCCTGTGCACCATGAATGCCGGCTCTCAAACCCATACTACGAAGTTTACCGTGTATTGAACCGATAACGGAAATATTCCTCATTGATTACTATGCGCCCGCTGACTGTACTATTGGCATTGACCCTTCTGTCCGTTCCGGATACTGTCTTTTCCGGAACGGACGTTGACTGGATTTCTGATTCCGATGGAACTGATGCGCGCACTGATTTCAATAACGCGATCTGCAACCTTGGACTGTTCAGTTCATCGGACTCCATCAAGACTGCAAGATTAGTATTGCACAACATTGGAAACTCCACGTTGGAGATAGGCGGAATCGAGACCACATGTTCATGCACGTCTGTTACATTTTCAGACAGTTCCATTGCGGCAGGAGACTCGGCATTCGTTTATGTGGAATACAACGCCACCGACAAATGGCCCGGTACAGTCAATCAGGCTGCCCGTATCAGCAGCAATGCCGCGAACTCTCCAATAAGCATTCGTATTACAGGTTTCATGTTCGAAACATCGACTGTACCTGACAGCACTACAATGGCCGACTGGCCGGTCACCGACACTCCTCTGATCAGGTTGTTTCAGGAATAACCGGAACATCTCTTCATCCCGACAGATACTTTTTTCCGTTTGAGATTGGTGAACGGAACCTGTCCCCTGTTCGGCAGAATTATTATCTTTGCCGCTGATAATGAAAGATGTGTCATGAAAAAATGTATCACACTTCTGCTGGTGCTGCTTGCCTTTGCAGGAGCCAGGGCCAACGAGGTCCTGGTGGGGTCAGCCTCAGCATTAAGGGATTCAATAACAAAGAATCCTGCGGCCAATATCAGGCTTACTGCAGACATTGATTTGTCAACAATCGGTACTATAGACGTCACGTTCCGTGGAACTATAGACGGCCAGGGCGAAAAAGATGGGAATCCCATTTTCTATTCGCTCGGTACAAGTACGGATCGTGTCATGCATCCCATCTTCAAGGCAATGGAGAATGCAACGCTGGAGAATCTCGTAATCCAGAATTTCCGTGTGGAATGGGATGATGATAATATAGGCGCTGTGGCCTGTACGGCAAAGAACTGCCATTTCAACCAGATCGTTGTCTCGGAGGTTTCCATATTCAATGACGATGACTATGCCGGTGCCATAGTGGGCAGGGCCGAGAACTGCGAATTCCTCAATGTCAAGTGTATGGGTAATGATGTGACCGTTGACGGAAACAGGGCAGGCGGTTTTGTAGGAATCAGTAACAACTCATTTTACCGTAACTGCAGCAATAGTGCCTATTCAACTGTTTATGCCGATGGTAGCTGGGGCTATGCGTATGCAGGCGGTTTTGTGGGCGAGAGCGAGAGCGATCAGTTTGTGTTCTGTGTGAACTTTGCATCGATCGGCGCGCTCGACGACAGTGTGGGAGGCCTTGTCGGTTATAGCACGATGTCTACGTTCACAAACTGTACCAACAGCGGCCTTGTCATGCATTGCAAGGAGAAGGCTTTCATTGGTTCCACAAACAAAATGAAAGCGAATATCAAGGATTACATTACTTCCATAGAGGATGATTTGAAAGAGATGTACGGGAAGCAGGATTTTGACCTTACTGCAGGATTCGTTTCTTTCATTGGCACGTTGGGACTGTCTACAGCAGCATTCGGTGTGGAACTCGGCCTGTTGTCCGTGACCACCGCGGGCGTCGGCGCTTTTGCTGCAACGGTTATCATTGCCGCGACGGGTATCACCGTTTCGCTCATCAATCTCATTGATGCTGAGTTATTCGCTCATGACGAGATGGGTGGTATTTGCGGCTCATGCCAAAGTTCCAAATTCAACACCTGTTCCAACTATGGTAAGCTGATGTGCATTGACAGCTATGTTGGCGGCATTGTCGGTTACATCAAAGACATGATGACAAACACCCAAATCATCAACTGCCTCAATGCTGGCGATCTCAAAGGGTACGAGCTGGTTGGTGGCATAGTCGGTCAGTGCAACAACCGTGATGAAGTAAACCACTGCCTCAATGTGGGAAAGGTCGTTGTGGTAGGAGATGGTTCGCAATCAGACCCGATTGCCAATGTGAGCCGTTCCGGAGACAACGGTTTATCGAAAAACTACTATAGTTCCAGCAGATACGATGTCAATGCAACGGGCAGAATTCCCGTAACCGCCGATATGCTTGTCGATGGAACGGTGGCCGAATTCCTCAATGACGATGCAGGCGACACTGGGCCTTGGCGACAGAACACAGACGACAAGTATCCGGTACCGGACCCTTCACACAGCGAGGTCAATCTGAGGGAACTGGGTGATGTGTATCTGATCTCGACTCTTGAAGATCTGGACAAACTGCGTAATGATGTCAATAACGGTGTCAAGAACAGGTACATAGTCTATTTCGAAAAGGATATAGACTGCAGCGGAACCTTCTGGGTGCCTATAGGCACAAAAGAGAAACCATTCATCGGCTACTGCAATGGTGATGGTCACACCATCAGCAATCTTACTACTGACCCTGACAACCTGAAGAGCGGTGTCGGCTTCTTTGGAGTGGTAGGCTTGAATACAAAGGTTTGCCACCTGTTCATCGGCTCTGGGTCAATCACGGGTGGAATCGGAGTCGGCGCAATCATTGGCTATGCCGAGCATAAGACTGACACGGAAGGTTACGTCAAGATTATCGGCTGCGGCAACTCGGCAGACATCACCGGCAACTACGACTGCGGAGGTCTGATAGGTGGGGTCTATTCCGACCCAAGCATGAAGCTCACCATCGAGAACTGCTATAACACGGGCAATGTCACTGCCAACAAACAGTCGGCTGCCATCTGCGGATTTGGCAAGCGTGGTGCGGAAATCAGGGGCAGCTGGAATTCAGGAATTGTTATTGGCACAGAGTCTGGAATGGGATTTGCCCGCGGTGATAACGACATAACCGTCCAGAACTGCCACAATTACGGAAGCAATCTGGGACAGACAGGCGTTAGTGCTTTTTCCGATGACGATGCAAAGAACGGCACGCTCTGCTTTAATCTGAACGGTGGCAGCAACGATGCCAGTGTAGGTCTGCCATGGGAACAGGATATTACCACAGACGAATATCCGAGATATGTAGGCTACAGCAATGACAGAAATGCAGTCTATGCCACCCGTGAGATAAAGAGCAACTACGGAACCATTGTGCTGCCATACAGCGTGAAGTCCGATGACTACATCAGGTACTATACTCTTTCCGGCACAAACGCTGACGGATCGCAACTCAACTTCACTGCTGTCGATGTGCTGGAGGCTGGAACACCTGCCATCTTCCGGGTTGTAAAGCCGGACACCGTATACAGTTTCATCAGCATTGATTACAACTTTGATTATAAATATGACAGTGAAGGAGAACTTTACGAACCTGTATCTGTTGATGGTTGGGAAATGAATGGCAATCTTGACATCACGGATAAGGTGTTTGCCAATCAGACTGAACTCAAGTCATTGTATTACATAAGTGGCGGAGAAATAAAGAGTGCAACAACCAAGCTTACCGTTGCACCGTTCCGCGCATACCTGACATGGCTGGAACGTCCGGAAAATTCTCCATTACGTGTCATTGGGGTGTCATTTGACGACGGCAGCGATACTACCGGTCTCCAGTTTATCCCGGCCGGGACCCATGATGACGGCAGTGTCGAGTTGGGACTCTACAATCTGGCCGGTCAGCGTCTGGATGCGCCAGGGCAGGGTATTGTCATCATTAACGGCAAGAAGGTGCTGAACATGTAAAGTGAATCCATATGAAGAAAATATATATTACCCCTAAGGCCAAAGCGGTTGTGCTTCACTCAACCAGTGCAGTGCTGGCTGGTTCCAATCCGGATAGTGTGGAACTCAATTTTTCATCTGATGTCGAGAATGAAGGTTACGCTGATTGACGATGTGGCGCATTTGATACAATGAGAAAGATTCTTGGCGTTCTGCTTGCCATGGGGGCTTGCGTATGTGCATCGGCAAAGACATACTGGTGCAGTCCGGATGGCGTTTCTGACGGGAGTTCTTACGGCAGGGCCGGCAGTTTTGAAGTCCTGGTTTCAGGACTTGCTGCAGGCGATACGCTGTATCTGCGCGGTGGACAGTACGATTCAGACCATCAGATCAATGTCAGCTGCTGCGGCACGTCCGACAGGCGTATCGTGCTCATTGGCTGCCCGGGCGAGAAGCCGGTGCTGGATTTCCGCCGGCAGCCGTACGGCAGGCGCGGGCTGGTGATAGTGCAGGGAGCCGACTGGCTGCATCTGTGCGGACTTACGGTGCGTTATGCCGGCAAGAACGGCGTTCACAACAGCGGAAGCCATAACATCTTTGAGCGGCTCGATGTGTATGGTAACGGCGATTCCGGAATCCAGATGAAGGCCGGTGGCGACAATCTGATTCTGAATTGCGATTCGCATGACAACTTCGACTACCGTCTGCAGGGCGATTTCGGCGGTAATGCCGATGGATTTGCCGACAAGCAATATACCGGTGGCGGAAACACGTACATCGGCTGCCGCTCATGGAACAACAGCGATGACGGCTGGGACTTCTACCAGCGCGTGAATCTGCCCGGAACAGAGACTGTTCTCATTGACTGCATCTGCTATCAGAACGGTCCGTACGAATACGACATGCGCGGCCATGCCCGATACGGAACTGACAGGGAGTGGTTTGACTCATTCCGTAACGGCCAGACGGTCATGTTCCGCAATGGTGCGGCCCGCAATGTGACGCTGGAGCACTATTACAACAACGGAAACCGCAATGGCTTCAAGCTGGGCGGTGACAGGACGGACTGTAACGTACATCTGATTGGCTGCATTGCCGTGGGCAACTATGGCAAGGGTTTTGACCAGAACAGCAATGCCGGAAACATGACGTTGGAAAAGTGCAGAGCGCTGGCCAATGCATCGGACTTCAATTTCTACAGGAAGGAGTGCGGCAGACTCGCAATAACCGACTGCGTGACAATTGGCGGCGAGCACCGGATGGAATGCCTTGAAGTGCATGAGAGCGGCAACAGCTGGAACAATCCTGGCCGGAAGTATGAGACCGATGATTTCGTGTCGCTTGACACAACGCTGATACTGTTGCCGCGCCAGGCAGACGGTTCGCTGCAGCAGACAGGATTCCTTACCTTGAGAGACCGTGGGAATTACGTGATTCCTGACTCCGTTACCTACGGATATCTGTTCTGTCACATGTCCGACCGCGGGCAGTGGACAGCTTACGCCCTGTCGCAGGACGGACTTCATTTCCATGACCTGCTTTGCGGTGACTCGATATTCTCGGCACATCAGATGGCCGGGATTGAGGGCGGCACGCGCGATGCCTACATCTGCCGCCGCCATGACGGCAAAGGCTATCTGATGGTCACGACTGACATGAACAACAGCATGACGCGCCGTCTGAACAAGGGCGGAGAGTGGGAGAACTACGGCATTGACCTGTTGGTCAGTGATGACCTTGTCAGCTGGAAATCAACGACATTCGATTTCCGCAAGGGAACGGCCATCTTCTCCGATGCCATGCTCTCATCGGTCCGTCCCGTCTATGATGATTTCTCCAGGATATGCCGCGTGTGGGCTCCGCAGGTAATCTGGGATGAGAGCTATGTCTGGCCCGATGGCACGAAAGGCGGTTACATGGTTTATTTCTCGATGCTGAACCGTGCCGAGGAAAGTTACGACCGCATGTACTACTGCCATGCCGATGAGTCGTTCACGCGTCTGACACAGCCGCAGCTGCTTTTCGACTGGGGGTATGCCACCATTGACGCTGACATAAACTGGCTTGAGTCCGATGGCATGTTCCATCTGATGATAAAGAAGGAGGGCGGTCAGGCGGGGCTGTTCACATCGGCCTCCAGGGAACTGACAGGACCGTGGCCACAGCCCGACAGCCGGGATTTCGTGAGCTTTGAGGGGAATAAGAAGTGCGAGGGCGTATCGGCCTTCAAGGTGGCCGGTGAGGACGGCTGGCGCATAGGATACATCGAGTATTCAAGCCGGCCGCACAACTACAGGATCTGCCGTGCCGACAGGTATATGCGCAATTTCTCGAATCCTGAGAACATCAAGGGCGTTGAAGCTCCCCAGCACGGCTCGTTCCTCAGATTGACCAAAGACGAGTATGAGCGGCTGCAGGCATGGAGCGATAATTATACTTCCCGGATTGACCGTGAGGTCTGGTAAGGCAGCAGTGCGAATAATGCCTTTGCTTTCATTTTACAACGTATTTGTCAAAGAAGTCAAGAAAATAGGGCCAGTTGGCTCCTGCCTCGTGCCCGCCTGGGTGCTGCCGGAATGATATGTCTCCGTCCAGCAGTTTGTTGACTCCGGGGAAGAGGTCGGTACCTATGCCTTTGAGCCCCAGAAATTCATATATTTCCGATGCCTTTGCAGCACTGATGAATGAACCGTTTATGTCAACCCACTGTTCGGGTTCCGATACCGCTCCCACAGAAATGAATACGGGTCTTGGGGCACAGATGCCTATCAGTTCGTGCTGGTCGACACGCAGGTCGTCCCAGCTGCTTTCAATGCTGGAATATTTTATCAGATTGCCGCCTACCCAGTGGTAGGAGTCCCATGCTGCGGTATTGTCCAGCGTCTCTCCGCAGTCACGTCTCCATGCCGGCGCTCCTGCACGGCCTGATGAGCAGACCATGGCCGTGGCAATCCTCTCATCAAACGCCATGGTCACCAGTGCGGCCTTTCCATAGCGTGACACACCTTCGATGGCCACCTTTGTGGCATCGAACTGACTGTCTGTCTCAAAGTAGTCCAGCAGTCTGGAAACTCCCCAGCCCCATGCACGCAGCACGCCCCAGTCCTCAGGCTTGCGGTACTGTCCCTTGTTGGCAAGGCCGATGATTCCGCTCCTCAGACCGTGGCCCGAATCGGGCTGTACGGTGTTGGGCAGAATCTGTGCTGCCGCCCATCCGTGTTCAATGACCATCTGCTGCCATGAAACTTGTCCGCCCCATGAGTACGGCATTCCCAGCATATAGGAGAAATCTGCAATGACCGGAATGTTCTGCGGCGCATCTTTCTTCCACATGACCTGTGCCTGGATGTTCACTTCAATGTCCGGGTATGCCGAATTGTCCGCATGGCCGTTCAGCTCACGTATGACAATGTCCGTGCCGCCCAGTTTGCCTTCATACTCGCGTGTCACGGTCCATGTGACAGACGGGCAGTCTGCCGGTATGCGTCCGTAGATTTCGCGCTCAAACTCCTCACGAATCTCCGGTTTGCGTATCTTGTACCACATTCGGGCGTTCCTGACTCTGCGTCCGTCAAACGTGGTGAACGGATCAGGGTAGAACGGGTAGGGGTTAGCCTTCAGTTCGTCGTAGTTCGGCCTGAGTGCAGGGTCAATGGCCTGACCGTCACGCCGCGGACGGGTCTCAGTCACCCCAATCTGTGCCTTCATGTTTTCATAGTCAGCCAGAGTGGCGCGGTTCAGACTGTCCTGATTGACAATTGGCCCCGTACCGAAGAACTGTGCGTGGGTCGTGAGCGGCATCAATGCCAGCAGAAAGATTGGTGGTATTATATTTCGCATATTGGACTTTTATTTGATTTTATTGATAAGCGCTGATGCGGGCCTTGACGTTGGCTTTGAGCCGGTCGCTGTACAGAGGGAGTTCCAGCAGGTGCAGGTTGCCTATGGGAATGATTCCTGACAGCTTGGGCCTGTAGGCCGACATGGGGTCCACTCCGCTGGCCACCAGCAGCATCTTCGTGCTGTCTATGCGTACGCTTACGCTGTCGTTGAGGCGGTGTGATCCGGTATCGGTTGTCCACGATGCCGGGTTGATTATTACAGCGTTGTTGCCGTTTATGAGGTCTGTTGCCGCATTCGTGTCGGTCACCGTGCTGTAGGCAATGCATACGCCTGTGTCAGTTGCTCCACTGGCCGGTCTGATAAGGCTGCAGTTGTCCAGGTCCTGCTGCGATATGGGGTAGCCTATGATGTATGCGGCTATCATGCGCTCTGCCACTTCGGGAGCCATTTCGCGCAGCAGCTGTAGGGCGCATCGGGCTCCCTGGCTGAACCCGGCAAGAACGAATGGACGTCCTCCGTTCAGGTTGTCAAGGTAGTAGCTGAAGGCCGAGCGTACATCGTCCAGCGCCAATTCAAGATAACGGTCCCGTTCCTGCGCTTCCATGCTCCAGGCGTTCAGGGTTATCTGCCTGTAATATGGTGAGAAGAAATTTGCGCTGTCAGCGAAAATCTCATTGCCGGTGTCGAACGACCATGACATTCTGACGCGCTGGACCGAATCCTCAACGCACGCGTTGTGTTGTACGGTTCCGGTTGAATCGTTCCAGTCGTATATGCACGAGGGTATTACGTAGAATACATCGGCCTTGTCAGGGTCAATGGTCCTGCCGTTGTCGTACCAGAGGGTGCTGTCCGAGTATCGTGTCTGGAGGCCTGTGAAGTCGCAGCTGCATAGAGTAAGGCATGTCAGCAGTAGAATGCCTGTCCAATCGGTCGTTTTCATATCAGTTTCAAAAGTGTTTCGCGTTCGGAATCGGGGAACATGTCCTGGATGTGACGTATGATTTTCTCGCGTGACTGTCCGGGTGTGCAGCCTGTTTCTGTGGGCCTGACAATTGCCGGCTCTTCACAGAACAGGTCTTCGGGTGTGGTGTTGATGGCGTGCTGCCAGCCGCTATAGATTTTGTCGGGACCGCGATAGACCCGTTCAATGGCACCGACCAGTGACCATGTGCCCATCTGCAGGAACTGCATCACGCTGTCGCAGATGCTCTTTCTTGCATTTGGAACCAGTAGATGCTCGTATTTTTCGCCAAGGGCTTCCAGCAGGGCGGGGGTGACGGCCTGTGTACAGGCCATACGCAATTGGCTTGCCTCCATGGCACCGCCTTGGGCTATTGCCTTATATACGGCCGGAGCCAGGACCTGCATGAGTTTGTCGGAATTGCTGTCGGCTTTCCAGTTCTCACCGACTGCCATGCGATAGCGGGGAAGGCTGCGGCGCCAGTTCATGAGGTGGGCGTACCACTCCACGGTCGCGAATGCCGCCTTGCCGCCTATAAATTTGCCGTATGCAATGTCACCCTGCTGCACAACATCGATTTTCCAGTCCCAAGGGCCAAGACCTGCGTCATCGTCATCGAACCAGAATCCGGGTCTGGTCATGTCCTGTACAGACCAACCCTCTACGGAACTTTTGAAGAACGGCAGTATGCCATAGTGCCTGATGGCAGCCGTCATGCCTGATGGCGAACTTATATCCATGATCGTTGCATTTGAACAAATAGAATCAGCGTTGAGATCAGCAGTACAATGAAAGCCAGCAATATGAACCATGGGAAGATCCACATTCCCAGAACCTGCCCCAGCAGGCTGCAGACAACTGGCATGGCCATGTAGGCTATGTTGGAGACAGCGAACTGGGTACCCATTATGGAGGCCGATTTCTCCTTGCCGAAGCACATCGGGGTCAGGTATGTAAAGTTGGGGAACATTGGGCTGTTACCCAGAGCTATCAGGAACAGAGACGCAACAGCCATGTTCGTCGATGGTATAAGCAGCAACATGACGATGCCGCATCCCAGTACAACCATACCGCATTTTATTATTGTATGGCATGACAGTTTCATGGCCAGCAGACCGGATAGGAACCGTCCAATTGCAATGCCAAGGAAATAGAACAGAATAAGACGCGCACCGTTTTCCGCGCTTATGCCCTTGCTTTCGACCAGATATGTGCATGCCCATCCGCCGCAGCTCATCTCTATGGTGACCGATGCAAAGAACATTATCCACATGAGCCTGACACCAGGGGTTGATGCAATCTCGCGCAGTGACATTACCTGCGTGCTTTCATCGGTTTCTTCATTGGATTCCTTCTTCCAAAGCGATAGGGAAACAAGCAGAATCAGCACTATGGCAATCTGTATCCAGAATGCCATGGCATAGCCTCCACGCCAGCCGCTGTCACCATTCATGGCTCTGGCTATGAGCATTGGGCTTACCGTGATTCCAATTCCGTAGAAGCAGTGCAGGAAACTCATCTGTGCGGCACTGTAATGCAGTGACACGTAGTTGTTCAGCCCGGTGTCAATGGCACCGGCTCCAAGCCCTAATGGCAGGGCACACAGACACATGAACCAGAACGAACCTGTTCGGGACATACCCAGTATGGCTATTGCCGTGAGCAGTGTGCTGACAAGCGTGACCCGGCCGGTGCCGAAGCGTCTGAGCAGCCGTGCGCTGAGCATGCTGGACGTGACCGTTCCGGCCGACATGATGACCGTGACGAAACTGCCTGAAGCAAGTGGCAGCCCGAACTCCTCATAAACGGCGGGCCATGCCGTTCCGAACAGAGAGTCGGGCACTCCCAGTCCTATAAACGCAATGTATATGACAATAAGCAGAACGGTAATCATTTCTTTCTATTGGGATTGGCTGGGAACCAGCCCTTTTTAACACGTTTCTCCTGTTCGAACAATTCCAGTATGGACCAGAAACAGCTGAAACCGACCACTCCGACTATTGATGAAATGACCGTGTTGCCTATGAACAGTGCTGTAATGCAGAAGCCTATGCCGGCCAGTGCGAACATCCACCAGCATCTTTTGCCCAGATGATATTCCGCTTTGATGACTATCGGGTGGAAGAGTCCTATTATGAGAAAGGCCGATACGCCCAGAATTATTCCTGAAAAGTTCATGTCTTTATCTCTTTTTGGGCTGTATGTCCTCAATTTCCTTGCCGGACCTTATTATGGACATTATGCCGGAGAAGTGGTAGGAAAGGGTGCTGCTTACAGTTTCTTCCGGGAAATCTTCCGGATGTTTTACGCATAGGGCCGCAATTCCGCAGGCCACAGGCCACATTTGTCTGAAGAGCATTTCTGCCTGTTCTTTTGTCAGATTGTACCCCTGCTTTACCTGTGACAGGCATTTCTTTGCTATGTCTTCCGCAATTTCCGGTCGCGACTCTTTTCCCAGAAAGAGCATCTGAAAGAGATTCGATTCCTCTTTTGCAAAGGCTACAAGCCGGAGTCCGAATTCCTTGAATGCAGGATAATAGTCAGTTACACCGTCCATGCGGGCCATGAAGGTCTTCTCGGCAGCAGAACGGATTGCTTCCATGACCTCGTTCATGTCCTGGAACATTGTAAACATGGGACTTGATGATGTTCCCAGCTCCTTTCCCAAAGCTCTGGCGCTGACCGCATCGAATCCGCTGGTCCTTACTATTCTCAGACCGGCTTCAACTATATCTTCCTTAGAAAATCTTGGCTGTCTCGGCATAATTCAAACAGATGTTATATAACATGGTGCAAATATACATTATAATTCTTCACAACAAAAAAATACATCTGTAATACAACGGGTGTTAGAATATTATTTTTTTTGTCTATCTTTGCATTGTCCTATTATGGCTTCCTGCTGAAAATACTATACAAACTATTTATATTCAAATGGTTGATAAGGAAATGATGAAAACTGTTCCAAACAGCAATACAGGGAGAATCCTTGCCGTTGTGGCCCTTTCACTTGCGTTGGTCACTGTCGTTGTCTCATGCCGCTGCAGAAATGATATTGGCGGCAATGCTGATTCGCATCAGGACAGTCACATCGGCATACTGAAACTTTCCGGACCATATGGCCGGGATAAAGGCAAGTTCAACATTCATCCAGTCATTGATGCAGCAAGAGCGGCAGAGATAAGAGATTATTTCCAGCTTGATACTCTCTATGATGATGCAGCTTCCACATGGGATAAGACACTGGCTATTGCCAGGTTCGTGGCCACAAACATTCCTCACGCCAATCAGACGGTCCAGCCTGAGAAACGGAATGCCATATATCTGTGGGAATATACAAAGAATACAGAGCCGGCATTCAATTGCAGACTGCACAGCATAATGATGTTCGAACTGTTGTCGGCTGCCGGAATTGAGGCTACATATATTACGTGTATGCCAAAGGACAGCAAGGACAGAGACTGTCATGTGGTCAATCAGGTATGGCTTCCGGAACTTGGGAAATGGGTCATGATTGACTCTGATTCCGGAGGATTCTATGCGACTGACGGGGAAGGCAATTTGCTTTCATTGCAGGAGATGAGAGAGTCCTACATTCAGGGCAGACCAATTCTGTATTATCCGGAATTCGGAGAGGCAGCCGGTGAAGATTGCTGGTACTATGACTATATGGCCAAGAACACCTATTGGTTCTCGTGTTGGGAAACGATACATTTCGACCAGGAACCGTCGGGCGGCAGGAATGCCGGTCGCTACATCCACCTTGTCCCTGAAAAATTCAAACCGTTCGGTGCGAATTTCAGAGACCTGGTGACAAATGATGCAGAGCAGTTCTGGGCTGCGCCTAACATATAAGTTTATGAATACATGGAAACTGACATCGTTTGACCTGTTCAGCCTTGGAATGGTCATCAAGGGTGCATGGATATATAGGGAATTGCCTGAGGCTTCATTGCTGCAGGCGTCGCTTGATGCTGTCCTTCAGCCATATCCCCAGCTGTTGGGACAATATGATGCCAAACGGAAATCCATGGTCTGGAGCGGTCAGGAAACTCCGATAGAGTTGGTGGAACTTGATTGCAGGGCACATTCTGCAAAGGAAGACATGTACACTCTTGTGCCGGAATTCAATACGGAAAGATTCAAAAGCGGCAGGTCAAGGGTATTGGAAGCATACAGGATAACACTGGCTGACGGTGTTGCTGTTGTCCTTCAGGGTGCTCATGCCCTGATGGACGGATACACTTTCTACAGAATTGTCAGTGACTGGGGAAAAATGACCTCAGGAGTGCCTGTGAAAGCGATGATAGTGGATCAGAATCTCATTCCTGATGCCGATGCGCTTACCCGGGAGCAGACACTGGCTCAGGTTCAGGAACTGGGGTGGAGCAGGATTGCATTCATGTCATTGTTCAGGATGATGTTCAATGTCGTGACCATGAAGCTTATCAAGGGCACTTACACGATAGAGCTCAGTCAGGATGAAATTGCCCGTATGTGCGCGGAATCAGGTGTCGGAGTGAATGCGACCCTGTGCCGTTATGCCGTCGGCAAGCTTCTGGACAAGTTCCCTGCAAAGGAGAAATTCACTCTGATCGAGACCGCCGACCTTCGTGGCAGGGCCTGTGAAATGCCTGCCGGTTTCTTCGGCAACTTCTCACAGGCTGTTGTGATTGGTGAGTTCGGCAGGGATGCATCTGCCGCTGATATCCAGAAGGCGGCTTCGGCCATCCTGAACGACAGCGTGGCGCTCAGCCGTAACGTGCAGCTTTCCGTATGTTCATCGGGTTATGGCCTTCCGTATTTCATGTTTGATGCTAGCGACATGAACAGCAGGAATCCCGAACTGTTCTATGTCAACAACCAGCTCAAATTGAAGGCGTGTGAGGTCAGTTTCGGCACAGGATTGCCCGTGAGAGCACAGCAGGCCATGCTTCCGGACATGATCAAGTTCTGGCAATCGGAGCCGGGCGGCCCGGTACAGATAATCTATGGAGGTTATGCAGCGAAAATAATGAGAAGGAAATGAAGATAATTGAAACGGACAATCTGCTGAAATATACGCTGGGCGATGGGGTGGAGGCATTCTCCACAATGCGCGATGCCCAGCTGCCGTATAATGTCATCTGCGGACATCAGGTGCATGATGTCAGAGTGGCGGTCATAGACAGACCGGATCTGACCCGTGAGGATTTGGAGGGGTATGATGCCTTTATCACCAACTTGAAAAGCTGTGCGATAGGTGTGAGGACAGCTGACTGCATTCCTGTTCTTCTATACGATCCGCAGCATGAGGCGGTGGCTGCCGTACATTCCGGATGGAAAGGAACCGTGCGCAGTATTTCCCGACATGCTATCCAGGCAATGCATGACACTTTCGGGACTGATGCCTCAGACCTGATTGCGATGATTGGTCCGGGTATTGGCAGACGCAGTTTCCAGGTAGGAGAGGAGGTCGTTGACATGTTTCGTGAAAGCGGCTTCCCGATGGATGAAATCTGGCAATATGACGGTGAACCTGTTACGGGAACCATGTGTGGCGGGCATCACATCGACCTGATCCGGGCAAACAGCTGGCTGCTGGAAAGTGCAGGTGTCAGACCTGGGAATATCGGCTTCTGCGGTATCTGCACTTTTGAGGACGGAAGGTTCTATTCGGCGAGGCGCGAAGGGGCTAAATGCGGCCGCATCATCAATGCAATACGTATCATATAACTGGATGAGACTGATTGATAAATACTTGCCTTCTGATTACAATGACAGCGTATCCAAAAGGATAGAATCAGAGGAACCTCTCACGCCTGACCATTTCTTCGAGCAGATGTTCTGCAATTTCCCCAAGCCTGTAGCATGGCTTTTCAAACTGAGAAATGCCATAGTAAAGCCCTTCGGACTTAAGGGAGGTGGCGGCTTCCGGAATCTGATATCCGAGCGCAACGATGAGGAAATCATTGTCTGCAAGAGTGACAGGCATCTTGACTTCTGGGTCAGCATCTATTGCTCAAAACCGGAAGACGGATGGCAGGAAGCCGCTGTCACAACCGTTGTCAAGTTCAATAATTTCTTTGGCAGAATCTACTTTTGCGGAATCTGGGTGTTCCATACTATCTTGGTCAGAAGCCTTTTCCGCAGATAATATTCATAAATGAGTGATGAGGTTGGACAAATAGATATCGAAGAAAAGCATTAAATTTGCGACTGAATCGGGGTACAGGAAACTCCTGTTGAGAGAGACCCGTAGAACTTGATGCGGTTAATACCGCCGTAAGGAATTTATTTATGGAAAAATGGACAGAAGAAGCCTGGACTGAGGCTTCCGGCATCTATGCCGACATTATCAGTCATCCCTTCATCCTTGAACTTGCCGATGGCTCCCTTTCAATTGAAAGGTTCAAACGGTATATTGCCCAGGACGAGTTGTATCTTGGCAATTATGGCCGTCAGATGTTCGCTTTTGCCGAAATGATCGATGATGCATCGCAGAAGGAAATGTTCGTGGAGTTCGCCAAAGACGGACTTGAGGGCGAGAAGGCAATGCATCAGCTGATGATTGCCAGATTCGGAACGGATGCATCGGCCTCACCGTCCAAGGTTACCGCGGAATACAATGCGCATACCGAGGCGGCAATCCGTACCGGTTGCAAGGAGATTGCATTTGCCTCACTGCTCCCGTGTATCTGGATATACAATGAGGTTGGCAAACACCTCAGGAAAATATCCGTAACCGAAGGCAATCCCTACAGCGAATGGATAGACGAATACGGCAGTGAAGATTTTTCAGCAGCCGTAGAAAAAGTCCTGTCGCTGATTGACGGGTATGCCGACGGTACGGATGAATTAACCAGGACAGAAATGACAAAACAGTTCTGTGAAGGCACCAGGTATGAGTATGAATTCTGGGATTATGCCTATAAGGCGTAATTCCGATACTTCATCCCATCATTACAGCTGGCCGGGCAGCACAAGCTTTTCCTTTGGAGGGAAACCTGATTCGAACTTGTCGAATCCATCGGGGTCATCTATGGCAACATAGTAACCGCGAGGGGTGTGGTATGTCCCTTCGATTCCGCTCAGGTATCCTTCCTTGAGCTCCTGCCCAAGGAAATACGGGACTTCGCTTTCGCGAGGTTCTGCGTGATAGTGGATATTGAGGCTCGAGGCAAGCACAAATCCCGCATGTCTGTAGAAGTCTATATTTCCCTCCATAAACACAGCGCCAAAGCCCATTTCCTTTGCTTTTCCAAGCGCATGTCGGAGCAGGGTCACACCATATCCATGGCGCTTGAACTCAGGGGCTATGCTGATGGGGCCGAATGTCAGGATGGGGATGTGCCTGCCGTCGTCAGCAACGATTTCGGCCTTGGAGAACATCACATGACCTATGATGGTATTTTCCAATTCAAGCACAAAATCCAATTCGCTTATGAAATCAGGGTTCGACCGGTAGCGGTGAAGTACATAATGTTCGGTGCAACCCGGTTGATATACGTTCCAGAATGCCTCTCTGGTAAGGTTTTCTACTGTATGATAATCTGTTTCGCGCTCCTGGCGGATAATGAAATTATTGTTCATGATTGTTCGATAATGATAAATGAAACATGTGCACCCTGCTGGAGCAAGGTGGTCCTTGATTCTTGAGACATCTCTACCTTTGTGAAAGCAGAAGATGTCAGCGAACAATATCCGAATTCAGATTACGCATCCAATAGTTTTACACGGCAAAGATAGTTCTTTTTGTGTTATCATAATCCCAGTCTTCTGGCTGAAATGCAGCCAAGGGCGGCAAATCCCACGCACAGCAGCATTGTGCCCATGATGTAGAGGGCTGCTGCACCGTACCGGCCCTGCTGGAGCATAGTGACGGACTGCATTGAGAATGTGCTGAATGTGGTGAATCCGCCGCACAGTCCCACGGTGGCGAACAGCAGCATGGGACTCTGTTCGAATGTGCTTACCAATATACCCATTACAAACGACCCTATCACATTTGTCAGCAGCGTACCGATATTGGTTGACCAGTGCATGAATGTGAACAGCAACGTGATTCCGTACCTGAGCATCGCACCGGCAGCACCGCCCAGTCCTACAAGAAGAATGTTTCTTACCATACCGCAAAGATAATAGGAACTGTCAAAAATGGGAATATCCGCCTGCTATTCTCCTGCAATAACCCTTTCCGCTGTCATCTATTGACATCTTATGAAAACTTTTGTTGGTTACAGACCTGAAGTCCGCACCGTTGCCGACGGTCAGGAAGGGATGCAGATCAAGTTACAGACAAGGAATGTTCTGCCCGAGGTCGTTGTTATGGACAAGAGATTGTGGGAAAAGGACCTGAAGTATTTCAAACGGATGTTTCTGGGCGAAGACAGATGGGGAAGAAATGCCTTAATCATGAATGAGGAAGTTCTCTCGTTTGACAATGAAGAGAATAACGGTAAAATGTGTTTCAGAGCATCGGCCAGCGAGCCCCTGATTATTGACCTGCCGTTGCTGGGATATGAGTTGCATGTCGATCTGGTGAATTTCACCGCCATCAATGACAACGAAACCCAATGCAATATACTCGGATACTTCCATTATAGCAGACAGCCAGGAATGACATGTACGTCAACTATGGCCATATCAGGCTGTTCTGCTATGCAGGCATGGTTCTGTTCATTTGTGCTATGGTGAATTTCTTACTGTTCTCTCTGGAACGTCTTGACTATAGAAAAAGGGAGATGGCTCTGCGTCTGGTCAATGGTTCAAAGGGCGGTAGCCTGTATTGCATGCTGCTTGTCGAATATGGAACAGTACTGCTGGCTGCAGCAGTTTGAGCAGCGGACCACAATAAGCTGGTGGATTTACGTGCTGATATTCGCGGGAATGGTTCTTGTCATCAGTCTGACCGTGTTGCACCGCGTCAGCAGGGCCGCCAGTGAGAATCCGTCAGCGGTCATCAATAACGAATAGATTGTTATAAAAAATCCGGTTGGAGTTTAAATTGTTTCCAACCGGATTTGACATTAATCCTTATCGGCAGGGTTAGAGATTCTCAAGAATATCCATCGGCACGCCGGTGCATTGCGAAATGATATCCAATGAGACACCTGCAGCCTTGAATTTGGTTGCATCCTCAATGGCTTTTTCTTCGCGGCCCTCTTCGCGGCCCTCTTCGCGGCCTTCTTCGCGGCCTTCCTTGAGACCTTCCTTGCGACCCTCTTCGCGGCCAACGGTAAACCCAAGTTTATTCCCCTTGTCGATAGCGGCCTCAAGTTCTGCCGCGCGGTCAAGCTCGGCATGGAACTTGGCCAGATAATCCATCTGTTCTTCGTATGTCATGGCGGTAAAGTTAGAGATCTCAAACAGCTTTTCCAAACCTTTGCCGGAGAATTCTTCGGGAACGGATTTCAGAGACCCCATATATCGCAGCAGCCATATCATCCTGTCGGCCAGACTGTTCAAATCAGACACTCCCTTCTTGAACTTGGGCAGCTCAACTGTCACATAGTGCACGTTGTCTGTCAGGGTCTTGCTGATGTCGCTGTCATTGCGTATGCAGAAGCTGTTTATGACACTGTCTGTCGTCCTGGCACCGTCAAGGCTGAAATCCATGATGGCGATGATGTACAGCGGTGTAAGCCTGTATTTCCTGTCACCGCTACGTACCTGTTCACGAATAGGGTAGGTGGAGTAATACACAAGTCTGTCATTGAAATCCTTTTTCTCGGCCAGCTGCATCTCGATGACTACGGTCTCTCCGTCTTCGGTCGTGGCTCTGATGTCGAATACGGTCTTCTTGTCGTCTGGGCTGTCGCCCATGTTCTCCTGATTGCCGAGAGTCAGCGTACTGACGTGCAGATCCGGCAGAATGCTGTCAATGAGCATCTTGAGCAGTTCCTCATTGCCAGGCGTCCCGAAAACGCGCTTGAACGCAACATCTACCCGGAGGTCAATGAACCTGATGTCTTCATCATTTGGATTGATCACTGCCGCAACTGGTGCGGAAACTTCTTTTCCAAACTTTTTCATAATCAATTAGATTTAAGGTGTTAATAAAATAGTATTCATGGCATACCAATTCATCAAACGCTGTGATTTCATGGATTACCGATGGCGAAGATAACAGAAAGTGTCAAATAATTGGACACTTTTCGGGCTGAAAGTACGATTTCTGACTTTTTGTTTGCAGCTGCGGATTTAGACTTGGTATTTTTGTGTGAGAACAAACTAGGAATAAAGTCATGTTCAGACATTACTTGAAAATAGCCTTTCGTAACATACGCAAGTATGCG
>JAKSIU010000021.1 GCA_024398615.1 Bacteroidaceae bacterium
CTCCTCATCCAACATGCAAAACCTGTACTCAATATTGTAGTTAACTGGTAAATAGCTTCCTTTGTTATTACCTTCACCTAAGATAGGGAGAGAATCTGCTTTTTAGCATGTTTTCCGGCCTTTGCCATAACTGGGTGTATGGAATCACGTCTGTGGGGAAAAGGTTCGCACCCATTTTTGGCGGATTACCAAGCATCGTACCCGCGACATTTGGATGGTGGATGCAGGCGTGTGGAGGGTGTATCGTGGAATGGCCGCCAAGCGACAAGGTTTTTCAGGCGTGAAGAAACGCGGCTGTCCGAAGCGGCGGAGCCGCAAGTTCCGCGTTTCAGCCTGAAAGACCGCAGGAGCAGGCCATGGAACGTTTAACCCTCCACGCCTGCATCCACCATCCAAAACCTTGAAAATTCAGACGCACTATAATTTCTGGAACGCCCTAATCAGATTTTCACTGAACACTGCAAAAACAGCACAGGAGACAACACCATACACTATTCGAAGAGGACCTTCTCCGAAGCCGAGCGTCCGTCAGGATAGATGTAGCGGACAATATTGAGACCTGGGAACGGTTCGTTGCCCTGCTGGCCGGCAGTGTTATAATAGATGATCCTGATTGGTTCCATAAAGTCACTTTCATGATCTTCTACACCGCTCACGCCACGAATGGCATTGACAGTGAATTCGGTCACATTGCCTGCAGGTGTGTAGCTGAACTGTGAACCCATTTCAGTCCACGTTCTTGTACTCCCTCCCTTGGTTTCTGTGACCGTCCAGCCGGTAATCTCATACTTGTTACCGGAGTGGCTGCCTTCAAAAACATACTCGCGACCTGTAAACAGTTTGCCATTAAGGTCGGCATCTTGAATCTTTATTCCGTTGACCCTGATATCAAAGTACTGCGATTCCTGCTTTGAAACCTTATTATTTACTTTGACAACAGCGAGGTTTCCAAGTGAGAATCTGTTCTTGAGCTGATCATACATTGCCGGAATACGGTCTGCGCCCCATTTCTTCATGTTCTTCAATTCATTCTCCCAACTGCCGGTATTTCCTATAAAATACGGCATTTCAGGACGTATCTGGTCTGCGCAGAAGTTTATCCAGTAATTGATGTTATTCTCAGTCAGGAAATCACTCATATAAACTGTAAACTGGTCAATGAACAATTCACGGTATTCCGGAACAGTATTAATCAGATTACGGAACATGATGGTGTTCTCCGGAGCATTGTGCTCTGCGTCAAAAGTAATGTTGGACGGCTCATTGAGAATCCATTTCAAATACTCTCCGTTTGCAGGACAACTGTTCCAGATATTAAAGGCACGGTCCACATCCTTGACAATCCAACGCCAACGGCCATCTTCGGTATTCGGTTTCCAGATAACCATATTGTTGGCAGGAAAATCCGTATTTCCATAGAAAATGTGGCATATCATCATATTGGTGTACTCCCTTACGTCCATGCGACGCTCATACTCATCAAAGGGTTGTCCCGGCTTGGAACAGAAGTCATAGAATTCAAGATACGAATCATAATCGCCTTTCTTGAGTTCACCCATATTCTCCGTTGCCGTTATCTCAACCAACGTAATGTCCTCAAGGCTGTCATTATGCGACCAGACATTGTCTTCATTGGCACGTTCACGTATGTTGATTATGCCTTGATACTTGTCATTGATGTAATATATGGCCGGCTGGTATCCCTGCCAGTCCAAATCGGTATATGAACCTATCGAAAGCTGGGCAACCGCATCACGGATATATGAGCCGCCATAATCATTGCCGCCAATTCTGAGCGATATGGAAGGGACTGACTTAATACCTCCTCGAGTCTTGCTCCAGAAATTGAAGTCAAAACAGTCAGGGGTTGCAAAACGGTCATCGGCATACAGAATCAGCGCCTTCATATCATTGAGTCTGGTGTATCCGCCTCCTACACGTAATTCGCAGCGCTGGCTGAGTCTGGGGTCACCGCCTCCACGGTCAAAATAATTGAGAACAGCCGGACGACGCCAGTTATGCGCATATGCCGGATCCTTTCCCTGATAATCATCATTGTTGACTTTCTTGGGCTGATTCTCGAAAATACCGTATTCCGGATCATCCAGATCGCGTCTGTCAAGTGCCAGAGCGACAACAGGCAGCTTGATATCACGACCGTGAAGCAGGTACAGATGCGGTTCCGATGGAGGTGTCACGTATCCCTCCTGGAAATAACTTGTTCTGAGATATGTATTCTGATTTATCAGGATGCCTATATCATTTGACCTCTCAAGAACAGGGGAATCAATCGTTGGCTCACTGCCATCAAGCGTATAATGACATATGGCAGCAGCGGTCAGTGCCTGTCCGTCAGATGTCGTCTGTTTCCTCTTGCCCACATGCTTTACAATCAGAGAAAGACCAACCTGACCGGGAACCGAATTGCTGATGTAACTGGACTCATTCAGAACCGGATACGGAAGAACAGCCTTTCCATGTCCACCTTCATTTGACTTTCCCCTTGTTATCTTCATCTCAAGTCCAAGAGAATCGGCACCATCAGAAAGACGTCCTATTGCCACTCCCGGAAGAAAAACCGCCGGCAGATGAACGGAATCGACAAGATTCTCATTCCTGTCAAACAGAAATACATCACTCTCCGTATCGGTAGTCAGTTTGAAATCAGTATGTATTTCAACGACTTTCCCGTTATCCGTTACCAATGTATCCTCCTTATCACAATAAATCACGATGTGTGACCTGGGCTGCAATGTAACCTTGGGAAGTTCATAACATTTCGAAAACTTTCCTTTCTTTCCAATCCTGTAACCCTCAAGCTGCACTATTCTGAGATTCGGATTATACAGTTCAACCCATCCATCAGGATA
Organism: Bacteroidaceae bacterium; assembly: GCA_024398615.1. Classification (GTDB taxonomy): domain Bacteria; phylum Bacteroidota; class Bacteroidia; order Bacteroidales; family Bacteroidaceae; genus Colenecus. The sequence goes on from JAKSIU010000021.1 coordinate 2,871, forward strand.
CTCCATAAGCATATCCAACTCACCCCCGAATGTTGACTGCATGACTTCATTAATCAATATGTCATGGGTCGGTTCTGACTGAGCGTTTATATCAGGAAAAATGAAAGCCGATAGAGAAAGTGCAAGGAATGCAGTTCTGATTAATCTGATCATTGACATTATTATTTGTTTGTATTCGCACAAAGATAGGAAAATAGATGTTGCTGAACAAACAAAAAAAAGAATGGCCGGTCGGGTCATTCTCCAAATGTCATAAAAATCATAGTCAGAATCCGAAACCGAACGGTCCTGAAGCAACGGAATCATTCGGTTGGGGGGATGGCATGCCCCAATTCTGCATACGCGGTCTGCCAGGAGCCTGAGGTACGAACTGCCCCGGATACATTCCTGCATTCGGTCTGAACATGGGGTGATTCATTATGGAATCCGGTCTGTCAGGACGGTTCTTCCAGAAATTCTCCCACCACTGTCTCTGCTGCTCCGAATATCTTTCCATATGTTCCATCTGATGACGGCGTGCATCCATTACCTGCGGCTGCATCATCCAGAACTGGCGGTTAACCTGTGCAGAACGGATCCACATCTGGGTCTGCATATCCATCTCATGACGGTTTCTCTCAGACCACTGGTTCCAGATCTTCTGACCAAGTTCCCACTGTGCAATACCGATTTTCGTACGGGTGGTATCAGGTAACTCTTTCTTCAGTTTGCTGGTATATTCGTCGTTTACCGTATTCCAGCGCTTAAGATAATCCGGATTCTCGGGCTTGAGTTCACGGTTCAGCTTTGCCAGCTGTTCATTATACTCAGTGTAGATTCCGGCAAACTTCTGATACTCCTTCTTTGTAAGGTTAGCCTTTTCCTTGATGAAACGCAATGACGCATTGATCATCTGTTCGTCCCTGTCTTCCTGAGCTGCAGCAAACGCGCACAGCGACATGGCAAACAGCATACCCAATATCGTCAGAAGCCTCTTCATTGAATCAGTCTCCGTAATAGTTGCTCATCATTGAGTATATGCCAAGCTCATCGCTGGACATGTTCTGGAACACCTCATCAATGCTGGCACACTGTGAAATGGTGTCATAGTCAGGAACATTCAGACTGTTTCCTCCGAACGGATGAAGCAGCAGAACGGCAACAGCGGCAACGCTGGCGGCACCTGCAAAGAATGCGTACATGCGGCGCTCATGAGTGCGACGGCGCTGACGGTTTATCTGGGAAACGACTTTCTCAGTCATTTCTTCCATGAAATGCTCAGGCATCGTGAAAGGCATTTCGCGGCTAAAACTGTCCAGATCAAATTCATTCATAACTGATGGTCTGTTATATATTTCTTTATCTTTTCCACTGCATAATGATAATTGGTCTTAAGCGTATTCACGCTGTCTCCAACTATCTGATGTATCTCCTCATAACTCTTGTCATCATAGTATCTGAGGTTGAACACCATCTTCTGTTTCGCAGGCAGCAGCGCTATTGCCTCCTGCAACAGCACCAGTGTCTCATCCGCATCAGGGCCTGCCTCATCACGTACAGTCTCCTTGAGTGAATCACCCAGATCATCAACTGAAACCATCCCCACCGACTTGCTCTTCAACAGTTTCAGACTTTCGTTTGTGGCTATCTTGTAAAGCCAGGATGAAAGCGGGAACTCATTGGAATAAGTGCTACGGTACTTGTAGACATTTATCATGGTCTCCTGCAGGACATCCTGTGCATCATCATGCGCCACAACCATACGCCTTATGTGCCAGTACAACTGTTCGCCGTACTTTTTCATAATCAGGCGCACAGCCTGCTCCACGTGACTGTCGTCACACAGCATCCGGGCAATGGATTCATCGCTCACTGAAAGAGATGACTGGCTGTTCATGCTGTCTTTCGAGTCACGCTTCGACATTATTATATTGGGGAAAACGAAAAGTTAAACAAGAAAAATGAAAAATTGCATCGGACCGGTCCATGTCAAGTCCGATGCAATTCCGTTGGATATCAGTTAATTCTAATCAATACTGCTGCTGATGGAAATAATCGAAGTCTGCCCAGCCGCCTGCCTTGTCCGTTGCAAAGCTGTACAGTCCGGTACGGTATCCGGTAAAGTAATCCAATGAGAAACTCATCTGGAGAGTAGCATCGACTTCGATCCAGTTCTTTCCGTCAAGTGAATAACTCATGAAAGCCTGGTCTGCACGTGCAGTATCATCGGCCTGAGGAGTGAACACATAACGTATCTTGAGCCATACCTTATCCTGATTGAGAGGAATGCGCAGGGCTTCAGTATCGTTGTTCTGAGGCTGCTGGGCTCCCTGACCGGGACGTCCACGGCGTGCAGGACGATGCGTAAGAGCTACCAGCTCCTTCTGTCCGTCTGCATTGACCTCAACGCCAATCTGGCACCAGTTGCTCTGGAAAGCGCAGATGCCTGCATGGTCACCGGGCTTCATTCCGCTGGCATCCATAAGCACCTCACTCCAGCAGCGCGGACCAACGGTACGCTGTGTCAGGGTATTGCGTGCATCGGCAAGACCTGTTGCAATCTGACCGGTCTTGAGACGCAGCCATCCCTTGCGCTCGGTCACTGACCATGCGCTGTTGTCAGGCTTGTGATTCCACTGCCATACAAGGTCAAGCTTGTTCTTCTTATACTTGAATTCGTCACTTGCCCATGTGCGGTTCTGTCCTGATTCCGGAAGATTGACTGTGAATTCCTTGACGGGAACGGTATTGTCACCAAGAATGGGCCATCCGTCAACCCATGTCACAGGCTGCAGGGTAGGAATACGTCCCACTGCACCATGATCCTGGAACATGATGGCATACCAGTCACCGTTCTGGGTCTCAATGATACCGCCCTGGGCGACACCGTCACCACGTCCGTCGAACGGAGCGCTCAGAATGACCTTGCGCTCATATTCGCCGAACAGCTCCTTTGAACGCCAGCAGGTCTCAGTACGGACACCGCCGCTTGGCCAGTCAATTTCCAGAATGTAGTAATAGTCACCAATGTGGTAGATATGTGCACCTTCAGCACGCAGGTTGAAACCCTCGCGTGGAGAATTGATCAGGACCTTCTCCTGAGCTCCGGCCTTGATTGCCGATGCATCGGGTTCCAGTTCGATTATGTGCAGTTCACCATTTCCCCATACCACATACAGATGTCCGTCCTCGAACAGCATTGAAGCATCGTGGAAAGGACGGTCTATGACCGACCTCTCCCAGAAACTGCTGTAAATGTCCTTGGTCTTGTAGATGTAAGTCTTGCCCTGGTCATTGGCAATGAACAGTGCATAGAACGTGCCGTCTACATAACGGAGTGATGTTGCCCACTGGCCCTTGCCGTATGCATTACGTCCGTTGCGGAGATTGTAAACGTCATCATCGGCAAGAAAATCATACACGTAACTTATTATTTCCCAATGGACAAGATCCTTGGAATGCATGATTGGAGCACCCGGGCAGAAGTACATGGTGGTGCTCACCATGTAGTAGTCATCGCCAACACGGATCCAGTCATTATCGGGAATATCAGTATAGGTGAGCGGATTGACGCACTTCGTCACCTTGTCCTTTGCCTGTGTCGGAGCCCCTACCAGAAGCGCCAGCAGGCAGAATGAGAACAGTCTTGACAATCTCATGGGAATTGAACTTTTATGCCGTTATTATTCGAATGTGAGCCAGTCAACCTGCATCTTGCCCTCGGTAGCCATGCGTACCTTCAGGTGATGGATACCCTTTGATGCGCCGCTGACCTTGGCCTTAGCTTCAATGACCTGACGGTTTGCAGGAACGTCAACGGTAGCGATGACCTTGTCATCCTGGAGTATTTCAAGCTTGCCTGCACTTGGAGGAACGATCTTGACGGTCACACTCTTCGGAGCCTTCTTGAAGTTCACGGTGTTGTACTGTGCCCATGCACCCTTTTCAAAGAAAACGGTCTTCCAGCCGGCAAAGTAGTTGCTGCGCTCCAGATAATCGATTGAGTCACCGCTTTCACTCAGACAGCTGTAACGGTCAAGCTGGATCTTTGTGTTCGATTCGGTGACACCGATACCGCGCAGAGTCGGCTTGACCATGCGGATAGTACCATCTGGCTCGAAGAAAATGGAGTCAGCGCAGACTGAACGGTTCTTGTCGAATTCAGGTGAGAATTCATTGTGATGATAGAACAGATAGGTCTGGCCCTTGAACTCGATGATCGAGTGGTGGTTGGTCCAGCACTTGTTAGCATGCTCCTCGAAGAACACGCCCATGAACTTGTAAGGACCGAAGATGTTGTCGGCCATGCAGTATGCAAGGACTTCCTCAACGTCACGTGCCCACGGGAAAGTCATGTAATAGTGACCGTCATGCTTGAACAGATACGGACCTTCAACAAGACCCTTGGTGGGAACTTCTTCAACGCGGTGACGGTCTGCAGGATCAGTTGAAACTGACAGCCAGTCGTCATTCATCTTGGTGATGGTGATGCCCGGCATAACCAGATAACCCTGTCCGTCATCATCAACAAAGATACACGGGTCAATACCGCCTACACCTTCCAGCGGAGTCTCCTGCGGAATGTACGGACCTTCAGGGTAATCGGCAATTGCGACACCTACACGGTTGCCGCCTCCGAAACGCTGACCAGGCTGTGGTTTTGCGCCTGCAGGCCAGAAGAAATAATACTTGCCGTTATGTTCCTTGCAGTCAGGAGCCCACATTGAATAGCCCTTCTCATTCACCCAGGGTGCTGTCCACTGGTCAACGATCATACCATGGTCCGTCCAGTCAGTCAGATTTGCGCTTGAAAATACGTGATAGTCAGCCATGCAGAACCAGTCCTTGCGGCCATATTCATCGGGAGCCTTGATGTCATGCGATGGGAAAACGTAAACACGGTCACCTACTACCAGAGCTGACGGGTCAGCTGAGAACTGGTCTCTGATGATAGGATTCTGGGCCGTTGCGAATGCAGTGCCAAGAAGGGCTGCTGCCAGAAGAATGAATCTTGATTTCATGTCCTTATTTGTTTGGTTGTTAATGATAATTGTCTGATTGTAGGCTTCAAAGATATTTCTTTTCACTTATAAAAACAAATGGCGGGGCTCCCAAATGGTGCCCCGCCATCATTAAGTATGGATATTCAGGCAAATTACTTTACCAGAACCTTTTCCACTCTGGACCTGCCGTTTCCAAGGTCTGTCTTGCGGATTGCAATCTGACCTGCCTTAGGAGCATTCATCTGTACGCCATCAAGGCCGATGTAGTTGACGCTCTTTGCAGACTGGACACCATCCACGAATGTCACGATTTCATCGTATGCTGCCTTGGCTGCAGCGGCTGCTGCCGAGTAGTCGTATGTTGCATCGGGAGCTGCTACAACGAGCTTCACACCGTTTGCCTGACAGTGGCCGGAACCTGATGCACCGGTAATCTTCCAGGTAAAGTCGAGCTTGCTGCCCTCAGTTACATATACGCTGTCAACACCGAATTCGGTATTCTTGCCCTTCGAGCACTTGATTTCAACGTTTGTCGAATCAGTGATGACATCAACATATGAATTGGAAACGTTGATTTCACCGAATGTACCCTTCACATTGTAGTATGCTACCGGCAGGCCTTCTACAACAGTCTGGACTGAACCGGTTGTGTTGTTTTCAAAGTGAACGCCGCCAATGAAGACATGGCCATCGGCTTCCCAATCCATAGCAGCTGAACCGGGATATGCAGCGCCTGAACTGCCGTATGCACCGGCGAATGATACTGTCCAATTTGGAACGGCTGTGGTTGATGGAGTAATGATCACCCACTTGCCGCTGCTGTTCTTTCTCATGTCAACGCCTGCCTGTGCAGCTGTATACATGAAGTAGTTGGGAACGACAGCGCTGATATCAAGACCCGTTGCAACAGGATCATTGTTCTTCAAAGCTTCGGTAATGTGCCAGATGGCTTCTGCACGGAGCATTGCCTCCAGATTGTCATCGCCATCGGTAAGGGCTTCGATCTGTGCCTGGAGAGCGGCCTTGTTTCCGCCGAAGTCCGAACCGAGCTTCTCATTCAGGGCAAACAGTTCCTTGATCTGACGGGTCCTGGCATCAATGAGGTCACAGCGGAATACGTATCCGTTCTTGTCAGCGCAGATGGCGTCATACATTGCCTGAAGTTCCTCATCGGAAGGAGCAATCAGATCTGCGTCCTTGTTGGCAGCATAAGATGCCTCAAGAGCAGCATATTCGTCATAACCCTTGCGTGCCAGTGAATCGCTGAGCAGAGCCTCCATCTCACCGAGCTTGCTGGTAAACTTGTCAATGAGTTCCTTGCGTGCGTCAAGAGCTGCAATGCCGTCATTGAACTGACCTATCATGTCTGTAATCTGAGCGGTAGTGTTGTCTGCAAAAGGATAGTTCTCATTGTCAAGAGCCAGTTTTTCAAGAGCCTTGTAGGTTGCCAGTCCAGTATAGTCGGCAAGTGCCTCCTCGCTCAACTTGTCAATGACCTTATTATATGTGGTGCAGAACAGGTCAACGGTGTCCATGCGGAGCTGCATGCCGGCTGTGGCCTTGTCAATGGTTGCGGTTGTGGCAGCGTATACTGACGGTGCCGTGTGCTGCCAACCCTCATAGCTGTCAATGAGAGCCGAGAAAGAGTTGCAGTCCTGACCCAGATACTTGCCGCCTTCACCGGCTTCAGCAGCAGCAAGCTTTTCCTTTGCTGCGGCAAGAGACTGGTTGAACTTGGTTACAGGAGCGAATGACAGACCTGCAACACCTGTTATGCTGAAGTTGCCGAGAACAGTGCCGTTTGATTTTGAACTGTCAGTGGCCTTGTCAACTTCGCAGTCTATGACGTAATTGCCGTCCGACGGAACTTCAAACACGAATGTGAATGTTTCCACATTGTCAGGCCATGGCTTAGTTCCTGCACGCAGATCGGAATAAGGGATATTGGTGGTAGGTTTAAATGTACCTATCAGAGTCCTTTCCGTAACGTTCTGGACAGCGGCAATATCTTCTGTGAACTTGTTCTCAAACACATAAAGTCTGGTCTCAACCGATGTCTGGTTCCAATAGGTGGCCTTGAAGGTGATTGCATATTTGCCCTTCTTGAGGTTCAGGTAATATCCTGGCTGCAAACCATAGTAGAGATGTCCGAACTTTGAATTCGAACGGCTGGACAGATAGAATCCGCAGTCATCATAGCTGCCCTCAGGAGCAATGATGTAAAGAAGGTCACACTTGGTTGAAGAACTAGGCTGCTCCGTTACAAAGCCATCGGCCGAATTCCATGAAACAAGGCTTCCCGGAATCTGACGCATTGCGCTGGTCTCGCTGCGGAAGTCTGTCTGCAGTATCACGTCAGTCTTGGGATTCAGGTCGAACGGACCGAATTCCCAGTTGGCAATGATAGGATCACCGTAGTCAGTGCTTTCTCCCTTGAGCTGAAGGAATTCGAACTTGTACTCGCCCTCGAGTTTGCCGGTTGCCGAAGCGGGACGCTCAAAGGTGGCGGTCGAATCGGTCACTTCCTTCACGGTCCAGATTTCCTTCACGCCGCTCTTCGTGACGCGCAGGAAGGCAAGCTTCGAGGATTCGCCTGTGTTGTCATATGCGATGGCGCGGGAGAGACGGAGCTTCAGCTCGCGGACACTGCCGTCAAGACCGAACGAGCCGTCCTCATAGGGGAGACCCTGAAGGACTGGGGGAAGGTTCTTCATCGAGTAGACACCCTGACCGATATACGGGTTCTCGGTCGAGATCTCATTGCTGAAGTCCGGAAGGAGCTTGCCGGCCTTGATCCAGTCCACGTCAAGGGCCTTCGGGAACTTGGAGCCGCTGTAGTACAGGCACAGGTCGGCGCTGTCAACAGGGTTCTGGAAACTTACAAGGACGGAATCGTAACCCTCGAACAGGTTGTCGTACAGCTGACCGTCCATTTCAATGGGAGCGGTCCACATGTACATGTAGCCGTCATCGTGATATTCGGCCGAGGCTATCTCAATGTCCCACCATTCCTGTGTTTCATGATCCAGGCCCCATACGGTGAAGTATTCACCGGGAACCGAGACGGCGGCGATGTTGGTCCTCTCCTTTTCCTTCGCGGCAAGGTCATCCATGTTAGTCTCGTAACCGAAGTCAACGCGCAGAAGGTCCTTGTTGTGCTCAACACCGCCAATCCATGACTTGGTCAGCGAGATGTTGTCAACCAGGAATGTGGTGGAGTCACTTGCAAATGACAGACGAACGAAGAACTTGTCGGGCTGCTGAACGTAGTGGAGCTTCATGCCATCCTCTGGCTCCCACTCCCACTCCGTGTCGGTCCACCAGTAGCCGTTGGTGAACACGAACTGGTCGGCGATAGAGTCGTTAAGGTAGTAGGTCATGAACGTTACCTTCTCCCACTCGCCGGAGAACGTGCTCTTCTCGTACTCGAACGTGCCATTGTACATGTAGTTCGCGTTGTCGTTCTTGATGCCCATCGAGAAAGGCTTCTCCGAATGGAAGTAGCCGCGCATCACATCGGCGTAGAACTTGGGAGCGGTCTGACCGTACCCGTTGGCCTTGATGTAGAGGGTCAGACGGTAGGATGTCTCGTCCTCGATGGGAAGGCCGCGCACGAACAGGTTGCGGCGGTAGTTGGCGGTCACACCGTTCGAATAGGCGGTCGAACCGTTGGGGTTGTTGGCCAGACCGGCCTGATAGCGGAAATAGTAGTCCCCACCATCGGTGCCGAATGACTCAAGCGCACTACGATGCACATTGTCATCATCCAACACGATGGTGTAGCTGTCCTCACCGAATGCGTTGCTCTCGATGTCCTTGCCGTCGTCTGAGGTCACGACGCCGTTCATGAGGATAAGCATGGTGTCACGGGCACCGTAGATCTTCCAGTCTTCGCTGCCGTCATAGATGTTGATGCCGGACTGCGCTGTGCCGGTGCTCTTGTAGTAGTTGACCTTGTCGATGGTGTCAACAGGCGTTGACGACCAGACATCCCAGTCGGCCTCGAAGTCCTGGGTAAAAATTTCTTTCGCGTCCTTGTCGGTACGGATCGGGCCATCCTGCTCCTGAGCCACTATCGGAAGAGTGGCCAAAAGGGAGCCGGCTAACAAAAAGTAAAACTTCTTCATAGACAATTGGTTTTGGTTATGTAAAGAAAATTTATATTGCTTAGTGCGCTAAGATATGAAATATTTGCCTTTTTCACAAAATCAATCGTCAATTTTGCATTTTTAAGAAAAAAAGAGTGGCGAGGAACTCTTTGTTCCCCGCCACTCGAATGTGGAGTTGTTTTAAAGTATTACTTTACTCTAATCTTCTCGATAGTACGCTGGCCGTTTGCGTTCTTTGTAACCTTAACGGCAATCTGACCGGCCTTAGGAGTCTGGATTGCAACACCGTCAAGACCATAGTATTCAACCTTGGCAGCCTCGGCAACTTCAGGAACGAAGGTGATGATTTCATTAACCTCCTTCTGAGCAGCTTCAGCAGCAGCAGCATAGTCGAATCCTTCCTGAGCACCACGGAATACCATGTAGAAGTCATCAACGCGTGACCAACCGTTACCTGATGTCAGAGTCAGTTTGATATCAGCAGAACCGTTCTCGATCATGATGCTGTCAGCACCATTGTTACCAGTTGCATTGGCAGCAACGGCAGCAGTGGTCTTCTGTTCACCAGTAGTGATATCGAACTGTGTGCTTGAACCTGTGTTCTTGAGGAAGTTTGCACCAATTGAGTAGAGACCAACCGGCAGATCTTCAACAGTCTGAGCGAGTGAAGCCTTTGAATTCCAGTCCATGCCAAGTTCACCGTTCCAGAAGCTCTGGCCGCTTGAGAACTCATTGTAAGCCTCGTTCAGAGAAACGGTTACCATGCTGTTACCAGCCTGTTCTGCTCTGGCTGTCCAGCCCTGCAGCAGATCAGTGTAGTCATTCTTGATAATCATGATCCAGATAGGCATGTTACCATTGTCGTTGTACTGGTGTCTGGTGTGCTGGATGTTTGCACCGCCTTCGTCAGCCTTTGACAGGTCACCGGCATTTGCAGGCATCTGCTTGTCCATACGCTCAACAACCTTAACGCTTGCATAGAGCTCGTTGTTCTTGATGAGAGCTGATACAGGAATGCTGTCAACAGCTTCACCGGCAGCTACCTTCTTATAGATAGCAGCCTTGATGGCTGTGCGGTATGCCTTTTCAAGGTTCTCGTCAGAAGCGGTGTTCTCTGCACGCTCTGCATATTCCTCTTCGTTACCACCAAGGTCAGCATTCAGTTCCTTTGCGAGATCAGCAAGAGCCTTGTAGTAGATCTTGTTAACCTGAGCAGCACTGATTACTGATGAGTATTCGCTTGTGGCAGCAGCAAGAGCAGCAGTGGCAGCATCAACATCATCCTTTGAAGCGGCAACTGCATCCCAATCCTTGTACTGGTTGTAAACGCTTTCAAGAGCAGCGTATTCATCTACACCCTTCTGAGCGTCTTCTGCCTCAACAAGAGCCTTGGCTGCATCAAGAGCCTTGACGTACTTGTCGTATGATTCCTTCTGGGCATCAAGAGCCTTGACATCATTCTCGAAGATAGCCTGGATAGCCTTGATTGAATCGTCAGTCTCGTTCTTTGGAACAAACTCCTGATACTTCAGGCAGTTGTCGATAAGAGCCTGATATGCCGGGAATGCTGAGTAGTCAACACCGTCAGCTTCTGACTTCTCATCATAGCTGCCAGCAGCTTCCATTGACTTGTTGTAAGCATTCCACATGTTGTCAACAACAGTCATGCGGTTTGCAAGAGCATTGGCAGCATTGTTGAGTGCGTCAGTAGCAGCATTCCATACGCTTGGAGCTGTCTCCAGCTTCTCAACGTTGAATGAAGCATACTGAGCCTGAGTGTCAACAGCAGCCTGATACTTTTCACCAGTGTAGTTGTCAGCATCGGCAGCAGCCTTTGAAATCTGAGAAGCAAGCTTCTTCTGAGCAGCATCAAATGATGACATGTAAGGACCTGCAAGTGTCAGACCATAGTTGAGGTTGATGTAGTACAGTACAAGACCGCCCTTGTGTGAACCACCGTATGAACCTTCGTTTGGCATCTTGATGACCAGCTTGTAAGTAGCATCCTTAACACCAGGAGCACCCAGAATAGCAACACCGGTCTCATTAACTTCGCCACCTTCGTTTGGCTTGAAGCCTGAACTGTTCTTGTCAACGCGTGCAAGTTCGTTGCCTTCAGCATCGGTAATGATGGCAAGCATGCGGCAGTCATCATTATATGAACCCTTAGTACAGCCAGTCCAGCCGAATTCAACCTGCATTGTGCCGGTAGCATCGGGTGTGAACTCATAAATCAGCTTGGCGCATTCTTTCTCATTGTTGTTGGCATTGGTGTTGACACCATAGATACCGAACATGAGACCCTTGCCGTAAGCACCTGGGAATTCAGTAACCTTTGAAACGGCTCTGTCAACTGAGAAGCCTTCTACGCTGCAGCTCTGTGCAAAACCTGCATCTACGTCGCAGTCAGCAAATGAAACTGTTGTAGGAACGCCAGGCATTTCAGCCTTGCCGAATGAGTAGTTGATGACGTATTCTTCACCATAGTCAGTTGCCTTGCCCTTGAGCTGCAGGAGCTTGAATTCGTAGTCACCTACGAGAGGAGCGGTTGCTGAAGCAGGACGTTCAAATGTTACAGTGCTGTCAGTAGCTTCCTTGACAGTCCATACTTCAGTTTTGCCGGCCTGAGATACATGCATAAGAGCGAGCTTTGAAGATGGGCCATATGCAGGTGAGCCAGGTGCATCATAATCAACCTTTCTTGAAATCTTGAATTTGAACTCACGGAGAGTGCCATCCAGCTGGAATGAACCGTATTCAGCAGTGATACCGTCCTGAAGTACTGGAGGCAGGTTCTTCATTGAATAAACGCCCTTACCGATGTTCGGGTTCATTGAACCGATTTCATTGTAGAAGTTAGGAACCTTCTTGCCGTCATTGATCCAGTCAATATCAAGTGCTTTCGGGAACATGTCACCGGTGTATTTGAGGCAGAGGTCCTCGCGGTCAACAGGGTTGATGAATGTTACAAGAACTGAATCATAGCCTTCGAACTCATTGGCGTATTCCATACCGCCCTCTTCGATTGGCTTGGTCCACATGTACATGTAACCGTCACCATGGTATTCGGCTGAATTGATTTCAACTTCATACCATTCCTGAGATTCAGTATCAAGACCCCATACCTTGAAGTATTCGCCAGGAAGCTCTACGGCAGCAATCTTATTCTTTTCATAAGCAGCATTGGCCAGATCCTTCAGATTTGTCTGATAACCGAAGTCAACGCGCAGAAGATCCTTGTAGTATTCAACACCAGCAATCCATGACTTGGTCAGTGAGATGTTGTCAACTGAGAAGATGGTAGAGTCGCTGGCAAATGACAGACGTACAAAGAACTTGTCAGGCTGCTGGACATAGCGAAGAGTATCGCCGTTAGGACGTCCCCAACTCCAGTCGGTATCCCACCAATAACCGTTGATGAATACGAAACGGTCAGCAATCGAGTCGTTCAGATAATAGGTCATGAAAGTAACCTTCTCCCAGTCACCTGTGAATGCTTCCTTCTTGTACTCGAAAGTCTTATTGTACTTATTGTTCTTGGCATCATCCTCAAGACCCATTGAGAAAGGCTTCTCTGAATGGAAATAACCACGCATTACATCAGCGTACATGGTTGTCTTGACAGTCGAACTGGTGTTGATGGCCTTGACATAGTAAGTAAGACGATATGAGCTTTCCTCCTCAATGTCCAGACCACGGACAAACAGGTTACGGCGATAGTTGGCCGTAGTATGGTCTTTATGATATGCGCCATAGTCGTTTGTTGCAATGCCCACAGTATCGGTAGTATAACGGAAATAATGGGTTCCGCCATCTACGCCATAAAGGTCAAGAGCTGCCTGACGCTCTACGTTGTTGCCCTCATCATTTACGATGGTGTACTGGTCTGGCTTGAAGCCTTCAATTTCGGCAGCAGCATCGGTTGTCATTACACCGTTCTTCAGGATAAGCAGGGTGTCTCTGACTTCACCAAGTTCCCAGATACCGGTTGTATCCTGCCAGATCTTGGTGTTGTTCATAGTACCGGAACCGTTGTTCACGTAGTACCGCATTTGAGTGATGCGATCGATTTCGGTATTCAGGAACTCATCCCAGTCCTTCTCGAAATCCTGCTCAAACATCACCTTTGCGTCCTGAGCTGTACGCTCGGGGCCTTCCTGTGCGAACATTGGAGCTGCACACAGAAGAAGTCCTGCAAAAAGTAAGTTTTTCTTCATAATGATAATGAATTAATTAATAAATAGGGTTAAAAACAAAAATATTCAATTCCAATTTTCACCGTCCTTGCCGGCAATCCCTTACGGGATGCCTGCAAAGATAATGAAAAGTTTGATAATGTATTACTTACTTGACCATTCTGAGGAACCACTTTCCGTTGAAGCTTGTGCCGTCACCGTTCAGTGTCTCATACAATGCTTCGTCACGGACTGCCGGATTCTCTGACTCACGGGCGGCAACCTTGCCTGCCAGGAATGAGTTGTCGGCAAAGCCGCCTGCACCAGGATAACCTGCATCCTGTGCACGGTGCATTGAAACGCGCATCAGGTCACCGAAACGGTATCCCTCGAAGCATGTCTCAAGTGCCATCTCATCAACGATTCTCTCCTCAACGTAACGGATTGAATCCTGGATGGTAGCCAGATCAGGAATAATGTACAGAGTGTCCATAGCAGCATCGCCGCAACCACGTGAGTGGATACCTATGGTGTTGTATGTATCCGGCTCATAGTATGTGGTGTAGACCGATGTGTAGCTGAGTCCGTCAAACACACGCGTCTGGCTTGATGCCGTGTAGCTGGCCTGCTCGAAACGTGATGAGTTGAAATCATCATAGATGCTGGCAAGACCCAGAGCAGCAGCCTTGTCCATTTCATAATAGACTTCATCATACAGATAGAATGTTTCGTAGCAGAGACCGTACTTGAGAACTGCAAAAGCGGTGTTGGGCAGTCCGGCGCGGTTCAGAGCCTCGGCAAGACGCAGATAAATGACATCATCACGATAGATGCTGATCTTCTCGGGATATATCTTGGCAATGGTCTGACGCTTGTCATTCTGATTGACGGCATTGTCGTCAACCCTCTCGGTCTTGGTTGTCAGAATTGACTGGAGACGCAGGTCACCGCGGCGCAACACTTCATCCTGAGCCAGCTTGTCAGCCATATAGGTAGGCTGCTCATAACCGGTACGGAGGTTGATTTCGTGATAGCAGTAGTTCTGGGCAGCACTCAGATTTGAAAGACCATAGGAATAGGTAAGTTCATTCCAGTAGTCATTATCTTCTGTCGAATTGAAGATGTTGGGCAGCTGGCTCACGTTTCCGTTATAGTCATCGATCTCCATAGGGATGTAGGCGATGGGGGTCATGTTCTTTCCGAACTTTCCTGAATAACTGTCATCACCAAGATATACGAACTCATTGCTGAACCATGACACGTTTGCCGTGGTTGTAGGATGCTCCTTCTGTGAGTAGGTCAGGTACTCGCTGTACAGTTGTGCAGCTTCGACATAATTTCCGGCCCAAAGGTTAAGGTCACCCATAATGATACGTACCGGAATGAACAGGTCCACAGATTTGTGGCTCTCTGATGTCTGTCCGTCACCGGTTGTCTCACCGCCAAGGCTTCCGTAGTTTGGAATCTCATAATCCTTGAAACGGTCTTCAAAGTCGGCGAGAAGCACTTCTGCCAGTTCCTTGATGTCAAGAAGCTCATAGTTCTTGGCGTCGGCCATATCGGCACTGACGATAGGCTTGTTCACGAAATATACCTTTCCATAGACCTGTGCCATCTGCAGATATGTCCAGGCACGGTATGAAAGAACCGTGATGTACTCCTTGAGGAACACATTCTTGTGGTTGCGGACATAAGCCGTATCGGCATGCTCCAGGAAGAAGTTACAGTTGTTGATTACTGCGTAGTAGTCTACTGGAGAATCGTACATGTTCGGGGTTTCAGCACTGGTTGCGAAATCGAAGTTGTACATCTTACGCAGATCTGTCGATGCATGGTCGGTAATTGAAACCAGATCACCTCGTACCTCATTGAGGATGACTGAACGGTCCGCAATCTTCTGAATCTTGCTGATGATGCCCATAACTGAATAGACTGTATCAGTTGCATGGTCAAGGGTGTTCTGATAGTCATACATGACAATCTTGGAATCAACCTTCAGCAGATCCTCGCAGGATGAGACTACGCCTGCTGTCAGTATGGCAGCGAGAGCGGGGCAAATTATATTTTTGAGTTTCATGATTCCTTAAGAATTAGAGGTTAATCTTCAATCCAAGTGAGAAGTTGGCAGTCTGTGGAGCAAGTCCGCGGTCAATGCCACGCATCAGGATATTGTTACTGGTTGAGAACTCAGGATCGGAACCCAGATAATCTGTAATGGTGAACAGATTGTTTGCTGCGCCCCAGATGGTCAGGCCCTGCAGATAAGTGCTTGCAATAGGAATATTGTAGCTCAGGGTGACATTCTTGAGTTTCAGGTATGAACCGTCTTCAATCCAACGGTCACTGAAACGGGCATTTCCGTTCGGATCACCGAAAACGGCTCTCGGTACGCTGGTCTGCTGTCCTTCGGCTGTCCAGTGGTTGGTCATTGCAACTGTCTGGTTCATGAAGCGTGAACCGCTTTCAAGAAGCATGCGCTGATAGTTGTAGATGTCACCGCCAAGCTGGTAGGCGAACGATGCGCTCAGTGTGAAGTGCTTGATGTTCAGATTCGTGTACAGACGGCCGTAGAAATCAGGATTGGGATCACCGATGATGTCCATATCCTTTTCATTGATGACGGTATCGCCGTTCTTGTCTGTGAAAATCATGTCACCAGCCTCAAATGGAGTGCTGATACCGGCAGCGTCAACCATGTGGAGCTTTGAATTGATGGCTTCCTCAGATGTTGAGAACACACCGTTTGTCTTATAGCCGTAGAATACTCCTACCGGATTACCTACCTGTGATCTGATGGTAGCACCGTAAGCGTTGTAGTCAACGGTTTCGATAGGCAGGGCTGTGATTTCATTCTTGTAGTGTCCGATGCCTGCACCGGCTTCCCACTTGACAAGATTGGTGTTCACCAGCTTTACGCCCAGACTGGCGTCAAAGCCAGCGTTCTCAAGAGAACCGCCGTTTGTCCAGGAGGTCTCCAGACCTGTCAGGAATGACAGTGCGCTTATAGAAAGCAGGTTGTCAGTCTTGCTCTTGAATACGTTTGCGCTCAGGTTTACGCGGTTGTCAAACATTGCCATGCTGATACCGGCTGTAAGCTTGTTGGTTGTCTCCCACTGCAGTGAGTTGTTACCGATGTTGGCCATTGCAATACCGCTCATCTGAAGGACCTTGACAGGTGAGAAATAGGTCTTTGATGCGGCGTTGTCATAATTGTCATTACCGGTCATGTCAAAGCCGACGTTCAGTTTCAGATGATTGATGAAATCCACGTTGAACCACTTTTCATTTGAAGCAACCCAAGCTGCGCTGACTGACGGGAAGATACCCCAGGGAACGGCAATCTTGACACCGCTGCCCACGCTGTCACCGAATCTTGAAGAAGCCTGCATGCCTACACTTGCTGACAGATAGTACTTTTCAGCAAGATTGTAGTTGCCCTGTGCCCACCAGGTAATTGAAACGTCCTTGGTGTCAGTACCTGTTGTCTTCTTGTACTTCAGTGAGCTGCTCATGTTAGGAGTCTTGTCGTTACCTGAGTTGTAACCCATCATTGATGTCTGGTACAGTGAATTGTTGATGTAGCGTACACCACCCTGAACATTAAGGTCATGCTTCTGGAAGCGCTTTGCATACTTGAAGTATGTGTTGCTCATGAAACCGTCCTGCTTTGCATTCATGGCTGCAGCCTTGTTCTCTACCATTCCGATACCTTCGATCTTGAAGTTAGGAGTACCGTTCAGAGGAATGTAGTAGTTCTCGTCGCTGTTGGCAAGAGTGTAGGTGAAATGCTCGTAAACCGAGAAATAGCGGTTTACCTTCCATTCCGGTGTCACTGCCAGAGTGATGAGACGGTTACCGAAATAGTTCTTGTTCAGACCGTCACCGTTTTCAAGGATCGAGAGCGGGTTGGCAAGAGAAACGTCGTTTCCAAGAACTTCCTTCAGATAGTCATCTTCAGTTGCAAGGTAGTTCGATACCTTTCCGAAATAGTCAAATGCATAAGGTGAAAGGAACGGAGACTTGGCAAGTGCCAGGAAACCGGGAGCTGAAATCATTGTGTTGTCAATGTCATCGGGAGCACCGTCATCACGCATGTCGCGTGTGATGTCGCTGTATGATGCATCGAAACGCAGGTTCAGCTTGTCTGACAGAATGATGTCAGAATTCAGACGAAGGCTGAAACGTGAGAAATCGCTTTCCTGAAGGATGCCGTCACCGAATGCGTAACCTACTGACAGGTTATAGTTGGCAATGTCATCACCACCCTGTACATTGACATTGTAGTTCTGAACAAATGCCTCGCGGTATGCGACCTCGCTCCAGTCAGTGTCCTGATGGTACATGTTGTAATACATATAGTCGGGGTCTGACTGCAGGAACTTGAAGTTCTTGAGGGTTGTACCTGTTGTACCCAGAAGTTCTGAAGCATAGGTCCTGTACTGTGAAGCATTCATCATTTCCGGCAGCTTCGGCATGGTCTGATAGTTACCTGAAATGTTCAGGTCAATCTTGGTGGCCATGCTCTTGTTACGCTTGGTATTGATGATGATCACGCCATTGGCACCCTTGGCACCATAGATACCGTAACCGTTCTTGAGAACCTCAACTGATTCGATGTCCTCAACCTGGATGTTGGCAAGCAGGTTGCTGTAGTAACCGTCATGCATGGTAGTGTTGTTATAACCCATGTCAAGCAGGATACCGTCAAGGACAATCAGAGGCTGGGTGTTGATGTTCAGCGAGCTGATACCGTCAATCAGATATGAAGCACCTACAGCAAGCTGACCGCTGCGGAAAGTTGCAAGGAGACTTCCCTGCATGTTCTGCTGAATCTGGTTATCAATGGAAAGATTGTCTGACAGACCGGAAACATTGGCCTTGACCGATGCGGAAGCAACAGTCTTGGTTGAGTAGATTTCCGAGAATGCATCGGAATACATCTTCACATCCACACCTTCAGTACGACCTGCAAGGGCGCAGACTGTAGTGTTGCATCCTTCAAGGGCAAATGTCAATGAAGTAACGTACTCAGGTACTTTGATCTGGAATGAACCGTCTTCGCGGGTCATGGCTGAATGCAGTGCATTGTTGTACGCGGTTACCTTGACACCGGCCATGGGAGTACCAAGTGCGGCATCGGTAACCACACCTGTCACCACTACGGTATTCTCTTCATCGCCTTTCTGTGAGAAAGCCGGGGCTGAAACCACCAGCATCATGCTGAGCAGCCCCAAAGGCAGAAGCCTTGTAATGTTTGATATTTTCATATGCTTGTGCTTTTTTTATTCGATAACCGGTCTCAGTTCAATGTAGTCAAGCCATACATTCGGTGAATACTTGTCAACATTGTTGTCTGAAATTGAACTTGTAAGCGTTACGGAAGCACGGCTTACGTTGGTCTTGTAGTTGCAGGTCTTGAACTCGACGGCATCGGTTACAATGGTATCCGGCTTCTGGTTAAGACATACTTCAAACGGAGCGTTCACCTTACGGCGGCCAACGGTAATCTTGTGCTCATAAAGTACTTCAGCTTCTGAATCGACACGGTACTTGACAACCGGTGAGAGGTAGTAGGGACGCGGGTCATTCTGGTTCGGGCAGAAGACAAGATGTACTGTGTACTTGCCCTTCAGGTTATTGTCAACCTGATAAAGAGCATCCCAGTTCTTGACACCTTCCTTACTGATATCCATGACGCGTGTCATGCCGATCATCTTGCCGTCCTCGTCAGTCAGATAGACGGTACGCTGATTGAGAACCATGCCTGAAAGACGGACATTCTCGGCCTCAATCTTGATTGGACGGAGGAATGTAAGAGAGTCAACGAAAGGCCATTCATCAACAATGTAGACTTCACCGTTACTGCAGTTGACCTGACTGCTGCTCCTGCCGATGATACCATCGCTTTCAAAAGGCTTGTAGTAAACATGGTAAGGAAGATGTTCCCGCATGCGCTCGCTCTTATCGAAGAGTGTGGAGACAATTGAGTCTTCCGGACTCTTCTGACCTGTCTCGCTCATGTTGAAGAACATGTCAGTCATCATTGCATAGAATGTGTAGAACTGCTGGAGTGAATCACGGCCCGGCTGAACCTCACCGTATTCATAGAACTTGCTGATGGAATCATACCTCTCACGGAAGAGCTCAGGTGAAGGAAGAATAACGGCATAAGTGCTGTCCTCAGAGTTGATGAAACCGAACTTGTCCATAATTATGCTCTTCTCAATCATGACTGAGTCAACATATTCCATGTTACCCTCGTCATTGACACCTGAAGCGACACTCTTGTTTTCATCTATCTCCAGCTTGGTGTACTGCTCAAGCCACTTTCCAAAGAATTCACGATACTCCGGAGCAGAAATGAGATACTCGTAAATGCTGGGAAGATAATCAATCTTTCCGTCCAGCTTGTGAAGGATACCGTTGACGCAACGGATATTGGTTCCATTTTCCATATACTGCACATCACTGATGTTGTCAGGATTGGATCTGTATGACTTCTCGCTGAGCATTGTGATCTTCTCCTTTGTCGAAGCGCCTACAGTGTGGCTGAAACGGGCAATATGGTTCATGATGAGCTCCTCACCCACCTTCAGGTGATCCTTGCTGTCCATGTCGCTGTTGGTGTATTCAGCCCATTTTTCTGCGCTGATGGCATCATTTGACGGAAGCCATACTGTCAGATACTGGCTCTCATTGAGAAGATCCCAATAGGTCTTGACAAGCTGCTTGTCGCCGTTGAACATGTAAGTGGTCTTGAGCGCCTTGACAAAATTACTGTACTCGGGCATACTCTCGATAGTCTCGGCCAAGTTCTTGGTCGGTACATCATCGCCGGTTGAATAATGCTCCTTCCATACGTCACTCTCGCACGATGACAAGATGAGCACAGCAGAAGTAACCCATGCGGCTTTCCTAAGTAAATTGAATTTTTTCATATTGATTTTTGATTATATTATCCTAGTGCTTGTCTTCATTGAAATCATAAATGCTCTTGGGGCACCATTCCATATAGTCGAAATTCATTTCGGCCTTCGGATTGTCAAGAACGAGCTTCATTCTCAGATAATAGTCACGGTCTGCATAGAAATAATCGGTAGTGATTACCCTGCGGGCTATGAGATTGTAATCTCTGAAGAGTTCTGCACGGTCCGATGTGTAGTGCGAATCAGGTCCTTTCATATATCCGCGGTTGCGCATAGCCTTGTCGTATGCGTCAATGACGGCTATCTTCTGGTTCTCGTCTTCAATTCCCTCTGTCAGGCTCTTGTCTGATCTCCAGCGGATGTTCGGATTCTCTTCGGCCGACTGTCTCAGGTCAGTCGGGATTCCACATGGCTTCAGAGAGTTCGGATCATCACCGACATAGTTCTGAACGACGCCACAGCCTGCTGAGCCACGATATGACAGCCTGAGTTCCCATGTTCCATCATACGGAATTGGAGGAAGCTTGAGCATGATATCGTAATTGCCCTGAAGGTCAAGACCGTCACCCTGGTAACTGATGTTGGAGACGAAAGCCGTTCTCACCCACATGGTGTAGTCCGAATTGAAGGAATGGAAGTTGGTGGGCTGCTTGAAACCTACTCCCGTATAACTGTTGTCATTCTTCTTCTGGCGTGCGCCTGAAGTAATGAAATCGGGAGAAAGTGTACAGCAGTCAACTCTCATTCTGCGGTTCAGAATGTCAGTCCTTATGAAATCCGAATAATCCAGAATACCGTCAAGATACTGGATGTAACCGTTACAGCCCTCGTACTTGTTGCCGTCCCTGACATCGGATACCTTGATTCCGCGATAGAATTCACGACCGAATTCACCTTCGCCTTCTCCACCTACACCGCGGCGGTTAATGTAGACGCCCTGGTTGTCGCCCTCTGTTACCTGTGAAATACGGAGAAGCGAATGCGGAAGGTAGGTCTCGAAGTAATCTTCAGCATCAATTACGGTTTTCAGGACCTTGGCATCAATTATATCCTTTCTGGGATTGTAGTTGAGCACAGAGGGCATACTGAAAGGAAGGATATGGTATGATACGAAACGGTTGAGAGGATTGCGCCTGTCAGTCCATACCGTGTCATACTTGTCCCCATACAGAGCATATTCACTTGCATAGGATTCATGCATCACTTCATTTGCATGTCTGATAAGATCATCGATATCGTTGATACCTTCCCTTGCATAAACCTCATCAGGTTCAACAAGTATGGTAAAACCGTAATTCTTTTCAGGCAGGTAATAGATAGTGTAATCCGAGCCGCCGCCCTGACAGACAACGCCTTCGTATGCAGAATCGTATGAAATGGTGTATGAATAGTCATGCCACAATTTCAGGGAATCTTCAAATCCAATCAGATTGAGGGCCGCTGCCATCAAAGTGGTATTGGGATTTTCTTTCACAAGGTCATACACAAAGTCACCTGCAACCCTGATCACATTATCAACCACCTGGACTACGCCGTTTTCAACGGAGTCATCTTCATGGATAATGCGTGAATCACGGTTGATTGTGACTACAGGCATGATTGTACCGTCAGCCAGTGTGTCCGCAATGTAATCGACTACCAGGAAACGGTTCAACAGGTTGACTGAAGGAAGGCTTCCTGCACTGCAGTCAGACATATAGAACACCGTTTTGATAAGGTGATTCCATGCAATTGTATCGCAATCTTCCTTGCTGAGCATTTCGACCGATTCCAGATTCTTTTCATCAAGATACTGTCTGATAGCATCATTGGTGGGTGCGAAACAGGTAAAGTCACCATAGGTGTCCAGTTCGCCCCAGGTCTGTGCCTTCTTGAGGATCTTGATGAAATCGGAGAATCTGTCCTCTACGTCCTGTTCAAGAAAATCGGCTACGGTCTGACCTGTCGAAACATAGTATGTTCCCGGGTGCTGTTCGCTCCAGACGTCACTGCAGGACATCTGCGTACTGGCAGCAAGTGTCAGACAGACAACCGCCAGAAAACTGAAGTTCTTGAATTTAGGCATGAATTCCATTACAATTTCAATGAATTTGTCTTGGGCTTAATGTGTTGCTTTCTCAATGAATTCGTCCTCAACATAGACAGGATTCTGCTTGAGCAGATTGTTGATCTTTATCTCATCCTTGTTAAGCGGGAAATAAAGAGCATTCATATCTGTCATCTTGATGCGTACTGCACTTACGGTAGCGGCATCGAATTTTGGAAGTACCAGAGTGGTCAGACGTGATGTGTTACCGTCACGACGTGCCATACGTACCAGGTCAAACCAGCGCTTGCCTTCGAACATGAGTTCGCGACGACGCTCGGCCAGAACAAGCTCTTCCATTGTCTGTGCTGATGTATTGTAATCCGAGAATACCAGAGACTTTGCCATTTCACCATAACGCTTCTTGCAGATAGCGCGCTGGTTGACTGCATCTACCAGATTGAAAGCTTCCTGGAACAGCTGGTCACGTTCAGCATTGAACTGATTGTCATCGCCACCCATGGCTGCAGCCTTCATGACCTTTGCCTCGGCTTCCATAAGAAGAACGTCTGTGTAACGGTAGACAATCCAGTTTGGCTCGGTATTGTTTCTCTTGACAGGCTGGTTGGATTCCCAAGTGATAAGACCGCTGCTCAGGTTGTACTTTGCCTGCTCGTAAACATACTTCATGATACCGTAGTCACCGCTTGAACCGTCGGCCTTGATGCACTGGTAGTAACGGCCGTCTGTTGCCTGCGGGAATACCTTGTTACCGCTTCCGGTACCGAAACTGTTACCGATTTCAGGAACGGCCTTGAGTGAACCGACTGCAGAATTCTTGTCGTTGTAGTAACTTGATACGAAAGGATTGCTTGTAGACTGGTCGTATGGAAGCTCGAACAGTGTCTCGAATGAGTTGCCTGTACCGAAAATCTCGTTGTAGGCATTTCCTGCAGTGGCACTGATAGGAGTTTCACTAATCAGAGGATATCCGTTGATCAGTTCGACTGTACATGCGGTTCCTTCATCTTCAAGTTTCTCCTTGTATTCGAAAAGCTTGCGTTCGGTTACCCATTCGCAGTTTTCAATGACCTTGTCCCAGTCACCCTTCCAGAGATACATGTCGGCAAGCATTGCGTAGATGGCTGCACGGGTGAAACGGCCAGTGTTGGCGGTTTCAAGAGTGTACTTGTTGACGGCGTACTTCTTGACTCTTTCCAGATCGAAGATAAGTGAATCCAGAACTTCATCAAAACCAGTCTGGCCGATGAAGAAATCATGAGTATCGTCAATTGACGGGATTGTGGTATAAGGAACATCCTTGTAAGCACGGATAAGATACCAGTAGCAAAGCGAACGGATTGCAATGGCCTCAGCCTCGTTGGCCTGAAGTTCGGCACCTGTGTAGTTCGGGTCCTTTGCAGAAACCTCCGGAGCGAAGTGCAGAACCGTGTTGGCACGGTTGATTACGTCATAGAAACACTTATAGGTAGTATAACTGTTGGTTGACAGGATGTTGTCACGGGTTATCTGGAGAATATCATCACTTGGGCTCTTGCCGGCAATGATATTGTCAGAACGCATCTCACCCCAAATGGACATGCGGATTACACAGTCACTCTTTTCGAGTGCCGAATATGCACCGAGCAGGACGCTCTCGACATCGGACTTGTCAGTCCAGAAGTTCTCGAGGACAATGTCGTTGAGCGGCATCAGGGTAAGGAAATCTTCGCACGACGTGGTTGTAAGGGCAGCCAGTGCTATGCAGAATATTGATTTGATCTTTTTCATACCTTTCTTTCTTTAAAGATTAGAACTGTACAGAAACGCCCAGAGTAATCTGCTTTGAACGCGGTGTCTGTGAACTGTCCATTGCAACGCTTCCCTGACCTGAACCGACTTCCGGGTCCATACCTGAATACTTGGTCCAGCGTGTCACGTTGTTGAGGTTGAAGTTGAAGCTTACATTGCCAAGACCGATAGCCTTGGTAATCTTAGGATCGAGAGAGTAGCTGAGTGCGGTATAGTTCCAGCGCAGGAATGAACCGTCCTCAACATAACGGTCAGAACCCAGATAGTTGTAACCGTACTGGTGCAGGGCACGCGGCATTACGGTATCGTCACCTTCAACTCTCCAGCGCCAGTTGATGGCAGCCGATGTGTTGTCGGTATTGTACATACATTCAGCGTTCATTCTAGAACCGTTGACGATTCTGTTACCCCAACGGAAATTGAACTGGTTGTTCCATGAGAGACGTCCAAGTGACATGCGGACGCCGAAACCACCGTTCAGTTTCGGAAGTGAACTTCCAAGGTATACAATATCAAGTTCGTTGATGTTACCGTCGTGGTTGATATCCTCATAGATGGCATCACCGCCTACGAACTCATATTCGTTGGTTGTGCCGTATGCGAACATCATAGGCTTGGTTCTGCCCTTCTGGTTCAGAATGACGTTACCGTTTTCATCCTTGACTACAGGAGCGTTGGGACCGCTTACGCCGGGAACCTCAACTTCGCTGTAATCGCTGTACTGATATACACCATGGTACTTGAAACCGTAGATTGAACCGAATGCGTTCTTCAGAGCCACGTATGACAGGTATGAACCGTTTTTGTAGTCAAAGTCCCTGTTCATCTTGTCAAGCATGGTCGGATTCATTTCAATAATCTGGTTGGTGTTGTCAGCGAATGAGATGTTGCCGTTCAGGCTGAAGTCCTTTCCAAAGACCTTTGCCTGGAGAATACGGTTTGCATTCAGGGTGAATTCCCAACCTTCATTCTTCATTGAACCTTCATTGACCACATCGAGTGAGTTGAAGCCTGATGAAGTAGGAATCGAGTAACCTGAGTTCAGCATCTTTTCAGTAGTACGTGTATAGAGGTCGATGTTGGCATTCAGTCTGTCCCTGAACAGTCCGAAGTCGAAACCGAGGTTGATTGAAGTGGTCTCTTCCCACTGCATGTTGCTCAGACGGATGTTGGCAGGATAGATGGTTGAAGTGCCCAGATAGGCATCACCGCTTGAATAACGGCTGTAGAACATGCCGTCACCGCCAGGTGCGTTACCCTGCAGACCCCAACTGAAACGTGTGGACATCATGGTAAGGATACCGGTATCGCGAAGAGCATCGAACCACTTCTCATCGCTGATGTTCCAACGTCCTGAAACGGCCGGGAATGTACCCCAACGCTTGGCATCACCGAAACGGGTGTTACCGTCTGAACGTGTGGTCACGTCAATTGAATACTTACTTCTGAATGAGTAGTGTGCCGAGAAAGTCACGTTCATGCTGCGGCTCTGGCTTGCACTTGTACTGATGTTGCCGATCTTACCGTCAAGACCAATGGAGTTGAAGTAACGGGGAAGACCTGAAAGGCCACCGTTCTGACCCTTGCTGTTGCTGGTGCTCAGCTGGTATCTTACCATTGCCATGAATGAATGGTTAGAATTGCCGAAGTGAGGAATGAAGGTCAGAGTGTGGTTGGTTGTAATTGATGAACTCTTGTTCGAGTTCGATGAAACTGCGTTGGCGTTGCTGTCTGACCAGCCGTCTCTTGAAAGGCTTGACGGAGTGTAGCTGTCACTGCCGCTGTTGGTGACACCGAAGTTCACACGGCCTTCGTATGTCAGCTTGGTCTCGTCATTTTCAATGCCGAGCAGGTTGTAAGTCAGTGAGAAGTCAGGACTTACGTTCAGAGATGTGCTGTACTGTTCCTTTTCAGCAGCTTCAGCAACAGGGTTGGTGTTCTTTGGAAGTTCTTCAGAAGCACTTGCCAGCATGTGGTAGAATTCTCCTGTCGAATTGCCCTGGGCATCCTCGTAGTAGATGGCAAGGTTAGGCATCATCTTCATGGCAGTACCGATAGCGGCAGAGTTCTGCTTGTTCTTCGAGTATGTCATTGAGAAGTTTGTGGTAACCTTGATACGCTCTGATACGAAGTAGTCGAATGCCACACGTGTTGTGAAACGGTTCATCTTCTGGCCGATGACAGAACCTGTCTGGGTATCGAAACCGGCTGAAATACGGAAGTTGGCCTTGTCACCACCACCGCTTACTGAAACGTTGTGGGCCTGCTGTACACCGAACTGCTTTACAGCTGCAACCCAGTCAGTGTTGTCGTTGTACATTTCATATTCCGAGAACTTGTCATCATAGTTCAACTCGATGATATCGGCTGCCTGGTCACTCAGAGTAGGATTGAAGAATGATTCCTTCATGAACATCGTGTACTGGTCACCGTTAAGGAGCCTGTAACCTTCAGGCTGCCATGTACCGTTCATTCTGTATGAGTAGTTGACTCTTGTCTTACCGCGTGAACCGCGCTTGGTCTTGATTTCCATGACACCGTTGGCACCGCGTGAACCCCAGACTGCGGTTGCGGCAGCATCCTTCAGCACTGAAATTGAAGCAATGTCTTCAGGGTTGATGTTCAGAAGCTCAGAAACCTTTTCAGTATTCTGCGAT
Organism: Bacteroidaceae bacterium; assembly: GCA_024398615.1. Taxonomy (GTDB): domain Bacteria; phylum Bacteroidota; class Bacteroidia; order Bacteroidales; family Bacteroidaceae; genus Colenecus. The sequence continues at coordinate 29,558 of JAKSIU010000021.1, forward strand.
TCGTTCTGGTAGTCGAAGTTGTTCTTCAGGTTGCTCTCGATTTCCCAGATCATACCGTCAACGACGATAAGCGGGTTGGCGTCACCGGTCATTGTAGCAACACCACGGAGGTGCATTGTGGAACGTGCGCCAAGGTCACCTGAGTTGAACACGATGTCAAGACCTGTAATACGACCCTGAAGGGCTTCATCGACTGTTGTAATACCGAGTCCCTCGAATTCCTCCATGTTGATGGTCTGGGTTGAGTTGGAGACCTCACGGAGTGGAATAGGCAGACCGTAACCGTCGGCAACGCGGTCGGCAACGATATCAACCTGAGGCAGGTCACCCTGTTCCTTCATGTTGATTTCAAAATAAGTCTTGTCAATTGGAATGTTTACAGTCTCATAACCTACGTATGAAATCTGGATCTTGTCCTTAGGATTGACCAGACGGAATGAGAATTCACCATTAACATCAGTGATGGCGTGATTCACAATACGGTCTGCGGCATCTCTTTCCGTCACATTCACCATCATCATCGGTCCCATAGGATCCTGAATGACACCGCTGATTACGTCGCCGGCTTTCTGTGCGAAAAGCAGACTTGGCAGAGACACCAATGCCAGAGCAAAGGCTCCTCTAAATAATCTGTTAATATTTTTCATTGTCATTTAGTTAGCTGGTTAAAAAATCACTTCGCCGTTGCACAGCGCGCCGTCAATCAGATGGATGACAGCATATGAAGAAGTCTCTATTACGGCTGTAGTGACACTGGTGACAGGATCACTTGATGTACCAACCTTATATTCATACTCACGGCACATGATGTTGTAGAGAGGAGCCTGTGAAGTCTCGCTCTTCTGCTTGAGCACGTGTCTTACGTTACCCATGACATCAGTAACCTGAATATCCTTACCACCACGGACATTCAGCTTGACAAACTGCTGCTTGTCATTCATGAATGCAGTCTCATAATTGGCGGAAAGGGCCTTGTTACCCTGCTCGTCATAACCGGCATTGAAGCTGGCATTTGCGTAAACGGCATTATCCTGGATATGATACTTGATGAAGTTTCTGAGTTTCTCACGCTTTGCATCAGTGTATTTCTTCACATCTGCATAAGTCTTCAATTCAGCCTGTGCCTCAGCGCTCGGATCCTGAACCATCAGACGCTCGTGGTATGCAGCCAGAGAGTCGGCGAAGATTGAATCGGCTGTAAGAGGATCAATTGCCTGAAGATTTTCAAGAACGTCTGTCCAGAGAGAGTCAATGGCTGCCAGTTCGGAAGGATCATAAAGGACATGATCCTTGAGAAGCTTGTCTATTGCATCGTTCTGAGGAACATATACAGTATAATGATATGTGTTGAAAGTGGTTACGTTGAAACGTGAACCTATGTCATTACCATTTGAACGGCTGTCGAACAGAGCCTTGCCATCCTTACCCAGAGCCTTGTTCATAAGCTTGAAGAAGCTCTTGAATTCAGGATATGTCACTGAGTCTGAAAGAATGTCATAAACAGACTTTCTTGAAGTGAGCAAAGGCTTGTCAATGATATAGGTACGACCGTTACCGTTGGCCGTCAGGTCGAAGCGGTCAATGATATTGATCTTTTCGCCCGTTTCAATCTGATAACCGCCGGCAACCTCCATGTTATGGAAGTCCGATGCGTTCTTGAAACGGATGGTACCACGACCCTTGGTCTGGAAATATGAGTAGCCGTTTTCATCGGCCAGGCTTGAATCCTCGACATCACCTATTATAATATGGTAATCAAGGATATCTTCAAGGCGGTCGCGAATAATGTCCTCACTTGTGATTTCCGATGTGTAATCTCCGTAGATGCTGCCAGTTTCGATATCGTATCTGTAAACCTTGGCTGTTACAGTCTTCTTGACATTGTCATAACCGAATACTGTAGCCTGGAGATAATTGTCCTCTTCGGCTGTACCGGAACCCATCTTGTTGATGGCGAAAGATGTCGGGTCAAGCCATACGAGCTTTCCTTCAACATCTGTACCGGGAACGTCAGTGATTGTAGGAATGAAGAAGCTGTATGTTGCAACCATTGAATTCAGATAAGCACTGAATGAAAGGGTCTCATCTTCAATTGCCCAGTTGATTACTGACAGATTCTCATTCACGAGAGCCGGATAGGATACTGAACGGTATGCTGTAGGAGCGTAAACCGTATTGGTGAAGTAGATGGCACCGTTGCAGCACATTACGACTGAATCAACTGATTCGGCCTTCAGGTCCATCGGGTCATTGGCATCGTTAAGCACGTTTGCGAACTTGCTGGGGACTGATGCAACCAGTGAGTTCAGCATGTTGTTGTTAAGCAGCTTCACGATAACGACCAGAGGAATGCTGTCCATATCCAGTGCTACTTCTGCTGGTGACAGATCGGTTCTGCCCTTGAACTGAGCCTTGCCGTAACGGTCACGCAGAGCCTTACCGCCACCGGCAATCCACCACTCGGTCATGGCCTTGTCAGTAGGAACGAGCATTACACCCATGTTCTGCTGAAGGGCAATGTTGGTTTCAGTGTTGGATGAAGTCTGTGAGAAGTACTGGTTCCACCCCGGGTCGAACTTGAGAAGCTCACCGTCCATACCGAACTTCTTGGTGCTCATAGGAAGGGTGTTGACCTTGGTGTCACCCTGTGAACGCTTTGAGAAGTACTGCTTGGTGAAGACTGAGTCAAGTGCCGATTCCGGAACGTATACCTTTCCATCCTCGACCAGACGTGTAATCTGGTTCGTATGTTCCTTGCTTGGGAAGAAAGGAGCGCAGAAGCGGTCAACAATGCGGCTGTAGATAACTGCGTTCTCCTTATCTGATTCAAGATATTCGGCCATGTTCGGGAGCAGGTATACCACCTCTTCCATTACATGAAGGAATCCATTGAAACATTTCTTGTTCTGGAACTCGATTCTGACACCGTTCACACTGGCATCGGCCGGCTGACGGGCGGGCTTGGTGCCGTATGCGCCCTGATTGAACAGGAAATCATAGTCATCATCGGTAATCTTCTTTGATGTAAGGAACTTGTTGACGAAGAAAATCATGGGACGGATTGTACCATCCTGCATGATGGCCATACCGTCCTTACGTTCGGGACTGTTCTTGTAGTAACGCCACAGGTCCGTATCAGGCATGTCCTCCTGCTTGAGAACCGGAATGGTGTCGTAGATTGAAGATGATGAAAGTCTTCTCATGCAGTCACCGATTGTAGGACCTTCACTGCTTGAGAGCATTGCTACCTGATAAACGTTGTTCAACATTGAACCCTTCAGAATCATGGTCTTCTGGGCAATGCTGAGTTCATCGTAGCATGTTACAGGAGTGCCATCGGCCTTCTTGAAAGGACAGTCGGGACCGAAGAAACGTGCGAATGCATCATCATCGGCCACAAACAGTGTCTTACTACCGGTCTTGGCAAGAATCTTTTCCTGATCCAGATCCTGAATCAGTCTCACAAAATTCTCGAAGTGGTAAATCTTACCGTTCTCCCCTTCAAAACCTTTGTCCAAGGTCTCGAAGATACTTGTTCCGAGCCATTCAGGAGTCCTTTTGTCAAGGTCGAAATCCGTCGTACATGATGATACGCCGAAAGTCGCTGCCATGGCAAGCAGGGCTAATCCCTTCAGACCGGAACGTCTTGTCTGAGAATTGATTTTTTTCATTTAATTGGATATTTTGATTATTTGTTGTTTGTCTTACTTATCCATTCCTTCAATTGTCTTGATATGGCCTTCGGCATCATATTCAAGTTCGCATACCTTAAGGCTGCGCAGCCAGGACTTGCCGCCCGATGGAACGCTGTCGTGATGGAAGAGATACCACTTGCCCTTGTACTCGATGATTGAATGATGGGTTGTCCAGCCCACAACCGGAGTCAGGATGACACCCTGATATGTGAAGGGGCCGTATGGGTTGTCACCGATTGCGTAGCACAGCATGTGTGTGTCGCCGGTGGAATATGAGAAATAATATTTGCCGTTATACTTGTGAACCCAGCTTGCTTCGAAGAAACGGTGCGGGTCATCGGCGGTAAGCGGCTTGCCCTGAGCGTCGACAACAACTACCGGCTTGGGTTCCTCAGCATACTGCAGCATGTCGCCCGACAGGCGTACGACACGGCTTGGCAGTGCAGCCTGACTTCCATGAGGCAGATGTGCGCTGTCCGGTGTGTTGTTGATTGCAGGATCTTCAACGCCTATATTGTCGCGGTAACACTGAAGCTGTCCGCCCCAGAGACCGCCGAAATACATGTAATAATTGCCGTCTTCATCCTTGAGCACAGCCATATCGATACTGTAACTGCCATGGATGGGTTCCGGTTCGGGAATGAACGGACCGGCAGGATTGTCGGCAATGGCAACGCCCTGACGGAAAACGTCGTTCTTGTCCTTCATGGGGAAATACATGTAATACTTGCCATCCTTTTCTGCGACATCGCAGTCCCAGAGCTGGCGGCCGGCCCACTTGATATCCTCCAGGCCGAGGACCTTTCCGTGATCGGTCACTTCACCGTTCATGATGTCGTCAGTTGACAGAACGTGATAGTCCTTCATTACGTACTGGTCTCCAGTGTCATTCTCAACATTTTCACATTCCCAGTCATGTGACGGGTAAATGTAAACTCTCCCATTGAACACATGGACAGACGGGTCTGCCATGTAGTCGGCGGGGAACAGATAACGTTTCTTGCTCATAAGTTTTGGTTAATATTTTATACGCGTATATATATATTCTATGCTTGTAAGCGGCCAAAGATAACCAATTATTATCAAATAAATAAGGGTTTTTCAACATTTTTTTTGATTTCAGGCAAAAAAGGGAGCACCTCGCGGTGTTCCCTCCGTCTTTCCACATCTTCACAGACCTGGGACCAACTCTCAAGAAAGCCTGTACGCTGCCTGGTCCGTATGAAAAACAATGACAAATGTAATGCCTTCAACACGGTTGGATTTATGAGTTTTGTTCAAATTTGAGACAGCAGCACAAAAAAAAGAAGCCCCCAAGCAGGGACTTCCCAAAACCGGATGAGCTGTCGTACCCGGATTCGAACCAGGACAAAGACGACCAAAATGTCTTGTGCTGCCATTACACCATACGACAGTACCTGTACCCGTCAGACCCGTCAGGGACTGAACTGTTTCAAGGGCATGCAAAGATAGGCAAAAAAACTATTCCGCAATCAGCAGGTAATAATTCTTCTTACCCCTCTGGAGTACTATATACCTGTCATCCACCAGATCGGCCTGGGTCATGAACCGCGAATGGTCGTAGGTCTTTTCCTTGTTGATGGAAACACCACCACCCTGCATCATCTTCCTGGCCTCGCTCTTCGAGAAGAACACAGGACATACGTCTGTAAGGAAATCCGATGCTTTAATCTCCTGATCCAGCATCTCGCGCTTGAAGCGGAACTGGGGAACACCTTCAAATACCGAAAGAAGCATTGACTCATCAATGGACTTGAGATCCTGAGAAGAACTGCTGCCTCCAAACAGGATTTCCGATGCGCTGGCAGCTGCTTCGTAGTCTTCCTGGCTGTGGACCATGCAGGTCACGTCTTTGGCAAGGCGCTTCTGGACCAGTCTCAAATGTGGTGCGGCATCGTGTTCGGCTATCAGCGCCTCGCATTCTTCCTTTTCAATATTTGTAAATATTTTTATGTATCTTTTCGCATCTTCATCACTGACGTTCAGCCAGAACTGATAGAACTTGTAAGGCGAGGTATATTCGGGATTCAGCCAAATGTTTCCACCCTCTGTCTTGCCGAACTTGGTGCCATCGGATTTGGTGATGAGCGGACAGGTCAGGGCAAAGCATTCGCCTCCGTTGATACGACGGATAAGCTCAGCGCCGGTGGTGATATTTCCCCACTGGTCAGCACCTCCCATCTGGAGCTTGCATCCCTTGGTCTCATTCAGATGAAGGAAATCATAGCCCTGCAGCAACTGATACGTGAACTCCGTGAATGAAAGTCCGTCACGTGCTTCGCCGTTGAGACGTTTCTTTACGGAATCCTTGGCCATCATATAATTGACAGTGATATGCTTTCCGATATCACGTGAAAAGTCAAGGAACGTAATGTCCTTCATCCAATCGTAATTATTCACCAGTTCTGCCTTATTGGGAGCATCACTGTCGAAATCCAGGAACTTGGAAAGCTGTTTGCGGATACATTCGACATTGTGTCTGAGTGTCTCTTCATTAAGCAGATTGCGTTCCTGGGACTTGCCGCTGGGATCACCTATCATTCCGGTAGCACCTCCGATAAGTGCCAGAGGCTTGTGGCCGCAGCGCTGGAAATGGCGCAGAATCATAATGCTGCACAAATGCCCGATGTGAAGGGAATCGGCAGTCGGGTCAAAACCTACATAAGCAGTCACCTGTTCCTTGGCCAGGAGCTCGTCTGTACCCGGCATCATCTGATGTATCATGCCGCGCCAGGTCAGTTCATCAACAAAATTTGTCATATAGCTATAAGTTATTCTGATTTATCCAGTAACGCCACAAAAGTATCAAATAATAATCAAAGGGGCAAACAGCCTCCCAAAAAGTCAATTGCAGCTTTCATGCTGATCCGTTTCACATCTTCGACTGTCGTATTCCGGACCGATGCCACCTTTTCCCAAACGCTCCCGATGCTGCACTTCCCGTCAGTTTCAAGAACAAGGCGGTCATCAGGAACAGCAGCGAGTGAAGCGGAATTTGCCTGTATGCCGAATGACAGCCAGAAACCTGAATCCAGAAGCTGCCGCATCTGTTGGGGGCCTCCCCGGAACCCGTGAATAAGCCATGGATGCGAGGGACGGATATCTTTCCGAATACGGATTATACTGTCAATTTGTTTTACAACATGTAGAATCATCGGAAGCCCTTTTTCTTCAGCCAGAAGCGCCTGTGCAACAAATGCATGTTCCTGGATTCCAAGCTCAGGACCTTTGAGACTGTCCATGCCACACTCCCCGACAGCAACGGTCCTGGGGTTCTCCAGCATGATTCCAAGCCTCTGCAGATCCTGCTCAAGACTGTCGGGATTCACATTCCAGGGATGGATGCCGGCTGAAAAAAAGCCGTCATTCCGGAGCAGACAAGCATCCGTTCCAATATTGATGACAGCCGAAGCCATGTTCTCAATACCATGAGAATGAATATCATACAATTGCATCATGGAACCGGATCATATCCGCTTCCCCCTCCCGGACGGCAGCGGAGAATACGTTTGACGGCCAGCCACAGGCCTTTCACAGGCCCGTACTTCTGCAATGCCTCAATGGCATACTGGGAACATGTCGGAGTAAAGCGGCAGCTTGGAGGCGTCAATGGAGATATGCACTTACGGTAAAAACGTATAGGCAATATGAGCACACTGGAAAGAAAAGTTGAGAATTTATTTGACATTGTCAGTCACCCTCACTTTAAGTTTTTCCATTATGCTGTCAAGTCTCGGCTTCAGCTCTGAGCTTGGCCATAACTTTCCATCCGTGAAAAGAAAGGCTATCAGCAATTCGTTTCCTGTACGGTCCACCAGTTCCTCCAGTTCGCTGCAGTGAAGTCTGTAATACTCTCTTATCTGGCGCTTGACGCGGTTTCTGTCCACCGCATGCTTGAAATGGCGTTTTGAAGCACCTGCCAGAATACGGACCGATGGCTGGTCATTCTGCGTCTTAGGCCTGAGCAGCCACACTGTTCTGATTGGGAAGCAGCCTATTGAACGGTCACCCTCAGAAAACAACAAGTCTGTGAGGCTGTTGCCACACAGACGTTTTGTCTTCGGGAAAGCATTGACTGCCATGTCTGTCCTGTCTTACTGCGCGTTGGCAGCAAACCAGGCATCTATTGCGGCCGACATTGAAGTGATGCCCGGCACCGGAGCCTCAATGTCAAGTCTCAGACCGGCCTCGCGAATTGCCTTTGCAGTGGCCGCGCCGAAACATCCTATAATCTTTTCGCCCTGAACGAAATCCGGGCAGTTTGTCTTGAGTGACTCGATTCCTGCCGGACTGAAGAAAATCATCATGTCAAAATCATCCAGTTCCTCCTTGGCAAACTCATTGCTGACGGTAAGGTACATGACGGCCTCAGTATGGCTGATGCCGTTTGCATCCAGCAGACGTGTAAGTTCACCGGTATGGACATTTGACATTGGCAGAAGGTATTTCTCGGTCTTGTGCTTGAGAATAGGAACCATAAGACTGTCAACAGAGCCGGTCGTGCCGAAGAATACCTTGCGCTTACGGTACTGGACGTACTTCTGAATGTAAAGTGACACAGTTTCCGTGATGCAGAAATACTTCATATCCTCAGGAACGGTTACTCTGAGTTCCTGACAAAGCTTGAAAAAATGATCAACTGCATGACGGGATGTGAACACGACTGCCGTATGGTCAAGGATGTTGACTTTCTGTTGTCTGAAATCCTTTGCTGAGATAGGATCAACACGGATGAAAGGCTTGAAAACAAACTCACAACCGTACTTTCCGGCCAGATCGAAGTAGGGTGATTTGCCAGTTGCGGGCTGGGGCTGGGAAATGAGAACCCTTTTTATTTTCTGTGTCATCAGATTATGGAATGTTTGTATTTACCATTAAAAGGACCAGTGCAAAAACCGCCGGCCCTATTTCAAGGGCGCAAAGATACAACAATATTCCGAGAAAATTGAATCGGGTGGTAAATAAGGATGTCAACACCTTTAAAATCAGTCCCAATTCAGTCAAAGCCAGGCAACTTAGAGCAACAATTCTCACTGTCGCGGCCGACAGGGGAACAAAGATTGCCAACAGGTTCACAACTATGAGAAGCATGCCTAAAAACGCGATCATTGTCGTGTTCAGGGCATTCCATCGGACTGGTTTCATCTGTATTAACTGCTTGCTGTACAGTCTGGTATTGACCAGATGGCACAACAGCTGTTTGAAAGTGAATATCACGACAAAGACAATGAAGGAACAAAGCACGACACCGGCATTCATGCCCGGTCTTTCTGACGGTTCACAGACAGCCAGACCGACTGACAGAGAGACCGATGCCAAAGAAACGGCAGCCAATGCGACAGAATGGGCAGTACTCCTGACCATGGTCTTGAGTTCAGGCCCCATTTTCCTGAAACTGAACACGCTCATTATGGAATCCGTGAACTGCCGGAATGAAGGCCCCACGAGCAGGCTCATGAGCAGCAGGACTGTCAGAAAGACAATCATCATCCAGTTGTCAACAGGCTGCCCGCTCATGCTCTTTCCATCAGATTTTGCTTCGGCTGCAATCCCAGTCAGGAATGCTGTCTATCAGTTCAATGACCTGTGCAGGATTGGAAGCGACCTTCCAGATGTCAAGGAAATAGGGACTCATGAACTGACGCTGTGAGGTGCGTTCCAGCATCTCGAGCAGAGGGTCATAATAGGAATCCGTATTGAGAATCACTATGGGCTTGACAAAAAGTCCAAGCATTTTCCATGTGATCACCTCGAAAAGCTCTTCAAAAGTACCGGTACCGCCCGGCAGGGCAATCGCAGCATCGGCCATGGCAGCCATTCTGGATTTACGCTCGTGCATGTCCTTTGTGGGAATGACCTCGCTAAGGCCCTTGTGCAGCCAGCCGTTGTCAATCATGAACTGCGGAATGATTCCGGTAACATGGCCGCCTGCCGACAATGCTCCATCCTCTACAGCAGCCATCAGGCCGGTCGATCCGGCTCCGGTAACGATCCTGCGCCCGGCCGATGCCAGCAGGGAGCCCAGCTCAAAAGCCTGTTCCTTGAAAATATCATCAACGTGCGGACTGGACGCACCGTAAATGACAATGGTCTTTCTGTCTGGAGTATCCATAATATCAATAACGGTAGTGTTCTGCCTTATACGGACCTTCAACCGGAACCCCTATGTAATCGGCTTGAGCCTGAGTCAGCCTGGACAGATGTACACCTATTCTTTCAAGATGCAACCTTGCAACCTCTTCATCAAGATGCTTTGGCAGACGGTACACTCCGGTCTCGTATTTCCTGTTGAACAGTTCAATCTGAGCCAGAGTCTGATTGGTGAAACTGTTGCTCATGACAAAGCTGGGATGTCCGGTAGCACAGCCAAGATTGACCAGACGGCCATCGGCCAGCAGTATTATGCTGTGTCCGTCAGGGAAGAAATAACGGTCAACCTGAGGCTTCACGTTCTGGCAGCGGATTCCCGGCAGACGTTTCAGGGCATCGACCTGTATCTCACTGTCAAAGTGACCTATATTGCATACTATTGCCTGATCGGGCATAGCCATCATGTGTTCTGTCGTGATGACGTCAATGTTACCTGTTGTGGTAACGAATATGTTGCCCTGCGGAGCGGCCTCCTCCATGGTAACCACCTGGTAACCCTCCATTGCAGCCTGGAGGGCACAGATAGGATCCACCTCAGTGACAAGCACGCGGGCTCCGTATGAACGCATGCTCTGGGCACATCCCTTGCCGACTTCGCCGAATCCGCAGACCACACACACCTTGCCGGCAATCATCACGTCAGTAGCACGCTTGATGCCGTCGGCAAGAGATTCGCGGCAACCGTACAGATTGTCGAACTTGCTCTTTGTGACAGAGTCGTTGACATTGAAGGCAGGGAACAGGAGCTCGCCCCTCTGCTGCATCTGGTAAAGACGATGCACACCGGTTGTGGTCTCTTCGCTGACACCGCGTATCGCTGCAGCAATACCGGTCCAGTATGCGTTGCCTTTCACCTTTGCCACCTTCTTCAGAATGTCAAGCAGGGCACGCTCGTCACCCGACTGGGCATCGTACTCCCAGGCCGAAGGATCCTTCTCGCCCTTCACGCCCAGATGGATCATCAGGGTAGCGTCACCTCCGTCATCGACAATCATGTTGGGACCGCCTTCCGGGAAATTCATGGCCTGCAGAGTGCACCACCAGTATTCCTCAAGCGATTCCCCCTTCCACGCGAATACCTTGGCGCTTCCAGCCGCGGCAATCGCAGCTGCGGCATGGTCCTGAGTGGAATATATGTTGCATGAGCACCATCTGATATCGGCGCCCAGTTCATGAAGTGTCTCAATGAGCACGGCTGTCTGGACAGTCATGTGCAGAGAGCCCATTATCCTGGCGCCCTTGAGCGGCTTGCTGTCACGGTACTTGTCACGCAGGGCCATAAGACCCGGCATCTCCTTCTCGGCCATGTCAAGCTCCTTGCGTCCGAACTCGGCCAATGACATATCGGCCACCTTATACTCGAGTGATGAAAACAGTTCCTCGTTCATTTATCTTTTCCTTTAAACTGATGCAAAGGTAATTGTTTTTCCCTAATGTATGCACTATCGGCCCTATCAGTGCGGACGGTCCAGCATGCGGTATGACACCGCCTCCATTATATGCTCCGGCCCTATCTGCTCACAACCATCCAGATCGGCAATGGTACGCGCCACCTTGAGAATCCTTGAATAGGCGCGTGCGGAAAGGTCCATCCGCTGCATGGATGTCTTGAGCAGCGACATGGCCGCCTCATCGGGCCTGGCATAACGTGCAAGCATGGCGCTGTTCATCTGGGCATTGCAATATACCCCCGGTTCACCGGCAAAACGGGCCTCCTGCATTCCGCGTGCAAGAATGACACGCTTTCTTATTTCAGCACTCGGTTCCCCCTTCCGTTCCGATGTAATGTCACCGACCGAAACCGGTTCTATTGCGCACTGTATGTCAAAACGGTCCATCAAGGGGCCGGAAATGCGGTTCATGTAACGCGATATGGCATCGGGAGTACACGAACAGGGACGGGTGGGATGATTGTAATATCCGCAGGGACATGGATTCATCGAAGCGACCAGCATGAACGATGCAGGATATTCGACACTGTATCTTGAACGGGAAATGCGTATGCACCGGTCTTCCAGAGGCTGACGCAGCATTTCCAGCACCGAGCGGTGGAACTCGGGCAGTTCGTCAAGAAAAAGCACGCCATTGTGCGCCAGACTTATCTCCCCCGGCTGGGCGTTTGAGCCGCCACCGACAAGTGCCACGCTGGAGATTGTATGGTGAGGACTGCGGAACGGACGTTCCGTAACCAGCGGCATTCCCGCCTTGGAAAGCCCTGCCACCGAATGGATTTTGGTCGTCTCAAGACTCTCGGACATGCTCAGCGGCGGCAGTATGGAAGGCATGCGTTGGGCAATCATTGACTTTCCACTGCCCGGAGGACCGCTCATGAGGATATTATGGGATCCTGCAGCAGCCACCTCAATGGCCCGTTTCACAGCCTGCTGACCCTTCACGTCACTGTAATCCAGGACATGCTCTTCCCGGTTTACATGCGGTTCGCCCTGTTCCGATGCAACCCGCTGCAGACAGTCCTTCCCGTCAAGGAATGCAATGACCTGTTCAAGACTGTCAGCCCCATACACCTCAAGACCGTCAACGACCGCGGCTTCGGCGGCATTGCCGGCAGGCAGGATCATTCCTTTGAAACCCTCTTCCCTGGCTTTCACCGCCATGGGCAGGACACCACGAACCGGCAACAGACTGCCGTCCAGACTCAGTTCACCCATTATCATGAAGTCAGGCAGCCGGTCAGAACGTATCATCTCGGCACTGGCCAGAATGCCTATGGCCAGAGGCAGATCGTATGCCGCCCCCTCCTTACGTATGTCGGCCGGAGCCATATTGACAATAATCTGTCGGGACGGAAACTTCAGACCTATGCAGAGCAAGGCCGATACAATGCGTTCATGACTCTCCCTGATGGCGCTGTCAGGCAGACCGACCAGAAAAAAACGGATTCCCCGTAAGGAATTGACTTCGATTGTAACTGTGATTGCGTCTATCCCCTGGACAGCCGCACCGAATACTTTTATCAGCATGGTAAGATTTATTTAAGTGTGTCAATTTCATGGTCAATTTCATAAGTCCCGGTCATTACCTCTTCTTCTGCACCGGCTTTTCCTTTTTCTGCACCAGACTGTCTATTGCATGTTCCATCCGGTCCAGGGACTCACTGACATACAGCAGACCGGACGTCTCGGACAGAAGCACGAAACAAGGCAGTTTCCTGACCGAAGCCAATGTGACAAGAGTGCTGCTCCAGCCGCGGACATCATTGTATGAGAACCAGTTCAGGGTATCGGCTTCCACCACATCCTTCCAACGGGCGGGATTTACATCCACCGACACATCAGTCACTGCGAGACGACTGTCATCAAAACGCTCAAGAGTGCCCTTCATTGAACGGCGCGCCTTTATTCCGATGCTGTCATTCCACGAAGCCCACAGACAGACCAGAAGACTGTTACGGGCCCCGCTTATGTTACGGAAATCATACGACACACCTGCAGTATCATACAGTTCGAACGACTCCAGATAGCGTGAAACGCGGTTGTCTATCTGGAATTCGGACTTCAAGGCGGTAATGTAAGGAGCATCCTGCATGTTACCGCTCATCTTGCCTATTAGGGAAAGCAGGTCAGCACTGCCGGCATGCCATCGTCTTACCCCATATTCATATATTAAATAAGGTGTAACCTCCGAAAAAGGATCATTCACAATGAAGGAATCCATTCTGGCACAGATCTGGCCGAGACAGGTATCGGACATTGCAGCCCAGGCAAATTCGGTGTAAGCCTCATTCTCCGGACTTCCGCCTGTTTCAATGCTGTCACCCTCTGAGGGAATCGTGATATGGGCTCTGACATCCCTGTCTGCAAAAACCGGATACTGGCGTCCGTCAGGAAGAATCAGTATCAGCGTAGTTACGGTATCAGGCCTGAAGGACCATCTGAACGAGCCTTCCTCGGGACGGATAGTGTCGGTCCTGGCAAAGCGACTGTCAAGTCCTATGACCAGAATGCTGTCAGACGAACCGTCCTGAAGCGTACCGGAAAGCGTGAACACGCCTTCTTCCCTACCGCATGAAAGCAGCAGGAATGACATCAGCATCAGCAGTGACAGGACTTTCCTTCCCATTGTCTTTTTTATCTGGCGGCACGCTTGCGCTCCAGTTCATTCAGAATGACCTTGCGCATTCTCATGCTCTTTGGAGTCACTTCAACATACTCATCGTTCTTGATGTACTCAAGGGCTTCTTCAAGTGAGAAGATTACAGGAGGAGCAATATGTGCCTTGTCATCGCTTCCGCTGGCACGCATATTGGTGAGCTGCTTGCTCTTGGTCACGTTGATTACCAGATCGTTCTCATGAACATGTTCACCGACCACCTGACCGGCATAGACCTGATCCTGAGGATTGATGAAGAACTTGCCGCGGTCCTGCAGCTTGTCCAGAGCGTATGCGAACACCGTTCCGGTCTCCATGGCAACCATTGAACCGTTGGTGCGGCGCTCAATCTCTCCCTTGTATGGCTGATACTCCTTGAATCGGTGTGCCATGATGGCCTCACCCTGCGAAGCTGTCAGCACATTTGTACGGAGTCCGATGATACCGCGTGAAGGTATGTCAAACACAATGACCACACGGTCACCCTGAGTATCCATCGATGTCATCTCACCCTTGCGCTTGGTGCACAGGTCAATCATCTTGCTGGCAAATTCCTCGGGAACACTTATTGTAAGCTCTTCAATAGGTTCGCACTGTTTTCCGTCAATCTGCTTCATGATTACCTGAGGCTGGCCTACCTGAAGCTCATAACCCTCACGGCGCATGGTCTCGATAAGGATTGACAGATGCAGGACACCGCGTCCCGATACCACCCACTTGCCATCCTCCTCGGCACGACTCACGCGAAGTGCCAGATTCTTGTCAAGTTCCAGATCAAGACGTTCCTGGATATGACGTGAAGTCACATACTTGCCCTCCTTGCCGAAGAACGGCGAATCGTTGATGGAGAACAGCATGCTCATTGTAGGTTCATCTATGGCGATTGGCGGAAGCGGCTCCGGATTGTTCAGATCACAGATGGTATCACCGATCTCGAACTTCTCAAGTCCGATGATTGCGCATATGTCACCGGCTTCGACCTGCTCCACGCGCTTGCGGCCCATGCCGACAAATGTATGCAGTTCCTTGATCTTGACTTTCTCGATGCTGCCGTCACGGTGTGCAAGGTTGCACATCATGCCCTCCGTAATCTGACCGCGGTTGATTCGGCCCACAGCAATACGTCCGGTATATGATGAATAGTCAAGTGAAGTCACCAGCATCTGCAGATTGCCTTCCTGCTTCTTCGGTGCGGGAATGTTCTCAATGATCGAATCCAGAAGAGCGTAGATATTGTCAGAAGGCTGTTTCCAGTCAGTACTCATCCAGCCCTGCTTGGCGCTGCCGTAGAGAACCGGGAAATCCAGCTGGTCCTCAGTTGCATCAAGAGCGAACATAAGATCGAACACCATCTCATAGACCTCTTCCGGACGACAGTTGGGCTTATCGACCTTATTCACTACAACGATTGGCTTCAGGCCTATCTGAAGGGCCTTCTGGAGTACGAAACGTGTCTGAGGCATGGGACCTTCAAAGGCATCGACCAGAAGGATACAGCCGTCGGCCATATTCAGGACACGTTCAACCTCGCCACCGAAATCCGAGTGGCCCGGAGTGTCAATGATGTTGATCTTGACGTCCTTATAGATTATCGAGACATTCTTGGAAAGGATGGTTATGCCGCGCTCACGTTCCAGATCGTTGTTGTCAAGCATGAGTTCACCCTTGGCCTGGTTTTCACGGAAAAGGTTGCCGGCCATCATCATCTTGTCGACCAGAGTAGTCTTGCCATGGTCAACGTGCGCAATAATTGCGATGTTTCTTATATCCATTGTTATATTTTAGTGGCCGCAAAGTTACTGGAATTATTTTACAAAAACGTTGTAAATTCAAAAAGAAGGGCTAACTTTGCGCCCGCTAAACGAGTTTTCACAAAAATTTCAAGAAAATGTATTTAGACAAAGAGAAAAAACAAGAGATCTTTGGACAGTACGGAAAGTCCAACACGGATACTGGCTCACCTGAAGCCCAGATAGCCCTGTTCTCATACCGTATTTCCCACTTGACGGAACATCTTAAGGAGAACCGTAAAGATTATAGCACTGAAAGGGCTCTGACCCAGCTGGTCGGCAAGCGCCGCGCTCTGCTCAACTACCTTAAGTCAAAGGATATTGAGCGTTACCGCGCAATTGTCAAGGCTCTGGGCCTGCGCAAGTAAGGCTAAGAACTGAAAAGAAGGGGGTTGATCACAAACGGTCAACCCCCTTCTTACGTTTATGGCGGAATAGCGCATTTCTGCGTGCACGATCGTGAACGAGATCGTGGACGAGATCGTGGACGATAGGGAGGAAAGTCATGCTGCAGGACCGATTCCATCCCTATCATATGGGTAGTATGGCGGAATGGCGCATTTCTGCATGCACGATAGGGAAGGAAACCATGCCACAGGACCGATTCCAT
>JAKSIU010000022.1 GCA_024398615.1 Bacteroidaceae bacterium
AGGCCGTACGCCGGATTTCGAGTCCGGTCCATTCGATCACTCTGGCATCTTTCCGGGCACAAAGGTACGTCAATACTTTGGCCTGACAAATGAAAAGGCCGGAAATTTACAGTTCCTGAACAATAGTGCTCGCTTCTTCAAGTCTGTCGGGACGTATCACTACCCTTGAAACGCTGGATTTGGAATCGGAGAAAGCGTACATGTATTCTACCGATATGCCTGCTGCGGCCAGCTTCTCCATGATGTTGGCCATGGAGCCGGGCACGTTGTCGCATTTGATGTAGAGCACCTGATTCACGCTCACTGCGTACGAGTTGGCTTTGAGAAGCGCCATTGCGCGGTCAGTCTGCTCGGTGGGAGTGATTATGCGGGCTATGCCGAAGTCTTCGGTCTCCGATACGGTGAAGGCCTGCATGTTTATGCCGTTGTCGCCAAGCAGTCTGGCTATTTTGGCAAACATTCCCTTCCTGTTCTCAAGAAATACTGAAAGCTGTCTTATAAGCATGATGTTCAAGTATTTGGATGTGGAATTATTCAAACTTACGATGGTCGATGGCACGCTTTGCCTTGCCTTCAGAACGTTCAATCGTGTTAGGCTGGACTATTCTGATGTTAGGCTGGATTCCGACTACGCTCTGGATGCGCGATGCCAGTTTCTGACGCAGGCGCACCAGTTCGTTGATCTGGTCGGTGTAGCACTCGGGACGCACCTCGACCTGAATGTCGAATGTGTCAGTGTTGTTTACCCTGTCAACCTCAATAAGGAAGTACGGCTCGTATTGCGGGAATTCAAGCAGGATTGCCTCAATCTGCGATGGGAATACGTTGACGCCACGGATTATCATCATGTCGTCACTGCGTCCCATAATCTTGCCCATGCGTACGCAGGTTCGTCCGCATTCGCATTTTTCGTAATTCAGAGAGGTCAGGTCGCGGGTACGGTAGCGTATCATCGGCATGCCCCACTTGTCAAGTGTGGTGAATACCAGTTCTCCCTTCTGTCCGGGTTCAACCGGCTGCAGTGTGACCGGGTCGATTATTTCCGGGTAGAACAGGTCTTCCCAGATATGGGTGCCGTTCTGGCATTCGCATTCTCCGCCAACACCGGGGCCGCTTATCTCAGTCAGACCATATATGTCATACGCCTTTATGCCCAGCTTGTTCTGCAGTTCCTGACGCATGGCACCGGTCCATGGCTCGGCTCCGAAAATTCCTACACGCAGTTTCAGACGGTCAATGTCTATTCCTGCTTTCCTTATTTCATCGGCCATATACATGGCGTACGATGGGGTACAGGCAAGTGCGGTAGTGCCGAAATCCTGCATGAGCTGTATCTGCTTCTGGGTGTTGCCGCTGCTGGTGGGGATTACTGTGGCTCCGATCTTCTGGACGCCTGCATGAGCTCCCAGACCGCCAGTGAACAGTCCGTATCCGTATGAAATCTGAACAAGGTCATTTTTTCCAAGGCCATATCCTGTAAGGCATCGGGCTACGGCCTCACTCCAGTTGTCAAGGTCACGTCCGGTATATCCCACAACGATGGGCTTGCCTGTGGTGCCTGATGATGCATGGAGTCTGATGATATCGGTCATGGGAACAGCCATGAGACCGAACGGGTAGTTGTCGCGAAGGTCTTTCTTGATGGTAAAGGGAAGCTTGACAATGTCGTCTATGCTTCTGATGTCACTTGGATGGACTCCGTGTTCGTCAAAACGCTTTCTGTAAAAAGGTGAATTTGCATAGGCATGCGCAACTATTTTCCTAAGCTTCTCTCCCTGAAGTTCTCTCATCTGCTCACGGGGCATGCACTCGATATCAGGATTCCAGATCATGTGTATAATGTGTTTCAAGAAATATTGTGCAAAAGTAGATGAAAAATGTGGTAACTTTGCGGCACGTTCATGAAAAAGATTGAATGGAAAAGGATGTATTCGTTTTAGGGATAGAATCTTCATGCGATGACACATCGGCTGCCGTAATGAAGAACGGAGAACTTCTGTCGAATGTGGTTGCCAGTCAGAAGGTGCATGAGGAATATGGTGGAGTGGTGCCTGAACTGGCTTCCAGAGCGCATCAGCAGAATATTGTACCGGTTGTCGATACCGCTCTGAAAAGGGCCGGAATTGATGCTTCGGCATTGGATGCGGTGGCATTCACCCGTGGCCCGGGACTTATGGGCTCACTGCTGGTGGGAGTGTCTTTCGCCAAGGGTTTTGCACGTAGTCTTGGAATTCCGATGATTGAGTGCAACCACCTGCAGGGACATATCCTTGCCCATTTCATAAAGCAGCCTGGCGAGCAGCTCGAGACTCCGTCATTCCCATTCCTCTGCCTGCTTGTTTCAGGCGGTAACAGCCAGATTGTAAGGGTGGATTCCTACAACAGAATGGAAATCCTGGGCCAGACCATTGACGATGCGGCCGGCGAGGCAATGGACAAATGTTCAAAGGTAATGGGATTCGGCTATCCTGGAGGTCCTGTCATTGACCGCTATGCCCGTCTTGGCAATCCGGACGCATACAAGTTCAGCAAGCCCAATATTCCCGGATACAACTACAGTTTCAGCGGTCTCAAGACTTCATTCCTGTACAATCTCCGTGACTGGGTGAAGGATGATCCGGATTTTGTGGAACATCACAAGGAGGATCTGTGCGCATCGCTTGAAAAGACAATCGTGGACATTCTCATGAAGAAGCTCCGTCAGGCAGTCAAGGATACCGGAATCACCCAGGTTGCTGTAGCGGGTGGGGTATCGGCCAATACGGGTCTGAGAGAGGCATTCCAGGATCACGCGCGCCGTTACCGTTGGAAGGTGTTCATTCCTCGCTTCTCATATACCACTGACAATGCGGCAATGATTGCATGCACCGGCTATTTCAAGTATCTTGACGGGGATTTCTGTCCAATAGATGTTCCGATTTACTCAAATACCAGACTTTAAGTCCTTTTTTTCCTAATATTTTATAAAAGAAAGGGCGGAATTGAAAAATATGCATTCAATATTTGGTTGACTGAAAGAAAATCGCTTATTTTGCACCCTGTTTTGAGAACACAGCAAAAAACAATAAAAATCAAATAGATATGTCAAGAATTTGTCAGATCACCGGAAAGAAGGCAATGGTTGGCAACAATGTCTCTCACTCAAAGCGCAGAACCAAGAGGACATTCGATGTCAATCTGTTCACCAAGAAGTTCTTCTATGTTGAAGAGAACTGCTGGATCAGCCTCAAACTCAGTGCTGCCGGCCTGAGAATCATTAACAAGAAGGGTCTTGATGCCGCATTGAAGGAAGCTGTAGCTGCCGGTTACTGCGACTGGAAGGATATCAAAATCATTGCGTAATAATCTTTAGGAGTACATATTATGGGAAAGAAAGTAAAAGGCAACAGAGTACAGGTTATTCTGGAATGCACTGAGCACAAGGACAGCGGTATGCCGGGTACTTCCCGCTATATCACTACCAAGAACAGGAAGAATACTCCTGAAAGACTGGAACTCAAGAAGTACAACCCGATTCTCAAGAGGATGACAATCCATCGCGAAATCAAGTAATACAGTATAAGCCATGGCAAAGAAAGTAGTTGCTACCCTGCGTACCGGTAAGGTTTCAATGAGCAAGGTCATCAAGATGGTCAAGTCACCCAAGACCGGTGCTTACATGTTCACTGAGCAGATTGTTACTGAAGATCAGCTCAAGGACGCTATCAAGTAATTCTGATACAATTTACAGTTTCAATATGGAGAGCAGCCTGTTCGGGCTGCTCTTCTTTTTTGTATATATTGCATTTGTCACCTTATTTATATAACTTTGCACTTTGTGGCTCTTTGTGCGCAAAGGGCCTGAAAACTGAATGTGATGGGATTATTTTCAATTTTTTCCAAAGAGAAGAAACAGGTTCTTGACAAGGGCCTGGAAAAGACAAAGACAAGCGTTTTCTCCAAGATTGCGCGTGCCATTGCAGGCAAGACACAGGTCGATGCCGATGTGCTTGACAATCTGGAGGAGGTTCTCATAACATCGGATGTCGGTGTCGAGACTACGCTTAAAATCATAAAGAGGATTGAAGACCGTGTGGCTCGTGACAAGTACATGGGTACTGATGAACTGAACTCCATACTTAGGGATGAGATATCGTCCCTTCTTGTCGAGGGTGATGCAGGTGATTCAAAGGACGGTTTCACCGTTCCTGACGGCTGCAAACCGTACGTTGTGCTTGTGGTAGGCGTGAACGGTGTAGGAAAGACCACCACGATAGGAAAACTGGCATATCAGTTCAAGAAGAATGGAAAGAAGGTCGTTCTTGGAGCTGCTGATACGTTCCGTGCTGCTGCAATTGAACAGCTTCAGGAATGGGGACGCAGAGTCGATGTGCCGGTGATTCATCAGGAAATGGGATCCGATCCTGCATCGGTGGCATACGACACGTTGAGCTCGGCTGTAGCAAGCGGGGCCGATGTCGTGCTTGTCGATACCGCCGGCCGTCTGCACAACAAGGTGGGACTCATGAATGAGCTGACAAAGATCCGCAATGTGATGAACAAGGTTGTTCCTGGTGCTCCTCACGATGTTCTTCTGGTTCTGGACGGTTCTACAGGACAGAATGCGTTTGAGCAGGCCCGTCAGTTCACACTTGCAACTCATGTGACCCAATTGGCAATTACCAAGCTTGACGGTACGGCCAAGGGCGGAGTGGTGATTGGCATATCTGACCAGTTCCAGGTACCGGTGCGTTATGTCGGACTTGGCGAGGGAATCGATAATCTGCAGGTCTTCTCAAAGACCGAATTCGTTGACTCACTTTTTGGACAGGAGCAGCTGTGAGAAAGGGCAGTGTTGACATAATTACTTTAGGATGTTCAAAGAATCTTGTTGATTCTGAGAAACTTATGGCTCAGTTCAGGGCCATCGGACTTAAAGTGAGGCATGATCCGGAAAAGCCGACGGCTGAGACCGTTGTCATTAATACCTGCGGTTTCATAGGCGATGCCCAGGAAGAGTCAATCCAGACAATTCTGGAATGCGGTGAGCTGAAGAAGCAGGGCCGTATTGGCAGAATCTTTGTCATGGGATGTCTCAGCCAGAAGTTCATGAGTGAACTCAAGGCGGAAATTCCGGAGGTTGACGGCTGGTATGGCAAGTTCGACTGGGACGGGATTGTACGCGAGATGGGGCACGAATGGAGACGGGAGCTTGAGAATGACAGATTCCTGACCACCCCGTCACATTATGCATATCTGAAGATTGCCGAGGGCTGCAACCGCAACTGCGCCTATTGTGCCATCCCGCTCATGACCGGTCATTACCGTTCACGCAGTGCCGAGGATATTCTTGCCGAGGCCAGGCTGCTGGTGAGCCGTGGAGTGAAGGAAATACAGCTGATAGCTCAGGATCTGACGTATTATGGCACAGATGTGGCGCACAGGCCCCAGATTGCCGATCTTGTCAAGCGCCTGTCAGACATACCGGGACTTGAATGGATACGTCTCCACTACGGATATCCCAATGATTTCCCTATGGAACTGCTTGATGTGATGCGTGAAAGGGACAATGTGTGCAAATACATGGACCTTGCCCTGCAGCATATCAGTGATCCTGTTCTGAAACGTATGCACCGTAACATTGATGCGGCACAGACACGTGAACTTCTGGCTCAGATCCGCGAACGTGTGCCGGGGATACATTTGCGTACTACTCTCATGGTCGGTTTCCCGGGTGAAACCGATGATGATTTCGCCCGTCTGGTGGATTTCGTCAAGGAACAGCGTTTTGAGCGTATGGGTGCCTTTGCATACTGTGAAGTGGAAGGAACGTATTCGGCCCTGCACTATGCCGATGACATTCCGGATGATGTCAAGCAGTCGCGTCTGTCAAGACTGATGCGGGTGCAGCAGGACATTTCTGAAGAACTGAACGGTCAGAAAATAGGTAAGGTCTTCAAGGTTGTGATTGACCGCAGAGAAGGTGACTGGATGATTGGAAGAACCCAGTTCGATTCACCCGATGTGGATCCGGAAGTGCTGATTCCGGCTCAGGAAGGAATGGAAACAGGTGGATTCTACAATGTCAGAATTACCGATGCCAGGGAATTTGACCTGTATGCCGAACCGTTAATGATATAGAAACCTCATATACCGGGATTATGAATAACAAACAGTTTTTGTCAGAATTGTCAGCACGTTGCCGCATTGATGAAAAGAAGGCATCGGACGGTGTGCAGACCTTGGTCAGTGTGATGGAGAAGGTGTTTGACAGCGGTGATACGATAAGTATTTCAGGATTCGGCGTACTTGAGGTGAAGAAGAAAGGCGAAAGGGTATCGGTGAATCCTGTAACAGGCGTACGTATGCTGGTTCCGCCCAAACTGGCAATATCATATAAGCCGAGTTCGCTTCTTAAAGACAAACTGAAATGATTCTTTCCTGGTAATTGCGCGTCTATGGACAACAAGATAAACTTTTCGCAGCTTTCCGAGATGTTCGCCCAAGAGGTGGGAATCTCCAAGAATATGTCTGAACAGTTTGTGAAGTCATTCTTTGACATTATCACAGAGAAGGTCTTATCCGAGGGTCTGGTGAAAGTCAAGGGATTCGGTACGTTCAAACTGGTCAAGATGGATGATCGTGAAAGCGTTAATGTCAATACCGGTGAGCGTTTTGTCATTGAGGGGCATTCCAAAATCAGTTTCATTCCTGATCCGGACCTTAAGGAGGCTGTGAACCGTCCGTTCTCGGCTTTCGGGAACGTGATATTGACGGACGAACAGGCCGGTGAACTGATGAAACTGAATCCCGGACTCAAAGAGGTTGCAGAACAGCAGCCAGATCAGTCGGCTGATGATTCTGACAGCGCTCCGGTGGAAACATCTGCAGTTCATAAACAACCGGTGGTCACGATATCAAATTATCGCAATTCCGAATATTATAAGGAAAGCCGGAGAAAGAAGAAAAGAAAGGATGCTTCAAGGAAGATTGTCAAATGGCTGCTGCTGTTGGTGTTGATAGCCGGAATCGCCATTTATGCACTATGGCCGGTCGTGGCAGTTGACATTATGGATTCCATCTGCAAAAACGGCAGTTCCACCGTTTCATCTCCTGTTTATGTCAGTAACGGCTCTAAAGGAACTGATACGGCATTTGCTGTTGATTCTGTCAAGACCGATTCAATTCTGGACATGGTTGAAATTACTCAGGATGAACCTGTTTCCGAACCGGAGCCAGAATCTGTTTCCGAAACGGAGTCTGAGCCTGTTTCCGAACCGGAGCCAGAACCTGTTTCCGAACCGGAGCCAGAACCTGTTTCCGAACCGGAGCCAGAACCTGTTTCCGAACCGGAGCCTGAAACCGTGGTGAAGAAGGAACCTGTAATTGAGATTCCTGTTCAGAAACCGGCTGATGCAATGGCTTCATTCGTTCTTGTTGACAGCGACAGCAAGCGGGATCTTTCTGACATTTCCATTGCGGATACTGTCAATTACATGATTGGTGGACTTTTGACGGTTCACGTCATGGAAAGTGGTGAGACTCTGACCAAAATAGCTCAGAAATATTACGGAACGAAAAAACTTTGGCCCTACATAGCCGCCTATAACAAATCTTTGGATTTCAATAGAATTAATGCCGGAACTAAAGTGAATATTCCAATTCTTTGCAACCGTTAAACTATTTTCGTCAAAGTAAGTATTGTTTATCGTTTTTTAAGTGACACCAATTTCCCATATGATATAATTTCGGACTGGCAATAATTCTGAAATACATGTGGAATTTGAAATAACCGATTAATAATTAATATGTTATGAGTGAAAACATTGATATTAGGGAACTGAATGAGCGCATTGAAAGGCAAAGCGCATTCGTGACCAATCTTATGGCTGGAATGGATCAGGTGATAGTAGGACAGAAACACCTGGTCGAGTCATTGCTTATAGGTCTGCTTTCAGACGGACATGTTCTTCTTGAAGGTGTTCCCGGTCTTGCCAAGACTTTAGCCATAAAGACCCTTGCACAGCTTATTGACGGAGGATTCAGCAGAATCCAGTTCACTCCTGATCTTCTGCCTGCCGATGTGGTCGGTACCATGATTTACAGTCAGAAGGACGGGCAGTTTGTTGCAAAGAAGGGTCCCGTTTTTGCCAACTTCGTACTTGCCGATGAAATTAACCGTGCTCCGGCCAAGGTCCAGAGTGCTCTGCTTGAAGCCATGCAGGAACGTCAGGTGACTCTGGGCGGTGAGACTTTCAGCCTTCCCAAGCCGTTCCTGGTGCTTGCGACTCAGAATCCTATAGAGCAGGAGGGTACATATCCTCTTCCCGAGGCTCAGGTTGACCGATTCATGCTGAAGGCCGTAATCGGTTATCCCAAGATTGAAGAGGAAAAGAAAATCATCCACCAGCAGATTCATCACGAGGTCGGTACTGTCAAGCCGGTCATGACTTGCGATGACATTATTCAGGCACGCAAGGTCGTGGAACTGGTATATCTGGATGAGAAGATTGAGCAGTACATTGCCGACATTGTCTTTGCAACACGTTATCCTGAAAAGTACGGACTCAAGGAGATAAGCAGCTTCATCTCATTCGGTGCATCACCGCGTGCTTCAATCAATCTGGCTCTTGCCGCCCGTTCATACGCTTTCATCAAGCGCCGCGGTTATGTGGTTCCTGAAGATGTCAGAGCCATTGCCCATGATGTGCTGCGTCATCGTATCGGACTTTCATACGAGGCTGAGGCAGCCAACGTGACCGCCGATGAACTTGTCAGCCGTATTCTGAACAAGGTTGAAGTGCCTTGATAAAATGGAGACCGCTGAACTCATTGCCAAGGTCCGCAAGATAGAGATCAAGACCCGTGGTCTGTCAAACAATATCTTTGCAGGACAGTACCATACCGCCTTCAAAGGTCGTGGTATGGCATTCAGTGAAGTACGCGAATACCAGTATGGTGATGATGCCCGCGACATTGACTGGAATGTTACGGCAAGGATGAACAAGCCGTACAGCAAGGTCTATGAGGAGGAACGTGAGCTCACTGTGATGCTTCTCGTCGATGTTTCAAACAGTCTGAATTTCGGTTCCGATACCTGTATGAAACGCGAAATGCTCACTGAGATTGCTGCCACGCTGGCGTTTGCCGCCATTCAGAACAACGATAAGGTCGGCCTGCTGTTTTTCAGTGACAGGATAGAGAAGTTCATACCACCGCAGAAGGGACGTCGTCACATTCTGTATCTTATCAGGGAACTGCTTGATTTCCAGCCTGAAAGCAATGCTACCGATATATCCAAACCTCTGGTGTTCCTGACCGATGCGGTCAAGAAGAGATGTACGGCATTCCTTCTGAGCGATTTCCTTGATTCCGGTGATTTCAGCAACGCGCTTACCATTGCCAACCGCAAGCATGATGTCGTGGCTCTGCGCGTTTACGACCGCCGTATGGAAGAACTTCCTGATGTCGGACTTGTGCTTATGCAGGATCTGGAATCAGGTCAGACCATGTATGTAGACAGTTCGTCAAAGGCAGTCAGAAAAGCTCATGACACCTGGTTCCGTGAAAGCAGCGAACGCCTGAATGATATTCTGACCCGCAGCCGCGTTGACAGTGTTTCTGTCAGGACTGACCAGGATTATGTCAAGGCCCTGATGAGTCTGTTTGCTAAAAGAAACTGATTATGAACAGGATAAAATCATTCTTTTCTACGGTTCTGGCATTTGTGCTGGTTGCATGTCCGGTATGTGCGTCGGATGATGCTGCAGTTCATGCCAGTCTTGATTCAATGATGCTGTGGGTGGGACAGCAGACCGGTCTTCACATTGAAGTCAGTTGTGACAGGGATCAGGAAATAGAGTTCCCTCTGTTTTCCGACACCATTGTTCGCGGTCTTGAGATAGTTCCTCCTGTAGTAACTGATACACAGTTGATTAACGGAGGTAAGAGAATGACCGTTACAAGGACATACATTGTAACCTGTTTTGATTCGGCGCTGATATTCATTCCGCCACTTCCTGTAAAGGTTGACGGAGAAGAGTTCCAATCCGATGCTCTTGCCCTGTCATTCCAGACATTTGAAATTCCTGAAGGACACGAGAAGGAACTGTTCCCGCCAAAGGAGAACATGGATGCACGTATTACCGCAGCTGAACTCAAACTGCCGCTTCTGTTCCTTTTCCTGGCGGTTGCCTGCACTATTGTCGGCTTATACCTGTTTCAGCGATATCGCGATAATAAGCCTATTATCAGGAAGATAAAGCTGGAACCTAAAGTGCCGGCACATGTCCGCGCATTAGGTGAGATTGAATCTTTGAGACAGTCTGGCAGCGCACATGATCAGGATCCCAAGACATATTATACAAGACTGACCGACATTCTCCGTACTTACATTGACGAAAGGTTCGGCTTCAATGCCATGGAGATGACATCGGACCAGATTATTGAAAATCTTGAGAATCATCCGGATCATGCTCTTCTGGATGAACTGAAGGGACTGCTCTCCACGGCCGATATGGTCAAGTTTGCAAAGGTGCGTCCTCTTCTTGGCGAAAATGACAGGAACCTTCTTGGCGCGGTTGAATTCGTCAAGGAAACGCAGCTGGAACTGACTCCCGAAGAGCTCAATCCCAAACTGGAAGAGACTGTGGTTGAGGAAAGACGCAGCAAGGAGGCTGGAATAGCCATCCTTTCCGTATGTCTGGTTCTGGGGGCTGCAGCAGTGACCATGGCGGTTCTTTTCTTTGTCAAAGTGTATTATCTGTTTTTCTAAAGTACAATCACAATCATGATATTCGCAAACAGAGCATGCCTTCTGATTATGCTGGCGGTCATTCCGTTGACCATCTGGTATATTCTTAAGGGGCGTAAAAGGAAAGCTTCTCTGGCCGTGCCTTCGCTTGCGCCTTATTCGTCATTGCCAAAGAGTTGGAAATCATATCTCCAGCATCTGCCTTTCATTTTCTCAATGGCTTCCATAGTGCTTCTGTCAATCATTCTTGCCCGTCCTCAGACTACAGACAGCTGGCAGGATACTGAGATTGAAGGCATTGACATAATGATGTGCATGGACGTTTCTACCAGTATGCTTGCCGAAGACCTGAAGCCGAACCGCATTGAAGCTGCCAAGGAGGTGGCATCGCAGTTCATTGCCGGCAGACCGAATGACAATATCGGACTTTCCATCTTTGCCGGAGAGGCTTTCACGCAATGTCCTATGACTGTTGATCATGCTGTTCTTCTGAACATGTTCCAGAATGTGAGCAGCGACATAGCAGCCAGGGGAATCATAGATGACGGAACAGCCATCGGCATGGGACTTGCAAATGCAATAAGTCGTCTTAAGGACAGTGAGGCAAAGTCAAAGGTAATCATACTGCTGACTGACGGTTCCAACAACAGGGGCGAAATATCACCGCTCACTGCCGCCGAAATGGCAAAGAGCTTCGGAATCAGAGTCTATACCATAGGTGTAGGCACGAACGGTACTGCGCCTTATCCTGTCCAGTCTGCCTTTGGTACCCAATATGTCAATATGGCTGTTGAAATTGACGAGGACATGCTCCGTCGCATTGCAACCGAAACCGATGGCATATACTACCGTGCGACCAGCAACAGTAAGCTGCAGGAGGTTTATGAGCAGATTGATAAATTGGAACGTACCAAGTTGCAGGTCAAGGAGTTCAGCCGTAATGAAGAGGAATATCAGCCGTTTGCTCTGGCTTTGGTCCTGCTTCTTCTGGCATCGGTCATTCTCAAACAGACCGTATTGAGGACAATACCATGACGTTTAAACAAAAGTAGAAATCATGTTCAAGTTTGCAAATCCGGAATATCTCTACCTGCTGTCAGTACTTGTGCTGATGGTGGCATTGAGGATTATATCAAACGTGCGCCGAAAGAAGAGAATTGAGGCGTACGGTGACTGGAAACTGCTGTCTGGGCTCATGCCCGACCTTTCAACATGGAGAAACAGTCTTCAGTTCTGGCTGCTGTTCGCAGCATTCGGACTGGGCTGCATAATGCTGGCAAGACCTCAGTTCGGTTCCAAGCAGGAAACCGTGACCCGTCGTGGCATTGAGACCGTCATTGCCCTGGACATTTCAAATTCCATGCTGGCCGATGATGTGGCTCCCAACCGTCTTGAAAAGTCAAAGAGAATAGTCTCAAACCTTGTCGACCGCTTCAAGGATGACAAGATTGGTCTCATTGTATTTGCCGGTGACGCCTTTGTCCAGCTGCCTATTACCAGTGACTTTGTCAGCGCCAAGGTGTTCCTTAACACCATTTCGCCTGAGTTGATTGCCCGTCAGGGTACTGACATCAAGGCAGCCCTTGACCTTGCTCAGCGCAGTTTCACTCCGAACGAAGGTGTCGGTAAGGCCATCATTGTGATAACCGATGGCGAAAACCACGAAGGTGGGGCTATTGAAGCCGCGCAGGAGGCCGCACAGAAAGGATTCATGGTTAATGTTCTTGGAGTGGGACTGCCATCGGGCTCACCGATACCTGAAGGAAAGAACGGACAGTTCCGTCGTGACAAGGAGGGGAATGTCGTGGTAACCAAGCTTAACGAAAGCATGTGCCGTGAGATTGCCGCTGCCGGAAACGGTTCGTATTTTTATGTCGACAATTCCAATGCGGCCGAAAAGGCACTTGTCGAACAGTTGGATAAACTGGCAAAGGCCGATATGGAGACTACGGTCTATACTGAATATGACGAACAGTTCCGCATTCTGGCATGGATTGTTCTTGTTCTGGTAATTGTGGCTGCAGTCATTACTGAAAGCCGTAATCCCAGACTTAAGGGTAAGAACTGGCTTAAACAACTTGTTGAAAGGAAAGAATGAAAAGGACAGTATTGATTTTTCTGCTTGCCGCATGTTCGCAGCTATGCATGGCGCAACGGACTGACCGTTCGTATGTGAGAAGTGGCAACCGGCTTTACGGTGACAGTCTGTTTGTCAAGGCCGAAGAGAACTATCTGAAAGCTGCCGATGTGAATCCGGATATGCCACAGGCATCGTTCAATCTGGGAAATACATATATTGCCCAGCAGAAGGCCCAGGAAGCTATGGAACAGTTCCGTAAGACAGCCGGGCTGTTGGAGGCCAGAAAAAATGATCCTTCAGTTCAGGCTAATCCAAGGGAATTGGAAAAGGTGAAGAAGGAACTGGCTGCAGCATACCATAATGAAGGAATCGTGTTCCATGCATCCGAACAGTATGACAAAGCCGTGGAATCGTACAAGCAGGCTTTGAGAAATAACCCTAATGATGACGAGACACGTTACAATATGATTCTGGCACAGAAAATGCTGAAACAGCAGCAGGATCAACAGCAGGATCAACAGGATCAGCAGCAGGACCAGCAGGATCAGCAGCAAGACCAGCAGGACCAGCAACAGAACCAGCAGAATCAGCAACAGGATCAGCAGGATCAGGACGAGCAGCAGCAACAGCAGCAACCCCAGTCTGAGGAAATGTCGAAGGAAAATGCCGAGCAGTTGCTTCAGGCTGCCATGCAGGATGAAAAGGAGGTGCAGGAACGTGTTCAGCAGCAGATGATGCAGGTAAGTCCCAAAAAACAACTTGAAAAGGATTGGTAAAGATGAGAATATCTGATAGAATTGCACGGATTTCACTTTGGGCGGTGATTCTGCTCATTTGTGGAGTAGGGAAGGTGTATGCCGATGAACTGTCATTCACAGCGCAGGCTCCACAGGCAGTAGTGCTGGGCGACAGGTTCAATATTTCGTATGTGGTCAATACGCGTAATGTGAAGGATTTCCGTCCGCCACAGATGAACGGATTGTCTGTGCTTTCAGGCCCGAACACATCGACATCGTCAAGCATAACCGTTGTCAATGGCAAAACCACACAGAATACCACCATAAAATTCACCTTTACTGTTGTGGCCAATGAAGAGGGGACAATTGAAATCGGTCCCGCCAGCATCACTGCCGAAAAGGAGAAGATGGAATCCAATGGCCTGACCATTAAGGTGCTGCCGCCAGATCAGAATACCCAGAGCTCAAATCCGGGAGCAGGACAGGGTAGCGGTCGTTCCGGAGGACAGTCGCAGAACGGAACTGTTTCGGCCGATGATCTTTTCATGCTGGCTAGTGTTGACCGCACGAATGTCTATGAACAGGAAGCGTTGCTGCTTACATATAAGGTCTATGTCGCACCCAGCATAGAACTGACCAGCTTGACAACCAAGATGCCTGATCTCAAGAATTTCCACGTCCAGGAGGTCGAGCTTCCCCAGCAGAAGGAGTTCCAGCTTGAACATTACAACGGACGTAACTATCGTTCTCTGGTGTGGAGCCAGTACGTACTGTTCCCTCAACATAGCGGAGAACTGGAAATTCCCTCCAATACATTTGAAGGCGTTATCCAGCAGCCTGTCGAGAGCAATGACATGTTCGATTTCTTCTTCAATGCAGGCCGCTATGTCCAGATGAAGAAGGATCTGGTGACGCGTTCCATTAAGGTTAACGTCAAACCGCTTCCGCAGGGAAAGACCCAGAGTTTCTATGGCGGTGTGGGTGATTTCAGCATCAGTTCCACCATCAGTTCAACAGAGGTTTCAGCAAATGATGCAATTACTCTCAGGGTCGTTCTTTCCGGTACAGGTAACCTTAAACTGGTCAAGACTCCCGAAGTCAAGTTCCCTCAGGACTTTGACATATACGATCCCAAGATAGAGAACAAGTATAATATCAGGGGAGGCCGTCAGACTGGAAATAAGGTGTTTGAATATCTTGTCATTCCGCGTCATGCCGGCCAGTTTACGATTCCTCCTGTCGAATTCCAGTACTTTGATACCAAGACATCGGAATACAGGACCATTCAGACCGAGTCATACGACATTTCAGTTGCCAAAGGACAGGGTGGGGAACAGTCACAGGTTGCAGCCGGTTCTTACGTGAGCAAGGAAGAACTGAAATATGTGGGACAGGATGTCCGATTCCACGCCACACCTGCCAAGTTGCAGGCTCAGGACGACATGCTTCTTGATTCACTGCCATTCTGGTTATGCATAATTGTTCCGGTCATAATACTGGCAGGACTCGTGCTTATGCGCAGCAAACGTGCAGGTGACAAGGCCAATCAGGCAGGAGTACGCATCAAGAAGGCCGGTTCGGTTGCTTCCAAGCGTCTCAAGAAGGCCGGTAAGCTTATGAAGGCAGGTGAAAAGGACCAGTTCTATGATGAGATGATGCGGGCCATGAACGGATATCTGGGAGACCGGTTGTCAATTCCTGTATCGGATCTGTCAAAGGATAACATCCGTGAGACTCTTAAGGAACGTGGGGCAGGCGAGGAGCTCGTTTCCATGATTCTCAGACTGATGGATGACTGTGAGTTTGCACGGTTTGCTCCAGGTGACGATACAGGTCGCATGGACCGTCTGTTTGAGGAGGCATCAGAGACAATAGGACGAATTGAAAATTCCATCAAATGAAAATGACTATGAGAAAGACAATGATTCTGATGTCATTGCTGACCTTGTTCTCTGTTTCAGGTCAGGCTCAGGACAACAACGAAGCTCAGAGCGAAAGCGGTGCGCAGGGTATTTCCAATGAGATTACTGTCGAAAAGGCCGACAGTGCCTATATCCAGGGCGATTTCCTTACAGCCATATCCATGTACGAGCATATAATTGCAAATGATGGTGTCAATGCGACCTTGTACATGAATCTTGGAAATGCCTGGTTCCAGCAGGATGAGATTGCCAAGGCTATTCTCAATTATGAACGCGCATATCTGTTGGATCCTACGGATGACGATATACGTTTTAATCTGGAACTTGCCCGTACGCATACGGTTGACAAGGTGAACCCAAGAAGTGAACTGTTCTTTAACGTCTGGTTCCGCTCTGTCATGAACTGGCTCGATGTCAGGCAATGGACAATACTGACCATAATTCTGTTTGTCCTTTTCGTCTGCTGTTCGGCAGTGCTCCTGTTCTCAGGGAAAAGGACCGTTCGTAAAATATCGTTGGGTTTAGGTGCCTTTTTCTTGTGTGTTTCCGTTTTATCATATATCTTCGCTTCAACACAGAAGGGAAACATCAGTCATCGTGACACTGCAATCATAATGGAGGCAAGCGTTACGGTCAAGAGCACCCCAATTGAAAGTGGTACGGATCTGTTTACTTTGCATGAAGGCCGTAAAGTCGAGATTCTGGATTCCAGCATGAAAGAATGGGTCGAGATAAGACTTGAGGACGGAAATACGGGGTGGCTTCCGGTTTCGGTAATGGAAATAATTTAAATAATGAAAGATTAATGATTGATATACAAGGTCTTATCGAGACAGACAGGTTAGCTACGCTGGCGTTGAACGGCAGCGATTCCCTGTATCTTGATGGGGTTGCCCATTTGTATACCACTATCTTTATCTGGATTCCACTTGCTTTATTTGCAATATACATGATTCTCCGTAACGTTGAAGCCCGGAGAATCATTCCTGTTTTATTACTGCTTGTAATAACGGTAGTGATTTGTGACCGTGTGTCATCAGGTCTTGCCAAGCCCATGTTTGAACGTTTCAGACCGACCAGAGATCCTGCCATGATGGACATGGTTGATACCGTAAATGGCTATCGTGGAGGACGCTTCGGATTCTTTTCCGGTCATGCCGCCAATTCCTTTGGTCTTGCAGTCTTGTTCATGTGGCTTGTCAGAGACTGGTGGTTCGGCTTGTCTGTAGGACTTTGGGCTACACTTAATTCACTGATACGTACTTATTTAGGAGTCCATTTCTTGGGCGATATCCTTGTCGGGGCAATTTTTGGCACTCTTGTAGGCACGTTGGTTTATTGGGCTTACAGACTGTTTGCCTCCAGCAAGTCTTTCAGTTTTGTCCACATTGACCGCTATAGTAACAAATATTCGAGTTCAGGATTCCTTAAGAGTGACATATATGGTTTTCTGATATGTCTGTACGGTACATTTGCAGTAATCATGATAACTGCATGTATAACTCAGGGAATTGCATGATATCAAATGAAATAACCAAAAAAATGCTTATATGACCAGATTAATCACATTCAATGAACTGCGCCAGATCAAGGCGCAACTGCCGGAAGGCAGCATTCACAGAATCGCCGACGAGCTTAACCTTGACGTTGCAACTGTCCGCAATTTCTTTGGCGGTACTGATTACAAAAAAGGTTCTGCTGTTGGAATCCACATTGAACCAGGTCCAAATGGTGGCAGCGTTCTTATTGATGACACAACAGTTCTTGATCGCGCTCTGGAAATACTTGCTGAAAACAAGTGACTGTAGCGACTGATCCTATTGTTACATAATAACTATTATGTTAAATAGGACATTGTAAAAGAGAGCCGGGTACTTATAAGGTATCCGGCTCCTCTATTTCTTGACCTTATGATCAGATCATGTTCTGGCTTTCAAGATACTTCTCGATTTCATTGAATTCGTTGGTCATCTTGAGCTTGTAGTAGATGTTGTAAAGAGCAATTCCCCATTTGTCCTTAGCATCGGGAGCAATTTCGCGAAGCTTGGTGTAGTAAGGAAGAGCCTGCTTGTAGTATTCGTCAATCTGAGCCTGAATCTTCTTGCCTGCAGCTGTACGTGGATCAACCTTGTTTTCGTTGTCGAAGTCAGCAGCCTGCTGCAGAATGCAGAGTCCCAGGTTGTTGTAAGCGTCTACCATTTTCTCGTCCTTCTCAATGGCCTTGTTGTACTGGGCAATGGCCTTTTCATATTCCTTGTTCTGCTGTGCAATGTAACCGAGAACGTAGTAGTTGTATGCCTTTTCAGGATCAATCTGAACCATTTCGTTGATGAATGATTCGAGTTCAGCCATATCGTTGGTGTAATAGTTGAGCAGCTTGCCATAGTAATATTCAACTGTCGGATACTTTATAAGTCCATCCTTGAGAGTCTTGAGCCAGTTGACTGTGTCACCAAGGTTGCCGTAGCTTTCGCATACGAATTCGGTAGCAGCTTCACCGTATTCCTCATCATTCATTGCAATGAGTGCATATTTCAGTGAATTGTCCCACTGTTCCAGATTGTAGGCAGCAAGTGCCGGGAAATATGCAAAGTTGTTCTTGTACTGATTGTAGGTCTCGTCCTCATCCATGTCTGCCTTGAGCATATTGCACTGTGCAAGTGTGAAATACTTGTCAAACATCTTGTAGGCCTGTGCGTAGTCAGTGCGGTTGTTGAAGTAGAAGATACCTCCGTTGATGAAGTTGCTGATATTGCTTATCATGCGGTCCTTCATCTTCTCACGAACCTCATTTGATACCTTACCTTTTGAGTTTGGAATCTGCTGCAGGGAATCAGCTCTCAGAGCATATTCGAACCACTTGTCCAGATAGTTGTACATTGCAACTGTATCGGCACGTCCGGTATATGACTTTGAGTTCTCTTCTCTGAAGTAGTAGTTATAGATTTCGGCTGCTTCGTACCAGGTCTGGTCCCAATCCCTGATGAGCTCGTTCTTTACGGCTTCGTCTATAAGTTTCTTGGCACCGCTCTTGTTGGTCACGTCATCGCGTTCCATGTCGGTACGGGCTTCCTTGACAAGCTTCTGGGCTTCCTTGATAGCCTTCTTCATTTCCTTGTCGCTCATCTGTGCATATGAGGTCATTGAGAGACCCATAGCGGCGACCAAAACAAAAATTAATTTCTTCATGATGTTGAAAGTAATTATTGGTTATACATTAATAATATATTCCTGATGTTGGGTTGTTAAATCATTCCTGTTCTGAAGACTCCTGGTTCTGAACAGGGGCTTCTTCCCCACTCTGTTCCTCCTGAGGTTCCTCTTCCGGCTGGCTGTCAACCTTGCAGACTGAACCTATCTGATCGTTTCTCTTTCCGAGATTGATCAGGCTCACGCCCTGTGTGGCGCGTCCCATAACCCGGATGGTGGAAAGGTCAAGACGCAGTGTGATACCTGATTTGTTGATGATAATCAGATCGTTATCGTCGGTTACAGCCTGAATCGAAACCAGTTTTCCGGTCTTTTCAGTTACATTCAGGGTCTTGACACCCTTTGCGCGACGGCTGGTCTTGCGGTAGTCCTCAATCTCGCTGCGCTTGCCGTAGCCCTGTTCGGAAATGACCATGATGGTTTCCTGCGGTTCCTGATCAACGGCAATTACGCCGACTACGTAGTCTTCGTCTCCGTTTTCGTCAATACCATCAAGCTGCATGCTCTGCACACCGGTTGATGTGCGTCCCATTGCACGTACATCCTGTTCGTTGAACCGGATTGCACGGCCGTTGCGGTTGGCAATGATTATTTCCTTGTTGCCATCGGTGAGAAGAACGTTGATGACCTTGTCGCCTTCATTCAGATTGATGGCATTGATGCCATTGGTGCGCGGACGTGAATAGTCCTCAAGAACGGTCTTCTTTATGATGCCCTGACGTGTGCAGAACAGCAGATAGTGGTTCTTGATGAATTCTGCGTCATTGAGATTCTTGATGGCAATGTATGCGGTTATCGCATCGTCCGATTCAATGTTGAGCATATTCTGGATGGCACGACCCTTTGATGTCTTTCCGCCTTCAGGTATGTCATATACCTTAAGCCAGAAGCAGCGTCCCTTCTGTGTGAAGAACAGAATGTAGTTGTGGGTGGTTGCGGTGAAGATGTGCTCGATGAAATCCTCTTCGCGCTTGTCGCTGCCCTTGGATCCTACTCCTCCACGTCCCTGCAGACGGTATTCGGTCAGAGCTGTACGCTTGATGTAGCCAAGATGTGACATGGTTATGATCATGGGCTCATCGGCATAGAAGTCTTCTGGATTGAACTCCTCGCTGGCCATGACGATTTCAGTCTTGCGCTCGTCGCCGTACTTGTCGATTATGGCCTGCATTTCGTTCTTGATGACCGCCTTGCACTTTTCGGGGTCATCCAGAATGCTCTGCAGTTCTGCAATGCGTGCCATCACCTCGTTATATTCGTTATGCAGCTGATCCTGCATGAGACCGGTGAGCTGTCTCAGACGCATGTCGACAATTGCCTTGGCCTGGATGTCGTCCAGCTCGAAACGGTCCATGAGTCCCTGGATTGCATCGGCCGGAGTCTTGGCGGTCTTGATGATATGGATGACCTCATCGATGTTGTCGCTTGCAATGATCAGTCCTTCAAGGATATGGGCACGCTTCTTGGCCTCTTCCAGATCGAATTTGGTGCGTCTTATCACGACCTCATGCCTGTGGTCAATGAAGCACTGGATGATCTGTTTCAGATTGAGGCACTTGGGGCGTCCGTTGACAAGGGCGATGTTGTTCACGCCGAACGATGTCTGAAGCGCTGTCATCTTGAACAGCTTGTTCAGAACCACATTGGCATTGGCGTCACGCTTTATGTCGATGACTATGCGCATGCCCTCGCGGTCCGATTCGTCGTTCACGTTGCTGATTCCGTCAATCTTCTTGTCGGTGACAAGCTGTGCTATGAACTTGATGAGCTCGGCCTTGTTCACACCGTACGGGATCTCCGTGACGACAATCTTGTCATGCTGCTGGCCAGTCTCGATATCGGCCTTTGCACGCATGATGACACGTCCGCGTCCGGTTTCGTAGGCCTCGCGCACGCCGCTCATGCCGTAGATGTAAGCACCTGTGGGGAAATCCGGACCCTTGATGTACTGCATCAGGTCTGCAACGCTGATTTCCGGATTGTCGACCATTGCAATGCATCCGTTCAGCACCTCGGTGAGGTTGTGCGGGGGCATGTTGGTCGCCATACCTACGGCAATACCAGATGAACCGTTCACCAGAAGATTTGGTATGCATGCCGGAAGGACTGTGGGTTCTTCCTCCTTGTTGTCATAGTTGGGTTCGAAATCAACGGTGTTCTTGTTGATGTCCTGCATCATCTCCTCGCCTATCTTGCGCAGACGAACCTCGGTATAACGCATGGCAGCCGGGCTGTCACCGTCAATTGAACCGAAATTACCCTGTCCGTCAACGAGCGGATAACGCATTATCCAGTCCTGGGCAAGGCGGACAAGAGCACCGTATACTGATGAATCTCCATGTGGGTGGAAATGACCCAGAACGTCTCCGACAGTACGTGCTGACTTGCGGTATCCCTTGTCTGAAGTGTTACCGTCACGCATCATGCTGTACAGGATTCTGCGATGGACCGGTTTCAGTCCGTCACGAGCGTCCGGCAGGGCTCTTGCCACAATCACTGACATTGAATAGTCAATGTATGAGGACTTCATCTCTTCCTCAATGTTCACCCTGATAATTCTGTCCTGCTGTTCCAATTTCGTATCTTTTTATTGGTTTTTCCCCTCCATTCGGGGGATTCTGTAAAAACATTCAAAAATACTCCAAAAATAGCACACGGCCAAATGTGAGGCGTATATTTTAAATAGGTGTTGATAAGTTTCAGGCAAAATAATCGTGTCAGGAAAAAGCTGGCATGCCATTTGCAGTATCTTTGCGTTATGGATAAGAGAATTTCTGAAAAACTGAATTCAGTCCTGCTGCTGAGCCGTGAGGAGGCCGAACGTCTGGCGCACCCCGAGGTGCAGCCTCATGACCTTGTGCTTGGCATGCTGCGTGACGGAGACAACAGTGCCGTTCACATGCTCGTCGAGAACGGAGTCGTTCTTGCAGAACTGAAAGCCCGGCTGGAATCAATTCCGACGGCATTTGAAGGTAACTGTTCCAGAGTTCCGATAGAGAGGATTGCCATGTCGGCCACTGTGACCCGACTGCTAAAGATAAGTCTGCTCGAAGCGCGTCTTGAAAAGGCCGATGAGGCCTGCGTGCGTCATCTCCTGCTGGCCATTGCCCGTGACAGTTCCAGCGAGGCATGGCAGATTATATCAGATTACGGACTTGATTACC
Organism: Bacteroidaceae bacterium; assembly: GCA_024398615.1. Classification (GTDB taxonomy): domain Bacteria; phylum Bacteroidota; class Bacteroidia; order Bacteroidales; family Bacteroidaceae; genus Colenecus. Next base: position 21,846 of record JAKSIU010000022.1, read on the forward strand.
AGGCTCTTAAGGGTGTCAGAAAATCCGATACCCCTACAATGGGCATGGAGACCGGCAATGATGATATGGATGATGACGATGATGACGGATACGCTCCCGGTCCGAATGGTCCGTCTCTGCCGGGCGGTCAGCCCAGACAGCAGACAGCCAGACCTGCAGGTCAGACGAAATCGGGAACAAGCACTCCGGTTCTGGACAGTTTCAGTACTGATATCACACGTGCGGCGCGTGATGGCAAGCTGGACCCTGTGGTAGGACGTGAAAAGGAAATGGAACGTCTTGCACAGATTCTTACCCGCCGCAAGAAGAACAATCCCATACTCATAGGTGAACCGGGTGTCGGCAAGTCGTCAATTGTGGAAGGGCTTGCGCAGCGTATCGTTGACCGTAAGGTGTCACCCATGCTCATTGGAAAACGTGTGCTTTCCCTTGACATGCCATCGGTTGTGGCTGGAACAAAATACCGCGGACAGTTTGAGGAAAGGATACGTTCCATTATTCAGGAACTTAAGAAGAATCCTGACATAATACTGTTCATTGACGAGATACATACCATAGTCGGTGCCGGTTCGGCTCCAGGCTCGATGGACGCAGCCAATATGCTGAAGCCTGCTCTTTCGCGTGGCGATCTGCAGTGCATCGGCGCCACTACAGTTGACGAATACCGCAAGACAATTGAGAAGGACGGTGCCTTGGAACGCCGCTTCCAGAAAATAATAGTGGAGGCTCCCACTCCACAGGAAACGCTTGAGATCCTCAAGAACCTGCGTTCACGTTATGAGGAGCATCATACCGTTACCTATACCGACCATGCTCTGGAGGCATGCGTCTCTCTTTCCGAGCGTTACATTACTGACCGGGCACAGCCTGACAAGGCCATAGATGTCATGGACGAAGCCGGGTCCCGTACACATCTGGGCGGGGTTGTCATGCCGGTCGAGATTGAGGAGAAACAGCAGGAAACGGACCGCGCAAGAGATGAGAAGAACCATGCCGTTGCCTGTCAGGACTTTGAGACTGCAGCCCGTCTGCGTGACCGCGAGAAGGAACTTGAAAGGGAACTTGAGAACATGAAAGCCAACTGGGCCGAGTCGCTCAAATCCGAGCGCCAGACCGTTGACCAGAACAATATAGAAGCGGTGGTATCCATGATGACCGGCATTCCGGTCCAGAAGATTGCTGCCGGCGAAAGTGTCAGACTCAAGGAACTGGCTCCATCGCTCAAACGTAAGGTCATTGCTCAGGATGAGGCCATAGATACTCTTGCCCGTGCAATACGCCGCAGTCGTACCGGATTGAAAAATCCCAACAAGCCTATAGGCTCGTTCCTGTTCCTTGGCCCGACAGGTGTCGGTAAGACCCTGCTTGCAAAGGAGCTTGCCCTGCTCATGTTCGGCCAGTCCGATGCCATAATCCGCGTTGACATGAGCGAGTATATGGAGAAGTTCGCCGTTTCCCGTCTGACTGGAGCGCCTCCGGGATATGTGGGATATGAAGAAGGCGGCCAGCTTACCGAAAAGGTGCGCCGCAAGCCCTACTCCATTGTGCTTTTCGACGAGATTGAGAAAGCGCATCAGGATGTCTTCAACATACTGCTTCAGGTCATGGACGAAGGACGTCTCACGGACAGTGACGGACGTACAGTCGATTTCCGCAACACCATTATAATAATGACTTCCAATCTGGGTTCGCGCCAGATTCAGGAATACGGCAGCGGAATCGGATTCGGCACAAGCGATACGAATATCGAGACTGCCCGTCAGGAGATTATCAGAAAGGCCCTGAACAGATCATTCGCTCCTGAATTCATCAACCGTATCGATGAGATAATCACATTCCGCCAGCTGGACCGCGAATCCATTGGAAAGATTGTCGATACCGAACTCATGCAGTTGGAGGAACGTATCTCCGCCATGGGCCATGTTCTTGAAGTGACTTCGCAAGCCAGATCATTCCTTGCGGAAAAGGGCTACAGCCGCGAATTCGGAGCACGTCCACTGAAACGCGCCATACAGACGTATGTCGAAGACCGTCTGTCCGAACTCCTGCTTGACGGTGACTGTCCTCAGGGATGCATCCTGACCGTTGATGTTTCAGACAACGGGACAGACCTTACGGCAAGAGCCGGCAAGGCATCGGATTTATAATGCTGGTGACAAACAGTCAGCCGTTGTCACCATGAAAGTCAAAATGTCAGTATAACTTAATTGAAATATAATATTATGCAGAACGGAAAAATTGGAGTAACTACTGAAAACATCTTTCCTGTAATCAAGCAGTTCCTTTACAGTGATCGTGAAATATTCCTTCGCGAGATAGTTTCAAATGCTGTCGATGCCACACAGAAGCTCAAGACCCTTTCTTCAAAAGGCGAATTCAAGGGCGAACTGGGCGACCTGACAGTTCATGTTACTGTCGGAAAGGACACCATTACCGTCAGTGACCGCGGACTTGGCATGACTGCTTCGGAAATTGACAAGTACATCAACCAGATAGCATTCTCAGGTGCCAATGACTTCCTTGAAAAATACAAGAATGAGGCAAGTGCCATAATAGGTCATTTCGGACTTGGATTCTATTCGGCCTTCATGGTTTCGAAGAAGGTCGAAATCATTACAAAATCATATCAGGAGGGTGCCCAGGCCGTGAAATGGAGCTGCGACGGCTCACCTGAATTCCAACTGTCCGATGCCGATAAGTCAGACCGTGGAACCGATATAGTCCTCCATATTGACGATGACAGCAAGGAATACCTGCAGGAGACCGCAATTCAGGGACTCCTCAAGAAATACTGCCGCTTCCTGCCCGTACCCATCGCATGCGGCAAGAAGAAGGAATGGAAGGACGGAAAGGAGGTCGAAACAGACCAGGATAACGTGATGAATAATGTGGAACCGCTCTGGACCAAGACTCCAAGCGAACTCAAGGATGAGGATTACAAGTCATTCTACCGTGAACTGTATCCCATGCAGGACGAGCCTATGTTCTGGATTCACCTGAACGTCGATTTCCCGTTCCATCTGACCGGTATCCTCTATTTCCCGAAAATCAAGAGCAATCTGGATCTCCAGAAGAACCGCATACACCTGTACTGCAATCAGGTTTTCGTGACGGACAATGTCGAGGGTATTGTGCCTGATTTCATGACACTGCTCCATGGCGTCATTGATTCTCCGGACATTCCGCTCAACGTGTCACGTTCATACCTGCAGAGCGACAGCAACGTCAAGAAGATATCGGGCTACATCACCAAGAAGGTTGCAGACCGTCTTTCCCAGATTTTCAAGAATGACCGCAAGGACTTCGAGTCCAAGTGGGACGATGTCAAGCTGTTCATCAACTACGGCATGCTTACTGAAGAGGACTTCTATTCCAAGATGGAGAAGATTGCCCTCATGAAGGACACTGACGGCAAGTATTTCACATTCGAGGAATACAAGACCCTGATAGAATCCGCCCAGACAGACAAGGACAAGAACCTTATCTATCTGTATGCCACAGACCGCGAGTCGCAGTACGGTTACATTGAGTCTGCCAAGTCAAAAGGCTACAGCGTCCTGCTCATGGACAACAGCCTGGACGTTGCAGTGATTGGCATGCTCGAGCAGAAATTCGGCCAGAACAGCCGTTTCATGCGTGTTGACAGTGATACCATTGACCGTCTCATTGTCAAGGACGATGCCAAGGCTGACCGTCTGCCTGACACCAGCATGCGCATGATAACCAAGGTGTTCTCGAGCCAGCTGCCAAAGATTGAAAAGGCCGATTTCCATGTCGATGCCCAGCCGCTTGGCGAAAACGCACTTCCTGTCATGATCACATGCAGCGAATATATGCGCAGAATGAAGGATATGGCAGCCATCCAGTCCGGAATGAGCTTCTACGGAGATATGCCTGACATGTACAATGTGGTGCTGAACACTGACCACAAGCTCATAAAGACCGTTCTTGCCGATGCTGAAAGCAGCTGCAGCGAGCAGGTCAAGCCAATTCAGACAGAGCTTGATGCCCTGAAGGAACTCAAGGCTCAGGACAACAAGGACGAAAAGGAAACGATTGAGAGTCAGATTTCAGAGAAGGAAAGTGCCATTGACGGCATCTATTCGGATTTCTCAAAGGACAACAAGATTGTTCACGAACTCATTGATCTGGCATTGCTTCAGAACGGAATGCTCAAAGGCGAGGCACTTTCCAGATTCATTCGTCGCAGTGTCGAGCTGATATGATGCCCTGAATCTCAATTTTTGATAAAAAAAGGCGCTCAAATTGTTGCAGCGCCTTTTTTTGTGTATTTTTGAAGAATATGAATCTGAGAAGGGCTTTTTCACTCTTTGCCATGCTGCTGACTCTGTCACTTGGTGCCGGAGCGCAGAAGGTGGGTCTGGTGCTGAGCGGCGGCGGCGCTCGCGGCATGGCTCACATAGGCGTGATACGTGCCCTTGAGGAGAACGGCATTCCAATTGACTTCATTACAGGTACTTCAATGGGAGCAGTAATCGGCTCGTTGTATGCAATGGGTTATACTCCCGATGAGATGGAACAGCTTATACGCAGCGAGGATTTCGAGCGTTGGTACACTGGTGAGAAGGACATGTCGTACCAGTATTTCTACCGCCAGCAGGACCCAAAACCTGCAATAATCGATGCCCGTATAGCCGTGCGCGATTCCATGACCGTTCTCAGGCCTATGGTGAACAGCGTGGTCAATCCGTCCCAGATGAACCTGGCCTTTGTGGATATCTATTCAGGGGCATCGGCTGCCTGTGACCGTGACTTTGACAATCTGATGATACCGTTCAGGGCTGTGGCATCGGATGTCTTCAACAAGGGGGCCATTGTGCTGGATAAGGGCGATCTGGGTGATGCAGTCCGCGCGTCCATGTCTATTCCGTTCGTGTTCAGCCCAATCAGAATAGACTCCATACTTGCCTTTGACGGTGGAATATATGACAATTTCCCGGTCGATGTCATGGTGCGCGAGTTCAATCCCACCTTCATCATAGGCAGTGTTACGGCCGATGGTGAGAACGAGCCCTTCCCTGATGACTATGACCTTATGGGGCAGGTCCGCAGCATGATAATGCAGAAGAGTGACTACAGTCTGGATCCGTCACTCGGAATAAAGATCAACTGCATGCCCGAGGGCGTGGGAATGCTTGACTTCCAGCTTGTTGACCCTGTATCGGATTATGGATACCAGAAGACCATGCTTGTCATGAATGAAATAAAGCGGCGTGTCGATGAACGTCGTGACAGCATAGACCTCAAGTTCCGGCGCAGCGAATTCAAGAGCCGTATTCCCGAACCCGTATTCAGACTCTCCAATATTTCCGGAATCGATGACCTGCAGAGAAGGTATGTGGTCAGGGAGTTCAATCCCTCCGGCAAGAGGCAGCTTTCATTTGAAGAGGTCAAGTCCGGTTATTTCCGTCTCCTTTCCAATGATGCGGTAAGCCGTGTAACGCCAACGACAACGTTTGATTCCATTTCCCAGGCTATGCTGCTGTCCATGGACGTACAGGTTGATGACCATCCCACATTCAGTCTTGGCGGCGGTCTTTCATCAAGCATCTCAAGCCAGTTGTACGGTTCTGTCGCATACAGTCATATAGGTGAGGCATCGGGTTTCTACATGCTTGAAGGCCAGATTGGAAAGGCTTATAACAACGCCCAGCTGACAACGAGGATCGACCTTGCCACAAGAGTCCCCCTGGCACTGTCAATGCAGCTGGCATTCAACAACATGAACTACTTCAAGTCCGGTTACATTTTCTATTCGGACAATGTCATGCCGGCTTTGAACAAGGAAACGGAAGTGTTTGCCAAACTGAAATTGTCCAGACCGTTCCTCAACAACTTTAAGGCTGTATTTGCACTTGGTGTGGCCCAGCACAGGGATTTCTACTCGAATTCAAGCAACATTGATCTGCATACGTTCAAGTATGACTGCTCGAACCATAACATACTTGGCAGCTCGATTACCTTTACCGGCAATACGCTTAATGCTCTGATGTATCCTACCGAGGGCTACTCCAATACAATCCGTGCACAGATATATACGGAAGATGATGAGTATCGTCCCGGTAACCGCCGTTCTGCAACCAATCCAAAGGTTGACCGTTCATGGCTTCAGGCACAGGTCCGGCTGGAAAGGTATCATCATCTTGGAGACCGTGTTTCGCTTGGAACCTATCTGGAGGGGTATTATTCAACAAGAAACCTTTCATTCAATTACCAGAGTTCAATCATGCAGGCCGGAGCTTTCCGCCCCACCCCGAACAGCCGTTTCATGTTCGATCCCGAATTCCGTGCAAACGCTTATCTGGCCGCTGGACTCAGACCGATATTCATAATCAACAGCATTTTCCACGTCCGTTCTGAAGTCTATGCCTTCCAGCCGTCAAGGACTATTCTGAATGCCGATGGAATTGCCGAATACGGCAAACCTTTGGGCGGATTCCAGCTTATGGGCGAACTGAACTTTGTGGCCCAGTACAACAAGATATGTTTCAATGTCTTTGCCGATTTCTCCACAAGCCGTTACAACGCATCGAACTTCGGAGTGACATTGGGTTACCTGTTGCCCAACGAATGGTTTATAGAATGATTCTTTCCTGTCAACAGTAATAGTTATGGATGTTTCAAGAGAGAAACGTATTTCACGTATCACGTGGATCGGGATGGCCATCAATGCCGTCCTGACCGTGTTCAAACTCATTGCCGGCATTGTAGGGCGGAGTTCAGCCATGATTGCCGATGGTGTGCATTCACTGTCTGATTTCGTCAGCGACATCATTATACTTGTCTTTCTCAAGATTTCGGGCAAGAGCCGTGACAAGGACCATGATTTCGGTCACGGCAAGTTTGAAACCATGGCCACATTCATTCTCAGCATTATCCTTATAGTGGTTGCAGCAAGAATCCTGTCAACCGGTATTGACAATATCAGAAAAGTCCTTGGCGGCGAAGAGATTGCCACTCCCGGAAAGATTGCGCTCATTGCAGCCATAGTATCGATAGCGGCAAAAGAGTTCTGTTACCAGATCACAGCCCATGTTGGACGGAAGGTCGATTCTCCGGCGGTCATGGCCAATGCATGGCATCACCGCAGCGATGCCCTGTCATCGGTCGGTTCGCTGATCGGTATTGCCGGAGCTATCTGTCTTGGCAGCCGCTGGATTATTCTTGACCCCATTATGGGCTGCGTCATTTCAATCGTGATTTTTGTGGTGGCAGTCAAAATGGCATTGCCGTCGGCCCGTCAGCTGCTTGACGTTTCGCTTCCTGAAGAGACCGAGAAGACAATTCTGGACATTGCATCTGATGTCGATGGCGTGACTGACGTCCATAATCTGAAGACCCGTCAGAGCGGCCCTTCAATAATCATGGACATGCACATCATGGTGGATCATAACATTACCATTGTCGAGGCACACCATATAGCCACACAAGTTGAAGCCCGGCTCACGGAACATTTCGGGAGTGAAACCCAGATAAATGTCCACATTGAGCCGGACAACTATTCACATGTAGGACACGAGTGACGGCCCTGCAGTTATTTTTCCCTGGAGCTTACTTGAACAGTTTCTGTGCAAAGGCGTGAAGCGATTTGCGCCATGGCTGCCATTCGTGGTCACCCGGGAATGACTGGAATTCCACATCAATGCCTGCTTCCTTCATGCGTGCCACCATCTTCTCCGTATGCCGGATTCGTGGATCCTGCTCTCCGCAGGTCATGTAGAAGTGGTCGAAACTGCTGTTGAACTTCTTTGTGTCAGAAATGATTCCAGGTACCTCTTCCTCAAGGTCAAGCTCCTTGGCCTGCTGGATTCCACCGAACATTCCAGTTGAGAAAATGCCTACGTTGGCGAACAGCTCAGGACTGTTGAGACCAATGTAGAATGACTGGCCTCCGCCCATTGAAAGGCCGCACATGGCGCGGTGCCTTGCATCGGCTTTTGTACGGAATGTCTTGTCAATGAACGGGATTATCTGGGTGGCCATTTCGTCCAGATACGGCTGCATGCCGGTACGGCTGTAACCTCCTCCTCCACGGGTTATGTTGCTGTTGGGACTGACCACAATCATAGGAACGGCACGGCCGCTGGCAATCAGATTGTCCATGATGTTGGCCACACGTCCCTGCTGCATCCAGCCGGTGTGGTCCTCGCCTCCTCCATGCTGTATGTAGACCACGGGATAGCGCTTGCGGCCCTTTTCATAGCCTGCGGGGGTATAGACGCAGATGGGGCGCCATTCCTTTTCCAGATGTGAGTAGTAGTACAGGGTGCGTACCTGTCCGTGGGGAACATCCTGGACCTCGAAGTCATCCATTCCGTCTTCCTTTATCTCAATTGCGCTTGACACGCGGCTGCATCCGTAGAAGGTGTAGCTGGCCGGGTCGCTTGTGGAGACTCCGTCAACTATGAGCGAATAGTAGTGGAATCCGGGAACCTGAGGGGCGGTTGTAATGGTCCATGCCCCACCCTGGACCTTTTCCATATCGTACTTGCGGCCGCCCAGGTCAATCTGGACCTGATTGGCTGCAGGAGCGTTGACACGGAACATCACACTGCCGTCTTCAAGAACCCTTGGGTACCCGTTGCGGTTTATGTTCGTTACCGGTGAATATGAACCGTCAGGGAAGGCGCTGCGTCCCTGCAGCCCTGACGGCTGCGCCAGGACGCACGCTCCTGAAAGTGCCAGTACAAGTGTGCAGACTGCTTTCTTCATTGTCCAGAATGCCTTACTTGACTGTTATGTCATATGCCTTGAGGTCAGCGTCAAGTGATGACGGACCGTACAGCAGCTGGTACTTGCCGGGCTTGAATGCAAGGTCATCGGCCTGCTCGTCATAGAAGAAGAAGGTCTCCTTGTTCAGTTCGACATTTACCGTTGCGGTCTGGCCGGCAGCAATGTTCACGCGGGCGAATCCGCACAGCGACTTGATAGGTGCGCTGGCGTTCTCCAGTGACTTGACATAGACCTGGATGACCTCGTCACCGTCCATTGAACCGGTGTTGGTTACAGGAACTGACAGGGTCATTGACTGTGGCTTGCCTGAAACCTTGGCATCGCCATAGCTGAATGTGGTGTAGCTGAGACCGTAACCGAAGGCGTACAGAGGTTCGCCCTGGAAGTAACGGTATGTGCGGTTCTGCATGCTGTAGTCCTGGAAATCAGGCAGCTGGTCAGTCGATGCGTAGAAGGTGACCGGCAGACGGCCTGCAGGATTGTATGCACCGAACAGGACATCGGCAACGGCCTTGCCGCAAGCCTGACCGCCGTACCATGCCTGAACAAGTGCGTCATAGTTGCTTTCAACATTTCCGAAACCTACTGCGCTGCCCGATACGTTGACCAGAACGACCGGCTTGCCGGTAGCGTCTATGGCCTGAAGCAGTTCCTGCTGGACAGCCGGGAGCTCAATGCTTGAACGGTCATGGCCTTCGCCCTCGATATCGCTTGAGATACCGCTTACCATTACTATGACATCGGCCTCTGCAACCTTGCCTGCAACCTTCTCGAGGTCAACCGGACCGCGGCTGTAGATATCGAATGAGAACGATGCTGACCTTGCTTCGGGCTGTACCAGGGAAATCTCGACCTGATATGTCTTGCCTTCCTCGACAGCGAAAGTGGTCTGACGTGCGCCACCGCGGCCGAAACCGCCAAAGCCGCCGAATCCTCCAAAGCCGCCGCGGCCACCGCCACCCTGCTGCTTTGAAATGGTATCACCGTTGACAGTGAAGCTGTACTGGCCGCTGCCGCGGACTGAGTAGATCATGTCACCTGTGTAGTCGGCTGTGAATGAACCTGTGTAGCGGGCGCTGAAACCGGTCTGGTTAAGACCCGGCTCCCATGGGCAGTCCTCATGGGCAAGAGCCGGTGATGTGGTGTTCAGATTGACCTTCTCATTGTAGTTGGCTGTAGCGACAACGTTTCCGCTGAAATCAAGAGTGTTGTAGTATTCGGCATGCAGACCCTTGCCTCCGTTCAGCTGGGGAACGTAATGGGTGGTCAGGGCAGCCTCGTTCAGGTCGCAACCTTTCTCGTAGATGATGTTGGCGTTCGGAGCGGCCTCGCGGATGGCAGCCAGAATGGTCTGGGTGTTCTCCTTTGTGGGATAACCGTTGTAGTTGCCAAGTATTACGCGTGAATCTTCGGCATTGGGACCGACTACAGCGATTGTGATGTTCTCCTTCTTGAGAGGAAGAATGTTGTCCCGGTTCTTGAGCAGGACAATTGCCTCATGAGCGGCCTTGTTGGCCAGAGCGGTGTGCTCGGGGCTGCTCAGGTCGTCCAGACCCAGGTTTGCCCATGGCAGATTCTCGGCCGGGTCAAACATACCCAGCTTGAAACGTGCCTTGAGAATGCGGCGCACATTGACATCGATATCGGCCTCGGTAATGAGACCCTGCTCTATGGCAGTGGTGAGTGAACGGTAGTTGGTGCCGCACTCTACGTCAGTTCCTGAAAGGACTGCATCGGCCGATGCGCTGGCTGCATTCTCATGTGTGCCGTGCTGGCCGCGGTTGAAGAAATCCGATATGGCACCGCAGTCCGATACCACGATTCCGTCAAAGTCCCATTTGTTGCGCAGAACGTCCTGCAGCAGGAAATTGCTGGCGCAACAGGGATCGTCATCGTAGCGGTGGTATGCGCACATGACCTCCTGTACGTTACCCTCGGTAACCAGTGACTTGAATGCAGGCAGATAGGTCTCATAGAGGTCACGGCCTGAAACGCTTACATTGAACTGATGGCGCAGAGGTTCCGGACCGCTGTGGACTGCAAAGTGCTTGGCGCATGAATGGAGCTTGAAATAGTTCTTGTCATTGCCCTGCATACCCTTGACAGTCTGCGTGCCCATGACCGAGTTCAGGTACGGGTCCTCGCCCGGAGTCTCCTGACCGCGGCCCCAGCGGGGATCACGGAAAATGTTCACGTTAGGACACCAGAATGAAAGTCCCTGATGCCAGATGCTGCCGTTAGGCTGCTCTACACCAAGCTGATGATGGTCGGTGGTGTTCCATACGGCACGTGCCTCGTCTGACACAGCTGTATATATCTCCAGCTGCTGGGGAGCATCGAAGGTAGCACCCAGGGCAATCACCTGCGGGAATACGGTGACATCGTCATAGCAGATGCCGTGGCAGGCCTCGTTCCACCAGTTGTAGGCGGGAATGTCAAGACGGTCAACTGAAACCGAACCGTTCATCATGAGTCCTATTTTCTCTTCGGGCGTAAGCAGTGAAAGCAGGTTGTCCACCCTCTTGTCCACTGAAAGCCGTGGGTTCTGGTACGGATACTCGTACTTCTGACCGCATGCCGACAACAGCAGAGCGGCTGCAGCGATGCAGATTGGTAATGTTTGTTTGCGCATAATGGTTATATTAAGTTGATTACAGTCAATGCGCAAATATAGTTTTTTTTCCCGACTCCGGCATTAGAGAGAAAACTATTACCGCGAGGGAGCGTATTTCCATTCCGTGAGCGAATTGCGGCCATCCACTCACTGTGCAGTTATCTTCCTGGTTTCATTCTGCTCTGGTCCATGTCACTGATTGTGCCTGATGACTTATTGAATCTTAGCCAGACCTGGCCCGTTTCGCCGTACTTGTTCTTTGCAATTATGACCTTTGCCAGACCGTGCAGGTTGTGGTGGTCGATGTCCTCATATATCCCATAGTACTCCGGACGGAAAAGCAGGATAATGGAATCTGCAACATCTTCTATGGCACTGCTTGCCCTAAGATCGGACATCTGCGGGGCTTTCCCTTCATACCCTTCGCGGTGTTCCGAGTTGCGGTTCATGTTCGATGTGACAATGAACGGGACATTGAATTCGCGGGACATGACCCTGAGCTCATGGCACACATGTTCCATGCCTTCACGGGTGTTGCCATCGGACTCGGAATCGAATATTGACTGCAGGGTTTCAATGAATACGAACCTGATTCCCTTCTGTTCGATCATGGCCTTGACATTGTCACGTATGAATGACAACGTCATCCTGGGGCTCAGGTTCACGTAGAACGGTGCATCATCGGCACTGATGACAGGAGTCTCCACATTGGCAAAAGCGCTGATTGCGCGTGACACGAACCGCTCGTTCAAGGTATCAGTCGCGGACAGCAATGCCACCGGAATGTTGGCTCTGGACAGATTTGCCATGAGACTGAGCACGAACCCGGTCCTGCCCATGGCCGGACGCCCGCCCACTATGCACAGTTCGCCGGCATTCCACCCCTGCTTGATCACGTCCAATGCCAAAATACCGGAAATGTGCGGCAAAGAACTATACCTTCTGCATTGTAAAACAGCGTCTTGTATCCTGATAAGACCCTTATTGTTGCTTTCTGTTGATTCAATTTCCATTTTCTGATTGTTATTAAGAATTCCATTGTTTCAGTTAACCACTTTGCCCTGACGGTTCAGGATGACGTGCGAGCCGCTGTCATGTATGGATGCCGTGAACAGGTCGCTGCTTTCGGCCTCGATGTACTTGTACACCGGAGGCGTTATCCTGTGGCCATGCGCATCCATAAGCCCGCACAAGTTACCCACATAGTAGGCGAACATGCCGCTGGCCAGCTGCTCGTTCACCACGCCGACCGTGCCATCGGTCTTGACATAGCGCTCATTTGTCCAGTAGTCAAGCGAGCTGACGTAATCGACCAGGTTCTCTTCCAGAATGTTGCCGGAATAGTCAACCATCATGTGAACACCGGGGTTGGTGACAATGGCAAATTCCCTGTACGCGGTCACGCTCTTGTATTCCGGCTGTATGAGCCAGTTTCCCAGGGTATCGATGACCCCGCAGAGTCCATCGTCACGATAATCCAGCATGACGGCTGCTCCGTCAGCTACTGTCACCTCTCGAAGGTCATGGTAAAGAAGGGAAAGGAAGTGAAGGCAGGCGAGACGGTGGCCATCAGCGGAAACAGCGGACGGTCGACAGGACCACACCTGCATGTCACATACAGGGTGGACGGAAAGACAGAAAATCCCGCCTACCTGATAGACGGGATTATGTCAAAAAGGGACAGACTGCTCGAAAAAATCAGAACGGTTGGAAAACAATAAATAAAGACGAGTTCTCAGCCACTCCAATTTTCACTAATATTGTGCGAAGGATAATTGAAAAGAGTCATCACGTATCCATACCGCAAAAACTTGAGTCTCATCCGCAAAGCGATAATAATCCTTAGTGTCTGGCAGATAATAACCAGATTCGTCGCTTCTTTCTAATGTGATATTGTATCGTTTGTTGATGTAACGGATAATATCATCCTTCATGTCGTAGGTAAACAGGCTGCTGGCATAGGTGACATCACCACACAAATTTCCAGTCATTGAATGACAAATGAGGTTGTTATATCGTTCGCTGCGATAATAGACAGTGCCATATAATTCATCAATCAGACCTGGGTAGACTGTCCTTTTATCCATATACAACTCATACCCTATCTTCTTGTACTGGGCCGTCATAACATCAAAATCAACGATATCACCAAATTGATACAGTATGTCATCCAGACGCAGGACTTCCTCGATGGAAGGCTTCTTTACCTCCGGTTCGTCGTCCTCACCCTTGCTGCATGCGGTGAACACCAGGGCCGTCATCATCATCGACATGAAATAAAACAATGCTTTTTTCATATTCATATAGTTTATCAATTGTCCAATCATCCAAAATCAAAGCAGGACCTGATGTCCTCTTCAGACATATACATTCTACACCGGAAGTAAACACTGTCTCAAATACAAAGGTAATCATTATTTTTGAGAATGCGGCCATCACACAACGGTAGAAAATGACGCATATCTGCCTTATGTTGGCAATGCAATTATGTTGGCATCGTCCCCTCTCAACATTGTCCAGCCGCTGGAAGATGCAAGCATTCGCAACCAGGAAATGGCGCATTGCATGAAACGCATCGTTGATCTGGATGTCATCCCGACAGCGATATCCGAACGTAATACGGGTTGCGGTGGGAAATGTTACAAAGCTCTCAGTGAGAATGCTTCGCTGAATGGTACCAACAGTTTTGTGTCGTGCTTGTATTTCAGCCATGCATCTTCTGCATGATTTGTTTCTGACAATGTAGAGCTTGACTGATTTGCCATTTTTCCTGCTACATTTTCAAGCACTCTTATCTCATTCTCATCGAATACACTCTTGTCACATGCAGTGAGAGGCCTGAAATAAGGTTTCTCAGCGTCAATTTCATCGACTTCATTAAAGATTCCGTACAGGATTTTGAAATTGTTTGGCACATTACCGTAAGGAAGTGCGCTATAAGACAGACCGCTGATGCCGACACCGTGCTCCTTGTACATCAGGAAGTCAGCATAGAACATCAGCTTGTTCAATGCGGTCTTGTAGCCTACATTCATGTGTTCAAGGAAATACAGAATCATCTGTCTTACCTTGTTCACGCTTGTTATGGCATAACCATTGTAGATGCCGGGCTTTACGGGGAACAGGAGATTGAAGATGGTACTTTCCTCCCCTTCTGTTGCTGTCAGCTTATTCAATGCCGATAGGGATTTCTCTTTGTTACTCTCCTTAATGGAACTTCCCTTTATTGCACACACAAGAGCCGTCCTGTTATCTATAAGTGTGCGCATCAGTCTGCCATTTGAAGGAGAAGGCACCTCGCCCAATTCATAACGGTAGTACTGGTTCTCCCCGAATCCCAGCAGGCGTCCCATATCGGCCTTTGACAGCTGACAATCCTGGCGGAACTTTATTATTTCATTGACAAACGGAATATTATTCTCTTCGCGATACTGATTATATACTTGGGCGAAATTGATTTCTCCCGTTGCTTCATCAGTAAACTCCTCACCACTCTCGTCACATACATAGTAATGATTCAAGAAGTGGTAGGTCTTGCCACGGAATTCCATTGTGTCAGGCACTATCTTCAGGTGCGCCTCACAATTCCTGAATGGACTCAAAATAACTTCTTTCATTTGAATGGATATTGAATTGGAAAGTCTGCTTTATGAAATGAAACACATACTGTCTGCCTGTCAGGTATGCCCAAACCGATTTTGATGTAGATCTCTTCTCCGTTGATATCCTTGCCAAATGCCCATAGGTCGCATCCCCATTGTGTGATATCATCAAAATACCTTGAGAAGTCTGTCGCGTCCAAAGTCTTGATGATACTTTTGGCAACAATTTCATTGATACCAAGCATCCGCATAGTCTCCTGACAACGCTGGCGTTCCGCAAAGACCATACCATATATATATCAATCTTGACATTCATGTTGTTCAGGAAATTTTCGACATCCTCTATTGTGATTTCTTTCATCTTGTGTTGTGAATTACTGGTGTTAGACTTATTTTGGATATGCAAAAGTACACCTATGGTATTGAAAATCCAAAGTTTTTTTCTTTGTTTTTACACTTTAAGGTGTATAATATGGCTGATTGACCTTCCCGGGTGTTGCCATCGGACTCGAATATTGACTCCTGACTGGGACGGCAGCATCCTGTCCAGCTACTCGTTGCGTGAAGACCGCACGCACGAACTGATGACCGACAACCTGCATTTCGTGTTCGTGGAGCTGGCGTAACCAATAAACAGCAATCATATATGGAAACAGAAAAGAAAACGGTGACTGTTCACAATCTTGTAATACTTGACGAAAGCGGTTCCATGTACAGCAAGGCATCAGGCAGTAGCAGGACTTAATGACACGGTAGGTTCCATCCGTTCAGCACAGGAACGCTTTCCGGAACAGAAACACAGGCTGTCCATGGTGACGTTCAGTTCAAGACATGACGGTAATGACGTACGCTACATTTTTGACGATGTTCCCGTTGCAGAGATCGGGACTGTTGACATGGAACAGTATGTACCGGATGGCGGGACACCTTTGTACGATGCCATGGGAACAGCGCTGGCAAGACTTGAAACGCAATGTGGAAAAGACGATATGGTCCTGGTCACAATCATCACGGACGGAATGGAGAATTCATCACACGAATTCAGCGGCAAGTCAATAAAAATTCCATTTTTGACCAGATTGCCACTGCATATGGCAAGAATGATGGTGTCAGGTTCAGTACTTCCGCCCCATATTCAGAAGAATGCAAATGTCAGATACTGAATGATGATCCTGAAATCATGCGGATGTTCAGGAGAGTTGTCGAGACCAGGCCCAGTTGGGCTGTCAAGGCCATGCTGGCAAAGATGCTGGAGGCCGATGAGGTCATCAGCCGTCTGGTCATTACCCCTCAGTGCAAACTGCTGCTGCCTGACTACAACGACATGGAAAATAGGCTGACACCAAAGGAAAAGGCCATCTACATTCTCTACCTGAAACATCCTGAAGGAATCAGTTTCAAGAACCTGCCGGACTACAGGGACGAACTGGGCAGATATTACAGGCACGTTACCGGAAGGGATGACCCCAAGGCCATAGAAGAAACCATTGACAAGATGGTGCTGAGCATCAGCGGTGATGCCGATGTCCAGCGTGCCCGCATCAAGTATGCCATCAACAGAGCTTTCACCAGCCAGTTCTGCGACCAGTATGCCCGCTATTATACCATCGAGGGAAGCCGCGGTGAAGCCCTGAAAGTTGAACTTCCCCGTGAGAAGGTAGTCTGGGAGGCTGATATCTGAACTAATCGATTCTTATAGGCTCTCCTATATCAAACAGACCTTCCCCGATGGTTTCTGATGGTCTGATAGCCCAGACTCCGTCATTCAATGTTATATAACTAACGGACTGTTGTGTATAAAAATTACTGTTTTTTCTTTGCCGGCACTGAAATGTCCAGACAGGTCCGGCCCGTTATGTATGGCCTAATCTTGCCGGCTGAAGCAAGATGGTCCGGATTAGATGCAAAATCCTCAAGAGCCTTGGCGCTCTCAAAGACAAAATCGAACATGAAATCGCAGTTGGACGATTCAAGCCTGTTCATGTAAAGCACATCGAAACTGACAGCCCCCGGAACAGACTTCTCCAGCTGCTCCACGGCCAGACTGAGATCATCAAGGATTTCAGTCTTCTGTTGCACGGTCAATTCATCGGTCATTGTCCATAGAATCACATGACGCACATATTCCGTATCCTGCACCTTGTCCGAACCGGCACAGCCCGCAAGAACTAAAACAACCAATAACTTACACAATTTTTTCATTTCCGAATCATACACACGTTATTGACAGCAAATATACTTTATTTTGTTTCATTCATATCATCTGTCAGACGGAATGACTACTCTGCAACGGGGCGCACGGACATAAGATAGGGCAAATTCTCTGTCCTTATGAAGATATAGACTTCATTGAAGTCTAAGCGACTACCATCAGAAGCCCAATAGTAACCTTCATCGCCCTGGTAGTCAACAAGACCTGTTTCTCTATTGTATGTACCGGCGGCAGGAAGGAATATATGAGGGACAGCCATTGAATATTCGGCCGAAGGGGTCTCAATGGCATCCCATTTGCCTTTGTCTGTTTCTGCCTGCGCCTCATAAACTATGAAGCCTTGCCGTCCATTGTAAGGGCTGGCAAAATATTTATAGGAACTTGTCCATTGCATAAAACAACTGTTAATAAGAGCTGACCATTGTGCTTTACTTGGGAGAGTCCATTTGTAAGAACCATCGCTGCCCCATCTTTGTGCAGCATCTATGGCATTATTCAGGTTATAGAAGTAGCATTTCCAATCATTACCCGGCAAATAGACTGGAATAGTAACATCCTTAACACCACTCCATTCTTCAACATTCTCAGTAGCCCATTTGTAACCTGCGAGCTCCACATAAGCGTGACCGTTGATGCCATTGGCCCATTTTGCGTAAAGGGTCATGTCTGCTGTCACAACCTTGGTAATATCATATGGTGTTGTACACTCGGCATCCTGGCACCAGCACATGAATACCGAATTGGCTGCCGTTGGAACCGGGGCATCAAAAGTGTTGCCCCATATAACATTCATGTCTGTCGGTGCCGTGCCTTCGCGTCCGCTCATGTCGAACCTGACGGTACACTCCTGCATTTGGAAACTGCCCGCCAGAGTGATTCTGCCCACGGTGTTGCGCGCGATAGCTGGGAAGGAAGTGGAGGTCATCACGCATTCCTTGTGGTGAACATCGTCACGGAAAGTGATTGTCATCACCTCGCTCTGGTCATTTTGCGAATACTTTCCAGCAGGTATGGCAATATTAAAGTATTTGGCGGAATTGCCCATTGCAACTCCACTTCCAAGGTCAAGTGTGATGCCGATGTTCTCCGCATCTTCATCAATAATCGCCTGACCACTTTCATCTACCGTGAATTTTCCGCTGAGCGGATTCCTGTTATCCTTCAGCGTGATGGACGTTACGGTGATGTCCGATGTGATGGAGTTGAAAACGATCTGCAACATACCGCCAAGACTGGAGAAGCCGACAATCTCATCAACAGCATTGCCTATTGACTGCCTGGCATACATCGGAGCCACCTGGTCGTTGGTCTGCACTGCCGGCCACACATAATCACCGCTTTCCGTATGCAAACTTGCAGGATATAATGCTTCAATGTTGCCGCTGATGCCATGAGAGTTATCCTCGGAGAACTTTCCCTTGTTGGTTCCACCACCTGAAACCAATGTGAACGTGTCATATACAGAGCCGTCAGTCACCCAAATCTTGTCGTTCTCATCCCAGAGGACGTCATAACTGTACTGGTTGTGAGCCCTTGTTCCGCCTCCGACAGCCTCGGCCACACAGTTTATCACAGTTCTGCCATTGCTCTTGACGGAAAGGATGTTCTCATCATTATTGCATGATGCCGTGAACACCATAGCCACTGTCAGGCACATTACAGTAATTGCTGTTCTTCTCATACCATTGTATATTATCTGAATATTATTTCTCATCGAAACCGCCATTCCCGTAATCGTACTCACGCATAGGAGCGTTACCAAGGCTCTGGCAAAGCATGCCCTGAACTCCAACCTCGACCACTTTGGCACGAGGTGCCCTGTAATCCTTTCCTGAATCTTTGACTTGGTCACGGACGGTATGTGAGTTGCCGGACTCGTGTTTCCGCTTCAAATCGGCCTTCAGCGCATTGGTCGAATCCAGCCGGTCAATCAGGCTGTTCACCAGATACGCCTCCTCCTGGCTGACGGTGTAGTTCAGGTTGCCTGACATCATCTTCATCAGGCGAAGCATGCGCTCAATTTTCGGTTGGTCCATATATTTTTGTTCCAATATTAAGAAGTTGGATATGATTCAGTGTATAAATCAACGACTTCAATGTCTGTTCGCGAAAGGCTGGCTTACATTTTCATCTAAGTAGGTCGTAAATTGTGAAATCTATGTTGTCAATTATTTTTTACCGTATTCAAATCCAGGTTCGGCGGCCATTGCTGTCGTTCCGTAATCCAGCATTGAGTATGTGGTCAGTTCACTATACTCATCGGGTTCAACGTCTGCCCACTGTTCGCACTGTCTGATGACTGTTTCCAGGGCGTTCTGTTCCTCTTCTGGCGGGTATTTGTGTTTTTTCAAAAGGCGCTTTACAATACTTCGCATGCCGGCTCGTGCCGATTCTTTCTTCTGCCAGTCTATGGTGCGGTTCTTGCGCAAGGCATCGGTCAGTTCCTTGGTGATTGCCACCAGCTGTTCGTTGGAATAGAAGTCCTTGACTGCCTGCGGTTTGGTCAGAGCATCGTAGAAAGCCTTCTCTTCCTTGTTCAGGCCCAGTTCATCGGCCTTGTTCTCGTTCAGTGCAATATCATTGGCAAGGTCCAGCAGTTCCTTGATAACCTCTTCATTGGTCAGCAGTCCTTTCAGGTAGTTTGACAATGACATGTTCAGCAAATCCGAGAACTTCTGAGCTTGGACAATGTTTGTCCTCTCATACAGATGAACCCTTTCCTTAAGCAGTTTTTTCAGCAGTTCTATGGCAATGTTCTTTTCTTTCATTCTGGAAATCTCATCCAGGAATGCAGGATCAAACAATGAGAACTCAGTCTTGACATCCGAGAACAGATTGATGACGCCTTCGCTCTTCACACTCTGTTTCAACAGTTCGCCAATGCGCTCGTTAATGTCCTTCTTGCTGATGGTGCCCTTTGCCTTGATTCTGCCTATCAGTGTCCTGACAGCATCGAAGAAACCGGATTCGTATCTCTGGTTTTCGTCAAGAAGACTACGGCATAGACTTCTGGCATTCTTCAGCAACAGTGCCTGCTTGAGGAATTCCGGCAAGTCATTCTCATGTTGAGGTGCCAGCAGGAAGTTCACCCCACCCTTTATTATCATGCCGCGGTCAGCATCTGTTCCAGTGCGGAAGTTTGAATAGTCATAGCCATGGAAGAAATCACGGCAAATCTCAATCTTCTCATTGAACTTGACCAAAGCAGTATCCTTAATATCCTGATTGCCGTAATTCTCACGGTCGTTCTTGGTATAGTCGCGCATAGCCTCCTTCAGGGCTTTGGCAATACCTATATAGTCAACAACCAGGCCACCCGCCTTTCCGGCAAACACACGGTTCACACGTGCGATAGCCTGCATCAGGTTATGACCGGACATCGGCTTATATACATACATCGTTGCCAGTGACGGAACGTCAAAGCCTGTAAGCCACATATCAACGACAATGGCAATCTTCAGCGGGTCATTATTGTCCTTGAACCTTTTGGCCAGTTCCTTCTTGTACTGCTTGTTGCCAATAATGTCATGCCATTCTTCCGGATCGTTATTGGAACCGGTCATAACGCACTTGACCTTCTCTGTCCAATCCGGGTGAATATCCAGAATCTTATGGTAAATACTTATTGCAATAGGCCTGGAATATGCAACAATCATTGCCTTTCCGGTAAGCTCGTACTGACGGTTGTCCTCATAATGATTCAGAATGTCACGAACCAGAGAATCAATGGTCTCGGGCGCCCCAAGAATCTCTTCAAGGTGTGACATCTCATGCTTGCTTTCATCAATCTGAAGCTCTGTGGCACCATTTGCAGCCAGCTGGTCATATTCGTCATCCAGTTGCTTCAGGGTAGCCTCGTCAAGTTTCAGATTAACCACACGCGATTCATAATAGACAGGAACCGTTGCCTTGTCACGAACGGCCTGAGTCATATCATATATGTCTATGTAGTTACCGAAGACCTCTTGTGTATCCTTGTCCTTGGTCGATAAGGGAGTTCCCGTAAAGCCGATGAACGATGCGTTCGGCAGGCTGTTGTGTATGATTCTGGCCATACCTATGCTTACTTTTCCGTTTTCGTCAATACGTTCCTCAAAACCGTATTGTCCGCGGTGAGCCTCATCGGTCATCACCACAATGTTCTTGCGTTCAGAAAGAGGTTCTGCCGATTCCTCAAACTTCTGCATGGTAGTGAATATGATTCCGTTGGCTTCGCGTCCCTTCAGAAGTTCCTTCAAGTTTTCTCGGCTGCTTGCCTGCTCAGGTTTCTGACGCAGGAAGTGTGCGCACTTTGAGAACTGACCGTACAACTGCTCGTCCAGATCATTACGGTCAGTTATGACTACAATTGTAGGTTGGGAAAGAACACTTTGAATAAGGTGTGCATAGAACACCATGGACAGAGACTTGCCACTACCCTGTGTGTGCCAGAAAACTCCAATCTTACCGTCACTGTTAGTAGCCCTGACGGTACGGTCAACAGCCTTGCGCACGGCAAAGTACTGGTGGTAGCCCGCCAGAATCTTTGCATCGCCCGATTCCTCACAGCTGAAACAGGTAAAGTTCTTCAGAATATCCATGAACCTGTCACGCTTGAACATTCCCACAAAGAAAGTGTCATAGTCAATGGCATCGGTGCTTTCATACGTTCCGTCCTTGGTTTTCCATTCCATGAAGCGGTCCTCATTGCTGGTAATGGTTCCGGCCTTTGAGCACTCCATATCACTCATCACGCAGAAAGCATTGTATATGAACATTGAAGGAATCTCCTTCATATAGTTCTTAATCTGGCGATAAGCCGCCGATGCATCTGTCTCCTCGCGCGATGGTGACTTCAGCTCAACAAGAACCAGAGGCAGTCCGTTGACAAAGACAATAATATCGGCTCGCTTCTCTGAATACTCCTGGAAAGTCCACTGATTGACAGCCTGGAACGAGTTGCGGTTGACATTGGCATAATCCACCAGATAGATAATGTCATGCAGCAATTCGCCTTTATGTTCAAAAGTCACTTCAACACCATTCTGCAGATAGTCCATAAACTTCTGGTTCTTCTGCACCAGCGTGCCGGAGTCAATGCATGTGACCTTACGTATGGCCTCATCAATGGCAGCATCACTTTTGGTTGGGTTCACCATAGCAAGACTGTGTCTGAGCTGCGGTTCATTAAACGGAACACGATAGTCCCTGAGTATTTCAGGGCCATACAGAGTCTCATAACCCAAATTGTCAAAGAGACTCATCAACGCGTTTTCGTAACTTTCTTCAGAGAACATATATTATGCTGTTAGTCAAATTATTACTTAAGTTAGGAATGTAGCTATGCGGCTAAATTATGATTTATGCGTTTGTTGAGCTCTATCTTATCATCAAAAGATGATAG
>JAKSIU010000023.1 GCA_024398615.1 Bacteroidaceae bacterium
TTGCTTATCGTATGTCATAGGTTATTGCCTATGGCTGGGGTACCTGAGCAGTTACTGAAATTTTTCTCATATCAATAGTTCGTTAAAAAGTTTATAAATATATAGTTATCAACAAATTACAACTGGTAAAAAGAATAATATAAATCGAATACTTGAGCTCATATAGCTTAGAGGTAATATTTATAGACATTGTCATTAATGTCCCTTGCAATCATTATTTTGTCATTTGAATCAACAGATAATCTACAAATAGATTCGTTAACACATATTTTTTTATAGAAACATCCATCCCAAGTAAATACATGTATCTCCATCGGTTTTTCAACCTCATAAGATTCATTATAAGTTTGATTCATATATAATGCATAAACAAAATTATCTGATGCTGCTATGTCGCAATAATAAACCATCTTTTTATCATCGTTTTTATCGGGGTATGTAGGTTCCTGATATAGAGAGCATGATGACCTCTGTCCGCTTTCCAGTGAAAGGAAATTAACCTGATTCATACGGCTCATAGCTAATGCAATTATTTGCTTTTCACTATTTGCTTTCATAAAACTACGATACTTGCTGAATGGATTGTTTGTCGGTTTATATAACTCTATTTGTTTGTTGTTTTTTCTATTATCAATAGATCTTATTACTAGTTCATAGTTATCAAGAGTTTCTTGCTCAAACACCATTAAAGAGTCTTTTATTACTGATGCATTTAGCACTCTTTGTGAGGTTGGTTTTTTGTTTGATACAATACATTGATTGGATTCAATTGAGGATTGTATATCAATAAATTTTATTGCTGCAGAATTTACATCATTAACAACAATAGTCTTAAAATCATATTGTCCGCACAGGCCCGTTCCATCAGAGAATTCATTTTCAGCACGACCTATTTTGCCAAATGCGCTTATTTTATTTCCACATAAATCAAATATGTTGAATATAAATGTGCTTTGTTCAAGACATTCAACAAGAATTAAATTATTAAACAGCAGTATATCATCTATTGATAATAACAAAGTGTCACTGGAAAGAACCTTTACAGCATTAATTGTATCTCCCTTTATTTCATTCTTAATACAATTATTCTTTGTGAGGAAAATATTGCTTTCCGTTCCATTGCATGAAGTAAATAAGAATACAATGGCAAATAGCAGTGGGACGATTTTATTCATAAGTCTTTTCATCAATAGTTCGTTAAAAAGTTTATAAATATATAGTTATCAACAAATTACATTTCAAATAGTCCGCTTTCGTCACTTCAACAGACAACTTTTTGGGACACTATCTGCATAGCCGCATATTCTTTTAATTTAAAAAGGTTGGATTTAAATGTATTCTCACAATAATAATATTGTCATCATTTCTTACATTTTTTAATCGGCTATATGTGGAATAATTACTTGATGGATTATCAAAAGAGTCTGGAATAAGGAACTGTGGGCTCATCAAGGTATAAAAATCATAACCATTTGATGCCACAGGGGCAACCATTTGTTCTTCCACATTTTTGGCGATTCTCAACCATTCTTTTAAATCAAGAATTATCGCTTTATGATTATTCGTGTTAATATATCCATAATGTCTAGTATTGTTGATTGAATAATTGAAATATAAAATGTCATCAGCTAAAAATGTATCACCGAAAAAAGAAGCTTTTTCATCAAATAAATTCCTATCAATGCCCTTTCTAATCTGTTTTTCAGAAAACCCATCATCTCCTAAATTAAATGATAAGTAATCATTTAGTTTTCCATCAACTAATTCGAATACTTTATATCTGTAAGGATCACAATATAAAAGATGATTTCCAGAGGAAAGAAGAGGATTCTCAATCAATAAGGTAGCCTCTCTTTTTTTAGAACTTCTTAAAATCTTCTTTTTTTGATAATCTTTAGAGTAGCAGTATAATTTGACTCCATCACTTATATCATAACAATAGACATAACCGTCTTTTACCACAGTTTGAATACATGGAGCTGGCAGTCTTTTTGAATCAATGAAAGATCCATCGTCCGCATTGTATTTATATAATACAGACTGGTCAAACACATAAATATTGCCACAGTCATAACAAATATTTACTATTTTATTGTATTCTCCGTGTCCACGGCCTTTTCTTCCTATATTAAATAAAAAATCTCCATTTTCTGAAAAACATTTAACTGCATTTTCATCACACAAATAAAATCTGCTATTTACAACCAATAATTGTTTTGTGTTACCAAGTAAACTTTCTGAAGTTGTCTCAAGAGGAACGAATTCAAGTGAATCAACTATCGCTGAATACTTGTTATTTGCCAATACAATCTCATTGTCAATTTTTGACAATGAGATTGTGTTATTTGATTTTTCGCTTTGTTTACAACTTGCGATAAAACTCGCAATCAAAAACACAAACAATAGAATTTTTCTCATCTTGATATTAATTAAGTTAAACATAAATCAAAAATAATATCTTAGTACAACCTAAACAATTAAACACTAAAATGATAACAAATACCATGTATTTAACAAGACCTTTTATCAAATGCATAATTAGATACTATCTAAGTGTAATTTTCAATAAAACAGGATTGGAATCAGGTTGAATATCGTCAATGAATCTAGAAGCTATGAACCAAGGAATTGATGTTATAATTTGATTGTTCATGCTTGAATGAAAATCAATGAATAATTTTAAATCGTCCAGTTTAATCCAATAACCGGTCCTATCGTCGGATATCTTATACAAAGGTTGTGATATTCCCTTTCTCCAAATAACATTTGTAACACGGTTGCCATAATAAAAACAATCAAAAATATAGTTCTCTGATTCAAATGGATAAAAAACATCTTGATAATAATATTTAGCTTTCTTCTTTTCCCTATCTGCATCATTAGATAATAACGGCTTTTGTTTTTCCGGTATATTAATTACAAAGGCTGGTTTAATTAAATCTTTACCACTTAAAGAAAATACCGTATCATTCAACATATCTCTGTATAATGCTCCATAAGGAGATCTAGTTAATGCTGAGATAATAACTGGCCCCTCTCTTCTTTCCACATAACGTTTTTTGTCATCTGAATAAGTTTTTAATAATTTCATATTTGAGTCAAAAAAAAGCATAAAAGGATGAAGTTTGTTTCCTTTATTATCGACACCATTAAGACACGCAATACTACCATCTGGTAGTGGAGCTAATTTACTTACCACAACACTACCATCAGTCGATTCATAAGGCCGACAATGGGTAATATTTCCCGTTTCTACGTTACAAATAAGTATCTTATCAAAACCTAATATCAATATCTCATTTGTTGATTGATTACAAAAGGAATTAATGGTTTGTGCTATTTCGTTCGGCCCTCTTCCTATGTTGTAAAGATTACGAATAAATTTACCATCTTGACCAAATACTGCGATTCGAAAATTTAACATGTTCCGACCATGTTTCACTATAATATAATCATTCATTGATTCTATATCTAGCACCATGTCTACCAATGAATTTTCATTGGTTTCCAAGGGAATCAAATGAAATGATTTTATAATATTGGTTGTAGAAAGTGTATCTATAGATGAAACACCTTCTAAGTCATACACTAAAAATTGTGAATCATCTTCATTCAACGTACTCACTTCTAATGGTATATTTTCAGATGATTGTTTTTTATTTTGACAGGACAGTAAAAATAAAGAAATGCAAAACAGAAAAGAAGGCCTTCTCATAATCGTATTTTTTGATAAAACGACCGAAATGTGATGACTGAATAAATTCATTCAGCTCCTTTTTCAATCAGGTCTATCAGTTCCTTCAGTTCATCAACAGTTATTTTTTCGTCATGGACAAGACATGATACCAGACTCTTGTATGAGCTGCCAAAGTTCCTGCTGACTATGTTCTCGACACTCATCTGACCGCAGTCCTGACGTTCTATTGCCGGATAGTACTGGAAGGAACCGCCAAAGCCCCTGTGGGTCAGGTAGCCCTTGGCTTCAAGCGAGCGCACGTATGTTGACAGTGTGTTGATGTGCGGTTTTGGTTCAGAATAAAACTCCAGAAGGTCCTTTACAAACATCGGTCCGTTCTGCCAGAACAGGTTCAAAACAGTTTCTTCTTTCTTCGTGATTTTCTCCATCTGAATTGATATCAATAGTTTTGTCCGACAAAGGAAACATATTATTCTGATAGCAGCAAGCAATAACGAGAAAATCTCGTTTATTAAAACGAAAATATTTCGTCTTATTCATCGGCAACCATCAGGCTGCCATATAAATTGCAATTTATCGTTACAAAGATAACCGACTTTTCAAAACGCCGGCCACACCCTTACGCCATATATCTCAAAATCTCCTTCCCCAAAGCAACACTGTATCAGTATTTTTATTACATTTGTAGTGGGTTTCGGCAGCTGCCGCATATCAGCTATGTACACGCACGTGAATATGAGAGCAATGTCCCGAACCCAGTCCGGCCTTCACACAGGCCCAGCCGGTCACATCGCCGTATCCCGTGCGAACAGAGATAAAACCTCCAAGGTGTCCCGGCCAAAACAAGCAGCTTACCGATTCCCACAAACAGGGCCGGGCATCCTTGGCGGAACACCCGTCAGCCAACCCGTAACCCCTGAGACATTATGAAAGCACGCCCATCCATAGCCTTCGACAAGTTCTCCGGCACCGCCAAGGAAGTGACAGCCCGCGACACCAAGAACGGCACCGTCCTCTCCGTCCGCGCCAAGCAGAGCCAGGTATCCACCCCTGCACAGAAGAACATCCGCGCCATGCTCACGAACACAGGCCGCACGTACAGGAAGCTCTCTGACGAGCAGCAGCGTGCCTGGAGCCTCTTCGCCAAAGACATCCGCAGCAACCGTCCTAACACCCTTCCCGGACAGGACACCCGCCTTACCGGGTGCAGCGTCTTCATGCGCCACAACTGCAACCGCGCCCTTCTCGGCCTCAGTCCCATCAAGTGGCCGCCCGAAGAGACCGTCGCCGTCCCCGACTTCTCCTTCGGCAATGTCACCGTCACACCCGCACTCATCGAGTTCACAGGCATCGCCACACACAGCAGCGGCCTGCGCCTGTGCGTCACCATGACACGGGGCATCAGCCGCGGTGTCAGCCAGGGATGGGGCAAGGCCGTAATCATCGACCCCGGCTTCATCCCCGACCGTGGTGTGGCCGATGTCACACGCATCTACGCCTCCGTCCTCGGCGTCACACCCGTCGTTGGCGAGAAATACTTCATCACCGCCTACTGGATTGACCGTGCCACAGGCTTCGCCGGACAGCGCACGCTCTGCAGCCGCGAATGCGTCGCCGCAGTCTGACACGCGCACGGCAGCACAGCCGCGCACCCCTACCTTTCGGATAGTCACCGGTACCTATCATAAACACCTGTTTCATTAACCTATTTACAAACCAACAAAACCTTATCAGTATGAAGTACACACCTTCAATCGCATTCGATGAGATGAGCGGCTCCGCCAAGGGCGTGACTGCCGCCAAGTCACGTGGCCGCAAGTACCTGCGTAACCGTGGTTACGGAGGACGTTCGCGCACAAGTTACCAATCCACCGTGAAGAGCATCTTCAAGGAGCTCGGCCAGAGCTGGCGCGGACTCTCTTCCGAACAGATTCTCGCATGGAACAACCTCGCCCAGAGTCAGGCGGGACGCTCCGTGCTCGGAACCTCATCCAAGATTTCCGGTCTCAACCTCTACCAGCGTCTGAACTTCTGGATCATCCGCTGCGGAGGCACGGCACTGGCCAATCCGCCTATCCTGTCCGGAGTCGAGGCACCCGCCCAGGCGACCGTTGTCCTCTCTGCGACGGCCTTCACCTTCACACTGGCATCCATCCCCTCCAGCGTGTCCAACCTGAAGCTCGTCATCCAGGCATCAGCACCACAGAGCGGCGGCATCAGCAATGCCTTCGCCAAGGCCAGCTCGTTCTCCGAGCCGATGAGCGTCGTCAGCACCGCCATCAGCCTCAAGTCCGACTACGATGCCAAGAACGGTGCGCCTACCAGCGCAGCCCCGAAGGTCTTCCTGCGCTATTTCTACGTCAATACCGCCACAGGCGAGAAGTCCGGCGATATGCTCGTCGAGGCACGTCTGACAACGACCACCCAGGAAGAGGAGGATTGATGCCATGAAATGCAAGCCATCCATCGCTTTTGACGCAATGTCGGGCTCGGCCAGGGAGGTGACAGCCGCCAGAACAAGCAGCGGCACCTATCTCCGTAACCGCAGCCACGGCTGCGCGTCGCGCACGCCGCAACAGGCAGAGGTGCGCCGCATCTTCCGCCAGCTCTCCGCTTCGTGGAGGCAGCTGACCGGACAGCAGATAATGGCGTGGAACACCGTGGCAGAGACACAGTCAGGCCGTCGCGTACTCGGTCAGGCAGCACAGATTACCGGAGCCAACCTCTACCAGCGTCTCAACTTCTGGGTCGTGCGCTGCGGAGGGACACCACTCAGCACCCCACCGGAGCTGAAGGGTGTCGTGGCTCCGCCCCGGGCATCGCTCTATATCAGCGACACAATGATCCGTCTGGGGCTGTCCTCCGTCCGTCAGTCGGGTCTGAAGGTCGTACTGATGGCAACAGCCCCTCAGAGCAGGGGCATCACCACCTCCGCAGGTCGTGGCGCCATCATCTACGGTCCGACCGACCCCATCAGCGGCTACGTCAACCTGACACCGGAATACACCGCCCGCTACGGTGCGCCCGATGCCGCACGTCCGCAGATCTTCGCCCGCCTGTTCCTGGTCAATCCCGCCACAGGAGAGCGTTCGTCCGAGATCAGCCTGAATGCCGCCCTCATCCCGAGACCCACGGGCAAGCTCGCCCTCAACCTCTCGGCCGATGACGACACCCACGGCACCGTTTCGCCTGCCGGCACCACCTACTACGACTACAATGAAACCGTCCGCATCGAGGCCACACCCGCCGAGGGCTACGTCTTCTACCGCTGGTCCGACTACATGCCGATGAACCCGCGCACCATGATGATGCGCTCCGACCAGACCATCAGGGCCATCTTCGGCGAAGACCGCTTCTTCGAGGTCAAGACCTTCGTCAGCCCGACAGGAACCGGCACCGTGACAGGCGCAGGAAGCTACCACTTCGGTGAGGAAGCCTGCGTCATAGCCGAACCAGCCGACGGCTACCGCTTCGTCCAGTGGAACGACGGAGACACCGAACCGGAACGCTACTTCGATGTCACCCAAGATGTCGAGCTCACCGCCACCTTCGAACCGGATGAACCCTAACCCGGAAATCCTATGTCCAGAATGACACAGCGGGAGCTCACACGACTCCAGGGCGCAATGGCCATAGCCAGCTTCACCGCCGGCGTGGCCATCGCCTGCGCCTGTCTCTTCCTCATCCCGCCTCCCGGCGAAATCTCCAACTCCGCCATAAGCATAGTCAGCGAACTCCTCGTCCTTGCCGGTGCCATCCTCGGTGTCAAGACCACCTACGATGCCAAATTCATCAAACTCGAATCCGACCTCCAGCGCAAAGCCGACAAACCCGAACAATCCGCATCCGACCATTCCTCCGCATCCGGCCAATCCGACAGCGACGAATGATGCCCCATTCAAACAAGACATTCCATCCGACAAACAATGAGCCCAACAATCAATTTCCGCTTTTCCCAGTCCCCATTCCTCCAATTCGGATTGTCCCGCCGCTTCCTGTTTCAACAGTCCGGATTATCACATTTCCAATTTCAACAGCCCGGATTTTTCCATTTCATACTTCTCCAGCTTTTCCTTCTGTCCCTTCTCTGCGCCTCCTGTTCCTCCTCCAAGCCCGCCGCCTCACAGCAACAGACCCGTGTCGAACTACGCACCGAAACCGTCTATGTCCCCGACACCGTCTATATCGACTTTCCCCACATCATCCAGAACAACATCACCCTCGACACCCTTTCAGTACTGGAAAACCGCTACGCCAAATCCCGCGCCCTTGTAGAGAACGGCATCCTCCATCACTCTCTGGAACTGAACCCCATCCGCGAACCCGCCACCATCCAGAAACAGATTATCTACAAAGACTCCATCATTATCCAGGAAGTTGATGTTGACCACTACATCGATGTCCCCGCCAAGCTAACGCCCTGGCAACGCTTCAAGCTGACCCTTGGCGGCTACTCCCTCGTCCTGATAATCCTCCTTCTCGCCACCATCCTCATCCGCATCCTCCTCCGCTGACATCCAGTACCCGCTGCCCGGAATAAACCAACGAAATCCATTCGCAGGAAACCTACGAATGGATTTCGTTGTCCAGATATATAAAATGGTGTGGCTAAAAAAAGAAATTCAGTTAATCTATTCCAATATTGCAATGAACAATAAGAATAACATTTTGTGCCCTATTTCGAGTTCTACCTAACATTCCATCTACTTTTTCTATAAAAAGTGTTTGGATTTCAAGAAAATCGCTTACTTTTGCATCAGAAAAGTCCTACTCCTATGCGAAGGCTCTAGTTCCACTAGAGCGGTTTATGTAGCATAAGCGGGGCTTTTTCAGTTTATATACCCCGGCCATTTTACTGTTTCACGAATTCACTGGCAAGGAATGACCAGTGACGGTACGGGTGTTTCCAGTAATCGACAGGCTCTTCTGCTGGAGTATCACAGTATATCTGGAAATTCTCATAGCCTTTAAGCGAACGTATGTGGCCGAGTATGTGATAAAAAAGATTCTCCTTAGCGATAGTTCTCTTTCCGCGCTCAGTCTGACCTTCGGGTATATCCTCATTATGCTTATTCAGCATAAAAGCCATCGAGCCGAGAACAATATCCATACACTGCTGAATGGAATGTTTTCCTGATATAATCTCAGCAATATCATCCATCCTGATTTTGATGCCAGCCTTACGGAATTGCCAGAACTTCTGAAGAGACAGAATGTGCGACTTGAAAGCGTCGCGTTGCTCCAACGGATAGGGAATCTCATCAAAGTAGATTCTCAGGAACACCTTATCACCGTCTTCCTTATCCCTGTGGCAGAGACCAAAAGCATTCTTTACGAACTGGTAATAGAGAAGTGAATACCTGTTGTCTATCTTATCTTTTGAAAGATCCGACGGACATTTCTCTGTTTCACGGAACATAATGCGAACCTTGACCTTTCCCTGCTCTATGAATGTGAAGAACAAGTCTATAATCTCCATATACTTCTGAAGATAATTCTCAGTCACCTTCACCCATTTTATTTCATTCTTCAGATTCAGTTCAGCCTTCTTAGCTTCCAGCGCAGCTTTCACCTCCTCGAAATGGGAACTCTTGACCAAGGCCCCACCGAAGAAATCCGAATAATACCGACCCTTACCAAGCGACTCGTCGCAATAAATGACATATTCCATACCGCAAATTTACTTATTTATGTATTGGGTTATACTACCTCAAAATATTATCTTTTCGCCTTTTCGTTATTATTTCATCAACGCCGTCCTCAGTTGCTTCTCCACCTCCCGGCTTCGCCTCTCCAGCTCCTGGCAGTACAGCCACAAATCATCATACCGCCTCTGTGCGTCACGTAGGTTCACATACAGCTGAGAGTTCTCTTCCCTTAGCCTTTCCGGGCTATCCGTCACTTCGTGCAGCTGCTGTCCGTTCCGGAAGAAATCGTCCGACACTTGACCGTTCACCAGAACGTCATACCAGTCATCATCTCTCGCAGAGCCAATCTGAATCCTTAGCACACCCACGTTCATCCACGCGCCTGTCAGCGGATTCATCATACCCTCAAACAAATACCTCGTATTGCCGCGCAATATCATCACAATCTCATCCTCCGCAATTCCCATACCGTGCAGCGTATGGTTCAGTCGTACGGCATCACGCGCCCAAGGCTGATACAGCTCAATGCTCCTTATAATATCCTCAGTCGTATTGTCAGAATCTTTTACCATATTATCCATTATTTCCATAAATACCTCTATTTCTCTTATAGTTGGCACACTTGGCACTCTTGGCACACTTCCTATCATTTTTCATCCATTTTATTCCAAACTGTGCTAAGAGTGCCAAGAATGCCACCATAAATACATAAAAACGCACTAATATCTCTTCTCGTAATATCCGTAAGACAATTTCTTAAACGCGCACGAGCCGAGCCATCTCTTGAAAGTCCTCACAGGCATACCCAGCTGTTCGGCAATTTCCACGCCCTGCCTAGTCTCGAAATTGTGCGGAAGCACCTCGAACACCGTCTTCTGAAGCTCGGTCATCTCATCGGTAGGCGAGTTCCTGAAATACTTGTGCGCCTTCAGACCGCATCCCAGGAAATAATAGCACAGCGCGACCGCGCCCCTCATACTTCCAGCCGAAATCTCCTCCAGACTACTCTCGCCGCATCCGAACTTCATTACTTCTAATCCCAGCGCAAGCCTGGCACAGTACCGGTCCATCTTCGTGGCGATGCCCGCGAACCTGCTGCCACCGTTGTTCTTCTGCTCCGCCAGCATATTGTACCACTCCTTGTAGATGCCCTTGGCCTCAGTCCCGAACCGCACCACTTTCGGCACACCGTCGAACGGCAGCGTCAGAATCCTCCTCACCGTCTCACTCCAGTTCTGCGAAATCCGCTCCGCAATATCCTCCTCGTTGAACTTGGGATACCTCACCCTCTCAGGAAACGCGAACAGCCACCTGTCAACAAAACCGTTCTGCACCTTCCCCCTCGCGAACACATTCAGAATCTCAGGCTGAATGCCTCCCATCACGCCGATGCACGTATCATTGATTTTCACCGGCTCCGAACCGACCCTGTTCACAGTCACACCGCCACCGGCGAACAGCTGCGTCCACATCTGCTCGTCCGAACCGCTCCTGTACTTGTTGAAACTGTTGATGAACCCCATCAGCTCATCGTTGAACACAATCAGCCCCCGCGGATTGACCCTGTGCTGCCTCACCAGCACCTCAGCCGTAAAATCATTCAGAATGTACTGCCCGAACACCGGCTCCTCAATCTCCGCGTTCCTCTCCCTCACAGGCTTCTGAGCCTCCTGCTCATACAAGCTCTTCGCCCTCCGGTACTTCTCGTACTCCTCATTGTCGTGCTCCGCTATGGGCGACAGCGCAAAGTCAAAGCAGCTCGTCTTGTTCGTACCCCTGCCGCCTACGATGGCCAGGTACATCAGAGGCTTCTCCCTCCATCCCCTCTGCAACTCCACCACAGCCGAGTTGCCGCAAGCCATACACGCCACGAACAGCAGACATGGGGCGATATAGTCAACCGGAAAATTCTGATGCCTGTTCGTCTCATCGATAATCTCCCTGATTCTCTCCGGAAACACCTCCACCGGGAACGGCACACTCTCATAATGCGGCACACTCTCCGGAATCACCCCATACTGGTGACACTTGTAGTAGAAAGTCCCGATACTGTAATTGTATTCCACACGCGCAATGTTCCTGAACACGCTCTCAGCCGTCCTCTCATCATACTTCTCCGAGAACCGCGACACCCTCTTGAACACCGCCATACCATCCTCGCCGAGGGCAGCCAGCGACATAGCAACCTTCACCCAGTCACCATAGTCATCCAGCGCGACCCGCCTCCGCTCCCATTCCTCCACATACATCCTCACACGCTCGTCAACCGTGATATTGTCAGTTCTCACATCAGTGGCAATATCCGTCTCATCCTCATCAGAGCACCCGTCATCAGGAAGAGAATAGAACTCGCAATCCTCATTGAAGTAGGGATCCGGATCATACGACACGAACCTCAGCCGCGTAACGTCACTGCAAGCCTTGTCAACCTTGTACCCCATAGCGGACATCTCCTCCTTCAATGCCTGAAAGAACAGCTTGTGCCTGTGGCAGTCATCATTATCCACGGCAACAACCGCGAACATACCGCGCCCGCTCACCGACAGACCGGCATAATACACCCAAGGCAGACTCCGCAGGTCACTGCGCAGAGCGTCAAGATCATCCACATCGTCAAAATCGAGTGCTATCAGAGGATTGTACTGCCTCATCTTTTTCTCCAGCGCGACAGTCCTGTCTCTGGTCCAAAGCAGACAACTCACCGTGAATGCCGGCAGATTCCTGCGCTTGTACCAGTTCCTGGTGTCCTTGTCATCAATGGCTCTGCAGTGGTCTATCGTCTCTCTCAGCGTCACGCCCCTGAGTAGCGCGTCGCGTATCGGAACCACCTCCGTACAGTCCATTTTCTCGTGAAAGTCCGTAATCATCTCGCCAACGGTCATTCCGGAAGCATTGCCCGGCGCAATGCCTGAATACAGGCCGACCATAACAGAGGAACCGTCAAAACGCCTCTGTCCTTGCGTCTTACAAGTAGTCATATCAAAAACAGTTGTTAATTCGCCGTGAAACTATCAGTCAGCGTCCCAACCTCAATGGTTTTTGATATTTCTGCCAGACTTTCCCATCCTTATCTCACAGAGCTTCTGAGGCTTCATCGAAGCTTCCAGCTCCTCAATGTCAACGAAAGTCAGACCGTTCGACTTGTATTTTGTCAGAATACCGTGATTGAATCTGTAATAAATGGTGCTGAGTGAGATACCGTAAGTCCTTGTCACCTCCGAGAGAGGCATCTTGTTGTTAAGCCTGTTCTTGTCCTTGTCCGGTATGGCCTGTTTTACCGCATCGACCACTATCGGCTCTATCAGGTCCTTCAGAAAAGTCCTGACCTCACGTAGATTATCCATAAGAGAAATCCTGTTTTATGTTCAACAAAACAGGAATGGCCATTCACTGTATCAGACACCCGTCTGACACCGCAAAACTATGTTGAAAGCTATTGCAATCAAAGTGACCGCATTTGCAGCTTCAGATGTACGGAAACGAAATACGGCACCGTAACAGTGCCGTAACCATAACCCGCCGGATTCCATTGCAGGTTTTCTGCAGGTTTTTTGTATCAGTCTGCAGGAATTTCCAAATATCTGTACGCTATTTCTTACAGGCCATCATTTTCCTCGCCGTCTCGATACTGGACCATATCGGATAACGGCTGTCATCGTACGACGGAGCATCGCCCGACAGGTTCAGATTCCTGTGCGCCGTCTTCCTTCCCGGAATGATGAAAGTGCCGTTCATATCCCTCGCCGTCAGACCGAACGCCCTGGCCATTATCACCGCCTCATCCCTGTCACCGAGCCATTTGGCAGGTTTGCCGAACGGTTTCCCTGTTCTAAGGAAATCCGCAAGCTCAGAATCACCTACACCTACGAAATATCTTCTGAACAGCCTCGCGATACCGTGAATGGGATTACTCTCAGACATACCGGCCACGCTCTCCATCCGCATCAGCGAGAGCAGCCTGGCAAACTTGCCGTCAGCAGTGTGAACCAACAGCTGATATCTTTGCGCAGTCCACTCATCATCAAATAGTGCGAAGCTCCTCACCTCATTCCCGTGAAAAGCATCCTTGAACTCTGCCACCTTCTCTTTCAGTCCGTTCCACACCTCAAAGAACATCCGCAATTCCAACTGTAGCGCGTCATTTACTATAATGTCATTCCAGGCATCAGTAACATATTCCCACACAGACACGGCACACTCCTGAAGCTGACCATTCGACTCCTCCAGATACTCAGCCACGTTCCTCATACGCGGCCCACGCTCTTTGTCCGCACTCTCATCACGCAGATACGGCAGCATCGCGTCCATCGCCTTGGCGATGGAACGCATAAACTGTGCCGCATTGCATAAAGGATTCTCAAACACCATAGGAATCAGTCAAAATAATCATATTTGTCGGTGATTTTCTCCAGCACATCAAGCTGGTCAGCCTTGATGTATTTCCTCAGCATAGCAGGTGTAGTATGCCCCGTTATCTTCATAATGTCATAGATATCCATTCCGGAAAGATACATCAGAGTAGCACCCGTACGCCGCGCCGTATGTGAGTGAACCAGTTCCCACTTCTGCTTGCGCACCCTCTTGGGAGTACCGCCGACAGTCTCAACCACCTCAATCTCCTCAGTCAGTCCGGCAGCCTTACAGATATCCTTCAGATAACGGTTCAGCACCTGGTCTGCCAGATGCGGAAGTTTGTAGTCATACTTCTCCAGAATAGAACGCAGCTCACTGCTCACCGGAATACTGATAAGCGCACCCGTCTTCTGCTGCCTTATCTTGATGAACATAATCTCCTTGGTCTTGATTACCGGCATCGTCTGCCCCGGATTCTCAGGATCAGGTACATCTTCAATCCAGCGCTTCGTATGCACGTCAATCTGCTCCTTAGTGATATTATTGTAGTCCGAAATCCTCTGAGCCGTCCAACACCCAACCATAAAGATGTCCCGCGCCTGCTCGTGTCCGGCACCAAATTCCGTCAAATCAGCCTTCATAATAGCATTCAGATCCTCACGTGGAAGATAAATGCTGTCAACATCCATACGTGTTCCTTTGAAATGCTTATCCTTCCAGACTTTTCCGGTATTGTACCCCTCACTCTCTGCAAAAGACAGAATCGTCTTCAGAAACAGAATAGCCTTCCCGATAGTATTCACACTGTACGCCTGTTTCAGAACCCTATTTCTCTTGTCCTTGATTTCCTGTTTGAGAAAAGCAGTGTACTCGTGATAGAACTGCATATTTATATCCTCAAAATCATACTCGTGCTTCTGAATGCTACAGAAAGTCTTGAATTGTTTCAGTGTAGTTTTAATAGTACGGATAGATGACGGAGTATAATTGGTTCCCTTCTCCGTCTGACGAGCCCCACTCTGAATATCATCCATAAAATTATCGATATACTTCATCAGAGTCATCCGGTTAGCCTCTTCCTGCTTTCTCTTCTCTTCCTGTGCAGCAGCCTCAGCAGCTTCCCTTTCATCACGATAAATCACATCTCTGATAATACTTCTGACATCTTCCTTAGTGACAATTTTCCCATCTTCAATGCGTTGGTCTATAATATTACGTATAGCATCAGTATCATCGAAAACTTTTTTGATCAGAGGGTTTTTATAAAAATCTCTGAAATTCTTACTGTCTCTGGATGTTTCCCAAATTCTTCTTTCAATTTGGATTTTTGTCGCTTGCCTTACATCAACTTTGTGCTTCGGATCTTGGACTCTGATGTAAACCGAAGACATTCCTTTCTTCCGGGTGTCTTCCAAATAATAATAAGTTGCCATAAAAATATCGTTAAAATTCGTACCACAAAGATAAGGAGGATTTTTAAAAACCCTCCTAAAACCCTCCTATAAATTTACTATTCTATTGGAAACGAATTGAAACCTATTAGAAAATCATATCTGATTATCAGTATGTTACATTATATTAGATTTTATTACTTTCCTAAAAAGTGGAGTCGTATGCTCCACATTAAAGATCAAGCACTTACGTTAATACGTGAGTGCTTTTTTTCTTTTATTTTGATTTCTTTGATTTGGATATCTGGGATTCCAATGCTTTATCACTTTGTTTGATGTACTTTTTTGTTTGAATTTCCAATATGCCATTTTCTGCTTCTCCTTTCATTCCAAGAAGCTCTGCGAAATTCAGGTATATTCAATGTGTATTCCCTATTGCCACAGTTTTCCGCGCAGATTTTCCGGATCATGTGACGCTTCGAATTCCATGCTGTATATCGCAAAAGTAAGCAATTTCTACGAATCGACGACCTGACCCTGTCAGGAACGGATGCGGCCGAATGTCTTGATGCTGGTGTATTTGCGCCACAGGTTCAGACGGCGGCTGGCGGGAACACCGTGACGTTCAATGTAGTCCTGGGCCTGGGCCAGCATGCGGCGGCAGCACTGGCCGTCATTGTGCGGGTCGTAGTTCTCCATCACCCATCGGCGGCGGGCAAGACTGTCGCTGTCGTTCAGGGCCTTGTGGTATGCTTCTTCAAGTTGACCGGCCTCCTGGATGTTCTCCCAGTACAGGTCCTTGGAGATGGCGCGGAATGAAATGACGGGACGGTCCAGAAGCAGGAATTCGTAGATGACCGACGATGTGTCGGACAGCATGACATCGGCCATCATCTGCCAGCGTGTCACGTTCTCACCGGCTTCTATGTAGATGGAGTCATTTCTGCCGGTGGCCCACTGACGGTATGAATCGGTCCACTCCTTCGCAGAAAGCGGGTGTGCCTTGATTATGAGCAGAATGTCCTTTTCCTTTTCAAGGAGCTGAGCCAGCGGTTCCTGCATGTAGGGGAGCGATGTCAGTTTCGGGGAGAATGTGGGCGCATATAGAAGAATCCTCTTCTTACCGTATTTCTCCAGCAGGGACTTCTTCTCGTCATCGTAGTCATGCAGATGCTGCCTTACCCAGTCCTGCTTGGTCCAGCCGGTCTCACGGACCTCGAAGTCTCCGTATTTGCGTGCAAGAGCTTCAAAATGGCTGGTGAAATACGGGCCCTGTGTAAAATAGGTGTCAAAATAGCGCCTTATCACCCAGTGGTCCTTCTTTTCGGCGGCATAGCCGTGGAAAACCTGAATCTTCACACCCGGCAGGTAGTAGGGTACTATGTTGCCGGGAACGAATATGGCCTCGGGTGCAAAGTCATATACCGCCTGTATGGAATCGGTCCAATTGGTCTGGGCGTCAAGCTGGAAACTGTGAATCTTGGGCGTGTGGATGTACCATAGAATCTCATGCCCGCCTTGAGAACGTGCTTCGGACTCAATGGGCTGGAGTATGTCTATCGCGTAGCGGTTCTCGCAGAACAGGACTATTCTCATTTTATGGAATTGATGTCGAACTGTTTGTATGGGGTGTTCAGGTCGCAGTAGTCGTGGAAGTGGGACACACGCTTTTCCACTGGCGGGAGAGACATGTAGTCGCCGTAGAATGGTTTCAGAAATCCTTCGGGATTGGCGGGCGCGCATGCCATGAATCCTTCAAATTCCAGCTTGGATGGAACTCCGAACGTATCCTTGCGATATGCGCAAAGACCGTCATCGTGAGTCATGACGTGGTTGCAGCCGTCCTTGCCGTTCCATTCCCGGAGAATGGTCTGGCAGCGCCTGTGCAGATGCTCCTTCGTGAAAGTCTTCTGGACAAGCAACGGAATCCATGAGCGTATCCCGTGTCCGTGTTTGTAAGGATCGCGGTAGACAAAATACAGCAGTTTCCTTACAAAATGGAAACGGTAGAAATGGAAAGCCCGGGCCACCCGGTTGTCAGGCACGTCATCAAGTGGGAAAATGTCCATGTAGATGCCTCCGGCATATCCCAGGTGGATATTCTCGACAATTGTCGTGTCGGTATTCTCAAGTTTTGCAAAGTATTTGGGATACCGGCTGCAACGTTTGTGGTCCACAATGGCATACGGTGCCGGGATCCATTCATCGGCATGCTGCATGAGCACATCATAGTCGGAACGCATCAGGGCAATGTCCATGTCATCGTCCCATGGAATGAACCCCCTGTGGCGTACGGCTCCAAGCAGAGTGCCGGCTATCATGTAATATGTCAGACCATGCTCCCTGCACACCCGGTCAATGGTTTCCAGAAGGCCGATGCTCCTTAACTGGTATTCTCTGATGTCGTAGTTGAAGACTTTCTCCGATACCATTCTGCCACACTGTTAAACTCAATGCAAAATAAATGCTTTGCCATATTTCAGCCAAATATTTTTAGTACCTTTGTGGACCCTAATTAAAAACGTCAAAACCAGTCATTATTCATCATGGATTCCAAAAATCCTTTTCTTGTGTTCTGCGGTACAAATACAATGTACCTGGCAAAAGAAATCTGTGATTATCTGAACTGTCCTCTTGGCAACATGATTGTCTCGCATTTCGCAGACGGCGAGTTCGCCGTTTCATACGAGGAGTCAATCCGTGGTGCCGATGTTTTCGTCGTCCAGTCCACTTTCCCGAATTCTGACAACCTCATGGAACTGCTGCTCATGATTGATGCCGCCAAGCGTGCATCGGCCAAGTCAGTGAATGCCGTTGTTCCTTATTTCGGTTGGGCAAGACAGGACCGCAAGGACAAGCCGCGTGTATCAATAGGTGCAAAGCTCGTCGCTGACATGCTTTCTGTAGCCGGCATTGACCGTCTTATCACAATGGACCTTCATGCAGACCAGATCCAGGGCTTCTTCGACGTTCCGGTTGACCACCTTTACGCTTCGATGGTATTCGTACCTTATATTCAGAGCTTGAATCTTGATGATCTCATCATTGCTGCTCCCGATGTAGGCGGCAGCAAGCGCGCCAGCGCATACGCCAAGTATCTGGGATGCCCGCTGGTACTCTGCCAGAAGACACGCAGCCGTGCCAATGTCGTAGACAGCATCACCATCATCGGCGATGTGGCAGGCAAGAACGTTGTCATCGTTGACGATATCGTTGAC
This sequence comes from Bacteroidaceae bacterium, assembly GCA_024398615.1. Lineage (GTDB taxonomy): Bacteria > Bacteroidota > Bacteroidia > Bacteroidales > Bacteroidaceae > Colenecus. Next base: position 18,308 of record JAKSIU010000023.1, read on the forward strand.
ACAGCCGGAACCATCTGCAAGGCAGCCGATGCCATGATGGCTGCAGGTGCCAAGTCAGTCCGTGCCCTTGCATCGCACTGCGTCATGTCGGGCGATGCTCCAGTCCGCGTTGACAACTCGTCACTTGAGGAAATCGTCTTCACGAACAGCATACCTTACCGTAATGCCATTCCGTGCACCAAGCTCAAGCAGATCTCCATTGCGCAGATGTTCGCCGAAACAATTCGGCGAGTCACCAGCAACGAGTCCATCAGTTCACAGTACGTAATCAAATAAAACATGATGGGACTCCGGACGGGGCCCCATCGGTTTTTTAATAACAACAGCAAATATGAAGAAAATCCTATCGGTCATTACAGCAGGAATCCTTCTGACCGCCTGCACTGCCAATTCTTATAAGGTTAACGGCCAGCTCGAAGGCGTAGCCGACAGCGTCATGGTCTCTCTGAATGTCATTGAGGACAATGCCCTTGCCGTCATTGACTCGACAATGGCAATTGACGGCAAGTTCAGCTTTGCCGGAGAAACAGAAGGCAGCCGTCTGGCATTCATCACCTTCAATTCGGACCAGAGCCTGTCAGGATGCCAGTTCTTCCTTGAGAACGGCAAGATTAAAGTCGAATACAACGACCTTACAGGCGAACAGTCCACTACCGGCACTCCGAACAATGATGCATTCCAGGACTTCTACAATAAGACATCGGTGCTCAACGACAAGGCCCAGGAACTCAAGGACAAACTGCAGATGACTGCTGCCACTGAAGGTGACGGCACTGATCTGGTCGCTCAGATGAACGACCTTCAGGATGAATACCGCGCTCTTCTTGGCAAGAGCATAAGCGACAATCTTGACAAGGAATTCGGATTCCAGCAGCTTCTCCAGAGCTATGACATGTTCGAGCCCGAGGATCTGAGCGCTTACATTCAGGGCCTGATGCCGTTGTTCGGTGACCGTGCTGAGCTTCAGCAGCTGGCCGAGATGACCGCAATACAGATGCGTACAGCCAACGGCTCTCCATACCTTGATTTCGAATGCGATCTGCTCGATGCCCAGTTCAATACTCCCACCAAGGCATCCCTTTCGGATTACGTCTCACAGAACAAGCTCATATTGCTTGATTTCTGGGCAAGCTGGTGCTCCCCCTGTATGAATGAGGTTCCCTACATCAAGGCCGCTTATGAAAAGTATGCAGAAAAGGGCTTTACGGTTGTAAGCGTATCGGTTGACGAAGACATCAACGCATGGAAGAATGCCGTTAAAGAGAATGAGATGACATGGGTGCATATGTGGAACGGTCTTGAAGACCTGGAGAATTCGGCCGCCATGCAGTATGCTGTCAGCGCCATTCCTTCATCATTCCTGATCGATGCCGATGGCACCATTATAGGCCGCAACCTGCGTGGCGAAGAGCTTGAAGCTGCGCTTGCCGACTATTTCAAATAAATTATCCGCGTAAGAATGGACCGTAGCAGGGAATATCTGCAGTTGCTGGCCAAGAGCTTTCCGTCAATAGCGGCTGCATCGACCGAAATCATCAACCTTGAAGCAATACTTAATCTGCCCAAGGGGACCGAGCATTTCGTGACTGACCTGCACGGCGAATTCGATGCGTTCGACTATGTACTGCGCTCGGCATCGGGAGTCATCAACCAGAAGATTGACGCTGTGTTCGGCGATGAACTGGACGTTTCCGAGAAACGTGTCCTGAGTACCGTCATCAGTTACCCCGAAGCCGCCCTGCGCTCCATACGCTCGCGTACTCCTGACATGGAGTCCTGGTACAAGCTGAACCTGATCCGTCTGGTGGCAGTGCTTACCCGTGTGACATCGCGCTACACACGCTCCAAGGTCCGTAAGGCCCTGCCCAAGGACTACGCCTACATAATCGAGGAACTCATTCATGAGACCCGTGGCGATTTTGCTTCAAAGCAGAACTACATCAAGGCCATTCTGGACACGATAGTGTCAACCGGCCGAGCCGAGCACTTCATCATAGCCATAGCCAATGTGACCCGTGAACTGGTCATCGACCATCTTCACATAATCGGTGACATCTACGACCGTGGTCCCGGTGCACACCGTATCATGGACCTGCTGTGCGGCTATCGTGACTTTGACATACAGTGGGGAAACCATGACATAGTCTGGATGGGTGCGGCAGCCGGAAGTCCCGCCTGCATAGCCAATGTGGTCCGCAACAGTCTCAAGTATGCCGATATGAGCACCCTTGAGGACGGATACGGCATCAACCTGCTTCCTCTGGCAACCTTTGCCATGAATACCTATGCCGATGACCCCTGTGAGCGGTTCATGCCAGTCAAAGTCGACGAGACTCCGGCCGATGTCCCGCAGATACGCCTCATGGCCCAGATGCACAAGGCCATAGCCGTGATACAGTTCAAGCTTGAAGCCCAGGTCATTGCGCGTCATCCGGAATTCGGGATGGAGAACCGTAATCTGCTGCACTGCATAGATTTCAGCAATGGCACCATAACCATTGACGGAATCAGCTATGAAATGCTTGACTCTGCGCTGCCAACCGTGAATCCCGATGATCCCTACCGTCTTACTCCACAGGAGCAGAATGTGATGGACCGTCTTGTCCACAGTTTCCGCAGCAGCCATGCGTTGGCCGTCCATATGGACTGTCTGTTCACCCACGGCTCCCTGTACCTTGTCCATAACAACAACCTCCTGTATCATGGCAGTGTTCCGTTGAATCCTGACGGTTCTCTGGCCGGAATGGAAATACAGGGGCAGATTCTCAAGGGACGTGAACTGTTCGATACGATAGACAAGCTTGTCCGTACCGCATATTACAGCACCGATGACGATGAACTGAAGCTATACAGCCAGGATCTGGTATGGTATCTTTGGTGCGGTCCCGTATCGCCTCCGTTCGACAAGGACCGTATGGCCACTTTCGAACGCTATTTCATTGCAGACAAGAGCACCCACGTTGAGAACAAGGGCAATTACTACCGCCTCAAGAACAATCGTGAGGTGTGTGACATGATTCTGCGTGAGTTCGGAATCGAGGATCTGGAACACGCCCACATAATCAACGGGCACATTCCGGTCAAGACCCTGAAAGGCGAGAGCCCCATCAAGGCCGATGGCCGTCTGCTTGTCATTGACGGCGGCTTCTCAAAGGCCTATCAGAAGATTACAGGAATTGCCGGATATACCCTCATATATAACTCGCACGGTATGCGTCTGGTCAGACACCGTCCTTTCGAATCAATTGAACAATCCATTGCCAATGGAATGGATGTCATTGATTATACCGAAACCGTTGAAAATACCGACGGCCATATCCTGGTCCGTGACACGGACAAAGGTCGCCGCCTCATGGCCAAGGTTGAAGACCTGACAGCCTTGCTGCAGGCTTTCCGCAACGGAGAAGTGCGGTGATCGGTTAGGGGAAACAGGGGACAGGTACCGTTCCAAAGCTTTGGAACGGTACCTGTCCCCTGTTTCTGCTAGAGAACGCCTTTGGAGGAGGGAAGCTCGTAGTGCCAGACGTCACGGCGTACAGCCTGTTTCATGGCCCGGGCCATACATTTGAAAATGCTTTCTATCTTGTGGTGCTCGTTGTCGCCCGTTGCCTCAATGTGCAGGTTCATCTGTGCGGCATCGCTAAGCGACTTGAAGAAATGCAGGAACATCTCTGTGGGCATGTCGCCAATCTTCTCGCGGTTGAACTGCGCATCCCATACCAGCCAGCTGCGCCCGCCGAAATCAAGAGTCACCATAGCCTGACAGTCATCCATCGGCAGTGCAAAACCATAGCGCTCAATGCCGCGCTTGTCTCCCAGAGCCTTGCGTATGCATTCACCCAGAACAATGCCGGTATCCTCAATGGTGTGATGCTCGTCCACATCAAGGTCGCCGTTGGCATGAATGGTCAGATCCATTCCTCCGTGACGTCCTATCTGTTCCAGCATGTGGTCAAAGAACGACAGTCCTGTGCTGATGTCGCAACGTCCGTTTCCGTCAAGGTTCAGTTCCACCAGAATGTCAGTCTCCTTGGTAGTCCTGTGTGCGCTGGCCGTGCGTTTGCCGGCAAAGATGAACTGTGCCACCTTCCACCAGTCGCGGCTGTAGAAAGCGCAGGCATCAAACAGATCCTCTCTGGTGCAGGCTATGCCTCCGTCAGCCAGGCAGTCAGTGCTGTCCTGCAGCAGAACGGCCTTGCAGCCCAGGTTGAAGGCAAGCTCGACATCGGTCGCGCGGTCGCCTATGACGAAACTGTTCTCAAGGTCATAATCGTCTTCAAAGTATCTGGAGAACATGGCAGTCCCCGGCTTGCGTGTAGGCAGACCGTCTTCGGGGAAGCTGGAGTCAATGAGCAGGTCGCTGAACTCAATGCCCTCGCCGGCAAGGGTGTCCAGAATGAAGTCCTGTGTGGGGTAGAAATCCTGTTCGGGATATGAATCGGTTCCGAGACCGTCCTGGTTCGTTGCCATGACCAGTTCGAAATCGGTATGCTCGCAAAGGAATGACAGGCTCTTGAACACTCCCGGAACGAACTTGAGCTTCTCGAAGCTGTCAAGCTGTTCGTCAAACGGTTCCTCGACCAGGGTGCCGTCTCTATCAATGAACAGGACTCTCTTTTTCATATCTTGTCGCGTTGATGGTTACTTGAATCGGGACATGCAGTCAATGAGCTCGTCATTTTCCTGACGTGTTCCTATTGTTATTCTCAAAGTGTTGCCACACAGTGCAATCTTGCTGCGGTTGCGTACAATGATACCGCATTCCGACAGGTAGTCGTACAGGGCACGGGCATCATCGAAACGTGCCAGGAAGAAGTTGGCATCGGACTTGAACACGCGCTGACAGAACGGCATTGCTGCCACAATGGGCATTATGCGCTTGCGCTCAGCAACGATATCACGTACCCAAACCTCAACACGTTCCGCCTGTTCCACCTCTTCCAGAGCCTTGCGCTGTGTAAGCACGTTCACGTTGTACGGATACTTGACGCTGTTCATTACGCTTATTATCTCAGGGCTTGCAAATGCCAGTCCCAGACGTATTCCTGCCATGCCCCAGGCCTTGGAGAAGGTCTGCAGTACCACCAGGCCGGGGTACTGTGACAGTTTCGTGGTGTATGACGGCATTTCGGTAAAGTCTATGTAAGCTTCGTCAATCACGACAATCCCGTCAAACGAATCAAGCACGCGGTCAATCACACTGTGGTCAATGTCGTTGCCGGACGGGTTGTTGGGCGAGCAGAAGAACACCAACTTAGTATTGCTGTCAATGGCGGCAAGAAGCTTGTCGGCATCGGGCTGGAAATCATCGTCAAGGAGCACCCGGCGGTATTCCACATCGTTGATGGCGGCAGTGACTCCGTACATGCCGTATGTGGGCTCAATGGCAACGGCATTGTCAATGCCCGGACGGCAGAACATGCGGAACATCAGGTCAATGCATTCGTCACTGCCGTTACCGAAGAAAATCGATTGGGGGGCAACACCCTTTATTGCCTGCAGTTTCAGTTTCAGCTCAGCCTGCTCCGGATCAGGGTAACGGTTCAGAGGCTGGTTGAACGGATTCTCGTTGGCATCAAGGAACACATGTGCCTCCTTGCCCTTGTATTCGTCGCGGGCCGATGTATATGGGCTCAGGACAGCGATATTCGGTCTGAGCAGATCCTTCAAGTCTTTCATAATGAACTGAGTCTGACTGTTACAGCATTCTTGTGGGCATCGAGCGATTCGCCTGCCGCCATGGTCTCGATAATGGGGCCAAGGTCCTTGAGACCACTTCCGGACAGTTTCTGGAATGTTATCTTGCGCATGAAACTGTCAATGTTCACACCGCTGTATGCCGTTGCGTAACCGCTTGTGGGCAGGGTGTGGTTGGTACCCGATGCATAATCGCCGGCACTCTCGGGCGAATACGGACCCAGGAACACCGAACCTGCATTGACGACCCTGGCCGCCAGCTCGTCACAGTTGTCGGTCTGGATAATGAGATGTTCGGGAGCATACATGTTGCTGAGCTCCATTATGCTGTCTTCACCATCGAGCAGAATCAGACGGCTGTTTTCAAGAGCCGAACTTGCTATGTCACAACGCGGAAGCAGGGCAAGCTGTCTCTCAACCTCCTTCTGTACGTTTTCAATCAGCGATTCCGATGTGGTCAGCAGAATGACCTGGCTGTCGCGGCCGTGTTCGGCCTGTGACAGCAGATCGGCAGCCACGAATGCCGGATTGGCATTGGCATCGGCTATGACCAGAACCTCGCTGGGTCCGGCGGGCATGTCGATGGCTACATCCTTGAGCGATACAATCTGCTTTGCTGCAGTCACATACGGATTGCCCGGACCGAATATCTTGCTGACTTTGGGAACGCTTTCCGTACCATATGCCATGGCTGCAATGGCTTGCGAACCGCCCAGTTTGAAGAAACGGTTCACACCGGCAACCTGTGCGGCAAACAGAATGGCCGGATTCACATGACCGTCAGGTCCGGGAGGCGTGCATAGCACAATGTCACTGCATCCGGCCGTACGTGCCGGTATGGCCAGCATGAGAACGGTAGAGAAGAGTGGGGCCGTGCCACCGGGAATGTACAGACCGACCTTGCTTATTGGAACAGCCTTCTGCGAGCATACCACTCCGGGACTTGTCTCGACCTGCACCGGCTTGGGCAGCTGTGCCTTGTGGAAAGCGGCAATGTTGTCGGCAGCACGCCTTATGGCTTGCTTCAGGTCTTCGGGGACCTTGGCTGCAGCATCGGCCAGTTCCTTGTCCTCTACGGCCAGACTGGAAAGCCTCACATGGTCAAACTGCTCCTCAAAGTCAAGCAGAGCGGCATCGCCACCGGTCCTGACCTTGTCAAGTACCGCCTGTACGCGTTCGTACAGACCGCTCACACTCAAGGCGGGGCGCTTGACCAGATCCGGCCATTGGGAGCGTTCCGGGTATCGGACTATATTCATAGAATCATCTTTTCAATTGGGAGAACAAGAATTCCTTCGGCACCAAGTGACTTGAGCTTGCCTATGATTTCCCAGAAACGTTTCTCGTCCAGAACGGTGTGGAGCGAGCTCCATCCCTCCTGAGCCAGAGGCATGACAGTGGGACTCTTTATGCCGGGAAGCACGTCAATGATTGAAGCCAGCTTGTCGTTGGGGACGTTCATCATTATGTATTTCTTGCCCTGTGCAATCCTTACGGCCTCAAAGCGGAACAGCAGTTCGTCAAGAATCTCCTTCTTTTCCTGCGTCATGGCGGGATTGCCTATGAGCAGTGCCTCGGACTTCATGACCACTTCAACCTCCTTGAGATTGTTGCTGACCAGAGTCGATCCGGAACTGACAATGTCGAAAATGGCATCGGCCAGTCCTATGCCCGGAGCAATCTCAACCGAACCTGTAATGACATGGATCTGGGCCGATATGCCGTTCCTGTCAAGGAAATCCTTCAGGATGCCGGGATATGATGTAGCTATTTTCTTACCGTTGAACCACTGCAGACCATTGTATTCAAGAGCCTTGGGGATGGCAAGGGAAAGACGGCAGCGGCTGAAACCCAGACGCTTCACGATAACCGCATTCTCCTTACGTTCAATAAATTCGTTCTCACCGACAATGCCTACATCGGCAACTCCGCCGGCTACAGACTGTGGTATGTCATCGTCACGCAGGAACAGCACTTCGACTGGGAAATTGCCGGCCTGGACAAGAAGTGTACGTTTTGAAACTCCAAGGCTGATGCCTGATTCCTGGAGCAGGGACATGGTCTCATCGTAGAGACGTCCCTTTGACTGTACTGCAATTCTTAGCATAAATATTCAATAATTCCAACTTTTAACCTGCAAAAATATACTTTTTGCGCAATATGGCCAAATAAATATTCGTGATTTGTTCGTTATTATAAAAAGGTGTAACTTTGCGGCCAGAATGGAAACGCAATACAATGGTCCCGAGATGAGCCGCTCCAAGCTGGTGGTTCTTCTTTCAACCGCAATCCTTCTGGTTGTTCTTTTCACTCTGCGCAGCCGTAACCGGTTACATGAAGAACCTGTACAGGAAGTGCCGGTGCAGATTGAGAAACGTGATTTCGGACACGTGGAACTATCGGACTTTGACAGTCTCATGCAGGCATGTCAGGACAGTACATTTGACTGGACCCTGCTTACCGCTATCGCTTTCGTCGAATCCAAACTTGATACCACTCTGGTCTCGGAGGCCGGTGCATTCGGGCTCATGCAGCTCATGCCGTCGACCTATAAGCACATGCTTGTCAAGATGGATATTGATACCAATCTGGTCAGTAACGAACTGAATGTCAAAGCGGCAGTCAGGTACCTTCACGAACTTGACGACCTGTTCGGCTTCATCGGTCCTGAAGAAAGACTGAACTACATACTGGCTTCATATAACGGGGGCCCCGGGCATGTTTTCGATGCCATGCGTCTGGCTCGCCGTGACGGGATTGACCGCTTCAGGTGGGAAAGCCTTGCGCCTGTCCTCCAGTCCCTTTCCGATTCGGTGGTGGCTCAGGACACACTATGTCGTGCCGGCATTTTCTACGGGACCGAAACATTCGGCTACATAAACCGTGTTCAGAAAAAATACCACGATTTCCGGCTCATGGAACTCCTGTATCAGGCCAGTGAAACATTAAACGAACACATCAAATGAGATATATCATCACAATAGACCAGCGGACATCGTCATCCAAGGCATTGCTTTTTGATGAGAGCCTGAACCTGCTGGATCGCAAGAGTGCCGACATTGAGATAATCCGTCCCCGTCCCGATTGGGTAGAGGCCGATGCCGAAGCGATTTTCACCTCAACGATGGACGCCATTTCAAGACTCGAACTGCCTGAGTTTGAAGGGAACGAATTCTCGGTCTCCATCTGCAACCAGCGTGAGAGTGTGGTCCTTTGGGACAGGAATACCGGCAAGCCCGTCTATCATGCCATCCTGTGGCGCTGCCGCCGTGGTACCGAGATATGCAACGAACTGGCCGACCAGGGACAGGAACCCAGAATACGCGAAATCACAGGACTTGTAGCCGATCCGTACTTTTCGGCCAGTAAGGTCAAGTGGGTGCTGGACAACATACCCAGTGTGAGGGAACGTGCCGAGCGTGGGGATGTGCTTATGGGCACCATTGACACCTGGCTCATCTGGAAGCTGACAGGCGGCAAGGTCCATGCCACAGACTACACCAATGCATCGCGCACCATGCTGTTCAACCTCCAGTCCCTTGAATGGGACCAGGACATGATGCGCCTGTTCAACATACCGGCCGTCATGCTGCCCGAACCACGTCCGTCAGACAGCTCATTCGGATGTACCGACCTCAGCGGCCTGCTCCCTGAGCCCGTAACCATAGCCGGAGTCATAGGCAATTCGCACGGGGCTCTGGTAGGTCAGATGTGCTTTGACAAGGGCATGGGCAAGACTACATACGGCACTGGATCGTCAGTCATGTTCAATGTAGGTGACGAACCCGTCAAGGCTCCGAACGGCATGGTCTGCTCAGTGGGCTATTCCATGTTTGACAACACGTGTTATGTACTGGAAGGCCATTCCCATTCGTCAGGAGCCGTTCTGGACTGGCTGCGTGACAATCTCCAGATAATAGGCAATGCAGACGAAACCCAGCTTATGGCGAATAGCGTACCTGACAATGGCGGTGTCTATTTCGTCCCTGCGTTCTCAGGTCTTGGCTCCCCGTGGTGGATACCCCAGGCAAAGGCAATGATTACCGGACTGACCCTTGAATCGACTCGTGCCCACGTAGTCCGTGCCGCACTGGAATCCATTGCCTATCAGGTAAGTGATGTTGTCGAGCTGACATCGCGCGAACTGGCCGCTCCTCCCAGGGAGCTCTGCGTTGACGGCCAGTGGGCATCCAATTCGTTCCTCATGCAGTTCCAGGCCGATATCCTGGGCATCCCGGTCTGCCGCATGGACCTGCCCGAAGCATCGGGCCTTGGCTCGGCCATCCTCAACTGCTGCAATGCCGGCATCTTCACTAGCATAGACCAGATCCGTCAGAAACACGAGCCGACCCAGTCCTGCGAACCGCAAATGAAGCCAGAAGAGCGTATCCGCCTCAAGCAGGGCTGGCTGCAGAGTGTCCACACCGTAATGCTGAGCACCCCCAAGCAGTCCCAGTAGTTCCCAGCTTCGTCCCCATTGGTTTCCGCAGCTTCGTCCCCATTGGTTTCCGCAGGTTCGGTTCCATTGGTTTCCGCAGATTCGGTCCCATTTTTTCTTTCAGTGGTGCGATTGTAGTAGCAAGATGACAGAATAGGCTGTTTTTGCCATCTTGTTTCATACAATTGGATGTCCTTACAATTGCACCCCGCTCAGAAGACCTTCTGACGGGGGTGCGTAATTTCCAGCTACATGGCGTCCTTCAATGAGATGACATAAACGTGCGATTTTAACATTTCATATTGGCACTGCCATTCTGAAAAACTTATAAGGTGCGTGTTACCCCGCTCAGAAGGCCTTCTGACGGGGTGTGCAGATGCTCACTCATGAGCTGTTTGCGGATTTCAAAATCAAGATGACAGAAATAATTGTTTTCGTCATCTTGTGAAAAACAGGCGGTAGAAGGAATCGTCTGTAGCAGCCAGGCATCGGCCTAATTGGGAAAGCGAACAATGATATCTGGAGTGGAGCATGCGGCCTGTCGCCAGCTTCTGCTGGATATTCATCTGGTAGACTGACCGCAAATCGATTTGGGGAAGCAGCACATTGTCAATCTGGTTGCAGATGAAGATATCGCTGTAAGGTGTCTTGACGCACTTGCCGTGTTCGTTCTTCTCCAGAACCGATTCCAGATAACGGTTGGATTCAATTGATTCAAGCGAAATCAAATTATTGTCGTTCAGGCCGTTGGCAAGACTGTTCCTCCATTTCTTTGTACTGTATCGGGCCATGTCAATGATGAAATCCTGGGGCGTGCCGAACAGATTCTCCACGTGCCGGACATCAATGACCGAATCCCGTAGAATCTGCCCTTTGTCATCAAGACTGAACCCCTTTGGCAACTGCCTGTTGGACGGCATGTTAGACTGACGCAGACTGACTTTGTGACCGATGCCGGGCAATTCGTTCCCCAGACTTTTCCTGAAATACACTCTGACTGACGAATGCTTGTACTCGAACGGAGTGGTGCAGACTCCGTGATGCAGAGGGTTACGCAGAACATAAGTGATGGCGACAATGTTGTGAGTCGGATCGGGCAGCGCCACTTGGGTGTGCCCGCGGTCGCCCAACATGCCGTTCCGTAAATATTTTGCATTGAAATACCGTTGGTACGAGTTGCGGAAAAGCCGGACCAATTCTCCGGGATTGGTTGTCTGAACACAGAAATGGATGTGATTTGACATGATTGCATCGGCCAGAAGCACAGAATTGGTATCATGAACAGCAAGAGCCAGACAGTTGAAAGCCCGTCTGTAATCGTTGTCGGTCCTGAACATGACCTCTTTTTCCGATGCAATGCAAATGTGGAAGTAATTGTCTTTCATGGATTCATTGAATTTTATCCTGCTCTTGCGGTCAGTGTGCCAGAACAATGCCGTAAAAGCAATGCAATTATATGGCAATGAAACGACAAAATGGTAACGAAACCGCAAAAAATCACGTCTTGGTCGAAAAACCGTACGTGCATATGATTTTTGAATACATGTTTTGCATGACGGAAGGGTATTGTGCGGACTACCGCTCCATGGCCTGCTCCTGCGGCGCTTACCCACTTATAAGACGAGATGACAAAAAACCTACATTCTGTCATCTTGACAATACGGATACCTGATTTTGGAACCGATGGCTAGGACGGTGGCTGATGGTCAGTGCTGGAAGGCGCGGGCCATTTCGCGCTTGTCCTCGTTTTCCTTGATAGACTGGCGCTTGTCGAATTCGTGCTTGCCTTTGGCCAGGGCTATCACCAGCTTGGCCAGACCCTTTTCGTTGATGAACAGGCGGGTGGGGACAATGGTGAAACCGGGGTTCTTGCTGTCCTGCTGCAGCTTGCGCAGCTCCTTGGCGGTCAGAAGCAGCTTGCGGTCACGCTTGGCCACATGGTTGTTGTATGAACCGTAGAAGTATTGGGCAATGTGCATGTTCTTGACCCACAGCTCGCCCGCAATGAACGTGCAGAACGAATCGGCAAGACTGGCCTTGGACTGGCGGATCGACTTGATTTCCGTGCCGGTCAGAACCAGACCGGCCGTGTACGTGTCAATGAGCTCGTAGTCAAAACTGGCCTTCTTGTTCTTTATGTTGACGCTCTTGGCGCCGTTTCCTGTTTTTGCTGACATGCCTGGAGGTAACGTGCAGGTTCAGAAGTCGTACTTGACCCGGATGGACTTGGACGGGTTGGCGATAGGCTGCAGATAATCAGATTCCGTATTCTTGGCGTTCTTGGCCCGGAGAGTGTCCGGGGTCATTACGGTGAACGTGAAATAGTCATTCTCCATACGGTCCATCCGTGCCAGGATGGTGTCCCTGAGCTCCTGATTGGCCGGATCGCTGCTGCGGTCGCGCAGAGACGACATGTCGTAGCACAGAAGCGACTGGGTGTAGGCCGGATTCAGACTGACATCGCAGTCGGGAATGTAGGAATACAGCCTTGTGAACAGCGTGTCGTGCTCAAATGCAATCGGATTCAGGAAGAACTTCACGGGCTCGTGCTGTTCCGGAACGAAGTATGTCGGTGCCAGATTGACAATGTGTCCGCTGGTCCAGATGGACGGATACTCCGTGTTGTACAGGGAGAACTTGGTGAACTGGTAGTAGTAATTCAGAGTGTCGCTGGGAGCCGTGGTCTCAAACTTGAGCGTCTCGATCTTCGACAGCTTTGACAGGGTGATTGTCGCGTTCTCCATGCTTCCCACTGCATTGAAGTCAAGTGCAAGGAACACACGGTCGCCGGCCTTCACGCCGAATTTTGCCATATCGGCCTCACTCTTGAAATTGTCAATGATATAGGCTTCGCCGCTATAGTCGAAGTCAATCGATGCAATGTTGCCGGTCAGACGGACCGTTCCCACACGGTAGAACTGTTCGTACATGGTTGACTGTTCCACCGGTTCGCATGACATCAATGTATAAGCCGATGCAATGACCGTCACCACAGCGGCAAGTATTCTGGAAGCTTTCATATTTCTGTTTTTTAGTGCCTTATTTTGTGGCAAAGATAAATGAAAAAAGCGGGGAAAAACAGTAACTTTGCCTGCTGAAACTGAAAAATCGGTTTTTTATACAATATTTCACTTATGATTTACTCAAAAGAAGTAGAAAACATGTGCATCGTCCAGAAAGGACCGAAGCACGGACCCGCTCCAATACCGGAAGAGGGCAAGTGGATCAAGGCCAAGGAAATCAAGGACATTTCCGGCATGACCCATGGAATTGGCTGGTGCGCTCCTCAGCAGGGTGCCTGCAAGTTGTCACTCAATGTCAAGAACGGTGTCATTGAAGAAGCTCTGGTTGAAACAATCGGTTGCTCGGGCATGACCCATTCAGCAGCTATGGCTGCCGAGATCCTTCAGGGCAAGACCCTGCTCGAGGCTCTCAACACAGACCTTGTATGTGATGCCATCAACACCGCCATGCGTGAACTCTTCCTTCAGATTGTCTACGGCCGCACACAGAGCGCTTTCTCAGAAGGCGGACTGGTAATCGGTGCAGGTCTTGAGGATCTGGGCAAGGGCCTCCGTTCACAGGTAGGAACCATGTACGGCACCAAGGCAAAGGGTGTCCGCTACCTTGAAATGGCCGAAGGTTATGTGAACCGCATCGCCCTTGACAAGGACGATCAGGTTTGCGGCTATGAGTTTGTCAACCTTGGCAAGTTCATGGATGAGATCAAGAAGGGAACCGATGCCAACGAGGCACTGAAGAAGGTTACATCAACCTACGGACGTTTCTCAACCGAGGCCGGTGCCGTCAAGTTCATTGACCCACGTAAAGAATAAGGAGGTACTACTATGATTAGAGAAGTCAAGTTCGAATCACAGGACCGCCGCATGAAGCAGGTCCTCGCTGCTCTTAACGAGCATGGAATCTCCTCAATTGAAGAGGCTAACCAGATTTGCGAAAGCTACGGCATCGATCCTTACAAGGCATGTGAGGAAACCCAGCCTATCTGCTTCGAAAACGCAAAGTGGGCATACGTATGCGGTTGCGCCATCGCTCTCAAGGAGGGTGAAAAGACTGGCGACAAGAGCGCTGTCAAGGCTGCCGAGAACATCGGTATCGGCCTCCAGAGCTTCTGCATTCCCGGTTCAGTAGCCGATGACCGTAAGGTAGGTCTTGGTCACGGAAACCTTGCAGCCCGTCTGCTCAATGAAAAGACCCAGTGCTTCGCATTCCTGGCCGGTCACGAGTCATTCGCAGCCGCTGAGGGTGCCATCAAGATTGCCGCAAAGGCCGATAAGGTTCGCCAGAAGCCTCTCCGCGTCATTCTGAACGGTCTTGGCAAGGATGCAGCTCAGATCATCAGCCGCATCAACGGATTCACATACGTACAGACCAAGTTCGACTACTACACCGGCAAGCTTACCGTTGTCAAGAAGATCGCCTACAGTGACGGTCCCCGTGCAAAGGTCAACTGCTACGGTGCTGACGATGTCCGTGAGGGCGTTGCCATCATGTGGAAGGAAGGCGTTGACGTATCAATTACCGGTAACTCAACCAACCCGACCCGCTTCCAGCACCCCGTTGCAGGAACCTATAAGAAGGAACGCGTACTGGCCGGCAAGCCTTACTTCTCAGTAGCATCAGGCGGTGGTACAGGCCGTACCCTGCATCCCGACAACATGGCCGCAGGTCCCGCATCGTACGGTATGACCGACACCATGGGCCGCATGCACAGTGACGCCCAGTTTGCAGGTTCATCATCAGTTCCCGCACACGTCGAGATGATGGGCTTCCTTGGCATTGGCAACAACCCCATGGTAGGCTGCTCAGTAGCTTGTGCCGTTGACGTAGCCCAGGCACTTGCCGCCAAGAAGTAACGTACAGGTTAAACCCAAATTTCAGGAAGTCTCTGTAGTTCAAATGATTGCAGAGGCTTCCTTTTGTTAATTATGAAAAAGTCATATCTTGTAGCTGTTGCCATAGCTGCCTTGGCCTGCTCCTGCGTCAGGGAACAGGAACAGACCCTGGTGCCGGACAATATGCTGTCGGTCAGGGCATCGGTCGAACCAGCGCCCTCAAAGACGGTCATGAATGAGTCCGAGCAGGTCCTTTGGGAACAGAATGACAGGATAACAGTTGGCACTAATTCAGACGCATCGGCCGCATATGCCCGGGACTATAACGATTCACAGACATCGGTGACCGATGTGCTCTTTACCAACGCAACGGAAAGCACTGCCAATCCGCATTTCACCGCAAACGGTCAGATTGGCTTGTGGCGTACCCTGTCAATGGATGAATTGAACTACCTTCTCAATGTCAGGGAAGTGAACGGATATTGGACCTCAACGCCATCGTCGGATGAAAGCAACTGTGCCGGACTGTTGGGCATGGACTATTCTTCCGGTGTAGAACAACGTGTTACATACAGGACCTGCGGCAGTTCCGTACGTCTGGTCAGAACAGCACAATGAAGAAAATCATCAAGACAATGGCCGTCATGGCCGCAGCATTTGCAATTGCTTCCTGCAGCAGGGAGCAACTGGTTGAAACTGATGTGAACGCCACCGCAGGTGAAAGCGTAATCACCGCATCAATTGACAATGACCTTACAAAGACAACCCTGTCCGGCGACGATACTGCCGGATATGAGGTTTTCTGGTCAGAGGGAGATAAGCTTTTCGTGTCCGATGCCAATATTGAATGCTGGGCGGCAGTGTATACACTTGACAGATCTTCAGCAGGCAGCTCCAATGGACTCTTTGGCTGGCATGAAGGAGATACATTCGTTAAGGTGGACGAAAACTGTCAGAGACCCGCATTCCAGGAAGACGTGTTGTATATGGCTCTGTATCCGTATGATATTATTGATTTGGACAACGACTACAGGATAACATGGAAAACAGAGCAGACATACAGCGTGACCGACAGGTATATCCCCATGTTCAGTTTGGGTGATTGTGAGAATAACGGGAACGCCCATTTCGTCTTCTCGAATCTTGGAGGTCTGCTCCGACTGACAGTAAAGGGTACGGCAACTGTCCGGTCCATAAAAATCAGCGCAGCCAATGATGAGGCAATGTCTGGAGAAATACGTTACGTCATACCCAATGAGGACGATAAATATTTCGCTTATATGGCAACTGAGATTGATGGTATTCCGCTCGATACCAGGAATTATATTACCCTTGACTGCGGTACCGGTGGAGTTGATCTCAGCCCCGAAGGCACTGATTTCCATATCTCCATACCGTTGGGCGAATATACAGATGTAAGCATCGCCCTGACAGATATGAATGGCAATGTTTGTGAAAAGAGGCTCAAGGACGACAATCAACTTGTCATCAGGCGCAGCGAGATTACCGTAGCCTCATTCACTGCAAGCGACTTCCATCCACAGATTGCACAATAGGACGAAACACATCGGCCTCTGTTGTTTGGCAGAGACCGCATCAATATCGAATTGTGTGTTCTTGAGAACTTCTATTTTACTCCGCAAGCACCGCACGGACGGAGAGGCCGCCGTGGCGAGTGGCGCCGGTCAATGTCTGGTAGCTATTATCTTTGATGTACAGTTTGATCGGGTCGATCGATCCACCGCTTAATTGCGTCGATGAAGTCCAGTAGTATCCACTTTTGTTTGTGAAGAAGAGTTCGTGTCTGCCATTAAGTCCATTTACATCGAAGTATCCAGCTACAGGGAGGAAGATGCTGTTGACTGAATAATCATCCTTGCCAGTGAACTTGAGTCCATTCACGCCTCCTATAGCTGTCCACTCAACACTACATTTGTTGAAAAGTGCCTGAAGTTCTGCACTTGTCGGCATGCGCCATTTATCACCCCAAAGCTGGATGGCAGTATCATGGCCGCTGATATTATCCCCATCCCAGTAATTACTCATATCCTTATCTTTCGTACCTCCCCAACCATAATAGCCACCATATTCTGTTATCGATTTTGCACCTACGTTAAATTCTGCGAACTTAGGACCATTCTCCCAGAGCTGTATCCACTTGACCTTGTTGCCAGAGATTCCTGCTTCGGCTTTAACCTCTGCCTCACCTTGACCGAAAGGATATATTGCCAGTTCATAATACTTGCCAGCCTTGAGACCTTTTGATGTGGACTTGATGATCTGTTTCCCATCTCTGACGGTGAGTGCTGTTCCTGCAGGAACAGCTATGTAGTAAGTGCCTACCTCCGTTGCACTCAGGAGCGCTTGCCTGGACCCCACAAATGTAGGGCTGAATGATGAACCACTGACTTTTAACCCATTGACCCAAAAATTCTCACCATTAATATTACTCATTACGTTGATATCGATGCTGCCCTTTTGGTTGACTATCTTCAAAAAGGCGAGCTTTGCAGGTTCCATTGTTATGGCCAGACCATCTTTACCAGTAACATTGCTACCATATGGTGTGCTGCCGAACAGTGCATACACATTGGCCAGATCCTCCCATTTGCCGGTCTGATCGGCAAGAGATACTTCCCTTGATGGGTAATAGGCATACCAACGAGCAGGCTCTGCGGTAGGCTGGGCATCGGTGCTGATGAAGTCCGTGCCATTGTTGGTGAAAGTGTAGTCGGAACTGGCGTTATCACCCACCTTATTGTACACCATGATCTTGTCACCCTCTGCAAAGGCGAAATGCCAGACACCTTCATTGTCGGTGAATGTGGCTTTTGTGTCTTCAGGCTGGGCTACTGTTGCATGGAGTATCATGCCCTTCTTCTGGGCTGTTTCAATCTGTGCCAGTTCTTCCTTGCTGCATGCGGTGAATCCAAGGACTGCAGCCATCATTGCAAAAAGTAAAGTCTTTTTCATCTTTCCTGTCATTTAATGGTTACACTCTTGGCTTAGTTATCCCAGTCGCTGTCATCGCCTCTTTCAACAGTAGCATTGCTTAATGTGAAGCCGGTTTGCACGCTCTGACAAAGAACATTCTGAACATTCACCTTGACCACTTTGGCCCGAGGTGCTTTGTAAGTCTTGATTGCCATATTTTGAAGTATTTATTACCCGGTTGAAAATTGTGGTCGCAAAGATAGGACTTTCAGTATTATTTGGCGAACGGACAGATACAACTATCGCATTCCCGAGCAGGAGAATCTTTGGAATGCCTACCGTAGCGAAGCTGTTCCGTTTCGCAGATGTCGCCGAGAATATAATGCCTCATCTCTCCGCCTCGTATGTGATGATTCCTGGGATCCGTTTCGTTACAGGCGTGAAATCAAGAGGAAAGGAAGTTAGCCTGCTTCGCCTAACCTCCCGTTTATCGGCATTTTGACTATCCTTCCAGAAACAGAAGCAGCCGTATGTCAATGACACACGGCTGCTTGACGTATAAAGTGATTCCGTTATTTCACATCTGTCACGAGGCGGACAGCCAGGCCGAAATGGCGACCGTCGGAAACGGCTGTTTTGATACCTGTTTTCCCGATGCTCAGGTAGTATGCTTTTTGGTCACCGTCATTGGTGGATGACCAATAATTGCCGTAATCTTCTATATCACCATAGACACTGCCACCACCGCGATATCCTGCAAATGGCAGGAAGATTGCTCCGGCAGACTCCATTGCTGCCCAGTTCTCTACGGAATATGTATTGGAGGTAAAACTGGTGGTTGCTCCGGTCACGAATGCATTGCTGCCACCATTCTTCATAGGATCGGTGAATTCATCAGGAAGGATGATGAGTCCATTTTTGCCCCATATCGTTGCATAACCGAACTTGTTTGCAGCACCTTCTCTTCCTTGGAACAGATAAACCCACTCATCTTTTGAGAGAGTACGCCAGGTATCCTTGTCGTCAATGGCTTTGTCCCAATCAACGAAGCTTCCGGAATACGTGCTGTTATCTGAAGACGTGTTCATTCCATAAGTTGTGGTGGAGGTAGACCAGCCAAAGAGCCCCCAATGGCCGTTGGCTGTGCCGTCATCGTCATATCCGTTAATGTCGCATTTGCCTTTACCACTATATGTGCGGAAATAATATTGCTTCGACTCAAACCCCCAATTGGCACCATCATAATACAGGTTGCCCTGTGAGAAATGGACCTGCTTGCCGTCTGCTACGGTAAACTTTCCTGAAAGGGCTCCGTTTGGCCACTTGAACCAACCAGCGTAAAGGGTGATGTTTGCATCAACGATATCTGAGTCAAAATCCCACTTGTTTGTGCAGTTCTTGTCCGTATACCATCCTAAGAAATCATACCCTGCAACATTCAGATCGGTCGGTTTGGTGATGGTCGAGCCATACAGGACCTTCTTGAGTTCAGCAGGTGCCGTGCCATGACCGTTGGCATTGAATGTGACGGTGTAAGTCGGGGTTGGTGATCCTGACAGTTCCATGACGAGACGGATAGAACTGCCGTAGTTTCTGGGCCTATATGAAATATTAACAGATTCCGAATTGAAAGTCAATGCATATGCATAAGACTGATAAGTTGAATAAATCACGGACTCCGGAGTAGGAGTGTTTAAGAAGTAGTACCCATTGTATCCAACATTACGAACATTATTTCCGTCGCGGTAGCCGGCGGCTGGCAGGAAAACTATGCCTGCTGCAGAAATTTCTGACCACCTTTGTGGAGCTCCATCGGTACCCATCAATGGTCCATTGTAATCGTCAGGATAGAGGAAAATACCATTAAAAGTGCTACCGAGAACGCTGATTCCGCAACAGTAATTCTCATATCCTACACGGGAATTGTCCATTATGCGACGTTGGTTGAACAGATATTCACACTCCTCCTTGGTCAAAGCACGCCATGCTGTCTGACCATTAATGTTAAGGATTTTCCTATTTGTGAAGAGGACATCCGTTTCTGTATATTTGTATTCGCCAAAGTTCTCATTATAAGGAGTGTTACCGTCATAATAATAGGTTGTTGTCCAATATAAATGGGATATATGATATTTATCCCGAGAAAGTATGCCTTGACCGTAATTGTCTTTCCTCGGTACGGACACACATTGGTAAGTCTCAAAGTGGAATCCTTCGTTAACGTAACCACCATTTATAAGTTCATAATCTCTTGACCCATAATAAAGATTGCCCTGCGAGAAGAATACCCGTTTGCCGTTAGCATCGATAGTGAACAGGCTTGGAATAGCTCCTTCAGGCAATTCAACCCATCCGGCATAAAGGGTGGTGTTGGCGGTCACGACATCGGAACCGAAATTCCATTCGGTCTTGCAACCCTTGTCCTTGTACCATCCTACGAATACCAAACCGTCAGCAGACAGGGCGACACTCGGTTTTGTTATCGTTGAGCGGTACTGGACTCCGGTGATGTTGGCCGGAGCTGTGCCGTGGCCGTTCATGTCAAAGGAAACGGTGAAACTGGGATGGTCGATGTAATCAGTGACAAGCCGGACATGGTTTTTATTTTCAGATCCAGCTATAGGGGTAGGCAATATGGAAGGTGGCCAGGCGCCATTTTCGTAACGTAGGGCTTCTGCAGCAGGAAGATCTTCCTGAATGCAGGTGGAAGACCAGTACCATACCAGACTCTCGTTGACCGGCAGGAAGACGCAGCCTTCCGGAATGGATGTCAACCCGTCTGTCGGACCGGTATATCCATCGCAGAAGATAATGATTCCTGTTACATTATCGATGGTCGCCTTACCTATGCCGTTATCCCTATTAATGAGGTAGTTCCATTCGTCCTTAGATAGTGTACGCCATAACCCCTTCTGACCATTGGCTGTGAAATTGGGATTGGCAGTATTTTCATCGGCATTCGTAAAGAAAGCACTCGAGCCGTTCGGATCAAGAGACCACCCGGAACCTGTGGCGAGATTGGCGCTGTTGGTCCAGTAGAATGAAGAGACGTGATTTTCGACATTGTAATTGTACTGGTTGTCTTCAAATTGGTAATCAGTTCCATCCCAGTACAAGTTGCCCTTGGAGAAATAGACTTTCTTTCCTTCTTCAGATACGGTGAATATTCCAGAAAGCGCTCCCTCCGGAGCGAGTTTCTTGAAGTCATTGGCCGTAAATGAGGCGCGGGTAATCTTGCTGCGCTCTATGACAAGGTCTTTGGAACTGAGGGACTTGACGCAGCACTTGCCGTCCTTGGACGAAATCAGTATGCTGGTCTGCGAGTACTCACCATAGGGCATGGCAATGTGGAAGACTGTGCCGTCTGTAGCGTTCAGGGCAACTCCATCACCGCAGTTCAGCGTGATGTCCTCAAGGTCTTTTGCACTTACCGTTATGCTCTGAACCAGGATGTTTTCCGAACCCTTGACAGTAAGGCGCAGTATGCCGCCCTTGTTCGTGAAACTGAGGGACTTTTCCGAGACCTCTCCACCGGAGACTGTAACAGATGCCGTCATCGGTGAACCGGTGATGTTATTCGCTGTGTAGGTCTGTGAAGCCGGCCAGTCTTCGCCGTTGTATGTTGCAGGATAGCATGCGGTGTATGTGCCGTCCTCTGCAGGAAGGTCACCCTGGAAGGTGCCTTTGGTGGTGTTCTCACCGGCAATAAGGGTGAACTCGTTGCCTCCAATAGCGATCTTGTCACCTGAGGACCAGACCACATTGTAGCCCTCAGAATCGCTGCCGTTGAGGGCAGTCCTGGTGTTGTCGTTGAGGCTGTTCTCGGTGAATGCCGTGATGATGCAGCTGCCTTGGACTGGGGTGGCATTGTTCTCCGTTTCAATAAGCTGCTCCCTGCTGCAGGATGCCACTGTGAATGCTGCTACGATGGCAGCAATTGCGATGATGTTTTTCTTCATAGTGATAGTGCTGCTTACTTAATCCCAACTGCTTTCGTCATAACTGTAGCTGCCAAGAGTGAAGCTCTCGGTATTCTCTCCCAGCTGGCTCTGGCACAGCATGCTCTGAACTTTTATCTCTACTACCTTGGTCTTGGGGGCCTTGTAAGTCTTATTTTCCATATTGTTAATGATTTGATTATCGGATTAATATCGGATTAATATTGGATAATTTGGGGATTTTGGGGATTTTGAGATTGCAGATGCAAAGTTAAGACTATCCGTCTGATTTGACAAACGGATGGATACTAAACATGGAGGATTATCCATAAACGCGACATCTATCGCATATGCTTTTTCGTTCCGAATCCTTTCCTTGTTCTTCGTGGAGTATTTATTTGTATAAAATGCCGATATTCACGAATAGTAATCATAGATTTACAGAAGGCTGTGCAAAACAATCGCAGAATTCTATAAGTTCTTACACCTTTTTCGGTATTTGTTGTGTATTTGCAGTAAATACCGAATAGGATGGACGGATATGTAAAAAGAGAAAGAACAATCAGAGCGAACTTGTCGACAAGGAACTGCTGAAAGCATATATCTATGAGCGTATCCTCTCCAATCCAAATAACATTTCGAATACGCTGTTGAGCGTTCAACATTGCAAAGTCGATGCGGAGACTGTGTTCACGCGGCTATCTGGTTGATGTGGGAATGATTGAGTCACGTGAGCTTGTGGGCGGAAAACAGGAATACAGGCAATACGAGGTTGATTTCATTGTGACCGATGGGATGAGGAAATATTACATCCAATCTGCATATTCTATTCCTGATGAAGACAAGATGGGGCAGGAGCTGAAATCATTCAGAAAGATAGATGACTCATTTCAGAAGATTGTGATAGTAGGTAACGATATCGCTACATACACCAATGATGAGGGTATTATCTTTATGGGGCTGATGCAGTTCCTGGATAATGAATCCATCCTTTAAAAGGAACTTGGTGACGACCAACCGATAACACAATATGTTTCCGATTGATCCGTTTGACAAATCATACGGATAGTCTTATCTTTGCGACCGTAAACTTCAATCGGGGAAAAAATACTTCAAAATATGGAAATTAAGGATTACAAAGCACCTCAGACCAAAGTGGTCAAGGTGAACGTGCAGAGCATCCTCTGCCAGAGCGAGTTTGAACTTACTCAGCGTCAGGACTGGGAAGACGGAGGCGAGATTTAATTAGGAGAAATGGTTATGAAGAATGTATTCAAGATGATTGCCATCGTCATGATGATGGCTACCGTATTCTCCTGTGAGAAAGTTGAGACTCCCGAAATGGAGACAAAGAAGGATGCTACAATTACCTTTACCGCTGATTTCCTTGGTACAAAGACCAGCTTCACTGAAGGCAAGCTGACCTGGGAAGCCGGAGATAAGATCGCTGTCTGTGATGGGACAACCGTAGAGACTGTTACTCTGAAAGCAGTGGACATCAAGGATGACGGAGCTTCAGCAGAGATTAAGACCGCCACGCTTAAGACCGATGCGTCGGAGTATTATGCAATCTTCCCTGCGGCTTGTGCGTACAATGAAGTGGATTACACAAAGCTCAACACCTTTATCAAGGAGGATGGAAGCATCCAGATTTCCACCGGTACTACCAACAGAGACAAGAGCCAGACCTTCAAGAGTTATGCTATTGCATCGGAAGCAGGTGGGCATTTCATGTTCAAAAATGTTGATGCGATTGTCTATTTCAAGACCGACAGGACTGATATTGCCAAAGTGGAGTTTAAGTCAAACGTGTCCGGAATGACTAAGAGTAATGTTCTGATCAACCCGGCGACAGAAGAGATTACCCATAGTTCTTATTGTGAAGCCCGTACGGTCGAATACAAATTGAATGGGGACAAGGAAGCATACATTCCTGTAAGTGCAGGAGTCACATTTGTCGGTGGATACACTCTGACAGCTTATGACTCAAATGGCAATATCCTTGGTACTGTCAGCACAAGTACCGACTTGTCTTTTGAGAACGGTAAGTACTACACCATCAAGAATTTTGACTCCCGACTGCAATTCCCGCTTTCTGACGCTGTACTTCCTGGCGTGTTCAATATATCAATTGGCAAGCATGTTCAATTCTCTCAGGGCAACCTTATCTGTGATATATCAGGTGAAACGCCAAAGTGGGGATTCTATGAGAATCAGTATGGCTATGCAACCGGATACAGTTCAACTCTCATCAGCCTTTTCACTTGGGGCTACGATCCAATAGAGTCCTTGTATCCTGGTTCTATCATCAGTAATACTATTAACCATCTGGAGGGTAACTACTTGCCACAGGATAAGGATTGGGGCTCACAGATTGGTGACGGGAAAACATGGCGCACTCTGACCGGGGAAGAGTGGAAGTATTTGTTTGAAACAAGAACGAATGCGCAAGATAAGTACGGCTATGCAACTGTAGGCGGTGTTTATGGCATTATTATCCTTCCTGATATATTCACCGATCCTATGAAGAATGGTGGCAGCGGAGCATTCGTGCCTAAAACAACTACCGGATGGAACGCAAATGTATATACGACCGGAGGAGACTGGGAAGCAATGGAGGCTGCCGGAGCAGTCTTCCTTCCTGCTGCTGGAAGCCGCTCTGGTTCCTCTCTCTCCTATGTTGGCGACTACGGTTTCTATTGGTCGTCTTCCCATCCTACGAATAGTGGCCCCTATGGCGTCACTTTCGATAAATCCTTTATTAACCCATATTCCAGTGGTGACGCCACCACAGGAAAGTCTGTCCGACTTGTGACAGGCTCCACTACTAGCGACTTCGCTGAGGCCACAATCGACGGTAAAGCCACTTACGTAAAATGGATTCAACTCTGGGAGGATGGCCCAAAGTTCGCTGAGTATAACGTAGGCGTTACCGACGGCAAGGCTGAAAGCTATGGCGGTCTATATACATGGGCAGATAATATTGCATCAGCACAATGGGGAGACAACTGGCGTATGCCGACAAGTGATGAATTTGCCGATCTCATAAAGAACTGTACATTCAATGAGGTAACGCAAGATGATGTAAAATGCCTGATATGTACTGGTAAGGGGAATTATATAGATAACAGTATATTACTTCCTTATAATGGCTACAACAGTCCCCAATTTGGTAACGATTACATTAACTCTATCGGCGAATACTGGTCTAGTACTCCCTCTGAACAAGGTGGTGCGAACTTCTTGATGGTAGGCTATCATAGCGATAACATCCCTTTTGTGAAGGGATGCGTACTTAACTATGGTCTCTCTGTTCGCGCTGTGCTTGCGGAGTAGATTGAGTTCACAAGAAAGGACAATTCGAAAGATTGAAAATATAAAGCGATCTCTGCCAACAGCAGGGACCGCTTTCTGTTATCTGAAACTTGGTGAATTTGTCGCGTATAACCATCCATCAACTGCATACATGATGATAAACAACCGCAAAACTCTTTAAGTTCTGTAGTAGTAAAGAGATAGACATAAGCCGCTGAAACAAATATGTTTTTCCTGACTTTATCAATGCGTCACCCATTTGGCGTTAGCCAGTCGTCGGTTTCGATGAGGTAGGCGATGTCACGCTCCTCCTTCGACGTGTAGAGCGTCCTGGTCACGGTCTGTCGGCTGTAGTTTGCGCCTTGTGAGAGACGCTCAATAGCACATCGAAAGCATAAATAATCATCACTGCATCCTTGGAATTCTCCGGGGATGCAGTTTTTGTTTTATACAACATATTTACGCCTCTGCCAAACACCAGGGACCGTTTCAATTTGAAGAATCCGAGTTCTCAACGTTCCAGCACTTTGTGGGCACGTTACTGTCATTCATACAAACGGATGAACAAACTGATTCTTTTACAGTTTCCAACAGGCATACGTATTGCCATTAGCCAGATGCAACGCATTTGCAACGC
>JAKSIU010000024.1 GCA_024398615.1 Bacteroidaceae bacterium
TGTCCTTTCCTGATTTTGGTTGACTCGGTTTATAGATTTATTACTAGTATAAGTTGACTATTTGTCGTTATCCCTGTGATTGGTTGACCATCCGAGTCTTATCACTGTCAGGGGTTGACTGGAGGCCGTAGGCCGGAAGGAGACCCCTGACACGCAGGCAAAGGTAAACAGTTTTCAGGGATATCCAAGTTATCCCTTGATTTTATTACCTCCAGCCTGTAGCTGTGCCATCTCATATCCCTGTCACCGGTTGACTCGACCATCTCCGCTGGGGCCTTCATGCCGATGCTCATATGTGGCCTGCGGTTATTGTAGAAGTCGACGGCCACAGCAACTGCAGCAATAACATCCTGGATGCTCCTGAAGACCTTGTCCTTGAGGAGTTCGTTCTTCATCGTGTTATTGATCCGCTCGGCCTGAGCGTTGTCCTTAGGGTCTCCGGTTTCGGTCATGCTTATTCTGATGCCGTAGTCCTTGAGCAGATTGACATACTCTCGGCTAACATACTGGCAGCCACGGTCAGAGTGATGGATAAGGTTGATCTTCTTGCCTTCTATGCGTCTCAATGCCATCCTCAAAGCCTCCAGAGGATATGTCGTGTCCAATGTCGGACCGACACTCCAACCGACTATTTCCTCCGTGTAGGCGTCAAGAATGAGGGACAGGTAGCAGAAGTGATAGCGATATTCATCGTCCATTATCACGATATAGGTTATATCGCTAACCCACAATTGGTTGGGAGCAGTAGGAATGAAGTCCTTGATGAGATTGGGATATGTCGGAAGGCCGTGCGTCGAGTCCGTAGTACGCGGTTTGCGTATCTTCAACCGCAGTTTGAGGCCATGCTCGTGAAGTATCCGGCAGAAGCGGTCGCGGCAGATCGGCTTATCGCATGCGAACTCGCGGCTGTACATAGTCCACAGTTTTACACCGCCAATGCCAGGGTCAACTTCACGGATTCCCTTGGCATACTGGAGAGCAAACGCCTCCTTCGCGGCCTTGGCTAACGCCGCATCTTCATCATATTGATAGTAGGCCTGCTTACTTACACCAAACAGCCCGCAGAGCTCTGCCACATGGCATTCTGTGGCAGATTCTGCGTGCAGGTCAGTCACTGCTTGGTGCCAGCTTTTTTTCTTATCTCGATGTGCCAACGCTCCTCCGCTATGTCGATAATCTTCTCGTTCAGGCGGTTGCGCAGTTTCTCGACCCTAAGCTGTTCCTCCAAGTCAGCAACCTTTGCCTTCAGAGCCTCCAGCTCTTCAGACTTTGAAGAGATTGCTTTTGCCATTGCTTGTGGATCCTTGTTTGAAGGATTACTTGCAAAGTTAGCAATCCAATTGGCAAGTGTTGTTCGATGAACAGGAAATAACTCTAGTTTGGCTATTCTCGCTGCTGTCATACCTGTTCGCTGATAAAACTCTACTACCTGATCGTAGTACTTTTGCTGTTTCTGGGTCATGATTAACTCTTTGTTTTTGAGTCAACCTTTTTTAGTTAAAGACACGGTGTTCCAAATGGCTGTCCCGTGCGTGAAACCCGCGGGATTGCTCACCGCGAGGGAGCGTATTTCCATTCCGTGAGCGAAACGGGGTAATCTACTTACCGTGGCTTCTCAAATGGTCATCCCGTGAGCGAATCCCGCGGGATTGCTTACCGCGAGATCCCGCGAGGGAACGTATTTCCATTCCGTGAGCGAAACGCGGCAATCCACTCACCGCGGTATTCCAAATGGCTGTCCCGTGAGTGAATCCCGCGGGATTGCTTACCGCGAGGGAACGTATTTCCATTCTGTGAGCGAATCGCGGCCATCCACTCACCGCGGCTCTTCAAATGGTCATTCCGTGAGTGAATCCCGCGGGATTGCTCACCGCGAGGTCCCGCGAGGGAACGTATTTCCATTTGTGAGCGAATCACGGCAATCCACTCACCGCGGCTTCTCAAATGGCTGTCCCGTGCGGGAATTAGCGGGCAATGGCCTGGAGTTGGGGCAGGTACTTGGCCTTGAAGGGGTTCTGGACTATGCCCCGGAAATGGTGGACCGAGTGGGTGTCAGTTCCCAGGTAGCTGTACCAGCCCTTGTCAAGGATGTATTCCAGAATCTGGACGGACTTGGGGCCGTAGACGCCCTGGAGCGAGAGCAGGTTGAGCTGGAACTGGGCTCCAAGCTCGTGGAGGCGGTCAAAGCGGTCCAGGGTGTCGGCATAGTAGAGGTAGCGCTCGGGGTGGGCTATGACTGGGGTCAGGCCGGCCATGAGGATGCTGAAGATGGCCTGTTCCATGGTGGCGCTGGGGTAGAGGTAGGACATCTCGATGAGGACCTTGCCCGGCTCTATCTGGAGCAGCTGGCTCATGTCGCGTTTCTCGAAGCCGTCATAGACCATGTATTCGCCTGCAAGCTTCAGTTCCAGGGTGCTGGGGGCGTTCTCCCTGTAACGTTCGAAGGCATCGCGCATGCTGTCTTCGGTATTGGCAGGGAAGAGCTCGGGGTTGAAGTGCGGTGTGTGGACTATGGTGTGGTAGCCGGCACGTCTCATGTCGTCAAGGATGCGGACCGTGCGGCCCAGATCCTGGACTCCGTCATCGACCCTGGGCAGAAGGTGGCAGTGCCAGTCGGTCCTGATGCCGATCTGGTCAAAACCTGCAGTCTTGGGGCGGAACAGTGAGAACATTGGGCTTGCGGGTCTTCGCTGTTACTGTTCTTCGCTGTCGCTGTGGTGCTTGCTGTGACGTTTGCCGTGGCGCCTGCGGGAGTCCTTGGGGTCATCGCCATAGCCGTAGCTGTAGCCGTAACCGTAGCCCTTGCCGTAGCCGTAGCTCTTGCCGTAACCGTATCCGTAGCCGTAGCGCAGGCGGTTGGAGTCAAGGTCAACGCTGTTCAGCACAATGTTGGGCGACTTGATTTCACGCTCGTAGAAGAGCTTGGCTATCTGTTCCAGCATGGTGCTCGGGGTGTATTCGCTGCGGACCACATAGAGGGTGATGTCAACGTAACGGTTAAGCAGTATGGAGTCTGATACCGGCATCATGGGGGCTGAGTCAATGATGACGTAGTCGTAATGTTCGCGGTACCAGGATATGAGCTGTTCCAGACGCTCGGTTGACAGCAGCTCGGTGGGGTTGGGCGGTATGATGCCCGAGAAGGCTATGTCTATGCCGTACTTGCTCTTTCCGTCAAGGATGGTGTCAGCAGGATTCGGGGCCATGCCTATGAGGTAGGCCACGGCCGAGTGCTCGCGCTGCATTTCAAGCTCCGTGAAGATTTTCATGAGGGCCGGCTTGCGCAGGTCAAGTCCTACAAGCAGGACCTTGCTGCCGGTGTGTGAAAGCGACAGTGCCAGATTGGAGGCCACATATGACTTGCCTTCGCTCGGATTGGACGAGGTTACCTGTATGACGTTGCCCTTGAGGAACTTGAGGTTGGAGCGCAGCATGCGGAACGATTCGCTCTTGAGGTCACGCGAATTGGCGCTGATGAGCTCACGGGCGTCTTCGACCTTGGGAAGGGTGGCCAGGATGGGGACGTTGAGCTTGGCTTCGATGTCCTCACGTGTCTGGACGGTGTTGCGCAGAAGGTTACGCAGGTAGACGAACAGTGGCGGGATGCAGCAGCCCAGGATGAGTGCCAGAAGGTAGATCTGCATGTTCTTGGGTGAGATGGGCTTCCTGCTGCCGTAAGCCTGCTCGATGACGCGCACGTTGTCCGATACGGCATACATGGAGATCTGGGCCTCCTCACGCTTCTGCTGCAGGAGCAGGTAGAGGGGCTCGATGATCTGCTGACGGCGCTCGATCTGTGCAAGGTCGAACTGCTGGGTAGGTATGTCCGATATCTTGGACTGTGACTGGCGCAGCACGTTGCTCACTTCCTTGGCGCGTATGTTGTAGACCTTGTCAAGGTTCTCGACTGACAGGACTATGCTGTTGCGGAAGTCGGCCAGCTGGAGGTCCAGGTTACGTACACGGGGGTTGTTGGCCGATGAGTTGGCTATGAGGCGGTTCCTTTCGGCCACCAGGGTGTTGTATTCGCCAATGACCTGGTTGAGTCCGGCATCGGTAAGGCCTATGTTCGAGGGGATGACATCGAAATTGGCGGGATCGGCATTGCTCAGGTCTTCCTTGATCATGGCAAGAATCTGCTGCTGGAGGCGTATCTCGGTGAGCTGGTTTTCATACTCCAGGCCCGATGTCAGGGACAGCTGCGACTGGGCGTCGATGTTGACCACGGTGTTGCTCTTCTGGTAGTTGCGGTAGCTGGATTCCACGTTGCCCAGGTCGGCACTGATGGTCTCGAGACGCTTGTCAAGGAATTCTATAGTCGATATGACTGACTTGTTCTTGAAGGCCTTTGCCTCTTCCATGTACTTGACGGTGAGCATGTTGAGTATGTCATCGGCCCTTGCTATGTTGGAGTCGTGCATGGTCATGGTTATGACATTGGTCTTGAAGGTCTTGCCCTGAACGCCCTGCTCGACATTGACGGTCAGGTTCTTTGCCAGACCGGTGCCTGCGTTGTAGCTCTTGCTCCAGGTGGCCCTGTATTTGCTGCCCGGCTGCAGGGTGGAGCTGGCGCTCTCCTTGCGGACTATCCTGAACTTGTAGCCGTGGCGGACAATTTCGGCATTGTAGCAGCCTGTCCTGTTCTTGTCGTCCCATTCCTTGTCGACACGGAATCTGACTGATCTGTTCTCGTAGAATTCGAGTATGTCAAATGTGTTGGCGTCAATGGCGCGGAAGGTGAAAGAGATGGATGACGGGAGCTCGCTTTCGGGGTAGAGCTCATCGAACTCCATGACAAGTTCGAAGGGGGCGTCGTTGTAGTACTGGTTCTCGCGTATGCCGAACAGCTTCTTGCCCAGGTTGGACTTGAAAAGGTTGTGGGGTACCGAGTATGAGTAGTAGCGGTAGTTGAGGTTGAGCTCGTCAACGACCTTGGTCATGAGGCTGGGGCTGCGCAGTATGAACACCTCGTTGTCAATGGGGCTGCTCTGCTTGAGTCCGGTGATGTCCTGGAGAATGGACATCTCGCTTGAGCCGCCTGACTTCTCGTCGACAAGCATTATCTGTGACTTGCGTTCGTAGACGGGGGTCTGGAACTTGACCCAGATGTAGCTGGCTATGAGGGCTGCCAGTCCGAATGCGATGATCCAGTAGCGCAGGCCCCAGATGAAACGGAACAGGTCACGTATGTTCTGGGTGTCGTCCTGCTGGCCGTTCTGCGGCTTTGCCATGTATTTGTTCTCTTCCATTGTTCTGAGGGGGGCTTACATTGTTGCCAGTACGAATGCCAGTACTGAGATGGTGGTGGTGATGGAGCTCAGGACGGTGCTCCAGATGCCTGTGGCGGTGGTTGCGGCTGCAACGCGCTGGGCTGACGGGCGCACGTAGAGTATGTCGTTCTGCTGCATGTAGTAGTAATCGGAATTGAGGACCGATGCGTCACGCAGGTCAATCTTGTGGTAGGTGGGGACTCCTGCCACTTCGCGGATCAGGATCATGTCCTCACGGTCGGCTGTGAGGAGCATGTCGCCTGCCATGCCCAGGGCCTGGAAAATGTTGATGCGCTCGGAGTTCATGGTGTAGGTGCCCGGGCTGCGGACTTCGCCCAGCACGGTGATCTTGTAGTTCTTGAATGACACGTAGACGATGGGGTCCTTGACGTCAAGGCTGATCTGGTCTGTCAGGTACTTGACAAGTTCGGAGCGGGTCATGCCTTCGACATTGATCTTGCCCAGTATGGGGAAGTTGATCTGTCCGTTGTTGTCGACCAGGTAGGCCAGTGTGGCGCGTTCGGGGTCGGTGCTGCCGGCCGATGTGGCCATGTCGCTCAGTGTGAGGTTGTAGGGCATGACGACCTGCTTGTCCGGACCGGACACGATGATGCTCAGAAGGTCGTCCTTCTTGATGCGGGCCTCATATTTGGATGTGAGTTCCTGCAGCTGGACTTCGTCGATATTCTGCAGGTATACGATTTTCTTTGCTGTGGTGCATGATGTGAGCAGCATGATGCCGGCCACGACAGCAGCGGCTCCTTTCAGTATGGTTCTTGCAAGTTCTGTTTTCATTCTTTTTTCTATAAGGTTCTGCAAAGGTACGGAATTATTTTCAAAGCCGAACAGGGGACAGGTTCCGTTCAGGCTTGAACGGAACCTGTCCCCTGTTCGGCGGCGTCAAGCTGCAGGAAGCGTCCCACCTTGCTTTTGAACTCGGGGACGATTTCCTTCATCTTGCGGACTATGTTCATGTCGTCATGAGTGAGGGCCAGGGCCATGAGCTCGTCTTCGTTGCGGAGGGCGGTCTCGTAGTCGTATTCCCTGACTTTGGCGGTCATGATCTTGGGATGTACGGTGGGGATGGTGGTCTCGGAGTCGGTGAGCACCTCTTCATACAGTTTCTCGCCGTCACGGAGTCCGGTGAACACAATCTCGATGTTCTGGGCTCCGGACAGGCTGATCATGCGCTTGGCAAGGTCCAGTATGCGGACGGGCTTGCCCATGTCGAAGACGAAGATCTCGCCTCCCTTGCCCATGGTTCCGGCCTCGAGCACAAGCTTGCAGGCCTCGGGGATGAGCATGAAGTAGCGTATTATGTCGGGGTGGGTGACGGTGACCGGACCGCCTGCCGCAATCTGCTCGCGGAACAGGGGGATGACACTGCCGTTGCTGCCCAGGACGTTGCCGAAACGGGTGGTGACGAACTGTGTGATGCCCTTGACCTTGCCTTCGACAATGGCCTGGTTCAGGCTCTGGCAGTAGATTTCGCAGATGCGCTTGGAGCAACCCATGACGTTGGCGGGATTGACGGCCTTGTCAGTCGATATCATGACGAACTTGCGGGTGCAGTACTTGACGGCAAGGTCGGCTATGATGCGGGTGCCTGCTATGTTGTTGCGGACGGCCTGGATGGGGTTGTCCTCCATCATGGGCACGTGCTTGTAGGCGGCTGCATGGAAAACGTATTCGGGACGGTACCTGGAGAAGAGCATCTCCATGTGGTCCTGGTCGGTGATGGAGGCAACAATGGTCTCGCAATGTATGTGCGACAGGTCATTGTACTTGCTGGTGAAGCGGTTCATCCACAGGCGCATGTCGTGCATGGGGGTCTCGGCTTGGTCAACCAGTATGAGGTCCGATGGTCCGAACTTTGCAATCTGGCGTACCATTTCAGATCCGATGGATCCGGCGGCTCCGGTTATGAGGATGCGCTTGCCGGTGAGCATGCGGCCTATGTTTTCCATATCGACCTTTATCTCGTCACGCGGGAGAAGGTCCTCGATCTCGACTTCGTGGAGCTGGCTGGAGCTGAGCGGACTCTTGCCGTCCCAGACCTGTGCCACGGGGAGCATCATGATGGTGATGCCCGCTTCGATGAGGCCGTCAATGAGCTTCTGGTTGTTGCGGAAGTCATCGGACTTGAGCGGTGATACAAGGAATATGCGTATTCCGGTCTTGCGGAGTTTGGGCAGGAGCAGGTCGTCGTTCAGAATGACTTTCTTTCCTGAGAGGAAGGCGCCTGTCATGTCGGGGTCGTCGCTGATGAAGGCCTTGAGGTCGAATTTCTTTCCGGTACTGGTCTTTATGCTGGCCAGGGTGCCTGCAAGCGCGACTCCGCCCGACCGGGTGCCGTAGATGACCACCGGTACGGCTTCGTGGCCGGAGACGGTCTCGTAGGTTGACTTGATGGTGAGTCTGACGGCCCACATGAGGAAGGTGCCCAGTATGAAGATGGAGAAGAACGAGGCCAGACCGGGTATTTCAACGGCTTTCCAAGTGACTGCCAGGCCCAGCAGAC
Organism: Bacteroidaceae bacterium; assembly: GCA_024398615.1. Classification (GTDB taxonomy): domain Bacteria; phylum Bacteroidota; class Bacteroidia; order Bacteroidales; family Bacteroidaceae; genus Colenecus. Next base: position 7,792 of record JAKSIU010000024.1, read on the forward strand.
CTGATGCCAGACTGCCTAGAAGCATGGCCATGGAGATGCGCCCCAGGTCAGCATATGATGAGAACCGGATAAGGCAGCTGTAGGTGTGGAACAGACGGAAGGCAATTATGTAGAAGGGCAGACAAAGGCACATTCCGGCTACCATCTGCCAGAAATGGCCGGCGGTCCAGTTGCCTCCGTTCTTGACGTATCCGTCCAGAAGCCCGCAGAACAGGACTATGCAGCAGTCAATGAAGAGAACGCACCAATAGGGAAGCGCCTTCTTAGTAAAATACCAGTCGGTGATTTTGTGTAAAATATTCATGATAATCCTATCGTGTTTTTGAGGAGACAAAATTAAGCCTTTCAATCGGATTGACCGCTCTTTTTGTCATTTATTTTGACGAGACGAACAGGGGACAGGTTCCGTTCGGGAACTGACGGTATCGCCCGGGGCACTTTCCAGGGGGGCATTCCGCGAGGGAACCATTTCTTCATTTCCCGCGAGCGAACCATTTCACGGGAATCAATCGTGACAGAATGTAGCGTTTATGTCACGATTGATTTGCGCCAATTGTGATGCTCAACAGAGGGAAAATGGTTCGCACCTGCGTACCCCCGCCAGAAGGCCTTCTGAGCGGGTTTTTCGTTGGTGTGGCGAAAATGCTCCCGCTGGCTTTCCGCGAGTGTGTCTCCTTTTCTTTACTTTTGCAAGTAAGAAATCTATGAAACGACTTGATATGAAGATAAATTTCCGCTTTGGACTGATGGCTTCTTGCTTTGGACGGATGGCTTTGCTGATGGGGGGCCTTTTCTTTACGGGCTTTCCTGCAGGGGGCGGTCTGATGGCCAGGGAGAGCCGTTGGGACTTTGGCAGTGACTGGAGGTTCATCCAGAAGGACGTGACGCTCCGGGAGACGGAGAATGCCTGGAACACCGAACGTACCATGTGGGGCGGTGGGACGCTCCCTGGCGGTGGAACGGTCCTTGGTGGTGAAACGGTCCGGAGCAATGGCTGGAGGACTGTGGATCTGCCCCATGACTGGAGCATCAAGGGGGAGTTCAGCAAGGATAACCCGACCGGTCAGGGTGGATGGCTGCCTGCCGGAGTGGGGTGGTATGTCAAGGAATTCGAGTATGGTCCAATCAATCCCCGTGACAGGCGGGTGTTCCTGCAGTTCGATGGCGTGATGTCACACAGCACGGTCTATGTGAACGGTCATGAGGTGGGGACACGGGCCAACGGGTATGCATCGTTCTGCTATGATGTGAGTGATTTCGTGAACAGGGACGGGCTGAACCGTGTGGCTGTGAGGGTGGACAACAGCGTGCAGCCGGCATCGCGCTGGTACACCGGATGCGGCATTAACCGCAGGGTGCAGCTGCTGTACAAGAACGATGTGCACATTCCGTATCAGGGTGTATTTGCGCATTATGACGATTCGCTGGGGCAGGTGTGTTTCGAGGTTCAGGTCTGCAACAGGTCCAGTAGGGTGCAGAAGTTCCGTCTGGAGCTGGAAGTGCCTGACGACAGGCGGATTTCGGGAAAGCGCGTGAGGCTGGAGCCGGGAGAGGAACTGCATTATGAGTTCCGTTTCAAGGCCGATGGACTGGCCTGGTGGTCGCCTGAGAATCCTGCCCGTCATGTGGCTTTTGTCCGTGTGAAGCAGGGCCGCACCACTCTGGATGAGGAGAGGACGGAATTCGCCATACGTACAATAAGGTTCGACCGGGAGTCGGGTTTCTGGCTGAACGGAAGGAACATGAAGATGTATGGGGTGTGTCTGCATTCCGATGCCGGTGCGCTGGGTACGGTGTCGCATGAGAACCTGTGGGTTGACCGTCTCCGTGAGCTGAAGAAGCTGGGCGTCAATGCGATAAGGTGGGCGCACAACATTCCCGATCCCAATCTGCTGGAGCTGTGTGACCGTCTGGGGCTTCTGGTCATGGTAGAGTCGTTTGACACGTGGGAATCGGCCAAACCGCATGCCGAGAAGGGCTACAATCTGGATTTCCGCGACAACTGGCGCATTGACACCGAAGACATGGTCAAGAGTGCCCGCAACCATCCGTGTGTGGTCATCTACAGTGTGGGCAATGAGATACGCGACAATCTGAACAATGAGGACGGCTTCCGTAAGTACCGCCAGCAGCAGGATCTGATTCATGAGCTGGACCCCACAAGGCCCGTGACCATGGCTCTGTTCCGGCCGAATTCATCGGGCGTATACAGGAACGGATTTGCCGAGATAATGGATGTGGTGGGGCAGAACTACCGTGTGGACGAGCTCAAGGCTTACCATGAGCAGCATCCCGAGAAAGCAATCATAGGGACCGAGAATACGCATGACATCCAGTCGTGGCTGGCGTTGCGAGACGACCCGTCCCTGTGCGGCCAGTTCCTGTGGACCGGCATTGAGTATCTGGGTGAGGCCGAGTGGCCGCAGGTGTCATGGAATACGGCCCTGCTGGACATTACCGGTGCCGTGAAGCCGCTGGGCCTGCAGCGCAAGAGCTGGTGGACCTCCGAGCCGATGGTTGCGTTCGCCCGCCGCAGTGCCGGAAACGGTACGGGCGAGCTGCTGCTGGACTGGACTCCGGCCGACCCCGACAACTACCGTATGGCCGTGGTGGAGGTGTATTCGAACTGTCAGGAGGTGGAGTTGCTGCTGAACGGCCGCTCCCTTGGCCGCCAGCCAATGAAGTCCGATGCCCGTCCCGCCATCTACAGCTTTGAATACGAACCGGGAGAGCTGCTGGCCCGCGGCTACAATCCTGGTGGTGCTGGAGTTCCTGGAATCGCTGGGGTTTCTGGTGATGCTGGCGTTTCTAGAGTTACTGGTGCTTCAGGGGTTTCTGGAGTTTCCGGAGTTGTAGCTGAGTACCGACAGGTGACGGCTGGTGAGCCGTACGCTTTGAAACTGTCCTGTGACTGGGTTAATAAGGTGACAGCCAGTGTTGTGGACCGCAATGGCAATCTGTGTCCCAATGCCGTTTATCCCGTGACTTTCAGCGTGACTCCCGGTCCGCATGTCCCGAATCTGGCAATTGTGGCCACTGACAATGCCGACCCGTTTGACCATTCCGCCCACAAGTCCCTGACCCATGACACCTGGCGCGGTTCATGCGTTGCCTACAGTCTGTACCCCTTCGATGACGCCACAGTGACCGCCACAGCCCCCGGTCTGCTCCCCGCGAACAGCGCGAACAGGGGACAGGCTCCGTTCGGGAACTGACGGCATCGCCCGGAGCACTTTCCCGCGTCCATTCCCGCGTCCATCCCGCGAGCGAACCATTTTATTCCCGCGAGCGAACCATTTCACAGGAATCAATCGTGACAAAACATGGCGTTTTTGTCACGATTGATTTGCGTCAATTGTGATGCTCAACAGAGGGAAAATGGTTCGCACCTGCGTACCCCCGCTAGAAGGCCTTCTGGGCGGGTTTTTCATTGAGCGGCGGATGGTGCTCCCGCGTGCTTCCCGCGAGTGAACCATTTCACAGGAATCAATCGTGATAAAACATGGCGTTTTTGTCACGATTGATTTGCGTCAATTGTGATGCTCAACAGAGGGAAAATGGTTCGCACCTGCGTACCCCCGCCAGAAGGCCTTCTGGGTGGGTTTTTCGTAGGGTGGCGGAAAGTGCGCCCGCGTGCTTCCAGCTTGCGAACCATTTCATTCCCGCGATGAAACCCGCGATATTGTTTTCTGGTGGTGGTAGGGCGGAGGGGACTGTTCGCGGAAAGACCGGAAAAGCTTGGGTGGGATCCGGACCGATGAGAAGCGCGGCTGTATGAGCGGCTTGCCGCGAGTTCCGCGCTTCCGGTACGGATGCCACACAAGCCGGTCTTGGAGAGCCAGTCCCCTTCGCCCTGCCACCGCTAGAAAACACTTGTCCCTTTCATCGGGAAAAACTTTTCCCCGTTGCTTCATCGGGAAAAATTTTCCCGTTTTTTCATCGGATAAAAACATACTGCTTCACGGATTACTACCAATTAATTGATTATCTTTACGGCAACCTAATTTTCAACCGTTATGAAGAAAGTCTTGTTGCCGATGCTGGCTGCCGCACTGCTGGCTGTCTCGTGTGGGGTGAAGCAGGAGATTCACAGTTTTGACGCGAATGAGGGGCGGAGGTACTGCAATCCGCTGCCTATGGTGATAGGTCCGGGCGGCAACGCATCGGGCGATGTGTCGGTGTTGCGCGAGGGCGACACCTATTATATGTTCTGCACGGGTGGAGGTGCATGGACATCGAAGAACATGCTTGACTGGGAGTTCACGCCCGTACAGCACGTGCCGGTGGCTCCCGATGTGGTGAAGTTCCGGGACAAGTTCTACATGTCGGGCAATGACTGTCCGCTTTATGTGGCTGACAGCCCTCTGGGACCGTACACGGTGCTCGGGCAGTGGGAGAACACGCCCGATGTGGAGGGCGGATGGAACGAGCCGTTCGACATGCACATTTTCATTGACGGGGACCAGCCGTACCTGTTCTACTCGGGCAGGGGGATAAGCGGCATATTCGGGGTGCCTCTGGATCCGGAGCATCTGAACCGTTTTGCCGACAAGCCGACCCATCTGTTCAGCTTCAACAGCGACCATATCTGGGAGCGCTATGGCGAGATGAACGAGTATACCGGTGTGGCATGGATTGAGGGGCCCTGGCTGTTCAAGCTGGGCGACATGTATTACATGGAGTATTCGGCATCGGGCACACAGTGGAAAACTTATGCCGAGGGCTACTATACGGCAAAGAATCCGCTGGGGCCTTACACTTATGCCGATAACAGTCCGCTGTTGCGCAAGACCGAAGGGCTGGTTACCGGTACAGCACACGGCAGTGTGGTCGAGGGGCCCGATGGCGGTCTGTGGCAGTTCTACACCATTGTGCTGTCCAACCCGCCCGGGGGACGCCGCATAGGTATGGACCGCATTGATGTGGACAAAAACGGTCAGTGGTCAGTCCGGATAACTGACACTCCGCAGCCGGCACCCGGAGCAAGCGGCACGCTGGAGTCTCTGCCGGTGACCATCAACAAGATGAACGCAATGAACGCTCTTTCAAGCTTCTCGAGCCAGCAGCCGGGACGTTATGCATCGTACGCCATTGACGACAACAGCGGTACGGTGTGGGAGCCGGAGCTGACTGATTCCATGCCTTCGCTGACGATTGAGCTGTCGCCTGCAACGCGCTTTGACGAGGTGCAGCTGTTCAATGTCGATGCCATACGTCTGATGTTCGGTGGCGGTTCGCGCCGGGGATTCGGTGGCTTTGGCGGTGGCGGACAGGTGTATAAGTATAAGGTGGAGGTGTCAATGGATGGCGAGAACTGGACCATGGCGCTTGACAGGACCGGCAACACGGAACAGCGCAACACCATTTTCGAGGAGTTCAAACCGGTTGAATGCCGCTTTGTAAGGCTCACGGTGACCGGTTGGCCGGGTCAGCAGCTCAGTGTGATAGAGTTCACGGCCTTTGGTCTTCCAAGCAGCACACAGCCTGCCCGTGTGGCCATTCCTCCGGTCATTCAATATTGAGCCATTCGTATTCGCCGCCCCAGATTTCAAGGAATTTGAGGAACATGTCATGGGTCAGCACTACACTTGCTGTGTTGTCACATGGGTGGAAGCTGACCTTTTGGGCTGTCTGCAGTTCGGAGTCAAGGAAATACTTGACCCGATGGCCGTTTTCGAAGAGTTCCTTGGGGTTGGCGCTGTCGGCAATGTCCATGTCGTTGATGAGGCCGAACGCACAGACTGATCCGGGCTGGACGCCAAGGCATCGGTCCATGCGCTCGGGACTGGCAAAGCTCAGCTTGCCTTGGTGGAGCATGTGCTCAAGGGCATGAATGTCAAGGTTCTTGTGGCATTCGAAGCTGACCAGATAGTGGCGGTTGCCCTTGTGGTTCCTGAAGAAAAGGTTCTTGCAGTGGGTGGCGCTTATGTCCTTCCAGTAGGCCAGGGCGTCTTCAATGGTGGGCAATGGCGGATGGAAATATATTTCGTAGGGTATCTGGTGCGCGTTGAGCCAGTCCTCGACTTTCTGAATCTTTTCCGATTTCATTGTTCTATAATTACAGTTTGCAAAGATACATCAGTTTTTTCGGTATATTTGTGCGTGATTTATACGATTATGAACAGAATAAGAATAATGGCTGCCGCGTGTGTGCTGCTGGCGGGATGTGCCGGCAGTCCGGAGGACAATGGCAGCAAGAAGATGCTGGACGGTCCTGATGATCTTCACGGACAGGTGATATGCGTCCAGACGGGCAGTACACCCGATATCATGTGCACAAAGCGGTATCCGGACAGTGAGATCAAACGGGTTGAGCAGGCCACCGATGTCATTGTTATGGTGAGTTCGGGGAAGGTTGATGCAGGCACCATGAGTGAACTGGTCTGGAAGCCGCTGAGCGTCAATTATCCGGAACTGGACTATTTCCAGGTGCCGGACTGCGGTACGGACATTGCCATGGCTTTTCCAAAAGGCAAGACCGGACTGGCCGACGAGTTCAATGCTTTCCTGGACACTTTTCTTGTTTCGGTAGATTTCAGGGAGATGTATGACGGCTGGATGTCGGATTACGATGCCCGTCCAATGCCGGAGGTGCTGCCTGAGTTGTGCGATTCGGGAGTGCTGACGGTGGCTGTGTCAACGGACCAGCCGCCCTATGACATGATCCGCGGTGACCGTGTGGTTGGTCTGGAACCTGAACTGGTTGTGCGTTTTGCAATGGGCAAGCACATGCAGGTGGAATTCGTGCCAATGAACTTCCAGGCATTGATTCCGTATCTGGTTTCTGACAAGGCCGATATGGCCTGTTCGGTGATGAGCATTACCGAGGAGCGCAGCCGTATGGTGCAGTTCTCGAAGCCGTGGATTAAGGAAGAGATAGCTGTCCTGTTCCGCAAGGAACGTATGAGCCAGCCGGAAAGGCCGGAGATTGCTTCTGTCAATGATATGCCCGGACATTCGGTTGCCGTGATGACCGGAAGCGTGCAGGATCTGTATGCATCGGAGCATTTCAAGGGCAGCCGCGTTTTGCGTGTGTCTTCAACTTCCGATGCAACTTTGGCAGTTGAAAGCGGCACGGCCGATGCGGCAATGTTATCAGCTTGTCAGGTTCCGTTCATTACGGCTGCAATGCCTGATCTGGTGTGTATTTGTGATACAATGGAGCCTATTCCTGTTGGTGTGGCATTCAATAAGGAACGTCAGGATTTGAGAATGCGGTTCAATGCTTTTCTGGATTCGCTGAAAAACTGCGGTGCTCTGGCTCAGATGATTGATGAATGGCTGCAGCCTGGTACGACAAGACCTATGCCGGTCTATACTGACAGCGAATGTGTAAATGGAACAATCACTGTGGCCCTGTCATCTATGCAGGAACCTATTTGCTTTGTGCGTGACGGTCAGATCGTTGGCATTGAGGTCGAAATGGTCACGGAATTCGCCCATTCCATGGGTATGGGAATTGAACTGACCGATATGAATTTCGATGCGATTATTCCGTATCTGTCAACAAACAGGGCAGATATGGCAATAGCTCTTCTGGCTATAACTGAAGAACGTGAGAAAAGCGTAGATTTCAGCGTTTCATGGTGTTATGAGCGTCATGCTCTGCTGGTCAGAAAAGCGGCTCCGGTTGTTGCTGATGGTGGTGATGCCGTGAAGCCTGGGCTGTGGGAACGTATCAGAACCAGTTTTGAGAGAAACGTGATTCTTGAGCAGCGTTACAAACTGCTGTGGCAGGGTACGCTGATGACCCTGATGATTTCACTGCTGTCCGCGTTGTTCGGCACAATGCTTGGCGTGTTGTTGTGCATGGGCACCATGAGCCGCCGCAAGGTCGTTTCCAAGCCCTGTGATTTCTATATTGGTTTCATGCGCTGCATGCCTCAGGTGGTGCTGCTCATGATAATGTTCTATATTGTGTTCGGCAAGTCCCATGTGAGCGGTCCGGCTGTGGCTGTGGTTTCGTTCTCGATGTGTTTCGGGGCATACTGCAGCGTGATTTTCCGTTCTACTTTGGAGAGCATTGACCGCGGCCAGCGTGAAGCGGCTCTGGCCATGGGCTTCACTCCTGCGAGGACATTCTTCAATTTCATTCTGCCGCAGGTAATGCAGCGGGCGCTTCCGGTCTACAAGAACGAGTTCGTGAGTCTGGTCAAGGCGACTTCGATTGTGGGTTACATTGCGGTGAGTGACCTGACGCGTGCCGGTGACATTATCCGCAGCCGTACGTTCGAGGCGTTCTTCCCGCTCATCATAGTGACTGTCATTTATTTCCTGATAATCTGGCTGCTGACGCTTCTGCTGCGTTATGCCGAGTTCAAGTCAAAGCCGGTTGTCCATAAGTATTCGAAAAAGGTTTGAGCCATGATACGTATAGAACATCTTGAAAAGGTCTATTCAGACAGCGGCCTGCGGGTGCTGACCGATGTCAATGCCGAGATACGTGACGGTGAGGTCATAAGCATCATAGGGCCGTCAGGAACAGGCAAGAGCACTTTCCTGCGTTGCATCAACATGCTGGAGCAGCCTACATCGGGTCATATCTGGATTGACAATGCCGATGTAACCGACCCCCGTACGGACATTGCCCATGTGCGCCGTCAGGTGGGCATGGTGTTCCAGTCGTTCAACCTGTTTGATCATCTGTCAGTGATTGACAATGTGATGGTGGGTCCCATGAAGCTGCTGGGCATGAGTGCTGCCGATGCGGAGAATCAGGCGCGTGACCTGCTGGACCAGGTGGGCCTGCTGTCAAAGGCCGATGCTTTTCCAAGCCAGCTGAGCGGTGGCCAGAAGCAGCGTGTGGCCATAGCCCGATGCCTTTCCATGAACCCCAAGGTGATTCTGTTCGACGAGCCGACATCGGCCTTGGATCCTACTATGGTCAGTGAGGTGCTGCGTGTGATACGTGACATTGCAAGCCGCGGAATCACCATGCTGATTGTGACGCACGAGATGCAGTTCGCACGCAATGTGTCGACACGTGTTTTCTATATGGATCAGGGAGTGATTTATGAGGATGGTACTCCGGAACAGATTTTCGACAATCCGCAGAGGGAGCGTACGCAGATATTCATAAAGCGTGTCCGTTCGGTTTCGAGTCATTTCGATTCCCGCAACATTGACCTTTACGGTCTGCTTGGAGACATTCACAATTTCTGCTTCCGCTATGGCCTGGACAGTGAAATGGCAAAGCAGGTGGAGCATGTCGTGGAAAGGGTGGTGGACAATTGCCTTAACTCTTTGGACGACAAGCGTCAGGCCAAGCTCAAGGCCTGCGGCGGCATGGATTTGGATGTGGCATTCTCAGAGAAGAGCGGCCATGTGCGCATGCGTCTGCTGGCTCCTATGGAACTGGGACATATCCTGGACCCGGAAACGGTCGAGGGTCAGGCACGTCTGGATGACCTGCGCTCCGTATGCCAGACCGTTGAACAGGGCATGCACGAGGGACGCCTGCAGCTGTCACTCGGGGTGAACTGTTAGGCCGGTGCTGGAGAAGCCTCCATCGTGGTAGAGGTTCTGCATTGTGACTTTGCGGGTGAAGTCCGAGAACAGGGTGCACACGTAGTTGGCGCAGTCCTGAGCATCGGCATTGCCAAGGGGTGACACGCTGTCGGCCCACTGGAGCATGCGGTCCATGCCTTCTATGCCCTGGCCGGCTGTGGTGGCTGTGGGGGACTGTGAGACGGTGTTGATGCGCACGTGTCTCTCGCTGCCGAAAATGACTCCGAAATTGCGGGTGATGGACTGGAGCAGGGCCTTGGCATCGGCCATGTCGTTGTAGCCCCAGATGGCGCGGTCGGCGGCTATGTAGGTCAGGGCCACTATGGAACCCCATTCGTTCAGGGCATCCTTTTTATACAGGGTCTGCAGCATCTTGTGGAAAGACAGGGCCGATATGTCCAGGGTCTTGTCCATAAGTGCGTAGTCGATGTCGTTGTAAGGGTGCTTCTTGCGTACGTTGGGCGACATGCCTATGCTGTGAAGCACAAAGTCGAACTTGCCCCCGAAATGCTCCATGGCACTGTCGGTGAGGCGGGTGAGGTCATCAATGCTGGTGGCATCGGCCTCTATGAAGGGGCAGCCAAGGCTTTCGGCAAGTGCCTTGGTCTGGCCGAAACGGCCTGCCAGGGCGGTGTTGGTCATGATGATTTCAGCTCCCTGTTCCACTGCGGTCTTCGCTACGTACCAGGCAATTGACTTGTCGTTGAGCACTCCGGTGATGATTCCCTTTTTTCCTTTTAGAAGTTCCATGTCTTTTTGAGGCTTTTGTCCACTGGCAAAATTAGGAAAAATACACTATCTTTACGGCAAATACAATCAGCAAAATGAAGAAACTGACATCTCTCATCCCAATGCTGGGACTTTCGCTGGCCGCTCTGGCACAGAATCCTTACATGCCGCTTTGGGAATACATTCCCGATGGTGAACCGTATGTGTTTGAAGATCCGGACAAACCGGGCAATTACCGTGTGTATGTGTACGGGTCGCATGACAATGAGATCACGCAGTACTGCGGCAGGGACCAGGTGGTGTGGTCGGCTCCGGTCGATGACCTGACGGACTGGCGCTATGACGGCATTATTTTCGAGTCGCAGGGTGACATACTGTACGCTCCGGACATTGCAACCGTAAAGCAGATTGACGGTTCGGTCAAGTACTATCTGTATCCGAACAATCAGAGCGGAGGCCGCCAGAGCCAGGTGTGTGTGAGCGACCGTCCGGACGGACCGTTCGAGGTCTGCAACCGGAATGCCCGGAACCCGCGCAGGACAGACGGCATTCTGGGATTTGACCCGGCCGTGTTCGTTGACGATGACGGGCGCGTGTACGGCTACTGGGGCTTCGAGGAGTCCAACGGAGCCGAACTGGACCCTGCTACCATGGCCAGCGTGAAGCCGGGAACGGAGATTGTGAAGAATATGGTATCGGACTACAAGCATGATGGGGTGTTCAGGTTCTTCGAGGCATCGTCCATGCGCAAGATCCAGGACAAGTATGTGTTCATATATTCGCGTTATACGTCCGATGGAGAGGATGGTCTGCCGGCATCGAACAACACTCTGGCTTATGCATACAGTGACAACCCTCTGGGACCGTTCACTTATGGCGGTACCATTATCGATGCCCGTGAACCGGCTGTGAACGCGCATTCCGGACAGGCCATTGCTACGGCCAACCGCTATGGCAATACGCACGGCAGCATTGTGGAGATTAACGGACAGTGGTGGGTGTTCTATCACCGTCAGACTGGAACGGACCAGTTCTCGCGTCAGGCCATGGTGGCTCCCATTACGGTCAAGGTCCAGAAGGGCAAGGGCGGCAAGGTGGAGATTTCACGTGCCGAGGTCACATCGGAGGGCTTCCGTACCGAAGGACTGAATCCGCTGGAACGTATTGCGGCAGGCTGGGCATGCTGGTTCAACCATCCGTCGACTCCGGTCGAAAAATATCCGAATTTCATCTACAGCGGCTCGTATGTGCAGCCTACACGTCTGGAAGAGGGCTCCTATCAGGGACCTTATAACATGAAGGTGCCTTTCTGCCCGCTTGTGAACAACACTCAGGGCAGTACGGTGGGATTCAAGTACATTGACTTCGACAAGTTGGCAAAGAAGAAGACCGTGAATCTTGAGATGCGCGTGAAGCTTCATGGCGAGAGCGGCAGGATATGCGTTATGGTTGACGATCCGACTGCAGAGAAGGGTGCCCGTGTCATTGCTGAATTCAATCTTGATCAGATAAAGACCGATGGGATGACGACCATTACGACCCATTGCTACAATGATCTGAAGGGAATAAAGGGTAAGGGCAAGAGAGGTCTGTATTTCAGGTTCGATGCTGTCAACCCCGGCAAGTCCATGTGTGACTTCTATGATTTCCGTTTCTTCTGATTCTTGTGCGTTATGGATTACAATGAACTGAAAGACAGGTGTGTAGAGTGGATAAGGGGGTGGTTCCAAGCGAATGGTCCCAAGTGTACTGCCGTGTTGGGGATGAGCGGCGGCAAGGACAGCACGATTGCGGCTGCCTTGTGCGCTCTGGCTCTCGGTCCCGAACGGGTGGTGGGCGTGAGCATTCCATCGACCGGTCAGAGTCTGAATGAGGCCGATGAGATTTGCCGCCATCTTGGCATACGCTATGTGAACATGCCTATTGGACCGGTTGAGGATTCGTTCCGTGCTCTCGGTCCCAACATGAATGATATGGGGGTCGACGGGTTTACGGCCCAGACCATTCTGAACATTCCGCCAAGAATACGCATGACCGTGCTGTATGCTGTGGCACAGAGCTGCAACGGCATGGTGGCCAACACCTGCAACCTGAGCGAGGATTACATAGGGTATGCCACTCTGTTCGGCGATGCCAGCGGATCGTTCTCACCTCTTGGCAAGCTGTGCGTGCGCGAGGTCCGCGGGATAGGACATACGCTTGGTCTTCCTTCGCGTTGGGTGGACAAGATTCCCGATGACGGTCTGCCCGGCTCATGTCCTGACGAGACCAAGTTCGGTTTCAGCTACGATACTCTGGACAGTTATATCCGCGAGGGTGTGTGCGATGATGCGGATGTGCGGGCTAAGATTGAGTCGATGCATCGTCGTAACCTGTTCAAACTGGAGATCCTGCACATTCCTGCCTTTGATCCGGGCTTCCCGGTCCATGATCCGCTCCGTCAAGACGCCTGATGACGATGACCGTCCCGACTGAAGCGACATGGGATTTCATTGAAGCCAACCTTGAGGCCGATGTGCGCAGGCTGGCTCTTTCCAAGGCTCCTCAGAACGTTGATCTGAAGGCGGCTCTGGTCCAGATTGCGGGCCGTCAGGTTGCCGTGTCCAAACTGCCGTCATGGGCGGCTGTCCCGCGTCTGCTTTATCCCGTCCATCTGTCAATGGAACAGTGTACCAGTCAGGCTGTGGCCGGCTACAAGGCTGCGCTTGTGCGGGAATGGATGACGGATACTCCGGCTTTCCGCTTTGCCGATCTGACGGGTGGTTTCGGCGTTGATTGCGTGTTCCTTTCAAGTGGCTGCGGGGCGTGTCATTATAACGAAATGAATGCCGGTCTGTGCGGCATCGCGGCTGTGAACTTCCCTCTGCTGGGACGCAGTGAGATAAGGATTACCAATGGGGAGGCATCGGCTTTTCTGGAGCAGATGGGGCCCGACAGCCTTGATCTGGTTTATCTTGACCCGGCCAGGAGGGATGCGTCGGGCCACAAGCTGGTCTCTATTGCCGACTGCAGTCCCGATGTTGCGGCCATGCAGTCCCGTTTGCTGGAGGTGTCGCCCAGAGTGCTGGTCAAATTGTCTCCGATGCTTGACATAAGCAAGGTCTTGGGCGAGCTTTCATGCGTGTCACGTGTCATGGCCATAGCGGTCGAAGGGGAATGCAAGGAGCTGCTGGTTTTTCTTGAGAGGGGCTTTGAACATGAGCCGCTTGTCCAGGCTGTCGGTCTGGACGGTTCCGGCATTCCGGGTCCGGTCCTTTCGGCCACTGTCAGCGAAGAGCGCAACTCACCGCTGTCAATGGATGCGGACGGGACGTTGCTTGCTCCCGGCAACTGCCTTTATGAACCGGATGCCGCTGTCATGAAGAGCGGTCTGTTCCACACTCTTTCCAACCGGTGGAATGTGGCTCAGGTGGGACCGGACTCGCATCTGTTCGTGTCATCGGAACCTGTGAGCGGATTTCCCGGCCGTGTTTTCCGCATTGAACGTGTGGTGCCTTTCGACAAGCGGCATGCAGGGGCTTTCTTCAGTGAAATAGGCAAGGCCAACATTGCGGTCCGCAATTTTCCCCTGACTGTCAGCGAGCTGCGGCAGCGCTTCAAGGTCAGTGACGGCGGCTCCCACTACGTCTTTGCCACCACCTCAGGCACCTCAAGGCAGAAGGTCCTGATTGACGCGAACAGGGGACAGGTTCCGTTCACAACTTAGAAATCGTTGCCACTCCCATTCCGCTGATTCTGGCCAGTTGCCGCACTCCGGCGCCAAGCGCTCGAATTTTGGCGCAGGCGTCTTTGCGTTCTTTTATTGACTGTCGCTGAAATTCTGCGATAGAATTGCATCGGCTCGCTTCCAGAAGTTTTTCGCGCACGTAAGAATCGGTCATTAAGACCTTTACGGCTATATCGCTTTCATCAATGTCAATGAAGTTGTGTTCCGATGGCTTGGCGTCGACTAACATTGCCTGTAAATCGGAAAGCGATACATCTGACAGTGCAAAGCCGATGTCGCAAATGTTGTCAGTCGTCGGGCTGAGGTATTCGTGCCAGGATGACCATCTGTATTCGTTTGCGTTTCGGACAATTCCGGCTTTTACAGGATTTTGATGGATGTATCTTATAAGCTCGATGAAATAATTCCGGTCTTCGACAGGCTCGCTTTTGAAGCGCTCTTGAAACAGGTGTCCGACGCGGCAGTGGTATCGGTTGTAATAGAATACGTAACGTGAGGCCAAAGTCTTGATCAGGTCTGCGATTGTCATGTCGGCTTCTTGAATTAGCAGGTGCAAGTGATTGCCCATGAGATAGTAAGCATAGATCTTGCAACAATTGTCGGAGATTATGTGGCCCAGGTCATCGAACTTGATGTGAAGGTCTGACAGTATTTCCAACATTTGGATATAGTCATCTCCCGTTTCAAAAATCTGCTGACGATTGATTCCTCTCAGCATGATGTGGTATATGCCACTTTGTGATGTTTTTCTTGCTTTTCTTGGCATAAGAATTATGTGTTTGAATGCGGCAGTTGTTACCGTCGTTGTATCGCAAAAATACAAAATATCATTAGTCGGCGGGTATCACTTTTCGCAAAATTATAACGGGTTGGTGTAAATTGTGTCGCGAACGGGGCCTGTCCCCTGTTCGGAGGTGTTGGAATAGTCGCGGTGGCCGAAGATGGCCGAGCCTATGCGGACCATGTTGCTGCCGGCCTGAATGGCCAGGTCATGGTCGTCGCTCATGCCGGCCGAGATGATCCGGAATTCCGGGTCCGATGCGAACCACCTGGATTTGAATTCGTTGAAGAGACTGACAAGGGTCTGGAATTCCTGCAGGACCTGGGACTGGTCATCGGTGTTGGTGGCCATGCCCATGACTCCGGCAATCTGCACGTTGTCAAGACTCTGCCACTGTCCTTCGGCAAGCATCTGACGGACGGCATCGGGGGTGAAGCCGAACTTGCTCTCTTCCCGGGCTACGTGAATCTGAAGCAGACAGCGTATGGTGCGGCCGCATTTCTTTGCCTGACGGTCAACTTCGGCCAGGGCTTCGAAGGAGTCAATGCCTTGAATGACACTGACGTACGGGGCCATTATCCTGATCTTGTTCTTCTGGACATGACCTATGAAATGCCATTCTATGTCTTTGGGCAGTTCACTCTGCTTGGCGGTCATTTCCTGGACTTTGTTTTCTCCGAACAGACGCTGCCCGGCATTGTAGGCAGCCTGTATGGCGCTTGTCGGGTGGGTCTTTGAAACAGCAACCAGCTGCACGCTTTGCGGCAGCCGGTTCCTGGTTTCTATAAGTCTTGCAGATATCTCTTTTTCAGTCAGTTCCATTATTCCTGCTTGTTGATTGCTGCTGCAATTTCCTGTGCGGCAATCGAAATGGTTACGTATGACGGCACGGTGCGTGTGCAGCATTCGTTTTCACCCCAGAGGAAGGGGTAGTCGTCCTTGTGCTCAAGGAAGTCGGGCTTGAGCAGCACCAGACCCGGGGCAATGCCGCCCGGGATGAAGGTGTAGTCGGCACGGTTGTTTCCGTAGGCGACCTTCTTGGTGTTGACACCGACTGCTGTGACGAACGATACATTCGAATACGGATGGCAGCCGTAGATGAAGTTCAGACCGGCAAGTACCAGTTCGGGGTCAATAAGGTCTGGGAAGTAACGCCATACCATGTAGTTGTTCTGTGCCCAGCTGATGACGCGTTCGCTGCCGCCCCATGTGCCGCCTGCAACGGGTACACCATACGGGGTCGAAAGAGCGGTCTGCTCGGCATCCTTCACGAATACCGGCACGACTTCACGTACCTTGTTCCTGAAGTCTTCGTCCATGTAGGGCAGGAGCTGGAGGGCTGTGGTCAGGTTCACGCGTGGTGCACGCATGGCGCTGCCTCCGCCTGTGCGGTTGTCCTCAACGCCTTCGGGAGCCTGTCTGGCTGCCTCAATCTGACGCATCACACCCGGCAGGAACATGTCCTTGTATTTGTCATCGCCTGTGAGAAGCCACATCTGGATGGCGGCACCTGAACGGTCCTGATTCCATCCGCGGCCGTTCTGACGGTTGCCGTTCTGGCGACCCTGTGCGTTCTGCTGGGCCTGTGCCTGCTGACGGGGCTGCATCTGCGCCTGCCAGTCATCCATGTCCTTCCAGAGCTTCATGGCCAGCTTCTCGCAGCGTGCGGCTGTCTCGGGGATGTATGGCTTGAGGACGCGTGCTGCATGTGCCAGAGCTGCACATACGCTGACGTTCGACATTGGGTTGCCTGCGTTGTTGGTGAATGCGAAACGGTCATCGAGAGTGCCTGAATACCTGTTGTCACGTACCTGATAGGGCTTCAGGTTGGGGTCGTAGATGTATCCGTCGGTGATGTCGACAGCATCGCCAAGATGGTGATACTGGTGCATGTTGCCCTGTACTATGCCGCCTGCAATGAAGCCGATGTTCTCGATCTGTGCGCACAGGTTCAGAGCTCCGTGCTCAACCTGCTGGATGATGTCGGGCAGACCGTCCGGACGGTGGATGTCAACGAACTGGGTCTTCTGGTCAATGAAGGTCTCGTCACGCTCGGGCTGGAGAATGTCCCAAAGCTCGGCCAGCTGTGATGTCAGACCGATTACGGTACCTGACTGGATGTCAAAGTCACCGGCATCGTACCATGCGCCTACTGCAAGTCCGGGGATGTGCTCGTAAGGCTTGTACTTGGTGTTGGTGGAGTTGCCCATGCGGTAACCGTCATGCTGCTGGTAGTTGGTGGGTGCCTGGATGGCATCGTCCATGTGCGAACGGCCGTGCCATACGCGGTATGCCTCGTTGACCATCATGTGGTCCATCTGGACAGGGAGCCATACGTCCATGGTGTTGTGCCACTTGCCGTCATAGACATTCTTGTTTATTGGGAACGGGTTGCTCTTTACACCTTTATATTCAATGTAATAGGTTCCCGGTTCGGTAATCTCGCTGAAATCGGCCTGTGCATAGTTGTAACGGTCATAGAAAATGCCCCATTCCTTTACTGCGGGCTCGAGTGCCAGAGTGCTGCTGCCATCGGCATTGACCTTCCATATCTTTGCCTTGGCGGCAACCTGGTCATTGGGATCAAGTTCGATGACTGCCATCTTCTTCTGGGCAGGTGTGTAACCGACCTGTGAGAAGCCG
This sequence comes from Bacteroidaceae bacterium, assembly GCA_024398615.1. Taxonomy (GTDB): domain Bacteria; phylum Bacteroidota; class Bacteroidia; order Bacteroidales; family Bacteroidaceae; genus Colenecus. The sequence goes on from JAKSIU010000024.1 coordinate 25,179, forward strand.
ATGTTGGGCTCTCTGATCCACTGCGCATCCTGAGATGGCTCGACATACCATTCGAGTACGGTGCCGGTCTTGCCTGCGGGCAGGAACGAACGTACCACGAAGGTGCCGTTCTGTGACAGGTTGCGTCCGTCATAGAGGTTCAGTGTGGCATCGGACTGGAATTTCACGCGCAGGGCATCGTCCTCAGGGGCCAGGACAAGTGTGTTGCCGCTTGCAATGGGACTGGGAACGATGAACTCGTCCAGACCGCGGTCATCGAATGTCGAGAGGCCGTAGAACTGGGTGATCTTTTCCGAATTGGGACGCATCTCGGTGTCGCTTGACGGGTAGCGGGGGAAAATTTCGCCCTGTCCGTCAACCAGATAGGTCTTGCCGTAGTATGTGGCCGGGAAGAATTCCATGTTCAGACCGGCCTTGCCGACCAGATTCTCGGGGAGAGGCTGGTCAAGATTGACCTGGACAAGCATGCCCTTGTCCTGGGACTTTACCGTGATGCCGTACTGGAAATTGTAGTCTGGATAGTTGAAACGGCAGCTGATGACTCCGCCAAGAGTGTCGATCTGACGGTCTGTCAGAGTGGCGTAGATATCCCACTGTTCGGGTGTGTTCATGAGACGGACACCTCCACCGGTGGCTATTCTGACACCGCGCTGGATGAGCTCGATGCCGGCAGTCTTCTCATCGCAGAAAATACCTTGATACATGTTCGAATAGACCAGGACGTTGACTCCGGGCTGCTCGAAATAGCCCTTGTCATTGATGGTCAGGGAAGCGTCACCGCCTCCGGTCTTCTGCCCGGTGCATGCGGCTAAGGCGCACAGGGAGAGAACAGCGAATAATACCTTTTTCATGTTGGCGTATTGTTAGGTTGTAATATTTGTCAGTCAATTGATTCCAGAATGGATGATATTGAATGGCCGGTGCCGAGGACGGTCCCGTTTTCGTCAAGAACGAACAGGGTGGGGATGCCGGTCACTCCGTACTTGAGCGAAGGCGAATTCTCACGTCCTCCGGTGTAGATGACCGGCCAGCTGATGCCCAGTTCTCCAATGGCCTTGCGCGTGTCTTCAACGGACTCTTCCCAGACAGCTATGCCCACGATGGTGTAGTCCGGGTCCGATGCAAGGTCAAGAAGGTGCGAACTGATTTCCTTGCGGCACGGTGAGCACCACGATGCCCAGAAATCAACGATTATGCGCTTGCCCTGGCCGTAGAACTGCGATATGGTCAGGTCGTGGCCGTCAATGGCATCGGGCCCGGTCAGATCGTAGAACTGCTTTCCGGGTGCCTGGTTGACGGCATTCTTCTTTGCCTGGAGACGGCGCTGAAGGTCAATGCTCTGACTGATGAGAGGTGCGGCCTTTTCCATCTGGCTTTCCGATTCTTCAATGTCCCAGAAGTCTATCATGAGCTGCTTGAAGGCGTAGAGCCCTATGCTGTCAGACGGATGGCTTCCGTACATTTCGTCCAGGATGGACCTGTAGAGAGCGTCCTTGCGGTCATCGGAAGTGGTGGTGTCATTATATACGGCATCGATAAGACTGTCGTATCTCAAGATCTCCTGCTCAAAGGTCGGTGCAGCGACCTGGTTCCCCTTGCATGCGGCAAGTATGATGAGTGCCAATGCTGCCGGAATGAAAAACCTTTTCATGTCGATTTGCAATGTCTGTAGGTTCGTTATGCATGCAAAAGTATGAAAAATAAAGGGATTATCATATATTTGCGGAAAGATATACACTTTACAATCAAACAGATAGTTCAGATGAAGAAGATCAAGGGAATCATTGCCCTGTCGGTTGCGCTTATGGCTGGCGCCGGCATGGCCGATGCACAGGCGTACGTGACTCTGCCCGTGTACATGAATACCAGTTATTCGTTTCAGGAAAGGGCGGTCGATCTGGTTTCCAGACTGACGCTTGAAGAGAAGCAGGCGCTGCTGGGCAACAATATGGCTGCTGTTCCAAGACTGGGACTGAAGCAGTACAATGTCTGGAGCGAGGCACTGCACGGAGTGCTTGCAGGAGCGAATGCAAGTGTCGGACTGCAGGGCCCGACATCGTTCCCCGGCAGTGTGGCCCTGGGCTCGAGCTGGGATCCAGAGCTGCTGGAACTGGAGGCCAGTGTGATAGCCGATGAGGCACGCGCCATTTTCCAGACGGGAACCAAGGGACTGACATTCTGGTCGCCGGTGGTGGAGCCCATCCGTGACCCGCGCTGGGGCCGCACTGGCGAATCGTACGGCGAGGATCCTTATCTGGCAGCAGTGATGTCAGGCGGTTTCGTACGTGGCATGATGGGAAATGACCCTGACTACATCAAGGCCGTTCCCTGCGCCAAGCACTATTTTGCCAACAACAGCGAGTTTGACCGCCATGTGGGCTCTTCGAACATGGACAGCCGTGACATGCGCGAGTTCTACCTCTATCCATATAAGGAACTGATTGAGAATGACAATCTGCCTTCAATCATGTCATCGTACAATGCCGTGAACCATGTTCCCACATCGGCCAGCGTGCTGTATCTGGATTCGATAGCCCGCCGCACCTATGGCATGAAGGGTTACGTGACAGGCGACTGTGCTGCCATTGAAGACATCTACACGGGTCATTACTATGTGGAGACTGCCCAGGAGGCAACTGCAGCAGGTCTGAAGGCCGGTGTTGACAGTGACTGCGGAAGCGTCTACCAGCGCAATGCCATAAGCACTCTGGAACAGGGACTCATCACAATGGCCGACATTGACCGCGCTCTTGTCAACATGCTGACCATACGTCTGCGTACAGGCGAGTTCGATCCGGCCAGTCAGGTGCCGTATGCCAACTATCCGGCAAGTGTGGTCAATTCGGCCCGCAGCCAGGCCATTGCCATGGAGGTGGCTCTGCGCACTCCGGTCCTGCTCAAGAACGGGTATCCGCTTGTGAAGTCGGGCAAGAAGACGGTGAAGGCCGATGCCAAGGCGCTTCCCATTGACCTGTCCAAGGTGAAGAGCATTGCTCTGGTAGGTCCGCAGGCCGACAAGGTCGAGCTGGGACCGTATTCGGGACGTCCCGAGCAGAGCAGCCGAATCTCGCCGTTCAAGGGAATATCGGACTACATTGCCGCAAAGGGACTGGATGTAGATGTACGTCTGGCAACCGGTGGCGACACCAAGAGCAAGAGCAACCTGCTGTATGTGACATGGTTCGAACTGGAGAAGCCGGGCGCAAGTCCCGTGCGTCATGATGCCACACAGTACAGCTCGTCATCGGAAGGCATTACCGTGGGCTCGGGCATGGGTACCGAGGAGCAGGTGCGTTCAATCGATGACGGCAGCTGGACAGCATACGAGAACATCGATCTGGTTGATGTGGAGAAGATCACGATAGGTGCCAACATCCCGACTCAGGGCGGTATCATTGAGGTGCATGTGGGTTCGCCCGAAGGTAACCTGATAAGCACCATTGAGGCTACTGTGGCATCGGGCAAGCGTGCGGGAGGCGTGTACGGAACGGCATCGCCCATGGAGGGCAAGGTCAACAAGCTGGGCTACAACGGTCCCCAGACCCTGTACCTTGTGTATAAGGCTGCCCAGGACGATGAGATTGACCCCGAAGTTCTGAAGACTGCTGCTGAGAGCGATGTGGCTCTGGTATTCGTTGGAACCGATGAGCAGACAGCCACTGAAGAGGCAGACCGTCTGTCACTGGCTCTTCCGGGCAATCAGGTCAAGCTGATAAAGGAGGTTCAGGCCGTCAATCCGAACACGATTGTGATTATGCAGACTCTTGGATGCGTTGAGGTTGAGGAGTTCAAGAACCTTGACAACATTCCGGCAATCCTTTGGACCGGCTACAACGGCCAGGCCCAGGGTGCGGCTCTGCCAAAGGTCATTTTCGGCGAGGTGTCTCCGGGCGGCAAGCTGAATGCCACATGGTACAGGAGCGTGAAGGAGCTGCCTGCCATTACCGATTATACCCTGCGTGCTAAGGACGGCAAGCCGGGCCGTACGCTGTGGTATTACACAGGAACTCCATCATATGAATTCGGTTACGGCTTGAGCTACACCACTTTCGAATATGGCAATTTCAGCATTTCAAAGAGCGAAATCACTCCGCGTGACCATGTGACAATAAGCGTTGACGTGACAAATACCGGTAACTATGACGGTGACGAGGTTGTCCAGTTGTATGTGACCACTCCTGAAAGCCCTGCCGAACTGGAACGTCCGTTCAAGCGTCTGAAAGGCTTCAAGCGTGTCACCATTCCTATGGGACAGACCCGTACGGTGACACTTGACGTTGACTGTCAGGACCTGTGGTTCTGGGACATGAAGTCTGACAGAATGGTCTATGACTCGGGAAAGTATGTGTTCGAGATAGGTTCATCGTCAAAGGATATCCGCGGAACGGTATCGGCCCGTATGGACGGCAGGTTCACACCACGGCTCAAGACGGTGGTTTCGGACTGCCGCGTATCGGTCCTTGAGGTGGGCGAAACGGCTCAGTTCAAGCCTACAGCATGTCTGGATGACGATGCGTTCCTTGATATTGCAAAGGCAAGCGTCAGCTACACCAGCAGCAATCCCGGTGTCGCAACGGTCAGTACTGACGGTACGCTGACAGCAGTTTCGGGCGGCATTGCCACAGTCACTACCACAGTCACTTATCAGGGCGTATCCGTAAGTGATACATATTCGGTCAGAGTAATGCAGAATGCCGGGCTTTCAAGTCTGAAGGTCGGCAAGAAACCTATTCTCAAGGGCATAGACCAGCAGTATTCCATCCTGACAAAGGCCGGGGCCAAGGTGCAGCAGGTCAGCGCAACTGCCGACAGCAGGTACCGGGTTGACATTGAACAGGCCGTAGCGGTTCCGGGAACAGCTGTCGTCAAGCTCCTTGATCCTACGACTGGTGACAGGAAGTCGTATTACGTCAACTTCGGTTACAAAGGCACATGTGATGATTTCGATTCCGGTTTGGGAAAGCAGTGGCAGGTTGTAAGGCCGGATGCCGGCAACATGACCGTTGCTGACGGCAAGCTGACAATCACAACTGGAAAGGGTGATATAAACCAGGCAAACAACAATGCTTCAAATATTGTCCTGCAGAGTGCCAATACAGACTGGCACATTCAGACATTGCTGAAAACTGATGCCGTTCCCGGGGTTCCTGCACAGAACGCCGGACTGGTGGTCTATCAGGACGATGACAATTTCCTCAAACTGGTCTATACGGCCCAGTCGGGCATGGGTGGACGTGGAGCCCAGAACGCCCAGGGTGCTGTCGGTGCTGCCCGTAACGGTGTCATCCAGCTCGGGGCGGAGCTGGATGGGACGTTCAAGGTCTTTGCAAACATCCGTCTCGAGAGGGATCCCGGTCAGGACGGCATACTGCTGAGGATAGAAAAGGAGGGAAGCCGTTACAGTGCCATGTATTCATATGATGCGTTTGAGTTCATTGAAGCCGGCGGTGTGGATATGATGCTCAAGGACATCCAGGTCGGAATGATTGCATGCGACGGCGTCCAGATGTCAATGGGCCGTGGTGGCTTCGGCGGCGGAATGCGTCAGGGCGGAGCTCAGCAGACCGCTCCTTCAACCGTTCCCATGCAGGCAACGTTTGACTATTTCCTCATTGAATCGAAATAAACCGGCCATGAATATGAAAAGACTGTTCCCGATCATGTTTCTGATGTGTTTGGGGACAGTCCTGTCTTTTGCCCAGACCACGGCATCATTCAAAGGTATGGTTGTGAGCGGCCATGCAGACTGTATCAGACTGTGTGAGAAGGTAGATGACAACCCCGTTAAGAGTACTCCGACTGTGGGGCCTGTGTCCCGTGTGGCTGTGCAGAACGATTCGCTGATTGTGGCTCTTGCTGCAGACAATTTCATCTACAGCAGTACGGACGGGCTGGACTGGCACCTCATGGATTTCTGTGCAACGTACGGTGACTATTACGGATGGTGCAGCCTGGTCATGCTGGCGGCATCGGACTATGATTTCATGGTGGTCGGGGCCGATGAGAATGGCGAACCGCTGGCTTTCACGTCAGTACAGGGACGGATCTGGAGCCCGAGACCGTTGGAGTATCCTGTTGCAGGAGGATATGAGAGACTTGAGGAAATGCCTGTGGATCTGCTTTATGACGGGGAACATGACCGCTATGAAATGGTCCTGGGGAACGGTGACCGTCTGCTTCTGCCTGCGTGTTCGCACTGCAACGCACTTGTAAAAGGGCAATAATAGGTACTCTTTTGTCCTTGTGCAATGAAAAAGTTCCTACCTTTGCACACCTCAATTTTAAAAACTGAACAAAATGGCATATCTGTCAGAAGACAAGCGCAAGGTTACGACCCAGCGCCTCAGAGAAATGAAACAGCGTGGTGAAAAGATTTCAATGCTCACCTCATACGATTATACAATGGCAAAGATCGTCGACGGTGCAGGCGTTGACGTCATTCTGGTCGGTGACTCCGCATCGAACGTGATGGCCGGTAACCAGACCACCCTGCCCATAACGCTTGACCAGATGATTTATCACGCCAAGTCGGTGGTACGCGGTGTGCAGCGCGCCCTTGTCGTTGTGGACATGCCTTTCGGAACATATCAGGTCAATGCCGATGAGGCCATTGCCAATGCCGTCAAGATAATGAAGGTCTCGCATGCCGATGCCCTGAAACTTGAAGGCGGAGCTGAAATACTTCCATCGGTCAAGCATATCATTGATGCAGGAATACCTGTCATGGGTCATCTGGGCTTGACACCGCAGTCAATCAACAAGTTCGGCACCTATGCAGTCCGTGCCAAGGAGGAGGCCGAGGCCGAGAAGCTCATATCCGATGCCCATCTGCTTGAAGAGGCAGGATGTTTCTCACTTGTTCTTGAAAAGATTCCGGCAGTGCTTGCACAGCGTGTTGCCAGTGAAGTGTCAATCCCGGTCATAGGCATAGGAGCAGGCAGCGGTGTTGACGGTCAGGTGCTTGTGATTGCCGACATGCTGGGCATGACATGCGATTTCAGCCCGCGTTTCCTGCGCCGTTACGCCAACCTGTTCGAAGTGATTACGGGTGCGGTGGGACACTATGTGGAGGATGTGAAGAACTGCGACTTCCCCAACGAGAAGGAACAGTACTGATCTATCTGCTTATCTGACTTAACTGTTCGTTTATAAAGCCAATCAGCTTCTTGGGGCTGATTGGCTTTGTTATGTAGCCGTTTGCTCCAAGTGCCAGGGCCTTGCTTATCTCTTCCTGCTCGCTGACAGCGGTCACCATGATGATACGGACGTTGTCATACGAATTGTTGCTGCGCAGACGCTTCAGGAAGGCCATGCCGTCCAGACCCGGCATCATGATGTCCAGAAGCAGGATGTCCGGGACAATTTCAGTGATGGCTTCCATTGCCTGCAGACTGTTGTTGTATGAATACAGTCTGTACCCTTCCTTCTCCAGAATCTTCTCCAGAAGAATCGTGTTGACAGGTATGTCGTCAACAATCATTATGGTATATTTTGAGGCGTCCATTCTCATATTTGTGATGTCAATGATACAAATATATGGATTTTGTCAAAAGGATGCCGACAGAATTGCTTTTTTGTTTGGACATAATATGTTTTTGCTATCTTTGTGAGTAAAATCAGGCACATATGGATGGCAATGTTTTATGGTATATCCTGCTTTCAGCGTCAGTACTGATACTGCTTCTGGCTATGGCATTCACCGTGATTGCAATGGTGACTTATCTGAAGTTCAGCAGAATCATGAAGAACAATGCCGATTTGTATGAACTGGCAACACCAAGCGCTCTCAGAGAGCTGCTGAAGCTGTCCGGCGCCTACTTCTTTTCAGTCGAGAACGGTAACATAAAGATCTCCAATTCCCAATCAGGCGATCAGTCAGTCATTGAAAGCCGTCTGTCCGAAAGGAAGGATGTGCGAGAATTCATAGAATCGAGATTCAGGGAATTCAATTCCACCGCAACTCCCAAGCCCTCATCCCTCCAGATTCGTATAGCCTTGACAGGCAACGAGAAACACTGGTATGAGATGCGTCTCGATCTGGCCCGACTCAAGGGCAATCAGATCCGCTGCAGGGGAATACTTATTCCCATTGACAATATCAAGCAGCAGGAAAAGGAGGCACTGGAGATGCATCGCCGTACATTGAATGCCGAGGAACGTGATGATTTTATCCGAGAGATGAATCATGCGGTACGTACGCCTCTGAATGCCATTGTAGGTTTCTCGGAACTTCTCTCAGACCCGACTGTCGATATTTCGGCCGCGGAGCTGTCGTATTACAAGGAAACCATTGAACAGAATGCCGGCTCGCTGACCAAGGTTCTTGAGAATGTCCTTACCATTTCACATCTTGAGAATGAGAACATTCTTGTGGAGGACAGGCAGCTGGATGTGCCGTCACTGATGCGTTCCGTGATATCTGAAAACGCTCAGGCTCTTGTGGCTTCCGGAATCATTCCAAAGGAGGAACCGTCACCTGCAGAGTGCGTGATCAATGCCGATGAGCGCATAGTCCGCAAGGTCATCCAGATTCTTGTCGACAATGTCATTCAGCATGCCTCATCCGGCAAATGCCTCATTTACGGATGGAGAGAGGTCAGGGACGGTGATGTGGAACTGTTTGTCCGTGACAAGGGACCAGGAATATCAGAAACGGATCTTCCTTTCATTTACAAGGCCTTCTACAAGGCCGATCCGTTCAGTTCCGGAACAGGTCAGGGCCTTACCATCGCCAAGAGTTATCTGGATCATGAAAAGGCTGAGATAAGATGTGAGTCGTCAGGGGACGGTGCATCGTTCTATGTCGGTTTCAAGAAGGTCCTGCCGTTGTTCATTCCACTGCCGATAGCCGGATTCGGACTGTTGGCCCTGTCGGTACTGCTGCTCTTGCTCAGCCTGAAGTTCCTGCGTTCGGTCAGAAAGTACCGTAATTTCAGCGCTGTGGAAGACGAAGCCATAACACGTACTCTTGAGGTTTCCGGGGGACATCTGTTCAAGTATAAGGACGATGTGATTCTCATGACACGTCAGACTGCCGAGTATTTCTCATTCTCGTCAAACCGCATCGGACTTGATGTCTATCTGGATTCGATGGACGAGGCTGACAAGGACGTCATAAAGAAAATCAAGGCCGCACCGGTGGGAGAAATAGTGAACGAGTTCCTGTCATTGCCCAATTTCAGAACTTTCAAGATAATGTCATTCTCATGCATCGTGACCAAGATGGAGGACAATGACGGTCAGATGGTGCCCATGGGACTGTTCTTCTCAATTGACGAATCACATGCCCGTATGGAGGCCATGCGTGAGGTCTATGCCAAGGAGGAGGAATCCATATCCAAACAGTCGTTCATAGCCAGCATGGGCCATGAGATACGCAATCCGTTGAATGCCATTGTGGGTTTCTCGAGCCTGCTTGCCGATCTCTATTTTGACATTGACGGGAAGGAACGTGAAAGTTATGCCGACATAATCCGCAAGAGCAATGAACATCTGCTCAGCCTGCTGGACGGAGCCCTGCTTTCGGCCAAGGAACAGGACAGAATCCTCAAAAGCAGTCTTGGCGTGATTCCCATTGATGATTTCATGGAGGAACTGTTCAGAACCAATTCGGTAGTCGTTCCTTCCACCCTGTCGTTCGATTATTATAAAGGTGATTCCGCCTATATCAACGTAAGCCGTACCGGTATGCGTCAGATCGTTTCGAATCTGATCAACAATGCATGCAAGTTCACTGCACAGGGTGGCATATCATTCGGATGGAACACGACCGATGACCGTGTGAACATTTTTGTCCGTGATACGGGTATCGGAATAGGACCCGAAAACATTGACAACATATTCAAGAAATTCTTCAAAGCCGACAATGCATCGAATGGGGCCGGCATAGGCCTGCCGCTATGTAAGCGTCTGACTGAGATGATGGATGGCAACCTGATTGTTGAAAGCGAACTCGGCAAAGGATCCTGCTTTACCATATCGCTTCCCCGTATATATCCGGAGTCTGACAATAAAGAACAAACGAAATGACACTTAAAGACTGTTACGAAAAACTGGGTGGAGATTATGCCGGTGCATGCAAGAGACTGATCAACGAAAAGCTCCTGGTACGTTTCCTGCAGAAATTCCCTGATGACCCTTCCATGAAACTGCTTTCCGATGCAATCCTGGATCATCAGATTGAAAGTTCGTTCCGCGCTGTCCATACGCTGAAGGGCGTTTCCGGCAACTTGGGACTTACAGGACTGTATGACGCATCGGTCAACCTGACGGAACAGCTGCGTCCACGTCAGGAACAGGCTGATCCGGCTCTGTTTGAGGCTGTGAAGTCAGAATATGACAGGACCATGTCAGTTCTGGATGAGTTCTTCTCCAGTCAGATCTGACTTGGCGGGATAATCTGGAAACCGAAGAGCTTCCAGAGTATGAAGACACATAATGCGCTGATACAGAGCGTTATGAACAGATAGAGAACTGATTTCCATGAAGACAGGTGACGGCCCAGATATTTGAATTCGCTGAACTGTTTGCGCTCCCATAGGGATATGTTCTCTGAAAGGAACTGTGCAAGGGCGGTGATGTCAAGACCGGGATTGCTTATGTACCAGTCACGGGTGGCCACTTCAAGGGTGGGCGCATCCATCCAGGAGAACGGCTTGCACCACTTGACCTTCCATGAGTTCCCGTCCTGTTCTCCGTCCCCATCTTTTTCCTTTTCCATTCCCAGACAGATTGTGAATTCGTTCTTGTTGCCTCCCTCCCAATACTGGCGCTGGCGCATGCTTATGTTCACGCCTTTTTCTGCAGGGAACAGCAGAACAAAGAAATGGATCTGGTATTCGTTGCCCAGGCTTGCGTTGAGACGGCGCATGAGCAACTGGTCATCGGCACTGAATGTGAAGTCGAGCAATGGCGACACGCACAGCGGATTCTGCGTGTTGTCAATGATTTCAGGGTAAGGGATAAGACCTTCGGATTTCGCTTCGTCGCGTGTGACACGGGCAGGATTGAATATTGAATTGGTGTTCTGGATATAGTTCTTGTAGCGGCTCTTGTAGGTCGCGGTCTGCATGGTGTCCTGCCTTCCGTTCCATGCCGATGACTCTCCTCCGCCTCCGCTTATCTGCCCGGGATGATGTGTCGGGAAGTAATTCGTTCCGGTCTGCCACAGTCGTGCTGCGGACAGGAACGCGCGTTGCGAGAGACCTATTTCCCGGCCGGTGTTGAGAAGGGCGCTCCAGCTGTCGGGGTGGGGTACATGATGCTGCTCGGTGACGGTTCTGGTGTGTCCCCGGCCGTCACTTACGGTACGGGTCACGGTTACAAGTTCGACCCAGGGATAGTAATGGCGTACCTCGGTGTAGTATCCGCTAAGGAATTCTATGTCGCGGTTCATTGCCTCGAAAAGGTAATATACTGCAACTTCAGCGGCTGCGAGTACTATGACATATGCATACCACAAGTCGGGTTGTGGCGAAATGAAATAGGCAGCGGCGACTGCCGCTGCCGGAATCACAAACCCTATGGCCCGTACAAAGGTCATTTGAAGAGTTCTATTTCGTCGTCAATGCCGGTACGGATGGTTTCCTTGGTGACGGTTGACGATATGACGGTATAGTCGATTTTCTGTCGGCCTCCCAGAAACCACTTGGCTGGAATCGTTTCAAGCAGCGTGGAGTGCTCTCTGATAATGTCGAGCATTTTCTGCTGTGCCTGGGCGAACTGTGCGCGCTGGACGTCGATTGACTGCATCAGATGCTGGTAGAGGGCGGTGTCGAATGCCGGATTGGATTCGGTAATCATCTTGATCAGCGATCCGCTGTCATTGGAGTATCTGCCGGAAATGAGTTCCGGATAGATTTTCTCAAAAGCCTCGCGATATTGCTCGGTCACACCGGCTTCCTGCTTGAGGGTCTTCCACATGGTGTCGTGGACGGTCTCGATGGCACCGCGCTGGGCATCGGCCTCCTTGCGCAGTGATACTTCGCGGTTGTTGACTGATATGTAGTAGATTACCAGTATGACAACAATTGCCAGAAGTGCTATGATCATAATGCGTCAGTTCTTTTTCTTGAGTGAGAAGTTGAAACTCAGGGTGGCAACAGCTTCCAGCTTGTTGAAAGAGTCATAGGTTATGCCTCCGCCCAGATCCAGATGTCTCCAGTTGACACCTATCATTGACCTGACAGCGCTGTCAAAGCATTTCTCGTTCTCGTAGCTCTTGCCAAGATAGCCGTAACCCACAAAGGTGTCGAAGAAAGGCTTGACCTTGTTGTCCGTGAAATAGAATCTGGCGTCAAGTCCTCCAAGGAAACCGGTAAAACCTGTCCAGGTGTCAAGCTCTGCAGCCAAAGCCACCTTGTCAGAGATGTTGATTCCGGCTCCAAGTCCGATGGCGTTGTTGTAACCTGCGCTAATACGGCCGAAAGGTCCTTTTGCAAAACTCATGGAGCATGCCATGAGAAGTGCCAATGCAACGATGATTTTCTTCATAATATCATGTTTGTCTTCCAATATGCAAAAGTAATAAAACTTTGCTATAAAACCAGCTCCAGTTTCACTCCTTTCCCGAAGGTGAGACTGTCAGCTTCGTAAGTTCCAGGGGGAACGACATCTTTCCATCTCTCAAGATCATCCGGTGCTATTCTGCCCAATGGTGTGATGTTGCTATAATAATCGTGGAAATAATTGTCTTGTGATGTCATTGCCACAGTCGTGATACCGGACTGTAGACCAACCAGAAACAGCATTCCGTATTCCTTTTGCCTGAATTGTGCGGGCTCATGGTAGACCGATGGAATGGAACAGCCTAAATCCGGTCCTGTTTCGGGGTCCGTAAAATAGAACTCCCCATAGTAATTGTCCAGACTGTTGATTTCCAGACGGTTATCAGACAGGTATCTTCTTAGACATGTGGCAGCCAGGTTGTCGAACATGTCAAGAACGAAAGTGCTGTCTCCTATTGAAAGGCGTATCGGTGCCCGGTCAATTTCTGTATATTGCTGTCTGGCGCCGGAGGGGAGTGCTTTCTGAATACCGGAATACAGGTCTTTCCATTCTCCGTACTCCCAATTACCATAGTCGGTGCCGATGTCAACCTGGAATCTTACCTGTAAAGGTTCGTATGTGTCATTGGCAGGTACGGCGACCTTGAAGTGTCCGTCGGGGTAAGTGTATGGCCCGACAGTAAAACCGCCGGCTTCCCGGTCACCTATCAGAATCCTGTACTTGTAATATTTTACCTCGTAATAGAACTGGAATCTGGTTTGGCATGTCCAGTTGGAGGCAATATAGAGCACAGTGCCTTCTTGAGGTATCTCATTTCCAGTGTCCGATTCCACGTTTACATAATCGAGCTCAAAATATGTGTCCTTGCATGAAATGAAGAAGCAGACTGACAGAATGAGAATGATATAATGGGATATTGTATGTTTCATGCTGTAGAAACTGATTGGCGGATATGTGAGACATTATCTGCAAATATACGGATAATAACCGTAACTTTGTAATTCCAATAGGAAAAAGAAAACTTGTTCCAGTTATGGATTACCTGATCAAGAACGCAAAGGCAGTTGATGAAGGGCAGATTTTTGAGGCTGATGTCTACATCAACGATGGGATAATCAGTGATATGGTCAGATTGGCTGATCGCGGGCCTGCCAGTCCCATGTCAGGTAACGGTAGGCAAGCGGCTGAGGTCATTGACGCAAAAGGCAAGTACCTGATCCCGGGCATCATAGACGAGCACGTCCATTTCCGTGAGCCGGGTCTGACCCATAAGGCCGATATCTCCACTGAGAGCCGTGCGGCTGTCGCGGGAGGCGTGACATCGTTCATGGACATGCCGAACACTATGCCGCAGACCACTACAAGGCAACTCCTGGAGGAGAAGTTCGCGCTGGCTTCGCAGGAATCGCTGGCCAACTATTCGTTCTATCTGGGTGCTACGAATGACAATATGGCCGAACTGCTCAGCATTGATACCTCCAGGGTGTGCGGTATCAAACTCTTCATGGGTTCAAGCACCGGAAACATGCTGGTGGATGACGGAGATGCCCTTGAGACTCTGTTCCGCGAAGCTCCATGCCTGATTGCCGCGCATTGCGAAGACGAAGCCATAATAAGACGCAATACCGAACGTCTCCGCGCTATGGCCGATGCCGGTAGTATTGTGCCCGATGCCACTGTCCATCCGGATGTACGTACAGCCGATGCCTGCTTCCGTTCCACCGCCAGGGCTGTGGAACTTGCCGCAAGTACCGGTGCCCGTCTGCATGTCATGCATATCTCCACGGCAGCCGAACTGAGACTGTTCCGTAATGATATCCCGTTGGAGGAGAAGAGAATAACTGCCGAGACCTGTCCCCATTACCTTCGTCTGGATTCCGGGCATTATGAAAAGATGGGCTATGCCATCAAGTGCAATCCGGCCATCAAGTCATCAGATGACAGGGTGGCGCTGGTTGAAGCCGTTCATGACGGTCATATCGACACCATTGGAACAGACCATGCCCCGCACCTGAAGGAAGAGAAGTTCACGGACAGCTATTTCACTGCCAAATCCGGTTTCCCGTCCATTCAGCACAGTGCAGACATTGTGCTCTCAGTTCCTGGTATGACCATTGCGGAAATGGTCCGGCTCATGTGCCATAATCCGGCTTTGCTTTACGGGATTGACAGGCGCGGATTCATACGCAAGGGTTATCATGCCGATCTTGCCATTGTGGATCTGGACAGCCCGGGCCGCATTTCCAATGAAACGGAATTCTCGAAATGCGGCTGGACTCCGTATGACGGATTCGAGATCCGTTCAAGAGTGACCCATACGTTCGTGAACGGCAATCTGGTATACGAGAACGGAGAATTCCATGACGGATACCGCGGGGAGAGACTCATTTTCAACAGATAGGAATTCAATCACACAGAATATGAAAATAAGGATAACGGCAGTACTGGCATTCCTGACAATGGCTTTGCTGACGGGATGTGGAGGTAACAGAAATAACGGATCGGTCATGCAGAATAATGAGGAAAAGGCTGTTCCAGAGAATAATCTGGTCGGAGCATACGGAGAACAGAGGGAGCTTACCGAACAGGAAATGGAGATGTTCCGCAGCCTGACCGATGGCGGTGATGTGGTCTACACACCTCTGTCCGTATCCACCCAGGTCGTTGCAGGAACCAACTACAGGTTCTGGTGCCGGTTCGAGGGCGCATCGGACTACGGCCATTGCTGGGTCACCGTTTTCAAGCCGCTTCCCGGCCAAGGCGACCCGACTGTGACATCAACAGTGAAGGAGTGAACATATAATTCGAATTATGCAGAACAACCATTCACCAAAGGAGCTGATGCTTGACCGGAAACTGGACATGCTCCTGAACAGGATAATCGGAGAGAACAGTGAACTCACGCAGCTGCCTCTGACGTTGTTGGACAAGTTGATCAGGGATGAGGAAATCCAGGAAATGCAGGATTTCGCCAACAATGTGGCGATATCACGTCTGGGATTCAACGACCATGGACCGGTACATATGAGGACCGTGTGCTACAATGCACTCAAGATGATGTACATCCTTCATACCCAGGGCATACAGACCAATCTTGAGAAAGAGGGACCGGGCTGCTTTGAGGACAGCATTCTGGCCGTGATGACGGCATCGTTCCTTCATGACATAGGAATGACGGTCAGCCGGCAGGACCACGAACTGTATTCGGGAATCATAGCCTTTTCAGTAGTTGACCGCATCCTGAAGGAACTGCTGCCAGACCCACATGACATAAGGAGACGTATCATTATCCGTTCAATGGTGCTGGAAGGCATCATCGGACATATGGGTACCCATAAGGTCCATTCGCTTGAGGCAGGTCTCATCCTTATTGCCGATGGCTGTGACATGACCAAGGGCCGTGCAAGAATTCCCATGGAAATCAACACCAGGCCTATGGTCGGGGACATCCACAAGTATTCGGCCAATGCCATAGATAAAGTCAGCATTACCAGAGGTGAAGAACGTCCTGTAAGAATCAGGGTGTTCATGTCGTCCGAGGTGGGGTTCTTCCAGGTTGAGGAAGTTCTACTGCAGAAGATCATGGCCAGTCCGATCCGGGATCTTGTCGAACTGTATGCCGGCGTTGAGGGCATGGATATGAAAAGATACCAATGAACGGGACAATGAGAGATGACCTCTAAGCCTGGGGCTTAAAGGTCATCTCCTGTACTGATTAAAGGGTGATTATTTTTTGAAATAACGGTTGTAGAGACCCTGGAAACCTGCACCGTGACGGGCCTCGTCCTTGGCCATCTCGTGAACACTGTCGTGGATTGCGTCGAGGTTGAGCTGCTTGGCGACTCTGGCAATGTCCATCTTGCCTGCGCATGCACCTTGCTCGGCCATCATTCTCTTCTCGACATTGGTCTTGGTGTCCCAGACAACCTCACCGAGCATCTCTGCAAAACGGGCAGCGTGATCGGCCTCTTCGTATGCATAGCGCTTGAAAGCCTCGGCAATCTCCGGGTATCCTTCACGGTCGGCCTGACGGCTCATGGCAATGTACATGCCTACTTCCGTGCACTCTCCAACGAAGTGATCCTTGAGACCCTGACGTACGAAATCTCCATCGGCACCTTCAGGAATGGCATTGGCAATGCCAAGCTCATGCTCTGTTACAAACTGAAGACCCTTGTCTTCCTCCATCTTGTTGAACTTACTTCCCGGAACCTTGCATACCGGGCACTTCTCTGGTGCAGTGTCACCTTCGTGAACATAACCGCAGACTGGGCAAACCCATTTAGCCATAATTCTATTCTTTTAAGTTGTTATTGTGTTTTCTGATGCAAAGGTAATGACACTTGCTTTAACGGGGCAATAAAAACCGGTATCTTGAAGGTAAATTTCGGCATGTCTTATAATTATTTTCATTGAAATGCCGAAATGTACTATTGGAGGCGTATCTTCGTATCCGAAAGTGAACAATTCCCTGACTATGGAGACTCAAGACATCAGGAATACTTATAAAATGGTATGCGAGACGCCAAGTGGCTCGGGCTTCTTTATTGATCATATGCCGGACTTCCTTTACAAGGGAGAGATTGACGATGGTATACCGCATGTCCATACCTTCTACGAGATACTGTGGTTTCAGGATGGTACGGGATCGCATTTCGTCGATTTCCAGGAATATCCTATACATCCCGGAACCATTTTCTTCCTTACTCCGGGCCAAGTACATAACTTCGATGGCAGTGATGCCTACAAGGGCGTGGCCATCAAACTCTGCACTGATTTCATGCAGGGTCGGGGCGATGACAGCGACCTCTTTGTCAAGTACGACCTGTTCCACACCTTCGACACCTCCCCGTATTATGTCATCGATGACGGCACGGCCGCACAGCTTCAGGCATTGGTGGACAGTATGGAGGAGGAACTGAAAATCGGCAAAGACGTAGGACACATTGACATGTTGCGCTCATTGCTGAAGATTTTCCTGATCAAGGTCCACCGTTACGGATACAAGGAGGGTGAACTCCGGCTGGATGGACTCAAGCCCGCGCACAGGTTGTTCGTGCAGTTCCGGGGAATGCTTGAAAAGGACTATGCAACCAAACATACGGTGCAGGAATACGCCGATGGCTTGAATGTGTCTGTGCGCACGTTGAACAAGTGTGTCAACGAATGTTCTGGACGTTCGCCCCTGGCCTTCATAACCGATAGAATCATGCTTGAGGCCAGACGTCAGGTCAGGTACGGTAATCTGATGATTAAGGAGATAGCATATAACCTGGGATATGAGGATCCTTCATATTTCGTGAAACTGTTCAAACGGCAGACCGGAATGCTGCCATCGGACTTCCGTGAAATGGATGAGGTTTCGCATTGCTCAGTCAGATAAATCAACAATCAAATATCAGACAAATGAAAGTAGGAGACAGGATTCCGGAAGTGCTGGGAACGGACCAGTTCGGAAATGAAATCAAAAGCAGTGATTACCGCGGAAAGAAAATAGTCCTTTACAGTTACCCGAAAGCGAACACAAGCGGCTGTACTGCCGAGGCCTGTTCGCTTCAACAGCACAAAGCCGAGCTTGAGGCGGCCGGATACGCCATCATAGGCGTTTCCAAGGACAAGCAGGATGCCCAGGCAAAGTTTGCCGAAAAGTTCGGTCTGGAGTTTCCGCTTATCGCCGACACGTCCACCGGACTTCTGCAGGCGCTTGGCTGCTGGGGCGAGAAGGTCGCCTGCGGTCATAAGACGGTGGGTACGCTCCGCACCACATATCTTGTGAACGAAGACGGAATAATCGATAAGATATTTGTCCCGAAGGAAATCAAGACAAAGATCCATGCGGAGCAGATTCTTGACTATCTGAAGCAGTAACACTCAGGACGCTTCTGCAGAGATGAACACGAACTTCATTTTTTCATGATCTTTTCTGTGTAATCGGGGGCAATTGATGTGAGTATCTGTTGTGTTATTGTAACTGCTCAGGTACCCCAGCCATAGGCAATAACCTATGACATACGATAAGCAA
>JAKSIU010000025.1 GCA_024398615.1 Bacteroidaceae bacterium
TCAGGTTTTGTGTCTTCACCGTCATCGGTGCCCTTGCATGAGCAGAGCGCCAGTATTGACAGGAATAGAATGGTCTTTGTCAGTTTCATAATCGATAAAATTGTATTTGGTGGAATCTTCTTTCAGGAACGATTATCAATGAATCATCTTTAAGCTTGCTTTGAGTCAACATTTCAAACTGTCCTCCGCCAAAATTAAACATTTTTCAGAACATGGTATCAGTAAAACTATTTTTTTTTAATTGAGTATGACCTTAACCCGTAACTGCACTTGATTGTAACCGCGACATATTTGCATGCTGGATGGTGGCTATGCGGATTTGGAAAACAGCTGGAATCAGATTAACTTTTGGCGCGTTTTTGCAACCTTAATATAGAGAAAGGTAAAAATGACGGAACAGGGGTTCGACATATTCGCATCATCGGTCAGGGACAAGCTGCTGGCAATACGCGACAATCTGTTCAAGTCACTTACACCTACACAACGGCATTATCTTGAACTGATAATCTGTCGCACCTGTTGTGCGAACTCAGATTCCGAAGTTCACCAACTCGTAGTCACGTGAGCCGAGTCCAATCTTCTCGGCCTGCTCCAGACATGCTCGCCACTCAATCTCAGGATTGGAGTTCTTGAAATGGTCATGATGATCGACAAAATCGGGCTTGAGCATATTGTTGTACAGCTGGCCGCCCGGTAACGGAGTTGCGGCAAGGCAGGCGTCAACGCAGGCCCAGTCCAGAGCGACGGGGTCAAACGATGCGAACATGCCTACATCGGGCAGTATGGCAACGTCGTTTTCGCAGTGACAGTCGCAGTTCGGCGATATGTCGCGCACAACAGATACATGGAATGATGGTCTGCCGTCAAGAACTGCCTTGGCGTATTCGGCCATGCGGCGGCACAGCAGGTCATTGGCGTTGTATTCTATGAAGCTGATGGCATCGAAGTTGCAGGCGCCTATGCAGCGTCCGCAGCCGACACACTTCTCCAGGTCAACATTCATCTTGCGGGTCTTCTCGTCGAATACAAGAGCGCTGCTGGCGCAGGCTTTCTGGCAGAGACGGCAACCGCGGCAGAAGTCCGGGTTTATCTGAGGCTTGCCGTGATTGTGCTGCTCCATCTTTCCGGCACGTGAGGCACAGCCCATTCCAACGTTCTTGATGCATCCACCGAACCCCACATTCTCGTGCCCCTTGAAATGGGACAGGGTGATGATGATATCGGCATCCATGATAGCGCGTCCAATAAGTGCTTCTTTGATGTATTCCCCGCCTTTGACAGGAACGGCTATGTCATCAGTTCCTTTCAGACCGTCACCAATGATGAGCGGACAGCCTACTGTCATTGGCGTGAATCCGTTCTCCCAGGCGCAGTACAGATGTTCGATGGCATTCTTGCGTGAACCTACATACAGCGTGTTGCAGTCAACCAGGAACGGCTTGCCGCCCATCTCCTTTACTATGTCGACCAGCACGCGGTCATAGTTTGGACGGAGGAACGCCAGATTACCCTGCTCACCGAAGTGGGTCTTGATGGCAACGAACTTGCCGTTCATGTCAATGTCACATATCCCTGCAGCCTTGACCAGCTTATACAGTTTCTTTGGAATGCCGTCTCCCAGCGCCTTTGTGTGGAAGTCCGAAAAGTACACTTTTGATTTTCCCATTCTGAATGTTGTTTTTTCTAGTTGCAAAGATATTGAAATCTTTTGCTGAATGCATTCACCTGACACATTTTCAGTATGTTAATTTACCGGAAGATATCTGTCTGGAGTACTTGGATTTTCGCGGACAGTGAAAATGGAAACGGAACCTGTCCCCTGTTCGGCAGATTCTGCTTATCTTTGTGAATGGATAAACAGCTTTTGAAGAAATGAACAGACTTCTGTCAGAAATGCTTTCATGCGCTGATCCTGCGCAGGTTGCCGGACTTTCCCGCTTTTTCAAGACGGCTCCGGGACAGTATGGATATGGTGACAGGTTCCTTGGCATAAAGGTGCCGGTGACCAGGGATGTGGTTAAGAACTGCTGGAAGGAAACCGGATTCGATGAACTGGAGGAATGCATCCAGAGCGAGTATCATGAATTAAGACTGGCTGCACTGCTCACACTGGTGCAGATTTTCACTCACGCAAGGAAAGATGCGGAACTTCAGAAACGTTGCGTTGACTTCTATCTGGAGCATACCGACCGTATCAATAACTGGGACCTGGTGGATTTGAGCTGCTATGAGATTCTGGGCCGATGGCTCCTTGACCGTGACCGTTCTCTGCTATACGATCTTGCCCGGAACGGAAAGACCATCTGGGAGCAGCGCATGGGGATTGTATCAACCATGCAGATGATTCGCCATGGGGAGCTTGACGACACCTATGCAATAGCTGAAATCTTCCTTGAGAAGCCGCAGCCTCTCCATGATCTTCTGCAGAAAGCCGTGGGCTGGCTGTTGCGCGATGCCGGTAAACGGGATATGGACAGACTGCGCATCTGGATTGACTCGAATGTTGCCAGAATGCCGCGGACCATGCTGCGCTATGCCATAGAGAAGTTTCCGGAAGACGAGAGACAGGCCATTCTTTCAAACGGATAGCGATGATTGGCTTTGTGGTGACAGAATGCTGAAATTTTTATGCATAATGCATCGTTATGTTGAATATTTATATTATTTTCGCGTATTATTTGTTGAAAGACTAAGATTTTCTAACATAATTATACATTATGATTATCGGAACAACACGTGAGCTGAAGAATCACGAATACCGTGTGGGCCTGACCCCCGACAACGTGAGCGCATTTGTGGCTAAAGGCCACACAGTACTGGTGGAGACAAAGGCCGGCGAAGGTGCGGGCTTCTGTGACGATGCCTACAAGGCGGCCGGTGCAACCATCTGCGCCACTCCCGATGAGGTTTTTGCTAAGGCAGAGATGATTGTCAAGGTCAAGGAACCCGAAGAATGCGAATATCACATGCTCCGCAAGGACCAGATACTGTTCACATACCTGCATCTTGCACCGAATCCCGGTCTGGCCAATGCACTGCTCAAGAGCGGTTGCAAGGCCGTTGCATTCGAGACCATCACTGATGCTCAGGGCAATCTTCCCTGTCTGCGACCCATGTCTCAGATTGCCGGACGTCTGTCCATCCAGCAGGGTGCCAAGTACGTAGAAATGAGCTATGGAGGCCGAGGCATTCTGCTTGGCGGTGTTCCTGGCGTTGAGAAGGGACGTATAGTAATCCTTGGTGGCGGTATTGCCGGCACATACGCAGCCAAGGCTGCCATAGGAATCGGTGCCCAGGTGACTCTGCTCGATGTGAACCTGAACCGTCTGTCATATCTTGATGACGTTTTCGGCAATTCGGTCGAGACTCTCTATTCGACAGAAGCTAATATCCGCAAGGTGCTTTCTACTGCAGACCTGGTAATAGGTACAGTCCTTATTCCGGGCGGCCGTACTCCGCATCTTATCCGCAAGGAACATCTGCCTCTCATGAAGAAGGGTGCCGTAATTGTTGACGTGGCCATTGACCAGGGCGGTTGCTGTGAGACATCGCACGTGACCACACATGACGATCCCGTATTCGTGGAGCAGGGCATAGTACACTACTGCGTGGGCAACATGCCGGGCGCTGTGCCTTACACATCGACTGTTGCTCTTGCAAACGCTACCTTCAAGTACGGAATGCTCATGGCCGAGAAGGGTCTGGAAGAGGCTGTCCGCCTTGATCCGGGTCTTGCCAAGGGCCTGAATATCTACAAGGGAAAGGTTACGAACCGCAACGTTGCCAAGGCTCTTGACATGGAGTTCGTGGAGCCGCTTGAAGCAATAGGCTGATCAACTCAAAAAAAACTGTCAGCGCAGTTCAAGGCTGAATATCGTGTCCAGTTCGACAAGAGCCGGACACGATTTTTTCATTTTCTCGTACAGTTGGTCGCGTGTAAGAATGTGTTCCATGTGGCGTTCCGTGTCAACCTCAATCTCCATGCTGATGGCCGGATTGCCAAGCGCCTTCCGGATATGGGCAAGAATGCGCGGTCTGGCGGTTTCCAATTCCTTTGCGACCATGGGGTTGTCGGCTTTGACAAGGAATGAGGTATCGGATATGATGGATGGACGGCAGTTGGCCATGCGGTTCTTGAGTGGAGCGTCCGTCCGGTCAAGGCCCGATGCGAAACCTGTCCAGTTCATCTGCAGCAGAGTGTCAGTCAGGTTCTTTCCAGCCGGTGCCGGACCGGATGCGTTTTCCTGTTTCTGACTTTCCTCATGACGGTCTCTCCCTGCCATGTTGGAATTGCCGAAAATCGATGTGAAGACGTTGTCTGCCTTGAAGCTTGGAATGGCCTGCTTTTTCTGGGCTGCAGGTTGTGCTGCAGGTTGGACAACTGGTTGTACTGCAGGCTCAGCGGCTGCTGCAACGGGTTTCTCGGCCTGTCTGTTCTGAACAGGGGCCGTTTTCAGGAGTGCAAAAATGGGTTTCAGTCTTTTGGGCTTTCGCCCACTGCTGTCGTCATCTTCATCGGCCTGAGCCGCCTGAATCAGGGTCAGTTCCACAAGCAGGCGCTTGTTCTTGCTGGCGCGGTAGTTCAGGTCGCAGTCATTGCATACCTTCATGGCACGATACAGGAACTTGGGCTTGCATTTTGCGGCCTGAGCCTGATAGCGCTGGCGCATTTCGGCACTGGCATCCAGAAGCGGCAGGGTGCATTCGTCACGGCTTACCATGAGATTCCTGAGGTGCAGCATGAGTCCGCCAATGAGATGACTGCCGTCAAACCCCTTGGCCAGAATGCCGTCCAGGAGCAGCAGTGATTCAGGAATGCGCTTTTCGAGCAGCATGTCGGTCAGCCTGAAATAGCAGTCGGTATCTATGATGCCAAGATTCTCCAGAGTCTTTTCATATGTGACATGTCCTCCGGTGAAACTTGCGGTCTGGTCGAAGATGGACAGTGCGTCACGCATGCCTCCATCGGACTTGCGGGCGATAAGGGCAAGCGCCTTGTCTTCGGCTTCTATTCCTTCCTTCTGTGCGACGTTCTTGAGGTGGCCCACAATGTCTGCGTCAGTTATGCGGTTGAAGTCGTATATCTGACAGCGTGAAAGTATGGTCGGGATGATCTTGTGCTTTTCCGTTGTGGCCAGAATGAAAATGGCGTAGCGCGGCGGCTCTTCAAGTGTCTTGAGGAATGCGTTGAAGGCTGCTGTGGAAAGCATGTGGACCTCGTCAATTATGTACACCTTGTACTTGCCGTTCATTGGCGGGATGCGTACCTGCTCGGTCAGGGTACGTATGTCGTCGACCGAGTTGTTGCTGGCAGCGTCAAGCTCAAACACGTTGTACGAACGCAGTTCCGCATTGAAGCTGCGGCAGGACTCGCATTCTCCGCATGCTTCTCCGTCAGGGCCGGGATTCTGGCAGTTTATTGTCTTTGCGAATATTCTGGCGCAGGTGGTCTTGCCGACTCCGCGCGGACCGCAGAACAGATATGTGTTGGCCAGCTTTCCCTGCATGATGGCATTCTTGAGGGTGGCTGTAAGCGCGCCCTGACCTACCACTGTGTCAAATGTGGCCGGACGGTATTTTCGTGCTGATACAATATAGTCTTCCATTTGTGGACCAAATTTAGTCAAAGGTAAGGTTTTTCTATGGAAAGGGCAAAGAGGGGAAAGGAAATAATGCTATTTTTGCATCGGTTGAAAAACTGATTGTAATCATTATGGAAAGCCCGTTCCTCGATAAGCTTGCCGATTTGTGGCGCAGACACAGGTATCTTGTGGTTCTGGTACTGTTCCTGGTCATCATCATCGTGGCCAGCGACAACAGTTACGTGAAGCAGATTGCTCTGAAACGCGAAATCAGGGATCTTCAGCATCAGATTGACGAAGTCCGCAGGGAAAAGGAACAGAATGAGGCCATACTTGAGGAATTGAGCAATGACAGCGTTATCATTGAACGGCTTGCACGCGAAAAGTTCGGCATGCACCGTGCCGATGAGGACGTTTTCATTGAGAAGCGGTAAACACAGTAATCATATCCGATGGACAATACATTGAAGACTCATTTTCAGGAGGCATGCACCGTAGTTGGAGGCTCTCTGCTGCTTGTCGGTGCCGCAGTCATGATAACCGGATGGGAGTATGCACCATGGCTGTTTTCGGCCGGTGCGCTGTTCTTTGTGCCGGCCCAGCTGTCAGACTCCTATCGTGGTGATGATCCGATCATGAAAAGACTGCGTTTCCAGCAGGTCCTGGGTGCCGTCTTCATTCTTGTTACAGCCGTTCTGATGTATGCCGGACCATACCATGCAAGACTGATGCAGGAAGCTTCGGGAATGAATGACACGCTTCGCAGCATTCTTCTTTCATTGACACGGAAGAACAGTTGGATAGTCACTCTTACCATTGCTGCCGTCTTTGAACTGTATTCGGCTTTCAGAATGGAGAAGAGACAGAAACAGCTTGATTCGGCAAAAAATTAAACAACATTTCATATTCCCCAACAACTTCTAATTTCATTTAGATTTTTTTTACAGGTGACTGACATATTTTCATGCTAATTTTGCAGCGTCAAAAATTGTATGAAGCAGAGACTCAGTTCAATTTGCGGTATCGGGAGCGTTCTGACGGGTGCACTTATGTGTGCCTCGTGTATGGGTAGCTACCAGATTGAGGGCAATGTTGACGGACATGGCTATGACGGTCATGTCATGTCTCTTGTTGAATATACCCAGCAGGGATTTCAGGTCCTTGATTCATGTATGGTCAATCATGGGGCTTTCAGTATGGACGGTGTAACTGATACCGTACGTTTTGTCATGCTTTGCAAGGACTATGTACCTGTAATTCCGATGTATCTGGAAAAGGGCAGGACAAAGGTCAGACTGTCTCCAACGGAAATGGTCGCTCGCGGAACCCGCCAGAACAATCTGTTCTATTCGTTCCTGCAGGAGAAGAATGAGATAGACAACCGTTTTGACGACATGCAGCAGAAAATGCAGCAGCTGTATCAGGACGATGTAGTTGACCGTCAGGAAATTCAGGCAACCCGGGACAGCATTTCAAGCATAATCGCGGAATGTGAAGACCTGATATTCGGCTTCATATCATCGAATTTCAATGAACAGGCTGCGGTAGGAGCTTTCCTTATGCTTACGTTCGGCCCGACAAACGGCAACATTCCTCCTCTGGTCAGGCGTATCGTTGATGTCGCACCTGACAAGTTCCTCAAGAACTCTGCAGTTGACCAGTATCTCAAGTCGGTAGGATATTCCCGCTGATCACTTCGTTTCCAAAGCGCTTTCAATTATTCCGGCAACTCTGTCGGCCAATGCCCTCATGTCATTGTCATCGGGCTCTATGGATACGGCTTTGTGGATGGTAATGGAAATGGGGTGGCGGTTGACGTGCCAGCTTCCGCTTGGCATTGTCTCAAAGCATCCGTTCAGTGTAATGGGAAGGATTTCCAGATCAAGGTCCTTTGCTATCTGGAAGGCACCGCGCTTGAAGCGTCCCATCTGTCCGTTGCGGGTACGGGTACCTTCGGGGAATACAATCAGTGACATGCCGTCAGTGAGTTGCTTTTCGGCCTCTTTCATGCTTCTTGCGGAATTGACGGCCGATTCCCTGTCAACGATAATGAATCCGGCGCTACGGCATGCCCAACCTACAAACGGGAGCTGACCGATTTCCTTCTTGAGCATCATCTTGAATTTGATGCCTATGTAGCCGTAAAGTGAAAAGATATCGAAAAAACTCTGATGGTTTGCCACAATCACGTATGAGCGCCCTTCCTGAATGTTCTCTCTTCCGGAAACTTTGACGGGAATAAGAAACATGAAACAGAATATGCGTCCCCATATCATGCCCGGCCAGTATCCCCAGAAACGGTTGTCGAAAAGACACCCGACAATGCAGACCAGTGCCGCGACAATGGTCACGACAATCATGACCGGAAGGGCTATGAGGTACTGGTAGGCAATGTACAGGTATTTCATTATGCCTTCTGCGGATATTTTCTGAACAGGCTGGACAGTTTCAGGCGGATTACTCCGAACAGGGCTTCGCTGAATATGCCACCGCTCATCTTCGAGGTGCCAAGTTCGCGGTTAACAAAGACTACCGGAACTTCCTTGATCTTGAATCCGCACTTGAATGCGGTGAACTTCATTTCAATCTGGAAGGCGTATCCCTTGAAATGTATCTTGTCCAGTTCTATGGTTTCCAGAACCTGGCGGCGGTAGCACTTGAAGCCGGCTGTAGTGTCATGAATGGGCAGGCCGGTAATCATGTGGACGTATTTTGATGCGAAATATGACATGAGAACGCGTCCCATAGGCCAGTTGACCACATTGACTCCGCTAACGTAACGGGAACCTATGGCAAGGTCATACCCCTGATCGCTGCACGCGGCATAGAGCCGTGGCAGGTCAGACGGGGCATGTGAGAAATCGGCATCCATTTCGAAGACATAGTCATATCCATGCTCGATGGCCCACTTGAAGCCGGCAATGTAGGCGGTTCCAAGTCCCAGCTTCCCGCTGCGTTCGACAATGAAAAGACGGTTCTGGAATTCGGTTTCCATGAGTCCTTTTACAATGTCGGCAGTGCCGTCGGGTGAACCGTCGTCAATGATGAGGATATTGAATCCGTGTTCAAGGTCCATTACGGCCCTGATGATGTTTTCAATGTTTTCCTTCTCGTTGTAGGTCGGAATAATGACTATGCTGTCGCTGGTGTTCATATCGGTCTGTTTTGTCAGACAAACATAATGAAAAAAATCAATAGGTCAATGTCTTGATGAAGTCTTCCTTGCATTGGCTTTCCTTTTGGCCTTCCTGTTCTTGCCTGATGCCCTTACTGCAGCAAAAGCGATGATGAGTGCGACCACAATGCCGATGATGATGAGGGTGGTGGTGTGCAGGCTGTCACCCTTGATACGTGACCACATGTCAAGCATGGCTTCGGTGCGGTTTCCGGCATCGTGCATGAGAGCGCAACGCTCGATTACCTTTGCATCGGGATACTGGATGGAATTCACCTTCACGCTGTCAGCATCTTCTCCGAAGAAGTATGACAGGTCTATGGTTTCATCAAGACTGTCGTCAATCTTGGCTTCAAGAACTTCGGGAGTGCCGATTACGCTGACATAACCGATGGCATCCATGTTGCGGAGTGCGTTTTCGCTGGTGCACATGAAGTTGATGAACCAGTTGGCTGCCTTGACGTTCTTGGCATATTTCGGGATTACCCAGCCGTCAAACCAGACGTTGCTGCCTTCGACGGGAACAACGTAGTCAAGTTCAATCTCATCGCCAACCTCATCAAGAGCCCACATGGCGTCACCGCTCCAGGTGATGTTCGCCCATGCCTTGCCCTGAATCATGCGCTCCTTTCCAAAGTCGACTTCCCAGCCGGCAAAGTTCTTCTTTGCCTGCAGCATGGTGTCTTCAAACAGTTTCAGGGAAGCGTCGCTGGCATCATTCATGACATGTTCGCGTGTGGCACGTCCTGACTTTATCTCATCCTGGCGTATGTACATCATAAGTGAACCGTAAACGTCGCGTACGGCATCCTTCATGAGGATTCTGCCTTCATAGCGCGGATCCCAGAGGATTCCCCATGTTTCGGCCTCTTCCTTCTTGACGAATGCCTTGTTGTACATGACACCGGTGGTTCCCCACATGAAACCTACGGCATAGTCGCTGGCGCGGCGGCCGCCGGCTGACATTTCGTCAAACTTCTCGACGGCAAACGGGGAAACGTTCTTCGTATAATCGGGAACACTGCCGAAATTGCGGTCCAGAGGCAGAAGCAGGTCGTTCTTGAGCATGCGCTCGATTATGTATTCTGACGGACATACCACATCGTAGTCCTCATGTCCTGTTTCAATCTTGGTGAGCATGACTTCGTTGATGTCGAAGGTCTGGTAGAGGACGTGAACCTCTTCACCTGTGTTTTCCTTGTACCACTGCTCGAATTCAGGAATCAGGTCCTCGTCAATGTAATCGGCCCAGTTATACACCTTCAGGGTATGTGCACGGTCATCATCGGCTTTTACAGAAATGAATGGAACTGAAAGAATGGCTGCTGCCAGCAGGATTTTTCCTGTTAATGTCTTCATTTTCGTTTTTGGTGTTTGATTGGTTGTTTATTGTTCTTTGTTGAAACGGCTGCTTCGACGGTTGATTATGATAAGCAGTATAAGTACAGTCAGGAAGATTATGGCTGCCAGACAGCGCAGCTCCGGTGTCAGACCGCCTTTGCGGGCATCGGCGTAGATGTATGTGGAAAGGGTTTCAAGACCGTTGCTGCCCTTGGTGAACAGTGTCACGGCGAAATCGTCAATGGACAGAGTGAAGGATAGAATGAAACCGCTCACCATGCCGGGCTTGATTTCGGGTATGATGACCTTGTTGAATGCCTGTAACGGGGTTGCGCCCAGATCAAGCGCCGCTTCATAGATGTTGGGATTCATCCGCGTGAGACGCGGCATGACACTCAGTACCACATAAGGTGTGCAGAATGCTATATGGGCCAGGACAACAGTTACGTATCCGCCTGAAATCCCCAGACTTACGAACAGCAGGAACAGCGATATGCCGGTAATGATGTCCGGGTTGATCATGGGGATGTTGTTGGCAAACTGTATGGCCTTGCGCACCTTACGGTTGCGGATGTTGAATATGCCGACAGCTGCAATGCTGCCGAGAAGCATTGAGATTGCAGCGGCTATGAGGGCTATGACCAGAGTGTTGATGACGGCCTGTGTAATGGTTGCGCTGTGTGCAGCCTGGCCGGACAGCAGGTTGGCGTAGAGGTCAAGTGAGAAGCCGCGCCAGTCACCGATTGTCTTGGAATTGGTGAACGAGAACAGGATGATGATTGCTATCGGGGCGTAGAGCACCAGAAGCAGGATGTACAGGTATGATTTTGCAAGAAACTTCTTCATAACAGACTGCCTCCTTCGCTAAGATCGCTGTCATCGCCGCTGACTGCGCTGGTTATTGCAATTATTATCAGCATGATGAGTGACAGGGCAGCACCATAGTTCATGGTGTCGCTCATCATCATGTTGTCCTGTATGATTGAACCGAACAGACGCTTGTTGTTGAGCGTCAGGATTTCAGAGATGGCGAATGTGGAGATTGTCGGAAGGAACACCATCATTATGCCGCTGATGATACCGGGAACCGACAGGGGCCAGATGACGCGTGTGAAGACCTGACGTGTGGTTGCGCCAAGATCATGGGCTGCTTCTATATAGCTCTTGTCAATTTTCTGGATGGAGTTGTAGATGGGGTAGATCATGAACGGCAGGAAATCATAGACCAGACCGAAAATGAGCGCACCCTCGCCAAGCGGCAGATGCAGGAAATCGAACAGAGCCACTGTTGCCAACGAACGCATGAGCACATTTATCCACATGGGAAGTATGAACAGCAGTACCAGGCTCTTGCTCCTGTTCAGTTTGGAGTCGGCCAGGATATATGCTGCGGGGTATCCCAGGAGTATGCACAGCAGGGTTGTTATGATTGCAATGCCAACCGAATAGATGAACGTGTTCATCGCTTCGGACTGGGTCGCGAACTTGACGAAGTTCTGAAGTGTGAACTGTCCGGCCGGATTACGGAAAGCGTAAACGGCAATGAGCAGCAGGGGCAGCACCACGAACAGAACCAGAAAGAGAACGTAGGGGGCTACCCAGTTGCTACGCTTCTGTACCAGTTTTGATAGGCTCATATCCTGCGTATATTCCTTATGTCCTTGGGTAGAATCCTGATTCCTACTATGTCGCCGTCATCCCAGACTTCGTTGGTATAGACGTATATGTCATCGCCGTTGTCCGATGTGACTGTCAGCTGGTAGTGGTTGCCTTTGTAGAGGATGAAGCTCACGCAGCCTGCTGCGCCTCCGTCTTCGGTGTAGTCCATGAGTTCGATGTCCTCAAACTCGACATCGACCATGATATCTGAACCGGACTCAATGTCCTCGACCGGTTCGCATTCGAACAGACCGCCAAGCATTTCAATGTGGGCACTGTCCTTGAGAGTGCCGTGGATGCTGTTGTTGAAGCGTTCCTTGTGCATTACATGAATATCGAACGGCTTGATGATCATGCTGACCTCCTGACCTACCTCAAAGGCATTGTAGTCCTGGATGAGAAGTTCGTATCCATGGTCGGTTATTACTGTCATCTCATAATGTACACCCTTGAAGATGCAGGTCTGGACCGTGCCGTTAATCTGACCCTTGTCGTTGCGGGCCATGATGTAGATGTCTTCGGGGCGGAGCACTACGTCGACGTGTTCGTTTGGCTGGAAGCCCTCGTCCACACATTCGAATTCGTGGTACATGAACAGCACTTTGCGGTCTTCTACCATAATGCCGTTCAGAATGTTGCTGTCACCGATGAAATCGGCCACGAAGGGGTTCACCGGTTCGTTGTAGATGTCTGTCGGCTTTCCAATCTGCTGGACCTTGCCCTTGTTCATGACTACGATGGTGTCGCTGAGTGTCAGCGCCTCTTCCTGGTCATGTGTGACATATATGAAGGTGATGCCAAGTTCCTTGTGCATCTGCTTGAGCTCGAGCTGCATGTCCTTGCGCATCTTTAGGTCAAGTGCGGCAAGAGGTTCATCAAGAAGCAGGACCTGTGGCTTGTTGATGATGGCACGTGCAATGGCAACACGCTGCTGCTGACCGCCTGAAAGCGATTCCACATCGCGCTCTTCATAGTCGGTAAGACCGACCATCTTGAGTACGCGGCGCACCTGCTTGTCTATGCTGTCCTCATCGACCTTCTTGAGCTTGAGTCCGAAAGCGATGTTGTCATAGACGTTCAGATGGGGGAATAGAGCGTAGCGCTGGAACACTGTGTTCATGGGTCTCTGATGCGGTGGTATCTCGGTGATATCCGTTCCGTTCATGCGTACGGAACCTTCTGTGGGGAGGTTGAAACCTGCCAGGATTCTGAGCAGAGTGGTCTTTCCGCAGCCTGAAGGCCCGAGAATTGTGACGAATTCACCTTTCTTGACAAAAAGACTTACATCATCGAGAACCTGCTTGTCGCCGAACCACTTGGAAATGTGGTCTATCTCAATGATGTAAGTCTTATCATCTTTTTCCCCGGATATGTCAGCTGCTGCACCTGGGATATCGGGTGCGTGCTGGGTGCAGTCCTTGCCTGAGATCGGCTTAGGGGTCAGGTCCATGATGCTGTCTGCCATTTCGTTCATTTTGTGAAAAAAGTGTTAGGCGCCTTTTGTTATCTGTAAGGGCGTGCAAAGATACTTTTTTTGTAATTTTGCAAGCGGTTTTGGGGATTTTTTTTGAACCTGATACCTCTTTTTTATTTTTAAGCCTTGGATTAATGGTGACTTTGTCAGATCTGAGCGCCCGATATGCGCAGTCTGCCAGCGGCAGGGCGTTGTGCAAAGTGCTTTCGGAAAACCGCGGCAAAAGCGTTTTTCTGAAGGGACTTGGTGCGTCATCGGCCTCCATGCTCATGGGTGGTGTTCTGGGCAGTCT
Source organism: Bacteroidaceae bacterium (assembly GCA_024398615.1). GTDB lineage: Bacteria > Bacteroidota > Bacteroidia > Bacteroidales > Bacteroidaceae > Colenecus. The sequence continues at coordinate 13,524 of JAKSIU010000025.1, forward strand.
TGAGCGCAGCTGTGTCCTTTTCATTCTGGATGACCAGGAGAGTGCCGCATATTTTTATCACGATATGGTCCAGATAATGGGCGAAGACAGTGTGCTGTTCTTTCCATCGGCATACAGGCGGGCCGTGAAGTACGGACAGAAGGACGATGCAAGCGCCATTCTGCGCACACAGGTGCTTGGCGCCCTGTCGTCGGCTTCAAGGGACCGGATGGCCGTGGTGGTCAGTTCGCCCGATGCCCTGGCGGAGACAGTGGTGTCACGCCGTCAGCTTGAGGACCGTTCCGTACGTCTGGAGAACGGTCAGACCACTGACCGTGAGCAGCTTCAGGACCGTCTGCTGGAACTGGGATTCCAAAGGACGGACTATGTGTATGAACCTGGCCAGTTCGCCCTGCGCGGCAGCATTCTGGACGTGTTCTCGTTTTCATGTGAATATCCTTACAGAATAGATTTCTTTGGCGACGACATTGATTCCATACGGACATTTTCGGTGGAAACACAGCTTTCGCTTGATGTCCGGGACAGCATTGTCATTGTGCCGGACATGCAGGGAAACGGTCAGGAACAGTATGTTTCGCTGTTGGATTTCCTGCCCGAGGACAGTCTCGTGGCGGTGCACGACATGCTGATCGCTGCCGACCGTATAGCTCAGGTTACGGACGACGTTACCCGTCAGGACAGTATTGCAGCGCGCATGCGCCAGCTCGAAGCCACGAAGGACAGGACTTCCGTGGAGTCCGATACCGTGGTAGGACTGCCACAGATGATTGGCCGCGATGATTTCCTGCGTAAGCTGATGCCTTTCCAGGTGCTTGAGTTCGGGGGCGGAAATGCCGGCAGTACCGGAACGTCTCTGACATTTGACATAACTCCGCAGCCTCTGTTCCATAAGAACTTCGACCTGGTGTCGCAGATACTTTCTGATTATCTGACCAAGGGATACCGTCTTTACCTTCTTACGGACAATCCCAAACAGGGGGAACGTCTGGAGAGCATCTTTGCGGAACGTGGCGAACGAATCCCGTTCGAGACAGTCGGCAGAACCCTTCATGAAGGATATGCCGACAATGCCCTGAAATGCTGTTTCTTTACCGACCATCAGATCTTTGACCGTTTCCACAAATACAGCCTCAGAAGCGATAAGGCCCGTGGAGGCAAGATGGCCCTGACACTGAAGGAACTGAGCGAATTCCAGATAGGCGATTACGTTGTCCACATTGACCATGGAGTGGGGCGCTTTGGCGGTCTGGTCCGTGTTCCCCAGGGCAACGGTTTCCAGGAAAAGATAAAAATCATATATAAGAACGATGACGTGGTTTTCGTGTCAATCCACTCTCTGCACAAGGTTTCCAAGTACAAGGGCAAGGAGGGCGAAGAACCGCGCATCAACAAGCTGGGAAGTCCTACATGGGACAACCTCAAGGAGAAGACCAAGGGCAAGATCAAGGACATAGCCCGGGATCTTATAAAACTCTATTCCCAGAGAATGAATGAGAAGGGATTCGCCTTCAGCCCCGACAGCTACCTGCAGAATGAGCTTGAGGCCAGTTTCCTGTACGAGGATACTCCGGATCAGCTCAAGGCCACACAGGATGTGAAAGCCGATATGGAGAGCTCCCGCCCCATGGACCGTCTGGTCTGCGGTGATGTAGGTTTCGGTAAGACCGAGGTTGCCATACGCGCCGCCTTCAAGGCTGTGTGTGACAGCCGTCAGGTGGCCGTGCTGGTGCCGACCACCATTCTGGCATTCCAGCATTTCCAGACGTTCAGGGACCGTCTCAAAGATTTCCCGTGCAGGGTTGAGTACCTGTCGCGTGCAAGATCGGCTGCCGATACGCGTGCCATCCTTGAAGGTCTTGAAAACGGTAGGATTGACATTGTTGTCGGAACGCACAAACTTATTGGAAAGGGTGTGAAGTTCAAGAATCTGGGCCTGCTCATCATTGACGAGGAACAGAAGTTCGGCGTAGGCGTCAAGGAGAAACTGCGCCAGATGAAGGTGAATGTCGATACTCTGACAATGACTGCCACTCCCATACCGCGTACGCTGCAGTTCTCTCTCATGGGGGCACGTGACCTTTCCGTCATCCAGACTCCCCCGGCAAACCGTTATCCAATCCAGACTGAGGTCCATCAGTTCAGCGCCGACATAATACGTGAGGCCGTGAACTTTGAAATGAGCCGCAACGGTCAGCTGTTCCTCATTTCGAACCGCATATCGTCACTTGACGAACTGGCCGGACTTGTGCAGCGCGAGGTGCCTGACGCACGTGTCTGCATCGGACACGGTCAGATGGAGCCGGAAGAACTGGAGAAGATTGTCACCGGATTCATGAACTATGACTATGATGTGCTGGTGGCGACTTCGATTATAGAGAACGGCATAGACATTCCGAATGCCAATACGATTATTGTCAATCAGGCGCAGAATTTCGGTTTGAGCGACCTGCACCAGATGCGTGGCCGTGTGGGCCGTAGCAACCGTAAGGCGTTCTGCTATCTGCTGGCTCCGCCGCTTGGCTCCCTGCCGCAGGATTCCCGCCGCCGTCTGCAGGCCATTGAATCGTTCAGCGATCTGGGAAGCGGACTGCAGCTGGCCCTGCAGGATCTGGATATACGTGGAGCCGGCAACATGCTGGGCGCCGAACAGAGCGGGTTCATTGCCGACCTTGGCTACGAGACCTATCAGAAGATTCTCAAGGAGGCCATACATGAACTCAAGACCAGCGAGTTCCAGGATCTCGAGGAGTTCAAGGCACAGCAGCGAAAGCCCGGAACGGCCGATGCCAGCGGCTATGTTGAGGAATGTACCGTTGAAAGTGACCTGGACATGTTCTTTCCGGACAGCTATGTGCCCAATGGGAGTGAACGTATTCTTCTTTATCGTGAACTGGACAGCATGGAGCGTGAACAGGATATCAAACGCTTCAAGGAACGTCTGGAAGACCGGTTCGGCCATATTCCGCAGCCGGCCCTTGAACTGATACGCGTTGTATCGCTACGTCGTATGGCCAGGGAACTGGGCATAGAGCGCATTTTCCTGAAAGGAGGCCGCATGAGTCTGTTCTTCGTTTCCAATCTGGACAGTCCATATTATCAGAGCGAGCCGTTCGGGCGTGTACTGGCATATGCTGCGGAAAATCCCATGCAGTGCCGTCTGCGTGAGGAGTCGGGCAAACGCAGTCTGCTGCTGACTGACATTCCCAATGTGGAGACCGCCATCTCGGTGCTTCAGATGATGCTGCGGCCAGTAGTGTGAATATACTATAAGGTGGCTGTCAGCGCTCAATGACCTGAACCTCGTCAACGCCGCGGATTTCGGAAATGGCCTGGGTGGTGCTTTCGAGCTGCTGCAGGGAGTGGATCGGGAAATCCAGAAGGCAGGTGGCTATCTGCTCGTTGACGGTTGACTCGATGCGGGTCAGCGATACGTGCTGGCCTTCCACTATGCAGTCAATGATGTCGCGGAACAGGTGGTAGCGGTCAATGGCTGTTACCTTTATCCTTACAGGAAAGAGCATGCTGCTGGCATCCTCATACTGTACAGAGACAATGGAATCGCCATATTCCGATGCCAGTCGTATGGCTTCCGAACAGTTACGGCTGTGGACCGTGATGCGACCGTCCATTCCGCGGAAACCTATGACTTCCTCGCCCGGAAGCGGGTGACAGTGTTCGCATCGGATCAGAGGACTGGTGCTTATGCGTTCAACTGCCTCTCTGACGCGACGCTTGGCCTTTGCCGTATTCACGTAACCCAGCCATTTTTCGGTGGGGTGGACCGATGCATCGGTTCCTATGGTCACGCAGTCTCCGCGGTGCAGTTCCACACTGATGGGGCACAGCTTGCCGTTCACGCGGGCGAACTGGGCGTGGTCGCCTATATCGGAATGAAGCTCGTAGGCAAAGTCCAGAGCAGTACCCCCCTGTGGAAGAATGATTCCCTTGCCACGCGGAGTGAACGCTATGATGTCCTCGTTGTAGAGCGATGAACCCAGTTCCTCCATGAAGGCAAAGCCCTCGCTGCTGGCGGCAATGTTTTCAAGCACCAGACGGAAGCGCTCAATCCAGCTTTCACCACGTTCCACCACACAGCCCAGTTTTGCGTTGCGGTGCATGCGTTCCGATGCAATGTGCAGTTCCTCCCAGATGCCGCGCTGGTTCAGCAGACGTACGTGGAAACTCTGGTAGCCGTTGTCCTTAGGGTAGTCTATGTAGTTGTATATGCTGCCTTGGCGTTCGCGGAACTGTTTGGATAAAAGGGAGTAGATGAACAGGGCCGTATCCTTTTCACAGGTTTCCTGGTGATTCCAGTTAACCATCGGCTTGTATATGATCCGTATGTAATGCTTGAATTCGACGTGTGAGAAGTCGCATCCGTTGCGTTTCATGTCGCGCCATACGCTGTACGGACGGCGGTAACGGACCTGGGTGTAGGCGTCGATACCGGCATCGGCCATGATGGAATCGATTTTGCTGCAGAATTCCCCAACTGAGTCCTTTGTCCTTTCGTGGTCCTGGGAAAGCTGTCCTTCAATGATTTCATATTCTCTTGGACAACGGAATCTGAACGACAGGTTCTCCAGTTCGGTCTTGACGTAATACAGTCCGAGACGGCCAGCCAGAGGGGCATAGAAGAAATCGGTCTCGCCGGCAATCTTCATCTGCTTGTCAGGCTTCATGCTGTCAAGGGTGCGCATGTTGTGCAGACGGTCACTGAGCTTGACCAGAAGGGCACGCACATCGAAGTGGACCGACTCCAGTATCTGCTTGTAGTTGTCAATCTGTTTGGAGTTGCGGTAAGTGCTCTTCTTGCGCTTGGTGACCACATCGACCAGGAAGGCCACGTCATCGCCGAAACGCTTGCGTATGTCTTCAATCGTATAGTCGGTATCTTCGACTACATCATGCAGGAATGCCGCACAGACTGTATTAGTGTCGAGTTCCAGCTCTTCGGCGGCTATGGTTGCAACGGCTATTGGGTGGATAATGTAAGGCTCGCCGGTCTTGCGCTTCTGGTCGCGATGGGCTTCTTCGGCCATTGAAAAGGCCTGACGTATCTTTTCCAGTTCGTCGTCGCTGACTCTTGACGCCATAACGTCGAAAACGTGCTGGGCTGCTGCCATTATTGTCTCTTCCATTTCTGCGGTCTCTGTCGTTTATTCAATGACCAGTTCTACCGGACAATGGTCCGAACCCATTGTTTCGCAATGGATTTCTGCACTGCGGACCCTTTCCATCGCGTGGTCCGATGCCAGGAAATAATCGATTCTCCAACCCACGTTCCTTTCTCTGGCTTTCATGCGGTAGGACCACCAGGAGTATTTCACGTCTTCGGGATGCAGTTCTCTCCATGTGTCCTTGAACCCCGATGCCAGCAACTCTGTCATCTTGCCGCGTTCCTCATCGGAAAAACCGGCATTGAAGTGATTGGTGGCGGGATTCGCCAGGTCTATCTCGTTATGAGCCACATTCATGTCGCCGCACACGAACACATCCTTGCGGTCTGCAAGCCCGCCAAGATATTTGCGGAACTCGTCCTCCCAGCCCATGCGCCAGTCGAGCCGCTTGAGTCCGTCCTGGGAATTAGGGGTATAGACGGTGACCAGATAGAAGTCCGGCATTTCAAGAGTGATGACACGTCCTTCGTGGTCGTATTCATCGGCTCCCATACCGTATGTCACTGACAGCGGCTCATGCCGGCTGTAGATGGCCGTTCCTGAATATCCCTTCTTGTCGGCGTAGTTCCAATAGGATCTGTAGCCTAAAAATTCGAGGTCAATCTGCCCCGCCTGGAGCTTGGTCTCCTGCAGACAGAAGAAATCGGCGTCAAATTCGTTGAAGATACTTTCGAATCCCTTTCCGGCAACGGCCCTCAGACCATTCACATTCCAACTTATCAGTTTCATCTGGACAAAGTTAGTGAAAAAATTACATGTTGGCCTTATATGCTTTCATTTCCCCGAGACTGTCCTGATATATAAGGTATGCCTTTATCTCCGGCAGACGGCGACATAGAGATACTGCGCTGTCCAGTCCCATCACCATCATTGATGTGGCAAGAGCATCGGCGGTGGCACAGTCAGGAGCCAGAACCGTGGCGGAAAGCAGACTGTGGCTGACCGGTTGGCAGGTTGCCGGATCTATGGTGTGCGCGTATTTCTTTCCATCCTTGACGTAGAAGTTGCGGTAGTTGCCCGATGTGGCCATGGCTATGTCCGTGACATGCAGAATGGTGTCCAGCTCAGTTCTGACAGACAGGGTGTCATCAATTGGCTTGTTTACACCTATGCTCCATTCTTCTCCCCTGGGATTCTTTCCGGCAACTACAATTTCACCGCCTATTTCAATCATGTAATCGTTGACTCCGTTCGCTTCAAGCGTGCGGGCAACCATGTCGCTTCCATACCCTTTGGCAATGGCGCTGCAGTCCAGCATTATGCGGCTGTCATCCTTGGAGATGAAGCCGTTGTCCTCGTGTATCTTCCAATATCCTATAATCTCTTTCAGACTGTCAATTGTATTTGGGGCAACCGGAACTGAATTCTTGAATCCGAAGCCCCATGCGTTGACTGCCGGGGCAACCGTTATGTCAAACGCACCGCCAGTGAGCCGTGATATCTCCATGGCACGGCGGAAAATGCCGAGAAACATGTCGTCTGTCACCTGCATTCCGTCTGAACCGTTCACTTTGGAGATGGTGGACCCGCTGTTGAACATGGACAGGGCCATGTCCACACTGTCCATTGCCTGACGTATTTCATGGGACAGGTCGCGGTCTGAGAGGTATGTGGCATTATAGGATGTGCCGAACACCGCTCCTGACGAATGGAGATATTCCGTTTTGCCGGGCTTGTCTCCGTCTTTTCCGGAACGTCCTTCCGTAAGTATGAAATACGATCCTATTATCAGGAAAGCCAGAAACGGATAATGCCACTTTTTCATAAGCCGCAAAGATGTTCAATGAGAATTTTAAGACCGATTCCAATCAGGATTATGCCACCCACGATCTCGACCGGGAAACTGAACCGTTTTCCGGCATAGGCACCGATGTAGAATCCGGCAACGGAAAACAGGAAGGATCCGGCGGCGATGACTCCAATGGGGAGCAGAATGCTCTGGAATGTCGTGTATCCGGCACATCCCAGTGACAATCCCACGGCCAGAGCGTCAATGCTGGTCGCAATGGCCATGGTAAGGGTGGTGGAAAAGCGTGACGGGTCAAAGGATGAACTGTCGTCGTCATCGGACTTGAGTCCGTCAAGCACCATACGCACACCAAGGAAAGCAAGCAGGCCGAAGGCAACCCAATGGTCGAACTTCTGTATGGCATCGGCAAAGAAACTCATTCCAAGCCAGCCCAGCATTGGCATGAGACCTTGAAACAGTCCGAACATCAGGGCGGTAACAAGCATGGTCCTGATGACGATGCGTTTCTGGATGAGACCGCTTGCAATGGATACGGTAAAGCAGTCCATTGCCAGAGCAGCAGACAGAAGAATCAATTCAATTATGGACATCTGTTTGCCTTTGGAGAATATCAGATTTCCTGAGCAATCTTGTAGTCGTTGCGCTGTGTTGAACTGCGGCTGATCAGCTCTGCAATGAAACCGGCCAGGAAGAGCAGAGTACCCAGTACCATTCCTGTCAGTGCAATGTAGAAGTACGGATTGTCAGTGACCAGACGGGCAGGGACGCCGTGAGCCAGAGCAACCAGTTTGCTTATTCCGACAACAATTATGGCAATGAAACTGATAATGAACATGAGTGAGCCCCAGAGACCGAAGAAATGCATGGGCTGCTTTCCGAAACGGTTCAGGAACCAGAGTGACAGCAGGTCCAGATAGCCGTTGACGAAACGGTCAAGGCCGAACTTGCTCTTTCCGAACTTGCGTGCCTGATGGTGTACGACCTTCTCGCCGATCTTTGAGAATCCTGCGTTCTTGGCCAGGAACGGGATGTAGCGGTGCATTTCACCGTAGACCTCTATGTTCTTGACCACATCGCGGCGGTATGCCTTGAGACCGCAGTTCATGTCGTGAAGCTTGATTCCGGTTACCTTGCGTGCTGTCGCATTGTATATCTTGGAGGGCAGGTTCTTGCTGAGCTTGCCGTCATAGCGTTTCTTCTTCCAGCCGGAAACCAGATCCAGACCGTCCTCGCGTATCATACGCATCATCTCGGGCAGTTCTTCCGGACTGTCCTGGAGGTCTGCGTCCATAGTGGCCACAATATCGCCCTGGGCCATCTTGAATCCGCAGTACAGGGCGGGGGACTTGCCGTAGTTGCGGCGGAAACGTATGGCGTGTACCGTTTCCGGGGCATCGGCCTTTAGTGATTCAATGACATCCCATGAGTTGTCAGTCGAACCGTCATCAACGAAAATGACTTCGTAACTGATACTGTTGGCGTCCATGACGCGCCTGATCCATGAGAACAGTTCGGGAAGCGATTCGGCTTCGTTAAGCAGTGGGACAATGATTGAAAGGTCCATACCGTAATTTTATTGTTGTTTGATTCTTATCCGTTTTGAAACCAGTAGGCCGATTATCAGTGAGAATATGTTTCCCCACGTGAGAGAAGCCTCTATGAGCAGTTTGGTAAAGGCCGATGCCGACAGTCCGCACATCCACTCCATGGTCTTGACAATGGTGTCGATCTGAGTGTTCATGGCTTCAACCTGAACGGAATCCGTGACGGTTCCGGCACTCTGCTGCATGGCCTGTGTGAGTGTCTCTATCTGTGCCAGCAACATTCCGTCCAGACTGGCAGGCTTGGCGAATTTCAGAAACAGGAAGACAGCCATGCACGAAATCATTCCTGCAAAGAGGAATGTCAGAATGGACAACATCCATGATACCGGGAACGGGAAGAAATCAGGGCTGTTGGCGTCTCTGAACCGTTTCAGCAGAAAATATGCTACAAACGGAATGCCTATTGCAAGGGGGAGGGACAGAATTGAAAGCGGCTGCCAGTAAATGGACAGTACGAATATGGCATATACGAGAGTGATGTACAGTCCAAGCTTCATTCCGAGAGTCATGGAAGTCTGCATTACGTTTATCTGGATGATATTGTTTTCCGTATCTGCCATGATGGATTTGTTATAATGCGCGAAGATAGTGCTTTTTGTCGCCTGAAGAAAACTTTTCGTGTGGAAAGCGGGTCCGATGTCGGAAAAAGCCTTATCTTTGCAACCAACATACGGGTAAGTCCTGTACGGCCAGCTCCCTTCCAATCCTCCAGGGCTTGACGGCAGCAAAGGTACCTAGGTTGTAGCGGCGCGATACAGTAAGCTTACCCACCCTTAAACGAAAGAGACCGGATTTCTTCGGTCTCTTCTGTTTTTTTATGCTTGTCAAGTTTACCAGTTGCGCTGGGCGGTGATTCTGATAATGTTGACCACGGTCATCATGGCTTTCTCCATGCTCTGGATAGGAACCCATTCATATCGGCCGTGGAAATTCATGCCGCCTGCAAAGAGGTTGGGGCAGGGCAGTCCCTTGAATGAGAGCTGGGCACCGTCTGTGCCGCCGCGGATCGGAACCTTTACGGCCTTCACGCCCGATTCCTCCATGGCCTGGCATGCAATATCGACAACGAACGGAACCTTGTCAATCTGTTCCTTCATGTTGTAGTACTGGTCGCTGATTGTTGCAGTGACAGTTCCGGCACCGTACTTTCTGTTCATGTCATCGGCTACAGACTGGGCGAATGCCTTGCGTGCCTCGAATCCGGCGCGGTCATGGTCGCGGATGATGAATGTGGCTGTGGCGTTATCCACTTCGCCTTGAAGGCCTACAATGTGGTAGAAACCCTCATAGCCGCAGGTCGTGGCCGGAGTCTCGTTTGCGGGGAACATGCTTATGAGTTCGGCAGCCAGCAGCGAAGCATTGACCATCTTGCCCTTGGCATAGCCCGGATGCACTTCAAGTCCCTGAATGCGGAATACGGCCTTGGCGGCGTTGAAGTTCTCGAATTCCATCTCACCAACCTCGCCTCCGTCAACGGTGTAGCCGAACTCGCAATCGAACTTCTCAACGTCAAAGTGAGCTGCACCCATGCCGATTTCCTCATCGGGGTTGAAGCCTACGCGAACTTTTCCGTGCTTGATTTCGGGGTGTTGCTGGAGATATTCCACAGCGCTCAGAATCTCGGCGATACCGGCCTTGTCATCGGCTCCCAGAAGGGTGGTGCCATCAGTGACAATCAGGTCTTCACCCTTGTGGGCAAGCAGTTCCGGGAACAGACTGGGAGAAAGGACAATGTTCTGTTCGCTGTTGAGAACGATGTCTCCACCATCATAGTTGCTTACAATGCGGGGCTTTACGTCCTTGCCGCTCATTGACGGGCTGGTGTCCATGTGGGATATGAATCCTATGGTCGGAACTTTTCTGTCGGTGTTGGCCGGCAGGGTGGCGTAGACGTAGCCCATTTCGTCCATTGACACTTCGCTGAGTCCCATCTGCTCCATCTCCTCCTTGAGCAGGCGGGCCAGATTCATCTGTTTGGCAGTGCTGGGCACTGTCTCTGATTCTTCACTTGATTGGGTATCTACTGCGGTGTAACCCAGAAAACGTTTAATCAGGTCCATATAATAAAGGTGTTTGTTGTTCTATATCCGCAAAGATAACGAAAAGTTTGTGGGCTGCAAGTAGGTTAAGCAACTGTAATTTTGTTTAGATTTGCAGACTGACTAACCAATTATTATCCAACGATATGAAAGTTATCGAGAAAAAGACCTTACTCCCATTCTGTCTGGTGACATCGCTGTTCCTTCTTTGGGGACTGGCAAACAACATGACTGACACTCTTCTGTCGGCCTTCAAGAAAATCATGTCAATGACCGACACCCAGACGTCGTTCATCCAGTTTGCCTTCTACGGCGCATATTTCGTGATAGCATTGCCTGCTGCGCTGTTCATCAGAAAGCACAGTTACAAGAGTGGCGTCATCCTGGGACTCTGTCTGTATGCCGGAGGTGCGATACTGTTCATGCCGGCCGCCAAGGCAGCTTCGTACGGATTCTATCTGGTTGCCATTTACATTATGGCATCGGGCTGCAGCGTTCTGGAGACCACTGCCAATCCTTATATCATGTCCATGGGTACGCCTGAAACTGCGACCCGCCGTCTGAACATTGCACAGGCATTCAATCCTATAGGCTCAATCATCGGCATTCTCATGAGCAAGTTCTTCATCCTGAAGGATATATCTCTGTACAGCGTTTCGGGTACCTATATGACTCTGGGCCTTGTGCTGGTTGTCATTATGATTGTGATGGCCTGCGCCAACATGCCGGAAGGCCGCGACTCCGGCAGTCAGGACAGTGTTGCTGCCACTTTCAGGCGTCTGTTCCACAATAAGGTCTATGCATGGGGCGTAGTTGCCCAGTTCTTCTATGTGGGCGCTCAGATTGGAGTATGGAGTTTCACCATCCGCCTGGCCATGCAGGAACTTGGTATTGTTGAGGCAAGTGCCGCTACCATATACCTTATCAGTATTATCTGCCACTGCAGCGGCCGTTTCATCTATACATGGCTTATGAAGTGGTTTGCCCCTTCAAAGCTCCTCGCTTTCAATGCCGTTGCAGCTCTGCTCTGTACCGCAGGCGTGGTGGTGTTCCGCGGAATGGGCTGGCTGCCTGTAATCTGTGTGATTCTTATCAGCTTCTTCATGTGCATCATGTTCCCGACAATCTATGGCCTGGCCCTGTGCAACATCGAGAATCCTGAAAAGGGCGGTCACGCAGGTGATACCAAAATCGGCGCAAGCGGCCTTATCATGGCTATCCTGGGCGGTGCTCTTCTGACTCCGGTTCAGGCAATGGTAAGCGATGCCACCAGCATCAACATCTCATATCTTGTTCCGCTGGTCTGCTTCGTGATAATATTCTTCTACGCCCGTATGGCTAAGGAATAAATTCCCGGATTCGGAAAATCCGGAATTTCGTGATTATTCGTCGAAATCGAATTCTTCGATATCGTCTTGTGGACCGTTCGTGTCAAGGAGAAAATCATCCATGTCGCGGCGGTCCTTTTTTGTGGGACGTCCCAGGCCTGCGGCACGTTTCACGAATCCTCCAATGCGGTTCATTTCCAGAAGATCATACTGGTCCTTTGGAGTGATGTTTTCCATCATTTCCGGTACGAGCTTGGCTCCTACACGGTTTTCAATAGCCTGAAGTACCTTGAAACTGTAGGTGACAGGAGCTTTGCGCACCTGTACGGTGTCTCCTTCGTGAACCATCTTGGACGGCTTGGCGTTGACCCCGTTGATTGTGATGCGGCCTTTCTTGCATGCTTCGGCAGCTATGGTGCGTGTCTTGAAAATGCGGACTGACCAGAGCCATTTGTCTATTCTCGCTTCCATTGGGATGATTCTTTCCGGTATGACTTTCAAATTGACCGGCTGGTCACTTCTTGTTGAACTGGTTCATGGTGATGGCGAGTCCTGCCAGACAGAAACTTCTGACGCATTCAACAGCGGTTGGAATGGTCTGGTCAAGAATGGCCATTTCTTCAGGGGAGAACTTGTCAAGAACGAATTTGATCTGGGCCCCCATCGGGAAATCGTTGCCTATGCCTACGCGCAGGCGGGCAAAGACATTGGTACCTATTGTCTGGATGATGTTGTTCATGCCGTTGTGACTGCCTCCACTGCCCTGACCGCGCAGACGCAGCTTGCCAAGGGGAAGGGCGAGATCATCGGCCACTACAAGAAGATTCTCGGGCTGGATGTTCTCCTTGTTCATCCAGTAGCGGACGGCATTGCCGCTCAGGTTCATGTATGTGGTGGGCTTGAGAAGTACAAGCTGGCAGTTCTTGACTGACGTGTGAGCCACAAATCCGTAACGCTTGTCTTCAAAAACAGCATTGGATGCCCCGGCAAGGGCATCCAATACCATAAATCCTATATTGTGGCGGGTTTCACGGTATTCATCGCCCGGATTACCCAATCCCACAATAAGATACTTCATGACTGAAATGATTATTCAGCAGCGGCTTCCTCAGTAGCGGCAGCAGCGCGGGTTGCAATGACTGAGCAGATGACTGCTTCCTTGGGGCTTGTGAATTCGATGCCTTCGTACTGGAGGTCACAAACCTTGAATGCCTTGCCGATGCCCAGAGGAGTAACGTCGATCTCAATCTTCTCAGGAATGATGTTGTAAAGAGCCTTGGCCTTTACGCGACGCATTGCCTGCTCAAGCTTACCACCGGACTTGACACCGGCTGCCAGACCGTTCAGCTTGACAGGAACTGCCATGACGATAGGCTTGTTTTCGGTAATCTGATAGAAATCGATATGCTGGATGGTGTCCTTTACCGGGTGGAACTGGATTTCTCTCATGACTGCCAGAACGGTTACACCGTCAATGGTCAGGTTCACTGTAAGGATGTCGGGAGTGTAAACCAGGTTGCGGACTTCTTCAGTTGTTACTGTGAATGCCTTTGCTACAGGAAGACCTTTCCCGTCTCTTTCCACACCGTAAAGGTTGCAGGGGATAAGGTTCTGCTTTCTCAGTTCTTTTGCGGCCTTCTTGCCGAATTCGTTGCGGGCTGTACCCTTGATGTCAATTGACTTCATTGTTTGACGTGTTACTCTAAATTGTTAATACTCAATTCACCATCACACAAAACACTGCCTTTCGGACAGTCTTTTCGTAAAAGCGCCGCAAAGGTAGAAAAAATGGTTGGAAAAACAATGCTATCTTATTAAAAAAGCGTTCAGAAGCTGATTTCGAAGTCAAGATCGGAGTCCTTGGACTCGTTTTCCTGTGGTTCGGGGACTGAGGCAGGCTCCGGCTCTGGAATAGGCCCGGTGACCGGCTGCCCGCTGATGGACTGGGAAGCGGCGGTGTCGGCCTCATGGATGAAGCGCATGGTGCGGGTCAGTCCGTCTATGAAATTACTGAAGTCCTCGCGGTACAGGAAAATCTTGTGCTTTTCGAACACGGCTTTGCCGTCAGGGGTCTCGGGGTCGGCAATTTTCTTGCTTTCCGTGATAGAAAGGTAGTATTCATCCTTGCGTGTCTTGCGCACGTCAAGATAGTAGATGCGTTTCCCGGCCTTGACTGCGTGCGAAAACACAATGTCGCGATCCCTTTCGTCAAATTTTGCCTTGCTGTCCTCCATAGTTATGCTCCTTTATATATTTTTCACAAATATGGTAAAAGGAATTGAATATCCAAAATTTTGAAGGCGCAAAAAACCTAGATAAGGAAAAATGTTGTACTTTTGCGGATTGTATACAAAAGGCTTTGATACAATGATAAATAGAGTTCTCATCAGACTGAAGACAGTGCAGGTAATATACGCGTATTACCAGAACGGGGGGCAGAAACCGGCTATGGCCGAACGTGAACTTGCCCAGAGCCTTGACAGTGCATATTCCCTATATAAGACCATGCTTTATCTTCCCGTGGCTTTGACTGACATGGCTCGCCTGTCAGTTGAAAGGCAGAGAAGAATGAATGCCGTACGCATATCAAGAAAGGAGGAACTGCTGGCGCAGAACCTGTTTGCCGGTCTTTTGGAAAACAATCAGGAACTTGGACAGTTCGTTCAGGACAATCCTATGGAATGGCTCACAAAATCCGATTTCATAAAGGAAACATACGCGGCCATGCTGGAGTCCGATGCGGTTGAGGAATACACTCAGGCCGAGAAGTTCGATTTCGCATCGGATCGTGAACTTTGGAAAAAGTTGTACAAGGCTATTTTCCAGGAGAACGAGTCGCTTGATTCTCTGCTTGAGGAACAGAATATTTACTGGAACGGTGACCGCGACCTGATAGACTCGTTCGTGATCAAGACCATCAGGTCGATGTCCGAATCAGACGGACCGGAAACTCCGCTCTTGAGTGAATATAAGGACGAAGATGACAGGAATTTTGCCATCGGATTGCTTCGTGCCGGACTTCAGTCGCGTGAACTCCGTGAGGAGCTGGTGGCGGCCAACTGCCGCCGCTGGGATCCTTCACGTCTGGCTTTCCTTGATGTGCTTATCATTCAGACTGCGATAGGAGAACTTCTGGGATTCCCGGATATTCCTGTAAAGGTTACAATCAACGAATATGTCGAGATGGCCAAGATTCTGAGCACACCGCAGAGCGGCGCGTTTGTCAACGGCATGCTGGATGCCATTGCCCATGATCTGTCTGCCGGCGGAAAACTTGACAAAGAATTATAAACAACAATAAACAAAAGAAATTATGGCAAACATGCTTCTGCTTGATCCGGTGCACATGACAGCACAGGAAATTGAAGTCAACAACACAGTCACTCTCATCCAGGACACCGATGCCGGTTCCTTTGATACCGCCGGACGCCAGGCACAGGGCGGTGCAGGTGGTGGCGGCATGCTTCTCATGCTGCTTATGCTTTTCCTTCTCATGATGCTTTTCATGCGTCCGCGTCAGGATAAGGAAGGAGAAAAGTTCCGTAACTCTCTTCAGAGAGAGCAGGATGTCGTTACCAGTTCGGGTATTTTCGGTAAGATTAAGGATATTGATGAAATCTCAGTCATTCTTGAGGTTGCTCAGGGCATGAGAATCAAGGTTGACAAGCGTTACATCAATCCTGTTCCGGTTCCACAGCCGGCAAAGCCCGAAAAGAAGAGAAAGAAGAAGGATCCCAGCAAGGACGAGAAGGCTTGATCCGATAGTCTTTATAACCGGCGGTTTATGACTCTGCTAGGCCTTACCGGAGGAATCGGTACCGGGAAAAGCTATGTGGCCGCCCTGATGCGCGGGATGGGGATTCCCACGTACGATTCTGATTCAAGAGCCAAGTGGCTCATGCAGAATGATGCCTCTCTGAAGTCGGCTCTGACGGCGCTTGTCGGCGAAGGGCTCTATGGCGAGGACGGTATGATGGACCGCAAGCTGATGGCTGCCTACATCTTCGCTGATGATGCCGGACGGCGTGCGGTCGAGAGTCTGGTACATCCGGCCGTAAAGTGTGATTTCAAGGCTTGGACCGATGAACAGGAAAGCGAATTCGCTGTGTTTGAATCGGCCATTCTGTTTGAATCGGGCTTTGACGGATGCGTGGATTTCACGGTCGTGGTCGATGCTCCTCTGGAAACCAGAATCAGAAGGTGTATGGAAAGGGATGGGGCTTCCCGCGCGGAGGTGGAATTGAGAATGGCCTGCCAGATGTCGCAGCAGGATAAGCTGCGTCTTGCACGGTTCGTGATAACCAATGACGGAAAGACTGATCTGAAGATGCAGATTCTCTCGCTTCTTGAAGAATGTAAACTTAATAACAAACAATAATTCGGATTGCAATGATCAACGAAATTCTTACCATTTCAGGCAAGCAGGGTCTGTTCAAGCTTCTGACCCGCGGTCGTGGTGCACTTATTGTAGAGAACATTGACGAGACAAAGAAACGTATGCCAATCCAGGCAACGGATAAGGTTGTCGGTCTTGGCGACATTTCCATATTCACGGAAGAGAAGGAGATGCCTCTGCGTCTGGTTTTCCAGGCTATCGAGGATAAGGTTGGAAAGAATCCGGTAGGATTTGACTATAAGAAGTCTCAGGATTCTGATCTGGTTGACTTCTTTGGAACCATTATTCCTGACTTTGATCGTGAGAGGGTATATCCCAGTCACATGAGGAAGATCTTCACCTGGTATGACCTGCTGGTCAAGTATGGTGAAAACGATTTCTCGAATCCGGAAGAGGAGAACAGGGAAGAGGAAAAGCCTGCCGAGTAACGGTATTCAACTGTAGACATATGGCCCGTGGCCTTCCGGATTCGGGAAGGCTGCGGGCCTTTTTTTGTGTCTGTATATGATTGTTCTTTATGATTCATATAAAATATTATTTTATATGGTCAAAAATTTGGTGTTTTGGATAAGATATTCTAATTTTGCTGCCGGATTATTATTCGTTTTTGCGTATGGAAAGAGTGACAGTACTATCGCCGGACCAGCTTTACAACAGCTTTATGGATCCGAAATACATTCCGGAAGGAAAGGACAAATACTATCTGCGTAACACTCAGGTCAAGGCCCCGGCTGGCGGCTGGCGTCATCTGACCAGTTCGGAAATCGAATCACTGGTCAAGAATGACAATACTGCCATGAGCTGGGATACCATTATGGTAAGCGGTGAGTTTGATCCCATGATGGTCAAGAACAACAAGTTCTACGGTTTTGTCCGTCTGGGTAGAATTACTTCAAACGGTCTTCAGTATCATGACCTGCGCCTTTCGTGCGGTATTACAAACAGCTCCATACATTCGTGTGACATAGGTGATGACTGTGCCATCCATAACGTTCATTACCTTTCACACTACATAATAGGTGACCGTTGCATGCTGTTCAACATTCAGGAAATGTCCTGTACTGACCATGCCAAGTTCGGTAACGGTATAGTCAAGGAAGGTGAAGAGGAAAGCGTCCGCGTATGGATGGAACTGATGAATGAGACCGGGTGCCGTAGAATACTTCCATTTGACGGCATGATAGCTGCCGATGCCTACATGTGGGCAAAATTCATCGATGACCGTTTGCTTCAGGATCGCCTCAAGTCCTTGACCCAGAATGCTTTTGATTCACGTCGCGGATTCTACGGAACCATTGGCAGCGGATGCGTAATAAAGAACTCGTGGATTATCAAGGACGTGAAGATTGGCAGCTGCTGCTATATAAAAGGTGCCAGCAAGCTCAAGAATCTTACCATCAATTCAAGTGACAAGGAACCATCGCAGATTGGTGAGAATGTGGTGCTGGTAAATGGTATCGTGGGATATGGATGCCGTATATTCTATTCGGTCATTGCCGTGAGGTTCGTGCTTGGCAGCAACAGCAATCTGAAATACGGAGCGCGCCTTATGAATTCGTTTATGGGAGACAACAGTACAATATCCTGCTGTGAGGTTCTCAATAACCTGATATTCCCTGCCCATGAGCAGCATCATAACAACTCATTCCTGATTGCCAGTGTGCTCAAGGGACAGACCAACATGGCAGCGGGTGCAACCATCGGATCCAATCATAACAGCCGTACCAATGACAATGAGATTGAGGCGGGACGCGGATTCTGGCCAGGTCTCTGTTCCAGTGTCAAGCATTCATGCAAGTTTGCAAGTTTCACCATGCTGGCAAAGGGCGCATATCCAGCAGAGATGATAAATCCTTTCCCGTTTGCACTGCTGAGCAATGACGAAACTCATGGAGAACTGCATGTCATTCCGGCATTCTCATGGCTCTACAACATGTTTGCCATGGCAAGGAACAACTGGAAGTACGCCAATCGTGACATGCGTGTCTTCAAGGTGCAGAACATTGAATTCGATGCCTACGCTCCCGATTCGATTGAAGAGGCCATTGAGGCGCGCAAGTTTCTTGATGCATGGACCGCAAAGGCTTGGATGAGAAAGAATGGAAAGAGTCCGGAGGGAGTTTCTACTGACAATCTGATAGAGACCGGCCGCCGTCTGTTGAACGGACCTGCAAGCGAAGTCGAAGGTCTTGAAGTCCTTGGCGAGGATATGGAGAAGTCCAAACGCAAGGTGGTCATTCTCAAACCATACGAGGCATATCACGCTTACGGTGACATGATTGTATATTATGCCGTCCGAAACATTTCGGCCTATCTCCATGAGAACCCGGACAAGAATTTCGAATCCATTTCCATACAGTTTGACGGAGACCGCAAACGTGATTGGTTCAATCTTGGCGGTCAGCTTATGTCGGTCGATGATCTTGAGGAACTGAAAAGTGATATAAAGGACGGAACAATCAATTCGTGGAAGGAGGTGCATCACAGATATACAGAAATATGGAAACGTTATCCCCAGGATAAGTTACGTCATGCTTACCTGTCGCTCAAGCATCTGCTCCGAATAGAGACATTCACTCCCGATGACTGGATGAATGTTCTGAACCGTGGAATAGAAATCCAGAACTATGTCATGACTCAGGTATATGAGACAAGGAAGAAGGATTATGAGAACAAGTTCCGTCAGGCTACCTTCAACAGCCGTGAGGAGATGATTGCCGCATGGGGTGAACTTGACGAGAACAGTTTCATATTGCAGCAGAAAAAGGAAACCAAGGAGTTCATTGAAAGGATACAGAACCTCAAGAAACTGCTTGATTGATAAATGTGTAACCATTAAATAATACCGATATGAATCTTAAGGATAAGAAGTATGCCCAGTATGCGCTGGTGCAGGAAATGATGGATACTGTGGATACAGTTGGAAAGTTCGATGCTTCATGTACCAGGGAAATTGCCGCTCAGGTAAGCCGTGCCGGCAGAGTGTTCTTTACCGGTGAGGGCTCGAGCCGTATCTTCCCGGCCAAGAACTCGCTTCGCAAGAGCAAGCGCTGGGGATTGGATCTGAATGCTCAGACCGATGGCTCCTGGCAGTCAAGGGAATATGATCTGAGCAAGTTCGCGGTGTTCTTCGCTTCTAATTCAGGTCGTACAAAGGAGGTCACTCTTCTGGCCAGGAAGCTCATGGAACAGGGTAATCAACTCCGTTTCGGACTTACTGCCAATCAGGATACCATCCTTTCAAAATATTGTGCTTCCACACATGTGCTGAACTGCGGATGGGAACAGGCCGTTGCAGCTACCAAGAGCGTTGTGGAACAGGCCCTGTACTATGAGTCGGTGCTTTGGAACATTGCCGGAAAGGATGTGAAGGACGCTCTTGCCGCACTTCCTGAAAAGATTGAAAAGGCGCTTACGCTTGATATTCCATCGGAGATCGTAGAGTGGGTGAAGAATGCCGAGACCATCTATTTTGCAGGTTACAATGACGGTGTAGCCGAAGAACTTACCCTCAAGACCAACGAGATCACCCGTCGCAAATCGGACTTCCTTGAAGGAACATACGCGCTGCACGGGATTGAAGAGGTCATGAAGGATGGAGACATAATCTTCTGGGTAGATCCCATTCCTGATGAATATGATAAGATCCAGGAATGTCTGGTCAATGGTGCCGGTGTCAAGGTCGTTGCCATTGCTGACCACGATACACCTTTCCTGACCATCAGGACTCCGGAGGCAGGAGACTTCAATCCATACGTATATCTGTGTGCAGGATGGAATGTCCTGGTTGAGATTGGCATTGCCACAGGCATGGATCTTGACCATCCCAACCGCGCACGCAAGGTCGGCAATGAGATTGCCGAACAGGGGACAGGAACCGTTCAGGCTTGAACGGTTCCTGTCCCCTGTTCGGCAGTCTCCAGTGCAATGCGCTGGCGGGACAGATCGACATCAAGGACCCTGACCATGAGCTGCTGTCCGATGGACACGACCTGGGTGGGGTCTTTTACGTATTTGCCGGGGCACAGCTTGGAGATGTGAATGAGACCCTTCACGTGTACGCCAACATCGACGAATGCTCCGAAGTTGGTGACGTTGCTTACAATGCCGGGCAGTTCCATTCCCGGATGCAGGTCTTCAATGGTGTGTACCTCGCTTGAGAATTCGAATTTCCTGAGCGGACCGCGCGGGTCACGTCCAGGTTTTTCAAGTTCAGCCATTATGTCTGTCAGGGTGGGGATTCCGGTCTTGTCCGTGACATAACGCTGTATGTCAATCCTGTCCCTGAGCTCCTTTGATTCAATGAGGTCCTGTACGCTGCAGCCCAGATCAGTTGCCATTTTCTCCACTACGGCATAGCTTTCCGGATGTACGGCCGAATTGTCAAGCGGCTGGCTGCTGCCGGGTATGCGCAGGAATCCGGCGGCCTGTTCATATGCCTTCGGTCCCAGACGCGGCACTTCAAGCAGTTGGCGGCGGTTGCGGAACGGCCCGTTCTTGCTGCGGTATTCCACAATGTTATGTGCCAGTGTCGGTCCCAGTCCGCTGATGTATGAGAGCAGATGGGTGCTGGCGGTATTCACGTTGACTCCAACGCGGTTTACGCAGCTAACCACAGTCTGGTCCAGCGAGTGCTTGAGTCCAGTCTGGCTCACGTCCTTCTGGTACTGTCCGACACCGATTGACGAAGGATCAATCTTGACCAGTTCGGCCAACGGGTCCATGAGGCGTCGGCCTATGGAGACAGCTCCGCGCACGGTCACGTCATAGTCGGGGAATTCGTCGCGCGCGGTCTTGGATGCCGAATAGATCGATGCTCCGTCCTCATTGACGCTGAATACCTGAACCGAACGTGGAATATGCAGTTTCTGCACGAATTCCATGGTCTCGCGGCCGGCAGTTCCGTTGCCGATAGCTATGGCTTCAATATGATACTGTTCTACAAGCGTTTCGATTTTGGCCGATGCCTGACGCGTCTGGCTGACCGGCGGGTGGGGGAAGATGGCTTCGTTGTGCAGCAGGTCGCCCTGCGGGCTCAGGCATACCACCTTGCAACCTGTACGGAATCCCGGGTCAATGCCCATTACGGCCTTTTCGCCAAGCGGAGAAGCCATAAGGAGCTGTTCCAGGTTGCGTGCAAAGATGCTGATGGCCTCGGCATCGGCCTTCTCCTTTGAAGCTGCGGCAAACTCGTTCTCGACCGATGGCTGCAGCAGGCGGTAGTAACTGTCGCGTACGGCATCGTCAACGCACTGTGACACAGGCGACTTGCCGCGGACATATCGTTTTGCCAGAGAGTCCGATGTCCTTTCGTCATCTATGTCCAGTGAAACCCTTAGCAGGCCTTCCTGCTCACCCCGGCGCATGGCAAGCAGACGGTGTGAGGCGCATCGTGACAGCGGTTCGGAGAAATCGAACCAGTCACGGAACTTCTGCGCATCGGCCTCCTTGCCGCGTATGAGACGGCTGGTTATGCGCGCTTCGCGGCGGTATGTACTGCGTACCAGATTGCGCGCGCTCTCGTCAAGCGATACACGCTGTGCGATTATGTCCATGGCTCCGTTGAGCGCGGCTTCGGTATCGTCAACGCCTTTTTCGGGACTGACGTATTTTGCGGCCTCCTTTTCAAGCGGAATGTACTGGTTCTGCTTTTCCAGAAAATCGGCCAGGGGTTCGAGTCCCTGTTCTATGGCAATGTCGGCACGTGTCTTGCGGTGGGGCTTGTATGGGGCATAGATGTCTTCGAGCTGAGTGGCATCCCAGCAGTCCAGAATACGCTGCCGCAGCTCGGGCGTAAGCTTGTCCTGGCTTTCAATTGTTGACAGTATCGTGTCCTTGCGTGATGACATTTCATCAAGCTGCTCCAGCAGGTCGCTTACAGCCGTGACCTGGACTTCGTCCATGCCAAGGGTCGATTCCTTGCGGTATCGGCTTATGAAAGGTATGGTGGCTCCGGAATCGAGCAGCTTGACGCAGTTCTCCACCTGACTGGCACGCAGGCCGGTGCGGTGGACTATAATCGGTATGTATTGGGCATTCATACCGCAAAGATATGTTGAAAACTTTGTGAATTTGATATATGAAATGAGTTTCCTATTGTTTATCTTTGCATAAAAGTGAGGGAAAATCTGTACTGTGAAAACTACCTCATTGAAACAAAAAGCAATAATATATGGCAAAAAAGGACAATCCGGCAGGCGAAGGCCTCCAGAATGCAGCTCTGAGCGAGAAGCTCAAGGCGCTTCAGGCCGCCACAGACAAGATTGAGAAGAGTTTCGGAAAGGGCTCCATCATGAAGCTTGGCGACGACAGTGTTGAAAACGTCGATGTAATTTCGACCGGTTCCATAGGACTCAACGCCGCTCTCGGCGTGGGCGGTTATCCGCGTGGAAGGATAATTGAAATCTACGGTCCGGAATCATCGGGTAAGACCACCCTGGCAATCCATGCAATCGCACAGGCTCAGAAGAACGGCGGAATTGCCGCCTTCATTGACGCCGAACACGCCTTTGACCGCTTCTATGCAGCCAAGCTTGGCGTTGACATTGACAACCTGTGGATTTCCCAGCCCGACTGCGGTGAACAGGCTCTTGAGATAGCCGAACAGCTTATCCGTTCAAGCGCAATCGACATCATTGTGATTGACTCGGTTGCAGCCCTTACCCCGAAGGCCGAAATCGAAGGCGACATGGGTGACAACAAGGTGGGTCTGCAGGCACGCCTCATGTCACAGGCACTGCGCAAGCTGACTGCCGCCATCAACAAGACCAACACCACATGTATCTTCATCAACCAGTTGCGTGAGAAGATAGGAATCATGTTCGGCAATCCGGAAACGACAACAGGCGGCAACGCCCTGAAATTCTATGCATCGGTCCGTCTGGATATACGCCGCGTGACCCAGCTCAAGGACGGTGACAACGTGATCGGCAACCAGGTGCGCGTAAAGGTTGTCAAGAACAAGGTCGCACCTCCATTCCGCAAGGCCGAATTCGATATCATGTTCGGTGAGGGCATCTCGAAGAGTGGTGAAATCGTTGATCTGGGCGTTGAGTACGGCATCATCAAGAAGAGCGGTTCATGGTTCAGCTACGGCGAAACACGTCTGGCTCAGGGCCGTGATGCGGTGAAGCAGCTCATGCAGGACAATCCCGAACTGGCTGACGAACTTGAGCAGAAGATCATGTCGGCCATCCTTGGCAATCCCCAGGAAATCGAGCCCGAGCCCGAAGAGGATTGAATCGGTTCAGTCCTTCGTCAGTCGTGGTAGTCGGAATCCTTCCACAGGCTGGTGTCGGCGGTTTCGGGAACGAAGTAGTCTCCTATTCTGAAGTCAATGTCGGCCTTGTGGGCCTGACTTAATTGAAAACGGCGCGGTACATTGTACATGCGCCCGTTTTTTATGAAATGTGCTCCTGTCTGATGGAAACGGAACGGTGTGCCGTGCGCAACGCACTGCTCCCTGAGACTGAGAATCCAGTCATAGTCGCAAGGTCTGGCGCTGAGACCCGATTCTCCGCCGGTGCTGACTTCCTCAATGCTTTCGTCCAGATATGGTGATATGTCAACGGGGCCGATGAGCGGCGACACGATTATTGACTTGTGGCGGATTGGCAGTGATTTGAAAATGGGCAGGCGGTAGTCGGCCATCTGCTGGTTTTCAACCGTGCAGCCAATCAGTACGTTGGGGTAGCCGTCGCCCCAATCGGGCGGCAGGCATTCCTGCAGCCGGTCAATGCGCTTGGTAAAGAAGTAGAAATACAGGTCGCTGCGCAGCCGCATCATACGCCAGCACTCGGGACGCCAGTCATCGGCATCCTTCAGAAGAAAGTCCGATGTGAAACAGGTGAATACCACCTTGCCCGATGGTATCTTCCAGCTCTTGTCGCGCCTGCGCTTCAAGGGAAGGTCAAAGGCTGCGGTCTTACGGCACTGACTGCTGGCAATCTCGCTGCCGTACATTTCGTCCTGGCGGTAAACATAGCAGTAACGGCAGCCGGGACTTATCTTGGTGCAGCCGTGCCACGGATTCCAGTCAACGTATATGCTCCAGTTCTCGGCCATACCCCGGAAATGTGAGTGTTTTCTTCATGTACCTTTATTCGTAATGGTTATGCCAGGCCATGGACGGTGTGATTACAATGAAATTCCTTTCACCCTGATTCAGGAAGAAAATGGTATCCAGGTCATAATTGCCGCCACCGCATGGCCTCCAGCCCGATGTGTGTACCGAAAGTCCAACGCAGTTGTCTCTTGCAACTTCACTGATCTTTCCTGATGCCCACTCAATTGTGTCGCCGTCTACAACAACGGTGTCCAGTTTATGAGGATTGCTTCTCCATTTGCCGTTTCCTCTTACCGAATCAATCAGTTCATAGACTTCCAGAAAGTCGGAGTGCATGTCAGTGTTGTCAAAACAGTACTGTATATCGTAATGTGTACGTTCCAACTCACAACCGGACAGTAACATGGCTGCCATTATGAAGACCGATGACTGAATTCCTTTTTTCATGTTTTGTGATTCTTTACAAACAGAGTGTAAAATTGGGGATTTTCTGCCGGATGTACAAATGTTTGTCTGCCAGCAATGATTTAATACATATTTTTGCGATATGAAACATTATCAGCTTATTGCATTGGCAGTATCGTGCGTTCTGTGTGGCAGCGGAAGGCACGAACAGTCGTTGGCATACCATTTCGATGCTCCGGCATCGGCCTGGGAGGAGTGTCTGCCGCTTGGAAACGGACGTATGGGCATGATGTCCGATGGCGGCATTGACAGCATGACGGTTACGTTGAACGAGAGCTCCATGTGGTCCGGCAGCGAGCAGAATGCCGACAATCCGCGTGCTCTTGAGAGTCTGCCGGAGATACGGCGTCTGCTTTTTGAGGGACGCAACGATGAGGCCCAGCGCCTTATGTATTCCACATTCTCATGTGGCGGCCGCGGGACGGGAAACGGCCAGAGTTACAATCTCCCGTACGGTTCGTACCAGCTTTTGGGAAATCTGGTCATTGAACAGAATACCGGACAGGGCAAGATAAGGAAGTACCGCCGCGAACTCAGTCTGGACCGTGCCGTATCAACGGAAAGTTTCAGACGCGGCAATACCAAGTACACCCGCACGCTGTTTGTCTCATACAGCGATGACGTTTGCGTAATCCGTCTCAGTGCCAGCCGCAGGAACTCGATTCATTTCAGCTTGTCGCTGAACCGTGACTGCGAAAGGAACCTGTCGGACCGATGGCAGCCGGAAACAACTGCGAAACAGGGTGATTTCATGCTTCATGGCAGGCTGCCGTCAGGTACTGAGGGCCGTGACGAGCCGTTTGACGGACTGGAGTATGCCGCCAAGGTGCGTGTGCAACCGTTGGGCAGTCGCATGGACGATGCGCTGATACTGATAGCAATGGCCACTGACTATTACGGTGATGACGTTGAAGCACAGCTTGACAGACAGCTTGATGGAGCATTGAAGAAATCGTACCGGCAGCTGGAGGCGGACCATGAATCGGCCTTCGGAGAACTGTTCGGACGCGTGGCTGTTGATTTCGGCCACAATCCCAAGCGCGAGCAGATGGATATGGGTGAGCGTCTGGCGGCTTTCAGAAACGATGCCGATGATCCTTCGCTTCCGGCGCTCTACTACCAGATGGGCCGATACCTGTTAATCTCCAGCACCCGTTCCGGCTGTCTGCCGCCAAATCTTCAGGGACTGTGGACAAACACCGTGCAGACTCCGTGGAACGGCGATTACCATCTGAACATCAACCTGCAGATGAACATGTGGCCGGCCGAAACCGGCAATCTCAGTGAACTGGTCATGCCGTTAGTGGATTATACCAAAGGACTGGTGCCAAGCGGACAGCATACGGCTCGGGCATTCTACGGGGCCCGTGGCTGGACCGCACATACGCCGTCCAATCCCTGGCACTTCACATCGCCTGGCGAACATCCGTCGTGGGGTGCATCGAACACGTCAGCGGCATGGCTCTGCGAGCATCTGTATGAGCACTACCTTTATACACAGGACAGGGATTATCTGGCCGATGTATATCCCACAATGAAGCAGGCTGCACTGTTCTTTGTGGATATGCTGGTCAAGAACCCCAATACCGGATATCTGGTGACGGCACCGACAAATTCACCCGAAAATTCTTTCCGTCTGCCGAATGGCCGCAGCTGCAACGTATGTGCCGGTTCCACCATGGACAATCAGATTGTGCGCGAACTGTTCACGAACGTGATATCGGCCTGCGGCATTCTGGGCACGGACAGCCGGTTCGCCGATACTCTGAAAACGAAACTGGAACTGCTGAAACCCACAAGCATTGGTGCTGACGGCCGTATTATGGAATGGAACGAGCCGTATGAGGAGGTCGATGCCCATCACCGCCATGTGTCGCATCTGTACGGTCTGTATCCCGCTCATGAGATTTCGGTCAACGGGACTCCCGAACTGGCACAGGCGGCCAGACGCACGCTGGAGATACGTGGTGACGAAAGTACCGGCTGGTCCATGGCATGGAAAGTCAATTTCTGGGCGCGGCTGCATGACGGCGAGCATGCGTACAAGCTGCTAAGGGACCTGCTCCGACCTGCCGGTGGCAAGGGTATAGACTACAGCGGCGAGGGCGGGGGAACCTATCCGAACCTGTTCTGTGCGCATCCTCCTTTCCAGATTGACGGAAACTTTGGCGGCTGTGCGGGCATTGCCGAAATGCTGTTGCAGAGTCAGGACGGTGAAATCAGTCTGCTGCCGGCACTCCCTGAAGCTTGGGCCGATGGTTCGTTCCGAGGGCTGTGCGTGCGTGGAGGCGGGGAGATTGATGCCAGCTGGAAGAACGGGAAGATTACCTTCGTAAAGCTCCATGCCACCAGTGACGGCACGTTCATGATAAGGAAACTCATGCAGGAACCGCAGTCCCTTAAGGCAGGAGAGTGCTGGACATGGAAAAGATAATGTGACAGTTTGGCAGACACTGTCAGTGACAGTATGAGATTTCTGGCATGCCAGGCCCCGCTTGGGGCATTGGCATGCCATTTGTCTTTACCGTGGCGTAATCCCGATGTCGTTGGCATCGGATTCGGAAAAAGAGTATTAACGAAAAAACAAATAGAAAAAATGGGAAAGATTATCGGTATTGACCTTGGTACAACCAACTCATGTGTATCAGTATTTGAAGGTAACGAACCTGTAGTGATTGCCAACAGCGAAGGCAAGCGCACAACTCCTTCAATTGTAGGTTTCGTTGACGGTGGCGAACGCAAGGTGGGTGATCCTGCAAAGCGTCAGGCTATTACGAACCCTCAGCGCACCATCTTCTCAATCAAGAGATTCATGGGCGAGAACTGGGACCAGGTCCAGAAGGAAGTCACACGTGTTCCTTACAAGGTGGTCAGAGGTGACAACAACATGCCGCGCGTCGATATTGACGGCCGTCTCTATACCGCTCAGGAAATCAGCGCAATGATTCTCCAGAAGATGAAGAAGACCGCCGAGGACTATCTGGGTCAGGAAGTGACCGAGGCAGTCATTACCGTTCCTGCATACTTCAGCGACTCACAGCGTCAGGCAACCAAGGAGGCCGGTCAGATTGCAGGTCTCGATGTTAAGCGTATCGTGAACGAGCCTACAGCAGCAGCTCTGGCATACGGTGTTGACAAGGCAAACAAGGATATGAAGATTGCGGTATTCGACCTTGGTGGCGGTACATTCGATATCTCAATTCTTGATTTCGGTGGCGGTGTGTTCGAGGTTCTTGCAACCAACGGTGACACCCATCTGGGAGGTGATGACTTTGACCAGGTAATCATCAACTGGCTGGTTCAGGAATTCAGGAATGACGAGGGTGCTGACCTTACCGCCGATCCTATGGCACTGCAGCGTCTCAAAGAGGCTGCCGAGAAGGCCAAGATCGAGCTGTCATCATCGACATCGACCGAAATCAATCTGCCGTACATAATGCCGGTAGCAGGTGTTCCGCGTCACCTTGTAAAGACTCTGACACGCGCCAAGTTCGAGCAGCTGGCAGCCGGTCTTATCCAGGCATGTCTGGAGCCGTGCCGCAAGGCCATGAGCGATGCCGGTCTGAGCAACTCCGATATTGACGAGGTTATCCTGGTTGGCGGTTCAAGCCGTATCCCGGCTATCCAGAAGCTGGTTCAGGATTTCTTCGGCAAGGTTCCTTCAAAGGGTGTCAATCCTGATGAGGTTGTAGCAGTAGGTGCATCAATCCAGGGAGCCATCCTGAACAACGAGGGTGGAGTAGGCGACATAGTCCTGCTTGACGTGACTCCTCTGACTATGGGTATCGAGACCCTTGGCGGTGTAATGACCAAGCTTATCGATGCCAACACCACAATCCCGTGCAAGAAGTCCGAAGTCTTCTCGACAGCTGCCGACAACCAGACCGCAGTTACCATCCATGTACTGCAGGGCGAGCGTCCAATGGCAAGCCAGAACAAGTCAATCGGCCAGTTCAACCTTGAAGGCATTGCCCCGGCACGCCGCGGCGTTCCTCAGATTGAAGTTACATTCGATATCGATGCCAACGGTATCCTGAAGGTAAGCGCCAAGGATAAGGCAACAGGTAAGGAGCAGGCCATCCGCATTGAGGCATCAAGCGGTCTGAGCAAGGAGGAAATTGACCGCATGAAGGCCGAGGCCGAGGCCAATGCCGAAGCCGACAAGAAGGAGCGTGAGAAGATTGACAAGCTGAACCAGGCTGATTCAATGATATTCCAGACAGAGCAGCAGCTCACCGAACTGGGCGACAAGATTCCGGCCGACAAGAAGGCTCCTATCGAGAACGCTCTGAATGCTCTTAAGGACGCTCACAAGGCTCAGGATCTTGCAGCAATAGACAAGGCTATGGCCGATCTGAACTCAGCCTTCCAGGCCGCTAGCGCTGAAATGTACGCCCAGAGCGGTGCCCAGGGTGGCGCTCAGGCAGGTCCCGGTGCAGGAGCAGGCTTTGGCGGCGGCTTCAACGGAGGCGCCCAGCAGGGTCCCCAGGACAGCGGCAAGAACGACAACGTCCAGGACGCCGACTTCGAGGAGGTAAAGTAAGCTGGGATAAGAAACAATAATTATCGGAAACCAAATCCGTGTAGCTCTGGTGAGTTGCACGGATTTGCTGTTTTAAGACGGTTGCTGATGGTTATC
>JAKSIU010000026.1 GCA_024398615.1 Bacteroidaceae bacterium
GAAAGGCAGCATACAATAAAAGGCAGGACTTTTTTCATATCTGAGTGTTTTGGGTGAGTGTAAAATTGTGGTTTATCGGGGTAAAGATATTTAAAATCCGCCACCGGCATACAGATAAATCTCATTATATCTTTTCAATTGTACGTAAGAAGTAAGGAAAATCCCCATTTCATTAACCAATAATCCTGACGCCTGGCTGTGATATTGGCAAGATGTTCTACTACAGTCTGTTGTTTGGTAGAAGCGAATTATGTCATACAAGTTTCAAATAGTCCTTTTGACTTTATTGTTTTATTGAAAAACTGATTACCTTCTCAGAGATAATTATGGAGAGACAGGAAATAATCAGAAGCATACGCGATACTGCCGCAGGTGTGATGCCCGCAGGCAGCAGGCTTATTTTGTTCGGTTCACAGGCGAGAGGTGATGCCAGTCAAAAGTCCGATTGGGATCTGCTGATTCTGCTCAATCATACTGAAAGAACCAACAACGATGATTTTGACAGATATGCCTATCCCTTGGTGTCGTTAGGATGGGCATTGGACGTTGAAATAAACCCTATTCTATATACAGATACCGAATGGCAGAAGCGCAAGATTACGCCATTCTACCATAATGTCGAAAAAGAAGGCATTTTGATATGGGAATGACATCCGAAGACAGGCAAGCTTTAGTCCGTTATCGCATGGAGAAGTCTGCTGCCGTTTTTGTTGAGGCAGAGGACAATGCCTAGCTTGGACATTGGACGCTTGTTGCAAACAGATTGTATTACTCTGTTTTCTATTGTACTCTTGCCTTGTTGGTAGAAAAAGGCTTTTCCGCTCATACACACGCAGGAGTTATCCTTATTTTAGGGAAAGAGTTTGTTCTGGCCGGACTGTTGAGTCCTGATGACGCCAGGTTGGTGTCACGTCTCCAGAATATGCGCCAGTCAGGAGATTATGATGATATGTTTGATTGGACTGAGGAGGACGTACAGCCTTTGATTGAACCGACAAGAGCACTTCTGGAGAAGATGAAAGGACTTCTCAACAACCAATAGTTGCTTCTAAAAAAAGTATTGCAATTTATAGTCCCGGCATGTAGTCTCTCCTGCATATTCTTTGCGCTCTTTTAGTATTGGAGAAGGGGGATAAATCAAAAGGTGACCAAATTTGGGGAATGGGAAATATTAAGACTTTGTATATTCCTGAAAATCAGCAACATATAAAGTCTTAAAAGTACCTCCGCTGGGAACACAAATAACAAGTTATTACATTTATTATCAACACTTTATGTATATGCAACGAGCAAATAACGAGCAAACAACATGAAAAGCACCACTTTTGAGGCACAAAAGCGGGTTAAAATAACAAAGGTTGAATGCCTGGTTACGAGATGAAAAATTGTTTGTTTGAGGGAGTGATGGGGGCTTCCATCACGACTGAGAAGAAACGGTTTTTCGGCTGGAAAGATTTTATAAAAGAATAATTGGAACATTTCAAAACAGATTCTTATAATAAATCAGAGTATTATTTAACATCTGCATTGGCAATGCGTCATTAAGGCGAAAATAATAACAACAGATATCTTATTAATGTGAAGATGAAAACAGCTGCGGCATTTATTGCCCTATGTAACGTATGCTTTGTGTGCAACGCCCAGAATCTGACAGAACTGAAAGGCGTGGTAATGAACGCCGCACTTGACGAACCGTTGGAGTTCGCATCGGTCGCTCTTATCAGAAATGACAGTATAATTACGGGGGCAATGGCCGATGAAAACGGCGTTTTCAATATGTCAGCCACAAAAGGCAGATATGTGCTTCAGGCATCATTCCTTGGTTTCAAAGATGTGGTTATGCCATTGGAACTGAAAGGCGCCAGTGTTGATGCCGGCACTCTGAGATTGGAAGAAGATGCCAACATCCTGAATGAGGTGGTCATAAGAGAAACCCTTCCAAAGACCGAAATCAAGGGCGATGCCGTCATTACCGGCATTGAAGGTTCGATACTTGAACATGCGGGCAATTCTCTTGATGTACTGGGAAAGGTGCCCGGCATGATAAACAGGAACGGCACTCTGGAAGTGCTTGGCCGCGGAGAGCCCGAATATTACATTAACGGCCGGAAGGTCACGGACAATTCAGAACTGCGCAATCTCATGTCCGAAGATGTCAAATCCATTGAGGTGGTCAGCAATCCCGGAGCCCTTTATGGAGGCGATGTACGCTGCGTCGTTCGTATCAGAACTGTGAAACGTCAGGGTGAAGGATTCAGTTTCGCCCTTACCAGCCAGGCTAAGAAATACACCACCTGCAGCGATTTCGATCCGTCATGGACCGTTCTTGACCTGAACTACCGCAAGGGCGGCTTTGACCTGTTCGGAAAAATCGTATATTGGTCAAACCACGGTTATCAGATTTCAGACATCCGCGGCGGTACCAGGACATTGAAGGACGGGCAGCTTCTGTCACAAATCCAGGACGGAACGCTCAGCTACATATCGGAACAAGGGGGCATACAGCATATTTTCGGTGCCAACTGGCAGATCACTGACAACCATTCCATGGGCTTGAAGATTGACAAGAGCACATCGGGATACATGAATCAGAATCTGGTCATTGACAATGATTTTGTCGTGAACGGCATCGTAGAGGACCACGTCTATTCAGTAAACCGCACCAGAACACCTGAAAGTTATCAGTGGAACGGCAATCTGTATTATGACGGAAATGCCGGCAAGATGAACATCAACTTCAATGCCGACTTCATGATAGGCCGTGGGCACAATGAAACCGAAATCAACGAGACCAGCTGGACAGGCCCGGTTTCCATGAAGTCCATCGCATTGGCAGACGGTAACATGTATGCTGCAAAACTGGTGCTGTCATATCCTGTCTGGAAGGGTCTGCTGCAGTTCGGTTCTGAAGAGACATATTTCACCGGCCTGCAAAAGTATTCCATCAACAAGTCAGACATACCTGCCGCCGATGGAGAGAACACTGAAAACACCATTGCCGGTTTCGCCCAGTATTCCCTGACCTTACCTTTCGGGCAGTTGAGTGCCGGCCTCAGGTACGAGCATGTGAATTTCAGATATGACGACAACATCAATGACGACAGTGACATGTCACGCCAGCATGACGACTGGTTCCCTTCTGTCAGTTTTTCCACACAGTTGGGCGAAGTAGGCATGTCATTGAGTTACACTGGCAAGACCCTGCGCCCCAGGCTTCAGTACCTGACCAATGAGATAACATACAACAACCGCTATACCTATCAGTCCGGTGACCCCAGGCTGCGCAGTGAAGCCCAGCGCACACTGACGCTGAGCGCTGCCTGGAAGTGGCTGGCATTCAGTTCATCGTACGAAAGGGTGGACAACAATATCACACAGTGGGCATCGCCTTTCAATGACAACGGCGTGGTAATGCTCCGCTACGCGAACATGAGTGACATTTGCCGCAATCTGAATTTCTATCTTACAGCATCACCGACATTCGGTGTGTGGAATCCGCGCTACACCATCGGACTTGACAAGCCGTTTCTCAAACTGCACGTTTCTGACCCTAGTGAAACTGCAGGAGAGCGCGTCATTAACCGCGACAAACCCATGTTCTTTGTCCAGACCAACAATGCCTTCCAGTTCAGACACAGCTGGCTGGTAGAAGTGAACTTTCAGTACATGAGCAGAATGAGTCAGAATATTGCAGACATAACCCGTCCGCTGAACAGTCTTGACCTTAGCGTGCAGAAGTCTTTCCTTAAGGACGATGCCCTTACCCTGCGTCTGTCGTGGAATGACATTCTGAACGGAATGATTGAATACATTGATGTCGATTACGGCTGCTATTCATTTTTCCAAAGCAATGACCACCGCAACCCAGGCATTGTTCTGCGGGCTTCATACAGATTCAACAGTGCAAACAGCAAGTACAAGGGTACAGGCGCAGGCCAGTCTGTCAAGGACAGGATGTAACAACTTGTAATGGTTATCCCACAAAAAATATGGGGTGCTTCAGGTAAGTGATACCTTAGGAATGATGAAAAAATAAGTTGGTAATCATTGTGCTTTATCAGAGACACATATTGTTCTAAATTCAGGAAAAATCCAGTTGAAATGAGGCCTAAATTGGGTCTCATTTTTTTATGTCCATCTGAAAATTATGGTCAAATTTGGTCAAATTTGGTCAAATTTGCACTTTAGGGGGAAAAGGAAAACTGCAAATGATTGATTTTTAATCACTTGCAGTTTTACATTGTACCTCCGCTGGGAATCGAACCCAAATTTAAAGTTTAGGAAACTTCCGTTCTATCCATTGAACTACAGAGGCAGGAATCGAAAATGCGCCCATTGCGCCGGAAACCTGCGCGAAGGTAGCGCATTTTTTCATTTGACGAAAACTTTAATATACCTTTGTGGCCAGTTAACAACAGAAAACTACCTTTAAACCACCAAAAATGAAAAAGTTTCTTGCTATGGCAGCCGCAGCACTCATGCTTGTTGCCTGCCAGCCAAAGCAGCCTGTCATCACAGCCGGTGAATTTGCACAGAAGGCACCTGAACTGGTTAACCAGACCATTCTTCTGAAAGGTACTGCCGTTCATGTCTGCACACGTTCAGGAATGAAGCTGTTCCTTGGAGACAATGCCGAAAGCGAAGAGATTGTAAACGTAATGGCACAGGAAGGCCAGAACAAGTTCGACCCGGAGACCATCGGCAAGCAGTACACCGTGAAAGGAACCGTACGTGCCGTCAAGATTGAACAGGAAGAGGAAGAATGTGAATTTGAGGACAGCGTCAAGGTGAGCGAAGGTCACGACTGCGAGACCGAAGCCAAGGCTCATCAAGGCGATTCCGACACCTTCTACTATGTTGAGAACATCAGCTACACTGTAGAGAAATAACACAGCTTTTCAGATTATCCGAACAGGGGACAGGTTCCGTTCGCAATTGGCGAACGGAACCTGTCCCCTGTTCGGATTCGGACTTTACTTGAACAGTTCCTTGGCGGTAAGTTCAAGATAATCGCGGCAGTTCATCCATGTGTGTCCGCCACCGGGATTGTAGAAGGTATGCTTCAGACCCTGGTCGGTCAGATACTTGTCAAGACCTGTTGATGCCTGCAGCAGGAAATCCTCCTTTCCGGTACCCAGGAACATGAACTTGAGCTTGCTCTTGAGTTCGGCAATCGGTTTGTATGTGCCGTTTGTGAAGTTGGTCTCATACTCGTTTCCGAAAATGGCAGGAGCGTATGCTGCAACATAATGGAACTTGTCGGGATTGCCGAATCCGGCGGCCAGAGTCTGGCGTCCGCCCAGTGAGAAGCCGGCAATTGCGCGGTGGTCAGCATCGGTCAGCACATTGTAGTTGGCTTCGATGAATGGCATTACCTCGCCTATGAACTCCTTGGTTGTCAATTCGGTATCCATTGAATTGTAAGCCGATGCCTTGCCCTGGGCAATCATCTCGGGATACGGGTTGGCGTATGGCATTACCACTATCATGCGCTTTGCCTCACCCTTTGCAATGAGGTTGTCCATGATGTTGTTCATCTGGCCTACCTTGAACCAGGTCTCGTATGTATCGGTCATACCATGGATAAGGTAGAGAACCGGAAGCTTCTCGCTGCCTGCAGGGTCATATCCGGCCGGAGTATAGACGCACATGGGGCGCTCTATTCCGCAAGCCTTTGAGAAATAGTAGCGGTATGCCACCTTGCCGTGAGGCACATCCTGGATGTCCTGAACTGACGGAGCCTCGCCACGTACGTCACATAGGCTGTACTTGAAGCCCTCGTTGGGGAACATGTGCATGTTGTTGGGGTCAGCGACCTGCGTGCCGTCAATCTGGAAAGCATACGGATAGATGTCGGGGACATCGGGCTTGACAGTGATGGTCCAGACACCCTTGCTGTCCTTCTCCATGGGCTTTGTGCCGCTGAACATCTGGCACTCAAGCTCAACCTTCTGGGCGTCAGGGGCCTGGCATCGGAATGTCACGCTGCCATCGGCATTGTACTCGGGTGACTTGACGACTGGTGGGAACAGACTTCCCATGAGGGCCGGGGTAAGACGCGATGCCTCACCGCCTGCAGCCGATGCTTCACGTACCTTCTCGGCCTCGGCCAGATCCATGCTCTCCACTGCATCGATGACCTTCTTGTCCTGGAACAGCAGGGGGAATGACTTTTCAAGCCAGTAACGGGCATTCATCCAGGTATGACCGTATTTGTCATAGGTGAACACCTTCTTGTTCTTGATTCCGTTCCTGTCAAGGATATCCATGAGGTCCTTTGAATTGCCATAAAGGAAGTCATCGGTGCCTATGCCCAGCCAGAACAGGTTGATCTTGGCATTGACAGCATCCTTGTCGGCAAACATTGCAGCACTGGTCTGAGTGAACGAGCTGTATGAGCACAGATATGAGAACTTGTCAAGATTTGCAAGACCGATGCTCAGACCCTGGTTTCCACCGCGGGAGAAGCCGCCTATGCCGCGATGCTGGGCATCGTTGATGGTGCGGTAGTTCTTCTCGACGAACGGCATGAGCACGTCAGTGAAATCGCGGTTGAAGTTGTAGCCTCCGCCCATGCCGCCGAATCCGCCCATGCCGCCTCCGGTCTGTGATGCCTGACGCTCGGTCTTGAGCAGTGTAGCATTGCCGTACGGCAGAACCAGAATCATTTCCTTAGCCTTGCCCTGGGCAATCAGATTGTCAAGAATCAGGTTCATCTTGCCAACCTTGAAATATACCTCTTCCGTATCGGTAGTACCGCTGATCAGATACATGACAGGATATGACTTGTCCTTGTTCTTGTCATAGAAAGGAGGAGTATAGACAATTACAGGAACGAACATGTTCAGACCCGGTGACCAGTAGTTCAGATAATCCACACTTCCGTGAGGAACATCCTTGAGCTCGGCCAGACTGTTCTCGGCACGCATGTCAAGAAGACTGTTCTTGAATGTTTCGTTCGGGAACCATTCTGCGCACTGGGGGTCCATGACACTGATTCCGTCAACTGTAAAATGATAGGGATAGATATCCGGATTGGCCGGACCTACTGTAGCTGTCCAGACACCGTTCGCTCCCTTTGTCATGGGAACATCATTTGAGAACTGGGTCCAGACCTTGACATCCTTCGCATTACGGTTGGAATAACTGAAAGTCACCGTGTTGTCCTTGTTGACAACTGTCTTTGGAGCCTGTGCCCCCATGCCTCCCGGCTGGGCCATGGAGGCAGCGCTGGCGGCTGCCATGAACAATGCCATTACGGCTTTCTGTGAGAACTGTTTCATAAAAAAGTATAATGTGATTGATTACTGTTTCTTCGCGAACTTCCTGCCTATGACCGGAAGGGAACTCAAAGGCAGATCTTTCTTAAGTATGTATGCAATGTAGATTGCAATCAGAACGGTGTTTGCAGTCAGTGCAGCCCAGACAGGCAACGCCCTGCACACGAGATACACCGCATAAAGCACTGCTGCAAGGAGTACATACACGGCTATGTCCTTCATGGGATACTGTATGTCGCTGTATCTGCGCCCTATGAAATACGACATAAGCATGCAGACGGCATATCCGGCAAATCCGCCCCATGCACAGGCCATATAGCCGTATTCGGGAACGAACAGCACGTTTACGGCAATCATGACAGCTGCACCGGTACCGCTCATGACGGCACCCCACCAGGTCTTGTCGGCCAGCTTGTACCAGAATGACAGGTTGAAATATATGCCCATGAACAGTTCCGCCATCATCACTATCGGAACCACATCAAGTCCCACCCAATACTCATGATTGGTCACGAGATAACGGAATATGGGGAGATAGAACATTACTGCAAGGAATGCCAGCAGACCGAAGATTATGAAATATTTCATTCCCTGAGCCAGCGTATCGGCACTGTCCTTGTCCTTGGCTCCACCGAAAACGAATGGTTCGTACGCATAACGGAACGCCTGGGTCAGAAGACTCAGAATCATTGCTATCTTGACACATGCCCCGTAAATGCCAAGCTGGACCTGCCCTTCCTGTCCCGGGACCAGTTTCGGATAGGCCATCTTGTCAAATACCTGATTCAGAATACCTACAAGACCGAGAAGCAGTATGGGCCATGCGTAGGAGAGCATTCTGCGGCACAGTTTCCAATCAAAGCCGTATGTTATTCCCTTGAGCTCCTTCAGGAAACCGAATGTCACAAGGAAGGTACACAGAAGATTGACAAAGAAAATCAGACCGACACCATAATCAAAGCTCTCATAGAAATTCTGCAGCGAAGGCATGACATTGAACATCTTGGGCAGAAGCCAGAATACAGCCACGTTCAGAATCACATTGGGAATGATGAAGGCCATCTTGAGTATCATGAACTTGACCGGACGGTGCTGCTGGCGCAGGCGGCCGAACATTATTGCCTGGAAGGCATCCAGCCCACCGATTATGGCAAAGCATGCTATGTATTCCGGATGTGTCGGGTAACCCATGAAGTCCGATATGGGACCGAGGAATGCCAGTACCAATGCAATGAAAACCAATGCGACCGCACCCACCATGCGCAATGCGGTGCTGTAGACCATGTTCTCATCCTCACCTTCCTTGCTGGCAAACCGGAAGAACGTGGTTTCCATGCCGAAAGTGAGCAGCACGAAAATCAGGGCCGCATACGCGTACAGGTTGGATACTATTCCATAACCTCCGCTTTTGGGATCGATGAAATGGGTATGAACAGGAACCAGAAGGTAGTTCAGAAAACGACCCACTATACTGCTTATTCCGTAAATGGCTGTATCCTTGGCCAGCCTTGCCATCTTTCCTGCCATGATCAGATACCTGTTTTAAACGTCAGCAGCAGGCCTCGTGGAACAGTCAGCGAAAGGTTCTGCCCGCGTGACATTGCACCGCGGGTCCCTTCCGGGAAGGCATATTCCATGAGCACGTTGCCGAAATCATTGATATTGTAGCACATACAGCTCAAACTGGCATCGTGTCCGTTCAAACGGAACTGCCAGCGGGCATGTAAGTCAAAGTTGAATATTCCACTCTCCCTGCAACCGAAACAGCCGTCCAGAGGATTGATGCCACGAGCGCAAACAGGCAGGATCTGCAGCTGGCTGCCACCCTCATCATCGGTTCTCATCACGGTATTGAAATAGCTGAACGGCTGGCCATCGGTCCACTTGAAATTCACTCCCATCTGAAATGCATTGCTCACATTCCATGCGAAATAGGTTCGCAGCACGTATGCCTTGTCCTGATCCACGCGGCCCCATGACTGATATTCGCTGTCCTGATCCTCAAGCACACGGAACGTGTTGGGATTGGCGGTCGATTCGCTCAGGCAGAGCCAGTCATTCGTTTCCGGTCCGAAGCCGAGGGCCGATGTCGAACCGCCCATCATGGACTGCCATGAGAGCATGCACATGAAACGCCTTCCGGTATAGGTGTAACGTGTCAGCTGGGAAACGAAGAAAGGAGTATCCATTATGAAGCCGGTCCCCATGAGTCCGTCCGGCATGTTGTCCACAATGTACTGTTTCTCCCCACAGTTCTGGAACCACACTCCGTCTTCCATAAAGCCGGCACCCGATGCACCACCCCGGAATCCGGTAATCCAGGTGTTGTAATATTTTCTCAGCAGCTGGTTCAGGTACACCTCATGGGTGCCGTTCTCCGATTTGAAACGGAATCTGACGGGAATTCCCAGAGTAAGGCACGAGGGCTGGCGGAGTCCGTCAGCATAACTGTGGTACTGCCCGCCCGATGTAGTGAATGCACGCTGCTCAGGAGTTCCATAGCCGTAATATGCCGTGCCGTTCAGATAATCGTCCGAAAAGTATCTCAAGGTCTCTATGCTGTACGGAATACGGTCATATGACAGGTTCACATCCATCTTGAACCAGTCTGCAGGATGCCAGCCAAATGCCAGAGACGACTGGAAGCCGGGGGAGACAAGACTCTTCCCCTCAAGCAGGATGCCGTCAAGAGTGACATCGGCCCCGACCCGGGCTGAGAGTCCTGGCAGGAAACGGCGTTCCGCTTCCAGCCCCAAGGTGTTTTCCAGAATGCCGCCAGCAAAGTCAGAACTATGCCACACATAACGGTATAATGGAGTCGCGCTCTTTGCGGCCATATGCTGCATGAAGACATCATTCGAGAATTCATTGACACGGGAACGGAACAGTATCAGACTGTTGAATCCGTCATATCCGGCTGTCAGCCAGGGTTTCAGACTCCTTTTCCAGTTGACAGGCACGGACAGCTCGTGGGTGTTACCGTCAGGATAATAGGGCTCAAGTGATTCGCCGTCCTGATCAATGACGTTTCTGGAGAACTCCAGATTGCGGTGACGTATGAGACTTGTATTCCATGTCACACCTCCGGTCAATCCCTTCTCATTGAAATAGACCGATGCCCCATAAGTGTCAAGGGCAGCCGTTTCCATGGGATTCAGATAGAACTCCGATCCGTAATTGTCCCTTCTTGAAATGTTCACCAGATAGCCCAAGCGGTCAGCGAGTCCACCTGCCGGCAGCAGTCCGTCCGCCTGGACGGTATAATGGTCCGAGTCATACAGAGGCGATCCGTCCAGAAGTCCATCCTGGTCATAATCGGGGAATTCCCTGCGGCTGAACACAGCCTTGACATGCTGACGGTATGATTTGCCGTCACGCCCTGCAAAGGATTCGGACAGATCGAATTCTCCGGCATTCCTCACCCTCTGACGTGCCGTTACTGAGCTCTCCTTGTACAGATCATCAGTACCCGCACCGTGCATGCGCCTGACTATCCATTCCGAAAAACGGTTGATTCCGCCAATACCGCCATGATTGATGGAGACAGCTGCAAAATCAGAGATGTCTTCCCTGTTTGAAAAAGCCAGAGTGGAACTCCGTGGATCAACGACCATGCCGTACTGCTCCAGATCAGGGCGATACAGGGTGCTTCCTGTCTGGAAACGGCTGTTCGTACGGAATCCGTTCAGATAATACCTGTTCTGACGGTAGGAATTGCCGTCTATGGAAAAGATCAGCTGGTCCCCCTCACTCCACTGCCCCACATGGACATCCTGGTAAATGACATGATCGCTGACTGCCTCGAGATAATGGACCAGATTCCCCTGATGATACCACACATCTATGAAATGGGCTGACAGAGTATCCTGCGCCTGCATGCCCAGACATGCGGCGGTTACCAGAACAGACATCAGACCTTTCAGAATTCCCATACCTTCAAATGTCAAAATGCCAAACCATCCCTAACCTGAAACAGTGATAAGGGAAATCCCTCATCCCATACCGGTAAGAGACATTGAATCCGATATTGTCAAACCGGTATCCAAGCTCCGAACCGAATACTGCAGGCCTGTCCTTTGCCTGGTCACCAAGGTTCCTGACGGAATTTTCCCAGCCGCTGTAACCGCTGAACGAGGCCGATGCATGGAAGGCCTTCAGGTCCAGACGCGCCAGGAGACCGTACAGAATGGCATCGTTCTGACGGCCGTTGTCCGTCTGCCAGCACAGGAAACCTCCCCGGGCGGCAAGACGCAGGCTTGTTCCTCCGCCAGGTGTCCCCAAGGCGAATGACCTGCCTGCAGTCCCGTCAAAGAAATATCCGGGACTGTCATAATAACGTCCCAGATGCCAGCCGTCAGCCGAAGCGGTCTTCAGAGCAGCACGGACAGTCACTGATACGGGGCATCGGTCTCCCTCACGCAGCACCATGATGTCAGTGCTCACGTACAGGTCTCCGGCCAGATGTCCGCTTTCTATGTCATACTTTCCAACGGCATCGGAAAGACGGCACTCGCTGATGCTCCGGTCACTGTTCCGGTACCATTCCATGGCTGTCATCCACAAACTCAGGTTGACCCTGTCCGAAAAGACGGGTATGTTGGCTTTGACAAAGATGTCCGATGTACGGTCACCCCGGAAGCCCGGCTGGTATTCACCGTCAAGTTCTATTCTGAGTCTGTCACAAACCGTACCGTCATCCATTTCCGGCACAGGGAAGGCGTTCGGTCCGAAATAGTATGGGGAAACCAGCGTGGCTGTACGCCTGTCAGACCTGTCAAGCGGAGTCTGAGCTGCCATGCTGAAACAGAAGAACGGCAGAATGGCCGCCAGAACAGCATGGAAAGGCAAATTATGGCATTTTCCCATGAGGGCAAAGATACGCAAATTATATAATATGTGTATTGCCGTCCAATACGGATAATTTCTAGAACCTGTTTTGAAATGTTCGATTAAAAATTTTATGAAAGATTTTCGAGATGAAAATTCGGTTGTTTGAAGGAGCAATGGGGCTCCATTGTGACTGAAAAGAAACGGATTTTTCAGCCGGAAAGATTTTATAAAAGATTAATTGGAACATTTCAAAACAGGTTCTATATCTTTGTGAAATTTTGGCTGCAAAGCAATCCAAATAATCAAACATATTAAGACATAACAATGGAAGTTATCGACTTTAACAAAAGCAACAGCATCCTGAATCAGTTCATTGCCGAACTCCGCGATGTGAACATTCAGCATGACCAGATGCGTTTCCGCCGCAATCTTGAACGCATTGGCGAGATTATGGCTCTGGAAGTCAGCAAGAAGCTGAACTACGTGACAAAGAACGTTCAGACCCCGCTTGGAGTGGCAACAATCAACGTACCGGAAGAGGACATTGTTCTTGGCACCGTGTTCCGCGCCGGACTGCCCCTGCACCAGGGTTTCCACAATTATTTCGACCATTGCGAAAACGCATTCGTATCGGCTTACCGCAAGTATCTGGACGAAGTCAATTTCGACGTGCACATCGAATACATGGCTTCACCTAACCTTGACGGCAAGACTCTGATTCTGGTTGACCCGATGCTTGCATCCGGCAACAGCATGTATCTGGCATACCGCGCCCTTCTGCTCAAGGGTACCCCCGCAAAAATTCACCTGTGCTCAGTAATTGCAGCACAGCCGGGTGTAGATTATGTCTGCAAGATGTTCCCTCAGGACATCACGACACTGTGGTGCGCAGCCATTGACCCGCAGCTCAATTCCCATGCATATATCGTCCCCGGACTTGGCGATGCAGGTGACCTTTGCTTTGGCGGAAAGTAATACCGTACCGGTTATTG
The DNA here is from genome assembly GCA_024398615.1 of Bacteroidaceae bacterium. Classification (GTDB taxonomy): domain Bacteria; phylum Bacteroidota; class Bacteroidia; order Bacteroidales; family Bacteroidaceae; genus Colenecus. The sequence goes on from JAKSIU010000026.1 coordinate 13,103, forward strand.
TTATTCTTTATAAAAATAGTGGAAGCTCCAACAATTTTGCCTTGGAGTTTCCATTATTTTATATGAAAAGTAGTACCTTTGTACTCGGTTAACAAGGTTATATCAACACTAACTAAATATACAGAAATGGCAAAAATCGATCTGAGCAAGTATGGAATCAACGGCGTATCCGAGATTCTCTACAATCCTTCTTACGAAGTTCTCTACAATGAGGAAACCAAGCCCGGTCTGGAAGGCTTTGACAAAGGTCAGGTAACTGAACTTGGTGCAATCAACGTAATGACCGGTATCTACACCGGACGTTCACCTAAGGACAAGTACATCGTAATGGATGAAAAGTCAAAGGATACCGTATGGTGGGATTCAGAAGAATATCACAATGACAACCACGCTCTCTCACAGGAAAACTGGAAGGCTCTTAAGGAACTTGCTCTCAAGCAGCTCTCAGGCAAGCGTCTGTTCGTAGTTGACGGCTTCTGCGGCACACACAAGGATACCCGCATGAAGGTCCGCTTCATCATGGAGGTTGCATGGCAGGCACATTTCGTCACCAACATGTTCATCCGTCCGCAGAACCAGGCCGAATTTGATCTGGAGCCTGATTTCGTGGTATTCTGCGCTGCAAAGGCAAAGGTTGAGAACTACAAGGAGATGGGTCTCCGTTCAGAAACAGCTGTCGCTTTCAACGTGACATCAAAGGAACAGGTTATCCTGAACACATGGTACGGTGGTGAGATGAAGAAGGGTCTGTTCTCAATGATGAACTACTTCCTCCCGCTGCAGGGCATCGCTTCAATGCACTGCTCAGCCAACACTGACATGCAGGGCAAGAACACCGCTATCTTCTTCGGTCTGTCAGGCACAGGCAAGACCACCCTTTCAACCGACCCCAAGCGTCTGCTCATCGGTGATGACGAACACGGCTGGGACGACGAAGGCGTATTCAACCTGGAAGGCGGCTGCTATGCAAAGGTCATCAACCTTGACAAGGAATCAGAGCCTGATATCTACAACGCAATCCGTCGTGACGCTCTCCTTGAGAACGTTACCGTTGACGCTGAAGGCAAGATCGATTTCGCAGACAAGAGCGTTACCGAGAATACCCGCGTAAGCTATCCTATCTATCACATCAACAAGATTGTCCGCCCGGCATCAGAAGGTCCCGCTGCAAAGCAGGTCATCTTCCTTTCAGCCGATGCATTCGGTGTTCTGCCTCCAGTATCAATCCTGACTCCCGAGCAGACCAAGTATTACTTCCTGAGCGGTTTCACAGCCAAGCTGGCAGGTACCGAGCGCGGTATCACCGAACCGACTCCCACTTTCTCAGCATGCTTCGGCCAGGCATTCCTGGAGCTGCATCCTACAAAGTATGCTGAAGAGCTGGTAAAGAAGATGGAAAAGAGCGGTGCCAAGGCATATCTGGTCAACACCGGTTGGAACGGCACAGGCAAGCGTATCTCTATCCGCGACACACGTGGAATCATTGACGCTATCCTGAACGGCTCAATTGACAAGGCTCCTACCAAGCAGATTCCTTACTTCGATTTCCAGGTTCCTACCAAGCTGGAAGGCGTAGCAACTGAAATCCTTGATCCTCGTGACACTTACAAGAACGCTTCCGAATGGGAAGAGAAGGCACAGGATCTGGCAGGACGTTTCATCAAGAACTTCAAGAAGTACGAGGGCAATGAAGCCGGTAAGGCTCTGGTTGCTGCCGGTCCGAAGCTCTGATGACAGAACTGAAAGTCATTCAATGAAAACAGATGCTCTTTCCGGTCAGTCATGGCCGGAAAGAGTATCTTCGTTAATGAGGACACATGAAAATAGCACTTATCGGATACGGCAAAATGGGCCACGAAATTGAGCGCACAGCCCTTTCGCGCGGCCACGAGATAGTATGCAGGATTGACGTTGACAATCTGCAGGACTTTGAGAGCGAAGCATTCCGCAACGCTGATGTAGCAATTGAATTCACAGCCCCGACACAGGCTTACGGAAATGTTCTGAAAGCCTTTGCTGCAGGTGTCAAGGTTGTCAGCGGCAGTACGGGATGGATGGAACAGCACAGCCAGGAAATGAAGGATCTGTGCAGTGACGGCAAGAACACACTGTTCTGGTCAAGCAACTTCAGCATTGGAGTGGCCCTGTTCTCAAAAGTCAATGAATACCTTGCCAGACTGATGAACGGCTATCCCATGTACGAAGTCAGTATGGAGGAAATCCATCACATCCACAAGCTGGACGCTCCAAGCGGGACGGCAATCACCCTCGCCCAGGGAATAATCGATAATCTGGACCGCAAGACAGGCTGGTCAAAAGGAACTCTGATCAATGCTGACGGAACTGTTACCGGAAGCCGTGAATGCGAGCCGCAGAACATACGCATAGACTCTGTCCGCCATGGCGAATGTCCTGGCATCCACATTATCGAATATGACTCCAGCTGTGACTTCATCAAGATTACCCATAGTGCAAAAGACCGTAGCGGACTGGCTCTCGGTGCCGTCCTGGCAGCCGAATACACCGTCTCGCACAGCGGTTTCCTTACCATGAAGGACCTTATGGACTCCATGTCCTGACATCAAGAACCACACACCCCATACTATTATGCGAAAGATCAAGGAAGCGACAAAAAAGCAGTGGATATACCTGGCCATCATAATGGTCCTGTACATCCTGTTTCTGATTTGGGTAAGAAGCTGGCTTGGAATCATCATCATTCCATTCATCTTTGATGCCGTAATCACCCGCATAATCCCATGGGACTGGTGGAAAAAACTAAAGAACAAGGCCCTGTACCAGATCATGGGCTGGGTCGATGCCATTGTCTTTGCTCTGGTGGCGGTATATTTCGTCAACCTTTTCCTGTTCCAGAACTACGCCATACCGTCATCATCGCTGGAGAAATCACTTCTCATAGGCGACCATCTGTATGTCAGCAAGGTTGCATACGGTCCGCGCAAGCCCATGACACCGCTTACCATGCCTCTGACCCAGAATGTGTTCCCCTGGGGCGGCAAGAGCTACATTGAAAAGCCGCAATGGGAATATGAACGTGTAAAAGGATTCGGAAAGGTTGAAACCGGAGATATCGTTGTCTTCAATTTCCCCAGCGGAGACACCCTGCTTACCACCCCCCAGTATTCAGGTTTTGACTACTACGGCAGTTTCGTGTATCCGGCAGGACGCGAACTCTGCAAAGAAGTCCAGATAGACAGCATGTCGCCACTTGAACAGAGAAAGGTCTATGACTTTTATTATAAGGTGGGACGCGAGTACCTTGCCGCCAACAGCAGACAGTTCGGAGAAATCGATTACCGTCCGGTTGACCGTCGCGAAAATTACGTGAAACGCTGTGTTGGACTGCCCGGACAGACTCTGGAAATAAGGAACGGGGTTATCTTCATTGACGGTCAGGCGCAGCAGCAGCCCAAGGAGGCGCAGTGGAACTATGACATTACCCTGATCAACCCCATTCCGGACAAGCTCAGAAAAGAACTTGACCTTTCATTCGCAGACCTGCCGGCATCAATGAACAGGCCGGGAACCGTTACCGTTCCGCTCACTGAAGAAAGGGCCGGAGTTCTTGCCAATGAAAAAATGATTGTTTCTTCGGTAATCCGTCACGACTATTCATCGGACGACACTTGGCTCTTCCCCGTCAACAAGCCAACGCATTGGACCATTGATGATTACGGTCCTATATGGATTCCGGCCAAGGGTGCTTCGGTGGAACTCAGTCTGGAGAATCTGCCCTTCTACGAACGCGCAATCAAGAACTACGAACTGCATTCGCTTGAAGTTACTGCCGATGGTACAATCCTGATTGACGGCATTGCCAGCACCAGTTACACATTCTCCATGGACTACTACTGGATGATGGGTGACAACCGCCACAACAGCGCGGACTCACGCTTCTGGGGCTTCGTTCCCGAGGATCACATTGTAGGAACCCCGCGTTTCATCTGGCTGTCTCTTGACAAGGAGAAGAAATTCGGTCAGAAGGGCAAGATACGCTGGAACCGGGAATTCAGGAAAGTCTCCTCCTGCAACTGATGTCTACCGCTCTGCTTTCATCGGCATACCTGCCACCTGTCAGTTTCATTGCGGCCATGGCCAGTGGAGCCAATGTGCTCATAGAGCAGCATGACAACTATGTCAAGCAGACATACCGCAACCGCTGCGTCATAGCATCGGCTTCCGGACCACTCACCCTTACTATCCCGACAGTAAAGGCCGATGCCCCCAAGCAGAAGGTCAAGGACGTGCGCATAAGCGATCACGGAGAATGGAGACGGCAGCATTGGAACGCGCTTGAATCGGCTTACATGAACACCCCTTTCTTCATGTACTATGCCGATGAATTCCGGCCATTCTACGACAGGAAATGGGAATTCCTTATTGATTACAATATGGAACTGACCGGGCTCATTCTCAGGCTGGCAGGCATTCCGGTTGGACTGAAACTGACAGAATCATACTGTCCCACTGACCGGCTTGACAAGAATACGCTTGATTTCAGATCATGGATCGAGCCCGACATCTGTAGGGAATCAGCACCTTCACAACAACCGTACTGGCAGGTATTCAGACAGAAATACGGTTTCCTTCCCAATTTGAGTGCAGTGGATCTGCTCTTCAATATGGGACCTGAAATGCGCTCAATTGTCGGCTTTAATCCTTTCTAGGATCATCTGTGGAGTAATGGCCGTCATGCAGCGGCAGTCGCCATAGCGACAGGCTTTCTTTCCGTAGATTGAACAGGGACGGCAGCCCATATCGACCTGGACACAATCTTCCGGCTTCTGTCCGTATCCCAGAAAACCGGCAACGGGATGTGTAGCGCCCCAGACTGACACCACCCTGGTTCCTGCCAGAGAGGCAAGATGCATGTTGGACGAATCCATGCTGACCATGACATCAAGCCAATTCATCAGTTCCAGTTCCTGAGAAAACGGATACTGCCCGCTTATCAGGGTCAGTTTGCCGAACCTGTCCTTCCAATGTCTGACCTGTTCCAATTCCTTTCCGTATGCGAAAACAAAGATACGTGTACAGGTGTCATCGGACTCGAGACCTTCAACGACCTTTTCCATCAGTTCAATAGGATAAATCTTTCCCTGATGTGCGGCAAAAGGCGCAATGCCTATCCAGCGTCCATACTTGGGACCGACAAATTCCGGAACACTCTTGGGCGATTCGGGGAAAAGCGAGCTGAAATCCACATACACAGGCATCCCGGCCTTTTCAAAAACATGCGCATATCTGTCAAAAGCCGATGCCAGAGGCTTTTCCCTTTTAAGCAGACGACGGGTCACGGCTTTCCGCCCGATTCTGTCCTTACCGATTGTATACACCCGGCTTCCATGCAGTCCTAGACCTATGGAAATGAAACGGGAACGGAGAACCGAATGAAGGTCAAGCACCACATCAAAATTTCGTGCTGCAAGTGCCGATGTCAGTCGTTTCAGCCCTTTGATACCATGATATTCCTTCTTGACATCGGCTCCTATGAATTCAAAATTCGACGGCAGGTTCCTGAATAATGCCTCGTGTTTGGGAACAGATATGAAAGTAAGATGATGCTGCGGGTACTGACGCAGGAAACTGTCCACCAGAGGTACCGTCATTGCCACGTCACCTATGGCAGAGAACCTGATGGCAAGAATATTGAGACTTTTATTTGACAACTGCGCCATTTTGGGCGTATAAAACCGGATTCAGCAGAGGATCGTTATACATCTTCATCTGACGGTATACCTTCATATACTTGCGGCCATGCTCCATATCATCCAACAGCATATCAATGGCTTGCGCAAGATCCTCCTTCTGCTCCAGCAGGACATTCAGTTTGTTTCTGCAACGGGTCTTATGAGTATCATCGGAATCGGCGCGGGCAGCCTCTATGGACATGTGATATATCTTCAGCACCAGGATGGACAGGCGGTCAACAGCCCACGCAGGACTTTCTGTATTTATTGTTGCATCGGATGCCGGACTTACCCCTTTGAAACGGTCAAGGAAATAACTGTCTATCTGTTCTACAAGATCAGTGCGGTCCTGATTGGACTTGTCTATCCTGCGTTTCAGAGCGAGAGCCTCAACCGGATCAATATTCGGGTCGCGGATAATGTCCTCAAGATGCCACTGCACAGCATCAATCCAGTTCTTCAGATAAAGGAAATAGCTGATGCTCCCTTTGGGATACGGATTGGCAATGGGGGTATCCACATTGTCACTGATGTGATAATCGGCAGTCGCTTTCTCAAATACTGCAAGGCTATCAGCGCTGAAGGACATACTGTTGGACTCGGAATTATTTCAGGCCACAAAAATAACAAATATTCCATATTAAACAAAATCCTTTGCATTAACATGAATAATATGCACATAATTAGCAGAAGTGTGAAACAAATGTGCAACATGACAGACATTTTCTTGCATAAATCAGGCAAATGGAATTACTTTGCCGGCCTGAAATACAACCAACTTAAAAAATACAATTATGGCAGATTCACAGATTGAAGAGAGAGTAAAGGCTATCATCGTTGAAAAGCTTGGCGTTGAAGCATCGGAAGTTACCATGGAAGCCAGCTTTGCAGCTGACCTTGGTGCCGATTCACTGGACACTGTTGACCTTATCATGGAATTCGAAGAGGAATTCGGAATCTCAATTCCCGATGATCAGGCAGAAAAGATCCAGACTGTCGGTCAGGCTGTTGAAATGATAGGCCAGGCTGTTGAAGCCAAGTAATACTGTTTGATACACCCAAAATACTGGAAATGGAATTGAAAAGAGTAGTTGTAACCGGGCTTGGAACCGTCAATCCTATAGGCTGTTCTGTAGAGGAATTCTGGCAGAACGCAATTGACGGGAAAAGCGGTGCCGGTCCTATCACCCTCTATGATACCGAGCAGATCATTGCAAAAGTACGTTTTGCCTGCGAAGTCAAGAACTTTGACATTTCCAAGTATATGGATATCAAGGATGCCAGAAAACTGGACCGTTTTGGACAGCTTGCAATGGCTGCGGCCGTTCAGGCAGTCCAGGACTCCGGTCTGGATTTCGTAAAGGAAGACCCCTACCGTTGCGGAGTTGTCATGGGATACGGTATGGGAGGCATTGATTCCTTCCAGCAGGGCATCGAAACAATTTGTAATCAGAAGAGCAAGGGACAGGAAATCAAGGCCAGTCCGTTCTTCATACCGAAAATCATCGGTTCCATAGCAAGCGGACTCATATCCATCCGTTTCGGACTCAAGGGTCCCAACTACTCCACTTCATCGGCCTGTGCGTCCAGCACACATGCACTCATTGATGCGGTAAACCTGATCAGAATGGGAAAAGCCGATGTTTTCCTGTCAGGCGGTGCCGAGGCTGCCGTCACATACGGAGGTATCTGCGGTTTCGGAGTGATGCATGCCCTTTCGACAAGGAATGATTCACCGGAAACGGCATGCCGGCCCATGAGCGCAAGCCGTGACGGATTCGTTCTGGGCGAAGGCGGTTCAGTCCTTGTTCTTGAGGAACTCGAGCATGCCCTTGCTCGCGGTGCCAGAATCTATGCTGAAGTAGCCGGATGGGGCGCTACCGCTGACGCTTACCACATGACAGCTCCCGAGCCGGAGGGTCTTGGCGCTGCAAGGGTAATGTCCGATGCTCTTGACGATGCAGGCATGAAACCGCAGGACATCGACTACATCAACATGCATGGCACTTCCACCCCGCTTGGCGACATTGCCGAATGCAAAGCCATAGTAAAGGTGTTCGAGGGATGTCTTGAAAATCTCAGTCTCAGTTCAACAAAATCAATGACAGGACATCTGTTGGGAGGAGCAGGAGCTTTGGAGGCACTTGCCAGCGTACTTGCCGTTTACAACGATATTGTACCCCCCACCATCAATCATGCCGATGATGACGTTGATCCCAATATTGACAGCCGCCTTGATTTCACGTTCAACAAGTCAAGGAAAAGACAGGTCCGTGCAGCGCTGTCCAATACATTCGGGTTCGGAGGCCACAATTCCTGCATCATAGTCAAAAAGTATCCTTCCCAGTCTTGACTTCCAAACGATCATACAAACATCTGGCAGTTGCGGCTTTGTCGGTCTCTCTTGCCGCCCTTCTGTCCGACTGCGCTGCTGTAGGAACTCCCGATGGCGGTGCGTATGATGAGACACCTCCCAGAGTAACCGGTTCCAATCCAAAAATGGAGGAAACCGGTGTCAAAGGAAAAAAGGTTACCATTGATTTCAATGAGTTCATCAAGCTTGAAAATGCAAGCGAGAAGGTCGTAATCTCTCCGCCTCAGGCCGAACAGCCGGAAATCAAAGTAAACGGCAAGAAGATACAGATTGAGCTTATTGACTCACTCAAGCCCAATACCACTTATTCCATTGATTTCGCTGACGGAATCGTTGACAACAATGAAGGCAACCCATTGGGTGACTTCTGCTTCCGTTTCAGCACAGGCGATTCAATTGACACCCTTGAGGTATCAGGATACGTGTTGGACGCTGAAGATCTGGAACCCGTTTCAGGAATGACGGTAGGCCTTTACAAGGACCTGGCCGACAGCGCATTTGAGACCAAGCCGTTTGACAGGGTGGCAAGAACTGACAGCCGGGGACATTTCACCATACGCGGTGTGGCACCTGGAGAATACAGGGCTTTTGCCGTCATGGATATGGACGGAACTTTCAATTATTCCGCACGGAACGAGATGGTTGCATGGTATGACTCGATAATCGTCCCATATTCCCGTCCCGATGTAAGAACTGACAGTATCTTCAATGATGACGGAGAATTCGATTCTCTGAGAGTCGTTGATTATATACATTACTTCCCCGATGACATTGTGCTTCTTGCTTCTACAGCCAAACCCGACATCCAGTACCTGGCACGTTCAGAACGCGAAAAGCATGAGAAATTCTCCCTGCAGTTCGCGCTGCCAATGGACTCCATGCCTGAGATTACCGGCATCAACTTCAATGCAGACAGCGCATACGTCCTGCAACACAGCATCGGATTTGACACTCTGACATTCTGGATGAGGGACACATCGGTCTATTATATGGATACCCTTTCCATCACTGTCTCTTACCTTGGATCCGATACTCTCGGCCAGCTTGTCCCAATGACTGACACTCTTGACCTTGTTCCTAAGGAATCACGTGCGACTATTCTGGCAAAACTGGAAAAGGAGAAAAAAGAGAAGGCCGAGGAACTGGAAAAAAAGATCAGAAAACTGGAAAAGAATCAGGATACGCTCGCCATACAGGCTTTGCTGGAACCTGAGCCACCGGCCTTCCTGCCGGTCAAACTTGACGGAGGCAGCTCAATCAGCGTCTACAAACAGATAAAAGTCACATTTGACCAGCCGGTTGAATTCCTGTCTGACACTGCAGTTCACGTATTTGAGCAGCACGATTCCCTATGGGATGCCATTCCCTTTGAATTTACGCGTGACAGTATTGACATTCTCACTTTCATGCTGGATGCAGAATGGCAGCCGGGACAGACCTACAATGTACGCATTGACTCTGCCAGCATTCTCGGAATCTGGGGCCAGATGAACACGAAACTGGAAGAAAAGATTTCTTTTGCCGGGCTCGAGGAATTCAGCACACTTACCGTAAACTTCACCGATACCAGACCAGGATACACCGTATGCCTTATTTCTGACAAAAAGATTGTAAGACAAGCCAAATTGGAGCCAGGCAGCAACAGCATAGACTTTTTCCTTCTTAAACCTGGAGACTATTTCGTTTCGATGTTCGACGATGTCAACGGTAACGGAATCTGGGATACCGGAGACTGGTATAACCGCCAGCAGCCGGAAAGCACGTATTACATCAACAGGAAATTCACGCTCAAGGCCGACTGGTATCATGAGACTGAGCCGTGGAATGTCAGCAGTGAACCGCTTATCACACAGAAGCCTGCCGACTTGAGTGAGGCCAAGACGGAAAAGGCAAAGGCTGACACCCACAAGAAGAACGTGGAAAGGCTTGAAAAGAAGGCCACCCAGATACAGGCTCAGAAAAAGAAGAAGGAGCAGAAGGAAGAAGAACGCAAGAAAAGACGCGAAGAATTCAAAGCCATGTTCAAATTCCTCTGACTTTATTCTTTCACCGTCACACAAGGTCCAGATTCCTCTGCCAGACTCTCACAAAATTCAAACCCCATAAACGGGCCAGGACGCTCTCATCCAGACCTTCAGCAAGAAGTCGTGCCGTCAAGGATATAAGCCACGAGGCATCCTCAAGCCCCGGCATTCCGCCACCTCCGTCAAAATCGGATCCTATTCCGACATGATCAGGTCCCATGACCTCAATCATGTGGACAATATGCCGTACCGCATCTGAAACCGTTGCCTGTCCACCCTTTTTAAGGAATCCTGAATACAGACAAACCTGAGCTACGCCTCCTGACTGTGCCAGATCTCTCATAGCCTGGTCCGACAGGTTACGTTTGTGGTCACACAGCAGACGGCTTGACGAATGGGAACAGATAATGGGTTTTGCACTTACCTCAATGGCATCATAGAAGCTACGTTCCGATGCATGCGAAAGGTCCACCATCATTCCCACACGATTCATCTCCATTACAGCCTCACGGCCGAATGCCGTCAGTCCCCCATGTTCGCCCTGACCTCGAGCAGAGCCGCAAAGATCATTGTCACCATTATGGCAAAGTGTCATATAAGCCACACCACGTTTGCGGAAATGTTCAATCCGGCTCAAATCGGCACCTATGGCATAACCATTCTCAATACCACGCACAACAGACCTGACACCAAGTGCCTTATTCCTGTACAGATCGGCAGGAGTCAAAGCCAATGCCGCATACGGGGCACACTCGGCAATCCTTTCATCAAGAAGATCCAAAAGATGGTCAGCCTTTAGAGTGGCAGCTTTCAATGATTCGGAGTCACGGTCAAGCTGTTTCAGATATGCTACCATGAATGCGGCATCAAGACCGCCGTATTTCATCTTATGCAGATCGACAAGCGGATTATAACTGAAAGTGGTGCTTCCATCGGGTGAAGTCTCACCGACATAGTCCCATTCCACCGTCACCCCAGGATTCTTTTCAAAGAATCTTGCCCCCTTCTCAAAAAACATGGGACAGTCCTGATGGCTGTCAAGGGTCAGGACAGAGCCATGGATTCTGCGTGCACGTTTCAGCAGAGTGGCCTGGGTGGTCAGCCAGTTGAACAAAGGCATCATGCACCGGTCTCCGTTCAGGATGAAACTTTCCGGATGCCACTGTACAGCCAGTATCTGACGCATATCGGTACTTTCCATAGCCTCAATGATACCATCGGGAGCCAAAGCCGATATGCGGAATCCCTCAGGGACCCTGCTTACGGCCTGATGATGGAAAGAATTGACATTAACCGCACCTGTTCCAAGCAGTTCCGATACAAGACTGTCAGGTTCAAGACAGACCGTGTGGCTTGTATCGAAACGGTTTTCAGTATGCTGGCTGTGCTCGAGTGATGAGGCTCCATGTTGAGTCCTGATATCCTGATACATGCCCCCTCCCAATCCGGCAGCAATCAACTGCATTCCGCGGCAGATGCCAAGGATAGGAATATGGCGGTCCAACGCCATTTGAAGAAGCAGCAGTTCGGGAAGGTCACGTTTTTCATTGACTTCAACCATATCAAGCGGTTCCTCACCCAGAAAATCGGGATCGATATCGGCTCCGCCCGAGAAAACCAGCCCGTCAATGGAATCCAGCAATGACGACAGCGCGCTCTCGCTGTCAAACGGCGGAATGATCACAGGACTGCCCCCGGCAGCCAGTACCGATTCGTAATAAGCCGATGCCAATGTACAGTCACCGGCCCTGAAGTTCCCGCTTATACCGATCAGAGGAGCGTTCCAGCCGAACTCCTCTTTACCAAGTTCAATTTTCCTGAGTCTGGAGCGAAGATCATCGGCCTTTCTCATTTTACACAATCTTTTCAATCAAGTACCGGAACCTCTTTCTTGATGCTCTCATCCAGAGAAATCAGAGTCTCTGTCGCGGTCACCCCGCTTATCTCCTGAATCTTGCCGTTGATAAGTTCCATAAGGTGGGAATTGTCACGGGCAAACAGCTTTATCATCATCGTGTATCTGCCGGTGGTGAAATGGCTCTCCACGACCTCCGGTATCTGATCCAGCTGTTCCACTACCTGACGGTACATGGAACCTTTTTCAAGTGTGAGACCAACGTACGTACATGTACTGTAGCCCACGCTACGGGGATTGACATGATACCCGGAACCGGTAATGATTCCATCGTCAAACATCTTCTGAACCCGCTGGTGAATGGCTGCTCTGGAAACTCCGCACTGAAGGGCCACATCACGGAATGGGATACGGGCATTCTGTGATATGATGCTCAGAATCTTCCTGTCAAGGGAATCCATCCGTTCATTGCCGGAAATCACTTTCTTAGTATTCATAGTCAATCTGATCTTGCTTGGATATTCCGCTCAAATATATGCAAAAAAAAGGAATGGCGGTCGCCATTCCTTTCCTTATTGGTCAGTGTAGCCTTATTTTACTTGATGTTTACCAGTTCAACGTCAAATACGAGTGTTGAGAACGGCTCGATCTGACCCTGACCCTGCTCGCCATAAGCAAGATTGTAAGGGATGAAGAAACGGTACTTGTCACCAACGCTCATAAGCTGGAGACCTTCAGTCCAACCCTTGATCACGCCACCCAGATTAAGAGTGATGGGAGTTGTTGACTCGTCAAACATGGTTCCGTCAATCAGTTCGCCATGATAACGGACTTCAACATCGCTGTCAGCTGCAGGCTTCGGACCACCGTTGCCCTGTGACAGGACCTGATAGAGAAGACCGCTTTCAGTCTTCACGACGCCCTCTTCAAGAGCCTTCTTTTCAAGCCATGCAAGATTCTCTTCCTTGGCCTGATCAAATCTGCGCTCGCTGAATTCCTGATACAGACGGTTTGCAGTATCGTCAGCATCTTCAAATGACATGACGCTCCAGTCACCTGCAAGTCCGGCTGCAAAAGCTGAAATATAGTTGTCCTCATCGAAGGTCTCGTCACCGCCGAACAACTGTTCGCTGAGTCCTACGAAAGCCTGTGTCATTTCCTGTGCACCGATTTCATAACCCAGTGCATGGGCAAGAGCCTTCTTGTCATCAGTATTCTTGGCTGCCTCAAGGAATCCCTGGATGAAATACTTCATGGTCGTTGAATCAACAACGTCCTCAGGAAGCTGATCCTTATAGACACGGACTGCACGTCCCATACCGATTGAGTATGAAAGTGAATCCTTCACATCATTCAACTGTGCCTTGGGAGCTGAAACGCTACCGCCGCATGAGCACATGGTTGCTACAGCCATGCATACAACTGCCAAATTGATTTTCTTCATATTGTTTTTTAAATGGTTTAAACCGTTTGATTTATTAAAAGCGGTGCAAAATTAATCAAAAATTGTCAGTCTGTAATAATTTTCTGACCTCCCAGTCTGGCTTCACAAACATTAACCACATAATCGCCTATCTTTTCCAGATCCCCGACCATGTCAATGTAATAGACGCCCGTCTGATACGGATATTTTCGGTCATTCACATCCTGGATGTTGCGGTCACGCAACTGCGTACGGAAATGGTTGATTTCATGCTCCTGATTGATAATGACCGTTTTGTCAAGTTCTTTGGAGTTCTTCTCCAGGAACTGCATCATGAGTTTCAGGTCATCATCAACCAGACTCATCATATGATGGAGATTGTCATACTGTTCTTCCGTAAATTCGTTATGACCGAACTTGCGGTTCAGAGTACGGGCCAGATTATATATGCTGTCACAGATGCTCTCCAGTTCCGATACCTCACGCAATATTGCCTGGACCTTCTGTTTTCCTTCAGGACTCAGGCGGCCTTCTGAAACTTTTGTCAGATAGTTGGCTATCTCGACCTCCATATTGTCACTGATGTTCTCATATTTCTCAATACGGGTATAAAGTTTCACGAACTCCTTCTCATCCTTGATTTTCAGAAGATCATAGATAAGGCTGAACATTCTCAATGTCCTGGTACCGAAATGAGCCGTCTCCTTCTGTGCCTCGAACAGCGACAGTTCCGATGTGGACATTATGCCCTGTGGGATATAGCGCAGGCGGAAATCCTCCTCATCGTCCTTGGCGGGAATAAGCCTGCACACCAGTTTTTCAATCTTCTTGATGAATCCTATCAGAATGCCGGTATTGATGACATTGAATGCCGTGTGGAAGGTCGCCAGAATGAAAGTCAGCTTGAAGTTCATGTCAGCAACAGCCTGCGCATCCATCAGGCTTGTGTCGGCATCGGCATCAACACCCCAGAGCCTGCAGATGAGCCTGACGAACGGTTTGAATACGATAAGTACCCATATGACACCGAAAGTATTGAACACCAGATGCGCCAGAGCCGCACGCCGGGCCGATGTGTTGGCGCTCATGGCTGCTATGTTTGACGTCAGGGTCGTGCCAATGTTCTCACCCATGACAAGTGCGATTCCCTGATAGATTGGCAGGACTCCGGTCGAGCAGAGTATCATCGTTATCGCCATGATTGCAGCCGATGACTGCACGCAAAGAGTAAGCAGACCGCCTATGACCACATACAGCAGGACTGATAAGAAGCCCCAGTCGCCGGTCACACGGAAGAAGTTGACCACAGCCATATTGTCCTGCAGATTCATTTCCGCAGCATGCGTCCTCAAGGTTATGAGGCCCAGGAACATGAACGAGAAGCCGAACAGGAACTCACCGAATGACTTGCGGCTGCCCTTATTGGAGAAGATGAATGGAATAGCGCATGCGAACAGTAACCATGACAGTTTGGAAAGATCTATGGTAAAACCGAACAGGGCCATGATCCAGGCAGTGAACGTAGTGCCGATATTGGCACCCATGATGACCGAAATGGCCTGGATCAGAGTAAGAAGTCCGGCATTTACAAAACTCACCGTCATCAGAGTCGTTGCCGTAGAGGACTGGATTGCAGCTGTCACTCCGGCACCGGTCAGAACTCCCGCAAACCTATTGGTGGTCATTGCACTGAGTATTTTTCTCAAAGTCCCTCCAGCGAATTTCTGAAGACCTTCACTCATGGTCTTCATTCCGAACATCAGCAGTGCCAGACATCCAAGCACCATTACTACGTCAAAGAAAGTCATACTTCGGCTTATGTTTAATTATGTTTGAGTTAGCAATTTTAGCGGGCCACAAGTTTTCCGATAAGGAAAAATGCTGTATTTTTGACTTGTGAAACCTTTTTAGAAATAGCATTTTTATGGAAATTCTGTGCAAAAATAGCAATAAAAGCCTAAGTTGCAATCCCGGAGCTCCATTTTCGGAGATTTTCAAAATAAGCGGAGCCCAACTGTCCGGCACACCTCTGTGTGTCAGTTCCAACGGCCGCATATTCGGAATGGATGCACGTATTTTTGAGGCTGCCGACATTGAATTTCTGGACCAGACCACAAATATCGGAGCCCGTGTATATTCCATGGGCCTCGTGTTCATTCTGTCCAAAGCAGTTGCAGAACTTTATCCCGGTGGCAGCATAAGAGTATCCAATGCCATCTCGAAGGGCTTCTACTGTCCTGTTGAGATTGACCATAAGATAACGAATGCTGATGTCGAAGCCATTGAGCGGCGCATGCGCGAGCTGGTCCGTCAGGATATTCCTTTCGTGCGCCATACCGCACACACTCCGGAGGTCATTGAAATCATGAGAAAGGCAGGAAGACCGGACACGGCCCTTCTGCTTGAAACCACAGGAAGCATATACTCCACGTATTATACACTGCTCGATATGCCCGACTGGTTCTTCGGAGTTCTTCCGCCCAGCACCGGATGCATGGACATTTTCGGACTGCAGCTTATGGATTATGGGGTTCTTGTACGGGTCCCGCAGAAGAAAGACCCTTCAAAGCTTGAGCCCGCAATCCCTCAGGACAAGATGTTCGAGATATTCCGCGAGCACCACGAATGGATGTCCATTCTGGGCTTCTCTACCCTTGGAGAACTGAACAGTGCAGTCGCCCATGGCCAGGCCAACATGATCATCAATGTCGCTGAAGCGCTCCAGGCAAAGAAGATTGTCCACATTGCCGACAGCATTGCCGAACGCCGTCAGATGGACAGCAGCCTCAAGCTGGTACTCATATCCGGTCCGTCATCATCGGGCAAGACCACATTCAGCAAGCGTCTGCAGGTCCAGCTCATGGCACACGGACTCACCCCGAAGGTACTTTCGCTTGACGATTACTTCCTGGACCGTGAGCATACCCCGATTGACGAGAACGGCGAATATGATTTCGAGTCTCTCTACGCCATTGACCTTCCGTTCTTCAACCAGCAGCTCAAACAGCTTCTTGCAGGCGAAAGTGTCGTGCTTCCCACCTTCAACTTCAAGAAAGGCGGTGTCAGGGAGTTCGTCAATCCGCCAATGTCATTGGGCAAGAACGACATTCTGCTCATAGAAGGCATCCATGCCCTGAATCCGGAACTCATTCCCGACATTCCGGCCAGCTCACGTTTCCTTGTATATGTGTCGGCCCTGACAAGCATCCGCATTGACAATCACAACTACATACCCACGACTGACAACCGTCTGCTGCGCCGCATGACACGCGACTACAAGTACCGCAGCTACAGTGCGCAGAACACCATAGAACGTTGGGCATCGGTCCGTTCGGGCGAAGAAAAGTGGATTTTCCCATATCAGGAGAATGCCGATGCCATGTTCAATTCGGCCATGCTGTTTGAAATAGCGGTCATCAAGGATATGGTGGCTCCGCTGCTTGACGAAGTGCCCCAGAACTGCGACGAATATACAAAGGCAAG
Source organism: Bacteroidaceae bacterium (assembly GCA_024398615.1). Taxonomy (GTDB): domain Bacteria; phylum Bacteroidota; class Bacteroidia; order Bacteroidales; family Bacteroidaceae; genus Colenecus. The sequence continues at coordinate 29,973 of JAKSIU010000026.1, forward strand.
CCAGCTGCGCGATTTCCTCAAGCTGTTCCGCACAATTCCAAGTCAGAACCTGCCGCCCACATCGCTTGTCAGAGAGTTCATTGGAGGCAGCAGTTTCCATTATTGATTGAAATGGCATCGAACGGAAACATACAGTCTCAGATACAGACCCAGTCCCAGACCCAGCAGCAGACGCTTTCTCCCCAGCAGTTACTGGAAGCCAAGCTGCTGCAGCTCTCGGTCGTTGAACTTGAGGAACAGGTCCGTAATGAACTGGGTGACAACCCTGCACTCGAGGACATGCCTCAGGATTATACTCAGGAGCAGGACAGTGAATCTGATGACGGACAGGAAAATGACCGCAGCCCACAGGATCATGACGATTTCGGAATCTGGGAAGACGCCGATGATACCGATGGCGGGCAATACAACGGAACAGCCAGCGGCTCGTATCTTCCGGAAATCCCTGTTGCCGATACGCTGTCCTTCTACGACCTTCTTGCCGAACAGCTGGCTGAACAGGAACTGGATCCGAGACAGAAGCAGATTGCACTGTATCTGATAGGTTCCATAGACAATAACGGTTTCCTGGACAAGGACCTTCAGGCAATATCCGATGACCTGGCCTTCTACCATGGTCTGGACACTACAATTGACGAAATCGATTCCGTTCTGAGAATCATTCAGGACTTCGATCCAGCTGGAATAGGTGCCAGAGACCTGCAGGAATGCCTTCTGCTTCAGATAAGGCGCAAGCCGGGAACTCCTGACACGGAACTCCAGGAACTGGTAATAACCGAGATGTTCGACGACTTCACCCACAAGCGCTGGGACAGAATAGGGCAACGTCTCGGGTTGGATGACAATCAGGTACAGGACATCATCTCTGAACTGGTGCGTCTCAATCCCCGCCCCGGCAGTGCCATGGGAGAATCTGTAGGACATAACCGTCAGGTTGTCGTTCCTGACTTCCTGCTTGACAACTATGACGGTGAAATCCATTTCCAGCTGAACAGCAGCAACATACCTGTCCTCAGGGTAAGCCAGGAGTATTCCGACATGCTGGAACGTCAGTCAAAGGGAACGAACAGCAGTCAGCGCGATGCGGCCATCTATCTTAAACGCAAGCTGGATTCCGCCCGGAATTTCATTGAAGCCCTGAAACAGAGGCACCAGACCATGACCCGCACCATGCAGGCCATAATCGACATGCAGATGCCTTTCTTCACAGAAGGCGATGAGACACTGCTCAAGCCAATGATACTGAAGGACATTGCCGGCAGGACCGGCTATGACATCTCCACCATTTCACGTGTATGCAGCGGCAAATACGTCCAGACCCCGTACGGTACATTCCCGTTGAAATGGTTCTTCACCGATGGCGTGATGAACAGCGATGGCGAAGAGGTATCAGTGAAACAGATACACAGCCTGCTGCGCGAACTGACTGAAAACGAGGATCCTGAAGCCCCCCTGTCGGACGGACAGCTGGCTGAAAAGCTTCAGGAGAAGGGATTCACCCTGGCACGCAGGACCATTGCCAAATACCGTGACCAGCTTGGAATTCCGGTAGCAAGACTCAGAAAGAAATAATCGAATCATAAGACAATATTGAAAATGAATCCACAGGTAAGCATCATCATGGGCAGCACATCCGATCTGCCCGTCATGGAAAAGGCAGCCCAGTTTCTGGACAGCATGCAGATTCCGTTTGAAATGAACGCCCTCTCGGCACACCGTACTCCGGCTCAGGTCGAAGATTTCGCCCTTCATGCAGCAGAACGCGGTATCAAGGTCATCATAGCGGCAGCCGGTATGGCGGCAGCCCTTCCGGGTGTCATTGCTGCAAGTACAACGGTTCCCGTAATAGGCGTTCCCATCAAGGGAATGCTGGATGGTCTGGATGCCATGCTTTCCATCATCCAGATGCCCCCCGGAATACCGGTAGCCACAATGGGAGTGAACGGTGCCCAGAACGCAGCCATCATGGCCGCCCAGATCATTGCGCTGTCTGACAGCGAACTGGCAAAGCGCCTTCTTGACTACAAGCAGGGACTGGGAGAAAAGATCGTAAAGGCGAATGCCGAACTCAGCCAGGTAAAGTACAGCTACAAGACCAACTGATGGAACAGACACACGGCTACTTGAGACGCAGGACGACCCCCGTCCATGCAGGCGGTCTTGTCATAGGAGGCGATGCACCTATCCGCGTCCAGAGCATGACAACCGCTTCGACCATGGATACCCAGGCATGCATCGGACAGGCCATACGCATTATCGAAGCCGGAGGCGAGCTGGTCCGCCTGACAGCTCAGGGAACCCGTGAAGCACTGAATCTGAAGAATATCCGTCAGGGACTCAGGGAACGCGGATACGACACCCCTCTGGTAGCTGACATACATTTCAATCCGGCCGTGGCCGATGTCGCAGCCACCATTGTCGAAAAGGTACGCATCAATCCCGGCAACTATGTGGATCCGGCACGCACTTTCAAGAACCTGGAATACAGCGATGAGGAATATGAGGCCGAAATCGGGAAAATCCGCCACAGGCTTGTTCCGTTTCTGGACATCTGCCGGAAAAACGGTACCGCCATAAGGATAGGAGTGAATCACGGGTCCCTGTCAGACCGTATCATGAGCCGTTACGGCAACACCCCGGCAGGAATGGTGGAAAGTTGCATGGAGTTTCTGAGGATATGCGTGGAACAGGACTTCATGGACGTGGTCATATCAATCAAGGCCAGCAACACCTGCGTCATGATAGAGACCGTCCGTCTTCTGGTAAGACAGATGGATAAGGAGAACATGGCGTTCCCGCTCCATCTTGGTGTGACCGAAGCCGGCAGCGACATGGAAGGACGCATAAAAAGTGCTGTCGGCATTGGCGCCCTTCTGGCCGAAGGCATAGGCGACACCATCCGTGTCTCGCTTTCCGAGGCTCCCGAAAAGGAGATTCCTGTTGCACGGAAGCTGGTGGACCATGCACCGGAAAGCGCCCTGTTCAGGGAGCACGCATCGGACCATATCACAGCCGATGGCACGCTGCATCTGAGCTACAGGGAAAGCTCCATCGAGGACCTTCAGCTGAAGGCGGCCATGGATGCCGGAGCCCTGCTTATTGACGGAAAGGCCAAGGATCTGGAAATAACCGACGAGACCGGAACCTTCACTGCCGCAGAGCTCAGAGATACGGCCGATGCCATACTCCAGGCCGCACGCATACGCTTCACGAAGCCCGAATACATTTCATGTCCCGGCTGTGGACGCACTCTGTATAATCTGGAAGACACCATTGCACGCATCAAGGCAGCCACCTCGCATCTCAAAGGTGTGAAGATTGCCGTCATGGGATGCATAGTGAACGGCCCCGGCGAAATGGCCGATGCCGATTTCGGATACGTGGGCGCGGCACGCGGCTGCATCAGCCTTTATAAAGGAAAAGAGTGTATTGAGAAGAACATCCCCGAAGATCAGGCGGTGGAGCATCTGCTGGCCCTGATTGAGAAATCAAAATAAAAGAGGTATCTTTGCAGACCTCGAAAACAGAACATTATGACAGAACACAAGCTTTCAATCTACAACACCCTTACCAGAAGGAAAGAGATATTCCAGCCGCTCAATGCTCCGCATGTGGGCATGTATGTCTGCGGTCCCACCGTATATGGCGACCCGCATCTGGGTCACGCACGTCCGGCCATCACTTTCGACATACTGTTCCGTTATCTCAAGCATCTGGGCTACAAGGTCAGGTACGTCCGCAACATAACCGATGTAGGACATCTGGAACACGATGCCGATGAAGGCGAGGACAAGATTGCAAAGAAGGCACGCCTTGAGCAGCTTGAGCCCATGGAGGTGGTCCAGTACTACACACTGCGCTACCACAAGGCCATGGAGGCTCTGAATGTTCTGCCGCCAAGCATCGAACCTCATGCATCGGGCCACATTATCGAACAGATAGGACTGGTACAGCAGATTCTTGACAATGGCTTCGCATACGAGAGCCAGGGTTCCATCTACTTCGATGTGGAAAAGTATAACCGGAAATACAACTACGGCAAACTGTCGGGCCGCAATCTGGATGACGTGCTCAACACCACCCGCGAGCTTGACGGTCAGGAAGAGAAGCGCAACCCTGCCGATTTCGCACTCTGGAAGAAGGCACAGCCCGAGCATATAATGCGCTGGCCGTCACCATGGAGTGACGGATTCCCGGGCTGGCACTGCGAATGCACTGCCATGGGACGCAAGTATCTGGGAGAGCACTTTGACATTCACGGTGGCGGCATGGACCTTATCTTCCCGCACCACGAATGCGAGATTGCACAGGCTGTCGCAAGCCAGGGCAGCGATATGGTACGCTACTGGATGCACAACAACATGATTACCATCAACGGCACCAAGATGGGCAAGTCACTTGGAAACTTCATCACACTTGAGGAATTCTTCAAGGGCAGCCACAAGGACAAGGAAGGCAACGAAATGCTGCAGCAGGCATACAGCGGCATGACCATACGCTTCTTCATTCTCATGGCCCACTACCGCGGAACCGTCGATTTCAGCAATGACGCACTCATTGCCGCTGAAAAGGCCATGGCCAGACTCATGGATGCCTGCCAGTCCATTGAGCGCATCAGACCTGCCGCATCGGACACACAGCTGCCCGATTTCCAGTCAATGTGCTATGAGGCAATGGATGACGACCTGAATACGCCTATAGTCATAAGCCATCTGTTCGATGCCGTAAAATACATCAACCAGGCCGCTGACGGCAAGATCCACCTTGACCAGTCCCAGATTGACAGTCTCAAATCCCTGTTCGACATCTTCCTGTTCGAGATTCTGGGAATCCAGGCAGAAAAGAGTTCCGGTTCAGGCCGCGAGGAGGCATTCAGCAAGGTCGTCGACATGCTGCTTGAACAGCGCGCCATTGCCAAGGCAAACAAGGACTGGGCTACCAGCGACAGGATACGCAACGAACTTCAGGCTCTGGGCTTTGAAATCAAGGACGGCAAGGACGGAGCTACCTGGAAACTGAACCGCTGACTGTACAGAACATGAGAAAGGCACTTTATCTGGCGTTGGCTGCACTGACAGTCATCTCGTGCGGAAGCCGCAAGTCACCTGCCAGGAACATGGGCAGCGCACAGACTTCACAAATGAATCAGGAACAGACTGCTGTTGACGTTCCCGTATTCATGGCAGACAGTGCATATTCATACATTGCCGCCCAGTGCGCATTCGGGCCGCGAGTCCCGAACACTGCGGCCCACAAGGCATGTGCCGCATGGCTGGAATCAAAGCTTAAGAGTCTGGGTACCGAAACCATTGTCCAGGAATACCGGACAAAGACCTTTGACGGTACTGAACTGAGCTGCTTCAACATAATAGGACAGATCAATCCGGAATGTACCAGCCGCATAATTCTATGTTCCCATTGGGACAGCCGTCCGTGGGCTGACAACGACCCGGACCCGCAAAATCACAAGACCCCCATTGACGGTGCCAACGATGGTGCCAGCGGTGTGGGCGTGATTCTGGAACTGGCACGCATGATCCAGCAGGTACCCGTCAGCATAGGCATCGACTTCATGTTCTTCGATGCCGAAGACTGGGGACCGGGTGATGACTGGACAGGCCGCCATAAGGAAGAATATTGGGGACTGGGCACCCAGTACTGGGCCAGACACCAGCACAGGGAGGGCTACAGGGCACGCTATGCCATACTGCTTGACATGGTAGGAGGCAAAGGCGCACGCTTCCCCATGGAACAGTACTCCGTGCGCTACGGCAAGACCGCTGTTGACAAGGTATGGGACACGGCCGCCCGACTGGGTTACGGCCATCTTTTCCCCAAGACCGACGGTTATTTCGTTACGGACGACCATCTTTTCATCAATACCATTGCCCGCATTCCCGCCATTGACATAGTACCATACGTACCTGCATCGGACGGGACATCGTCATTCGGACCGACCTGGCACACCGTCAGCGACAACATAGGCAATATTGATCCGGCCGTTCTCAAGATTGTGGGTCAGACACTTGCAACGGTAATATATTCAGAAAAATAGCAGCATGACAATAGAGGAGACACAGCAGGAAATCATTGAGGAGTTCAGCGTCTTTGACGACTGGATGGACAAATACCAGATGATCATTGACCTGGGCAATGACGTGCCTGCACTTGACGTACAGTTCAAGACCGATGACAACCTGATAGACGGCTGCCAGAGCCGGGTATGGCTTCACGAATATATGGAGGACGGACAGCTCAAGTTCCAGGCCGACAGCGATGCCATCATCACCAAAGGACTGATAGGGCTGCTCATACGCACCCTCTCAGGCCACACCCCGCAGGAAATTCTGGAGAGCGATGTGCACTTCATTGATGACATAGGTCTGACCCAGCACCTGTCGCCCACCCGCAGCAACGGCCTGCTGTCAATGCTGAAGCAGATCAAGGCCTACGCTCTGGCCTACAGCCGCCGCTGATTTCAGAAAAAGTGTAATTTTCCAATACGGATATCAAGGAAAAAGTGTAATTTCGTAAGCATAGGAATGCTCACAGGACGATTGTACGAATACAATATCACTCCTGTGATGAAGGACGAAGGGTGAGGTTGATTATCTTGTCAACAATGCCGCAGGAATGACAGTCTTGCCTATTGAGGTGAAATCTGGAAAGGATTACACTTCGCATAAGGCACTTGACAGGTTCCTTGCCGACAAAGAGTATAATATCCCATCGGGTATTGTGCTTGACAATGAGCGCGAAGTATATACAAAGGACAACATCACCTATATGCCTATCTATTATATAATGTGTATAGAACGAAGCGGAATCCCCGAAGATGACGGCATCTTTTAATCCGCAAAAGGACATATATCTTTGCCATCACAATGAAACAGATAATAAGAATCCTGATAATGGTACTTGTCTGTGCATCATGCGGCAGGAACCACCCCATACGCACTCTGTCCCGCATAGAGGCCATACTGGACTCTGACCCTGCGGCAGCCCAGGCCAGCCTTGACAGCATCGATGCCACCACCCTGAAGGGCAGGCATCTTGCCCGGTACGCCATGCTCAAGACCCAGGCGGACTACAAGTGCTACGTTGACATACCCAGCGACAGCCTCATACGCATAGCCACCGACTGGTACGGAACCCGCCACAAGGACTGGCATGCCGCCATGAGCTGGTACTCGCTGGGGTGCGTCAGTGACCTGAACGGGAACGAGCTTGACGCTCTTGATGCCTATCTCAAGGCCATGTCGCTGTTCTCCGACACCACAATACGATATTACGCCCTTTGCCAGCAGAATGTAGGCGTATTGTATGAGAAACGTCACATGAATCAGGATGCCCTGCGATTATTTAATTCGTGCATAGCAAATTCTGTACGGCTTGATGACAAGGCCACTGAATTATTCGCCAGATATCATTCAGGTCTTTGTCTGATGTATTTGGAAGAATATTCCATGTCTGACAGTATATTCAACTCAATACTGGCCGATAACATGTCAACAGCAGAACAGAAGAATAACATATTGTTGCAAAAAGCAAAGATAAAGTTGTATAATGATCAGAATTACGAAGATGTGATCCAACTTATCAACCAACACCTGTCTGTTCTCTCCAAACCAGAATTGTCCGGTGCAGCACTGTCTGTTAAAGCAGCAGCATTCTATTCCATGAATGAACTTGACTCCGCTTACAACTGTTACAAACTTGCCATGGAATACAGAAATGAACTATATACCCTATGCAACAATGCAGACAGACTTGTCAGGCTTTCAGTTCTTAAGGGTATCGATTCTGATGCAATATATTATATGGATGTATTCAAGACCGCAATGGATTCAATCTCGATATTGAGACATACCAGTGAGATTGAGGAAATCAGACAAGGTTACAAGACAGAACTTGCGCAACAGGCCATGAAATCCAGAATCCAGCGTATAACCCTGATATGTGTGTCACTGGTAATCATATTCATACTGGTAACCGTACTCGTATATATTGCCAGGATGAATGCCCAGAAGGAGAAACTCCGCCACAGCAGCATTGAGATACTCGAGGCAAAGGTGCGCGAACAACAGGACAATGACCCTGAAGCACGACAGACACTGCTCAAACTGTACCGTCAGCGTATTTCATACTGTAGCCGCAGGTTCCAGACCACACCAGAGTACAAGACCTTGCTCTCACTTAAGGCCAATGCGGTGTCCGGAAATACCAGTTACGCTGAAATGACCGGGATCTCAACCGCACTCAAGAACTCATACATAGAGGTCATACAGGACATCCAGACCGAAATGCCCATTGCCAAAGAGCAGGACTACATAACCATAATACTTATGTCAATAGGATGTGAGAATGACCTGATAGCCGCTGTAATTGGCGGAATAACACGTGATGCCATACGCAAACGCAAACACAAAATCATGGAAAACATGGCACCCGACTATCTGGATATGATAAATTCTGCCGCATTAAACGCCAGATAACAAGCACATTACAATTTTTCCGTTTTTTTTCCGCGGTATTTTAGGGCCAACATCCTCATGTTCGGGTACATTTGAGCCAAAAAGCGAATGTACTAATCATAATATATCAGAACATGATAGGATTGGCTTCTCCGAAGGTGGAAAAGAGTACGCATGGGTTTCTCTCGATTGGCATGAAGAAGGATATTGGTTTTTTTATGACTCACCTATTAAAAACAGCTGTTTTACCAGGCATTACATCTTCAAACACGTCAATTTGTATACTGCATTTAATTCAGAAGTGAAACCTATGAATGGCAGTACCGAACATCGTGTATACTATCAACTTAATCTTGATTCATCCACACAAAATAGCGGTGTGGGACATTATGGTTTCCAATACCAATTGTTTGCAGGAAAAACATCAAGTTCATATAATCCAGCATCATATGAAAATGACTATTTCGATTCGAATAACGAGTTTACACTAAAGGTAGTGAACGTAAGCGAGAATCCTAGTAGGGATTCGATATCGCTTCCTTACTACATGCATTCGCTTTACTATTATTATCATTGATTATGAACAAAAGGAATTTGAAACTCAACCTGTTGCCGACATATTTGTTATTAGGAAGCATGCTTATTTCTTGTGAAGAGAAAGATGGTCCGAGTAGTCCTGAGAAGCCCGCACCTATGGTTGAAGCCACGGCTTTTACGGCAATCATATCTGACAGTTTTGGGGAATTGTCAGACTATGATATAGCCTACGGCTCATTCGGAGTGTTATACTCCATGGAAAGTGACAATGCTCAAAGCGCGTTTAATTCGTGGGCAAACGGTAATGACAAGCCTGACTGCATGATTTCAAATAAAACTTCTGTAATGTCGGGAGGGGATGTGAAAATACAGTTGAAAGACCTTCAGGCGGAAACTCAATACACCTACTGTGTTTATTTCAAGTCTGAAGATGGCGAGAACAGGACAATATCACAGATCTGTACGTTTACAACTGAGAAATTCAATCCTGTCATAATCAATTCCCAGTCAAACGATATTGAATATTATACCGCCAGCCTTGTAGGTAACGTTACCGCCAGTCCCGCAGACTTGGCCCTCTGCAAGGCAGGTATTGAGTATGCAGACACTCAGGACGCATTATCATATAGTCCGGCAAATGAAGATTGCACTGTCAATGGAGACGGGGAAATCAGCCAAATTCTCAAGAACCTTCACCACAATACCACGTACTATTACCGTTTCTATATTAAATCCCTCCATACCTCAGATGTGTTGTATGGTGAGGTGCAGTCGTTCACGACCAGGAATGTGGATGATATGGCCATAGACCTGGGGCTGAGTGTCAATTGGGCAAGTTGTGACTTTTTGGCCCAATCACCATTGGAGAAGGGTGAAACATTTGCGTGGGGAATGCTGGTCTCACATCACATTGGTTCCCGTGACGTTTACACCTGGTATCATGATGGTGTTTATGATTACATTGGAAGTTCAATTTGTGGAACGGAATATGATGTTGTTCATCAGACCCTTGGCGGCAAGTGGAGAATGCCTTCTGCCGCAGAGGTGAGTGAACTGTTTGAGAAATGCCAAGTGGTTATTACCGCTGCGGCCGATGGCGTGCCACCTGAAATGAAATTCATCAGTCCAAACGGCAACTGTATGTTAATGAGCCCATTCACATACGAGTACGACTCATACAGCATATCTTCAAGCAATGACAAAAACGTGTGGCGTTGGACAGGCACCCTGTCAAATGAGAATGGCAGTAAGGCAGAGGTGCTTCAAACAGATTATTCCTATAAACCGAAAGCTATTGAACGATATAGGGAAATGGGGATACGTCCTGTATGTGATCGATGAAAATGATTGCCAGAAATAATATTGTTTCATCGTGCATACTGGCAATGGGGTTATTTCTGTTGACGGCGTGTGCAAACGAACATGATCGTAATTTGTCCAATTAGTGCATATGAAGAATCTCAGTGTTTTAGTGACTGTGGTGCTGGCGTTGTTTGCCATGACCGGCTGCTCGACAATGAAGGTGTTTAATGAGCATAACAAGCCCGAAGTGTATGCCGAGTGTTATTCCACACCTCATGAGTTGGTGCTCCCGTATTCTGATTATGCTCAGGGTGGCATGGCCACGGCATCGAGCACCTTGAGCAGAATGATTATGGAGCATTTGTCCATGGTCGGGGGAGGTGAATGGAACGGTGTGATATTGTATGACCAGACACGCGGAACCTGGAATGGAGTCACCGCACTGTATCAGAAATACATGCCGATAATCTATGACGTGGACCTCTACAAATCCCAGAAAAAGCACAAGCGCTGATTGTCTTTGCCGTCGCAATGAAACAGATAATAAGAATCCTGATAATGGTACTTGTCTGTACATCATGCGGCA